>NZ_JAMXRX010000009.1:0-34203 GCF_024124605.1 Halomonas sp. CnH100-B | reverse complement strand
CGAGCGATCCAATCAATAACGAGACGGTGCTAACTTCCTGACAAACCAGAGGTTTTTAACCTCATTCACCGCTGGTAACGCTTGGCGTCCCCGGCAGCGGATGCGTACTTTACGGATTCGAAGCCGGATTGGCAAGAGCTAATGTGAAAAAGTTTTCAAAAAGTTTAGCGCTTGGGTTTGGCTTTGCGCATGACGGCCAAGATAGGGCCTGAACATACATAAGCTGCAAACAGCAGCAACAGCATGACCGACGGCTCGACGGAGATCATCACAAAGCCCAGCACGACGGCCAACAGCACTACGAAAGGTACCGGCTTTTTGAAATCAAGGTCCTTGAAGCTGTAGTAGCGGATGTTACTCACCATCAAAATACCGGCCGCACCGACGACGACGAGCATCAACAGCTTGAAGCCAAATGCATCGGCATCAAAACTATGGAACGTCCATACGCTGGCAGCAACCAGCGCCGCTGCAGAAGGGCTAGGCAAACCGATAAACCATTTTTTATCGACGCTACCAATTTGCACGTTGAAGCGTGCCAAGCGCAGCGCAGCACAGGCAACGTAAAGGAACGCTACCACCCAGCCTGTTTTGCCAATATCTTGGAGAATCCAGGTAAAGGCGACCAATGCCGGTGCCATCCCGAACGAGATCATATCGGCAAGACTGTCGTACTCAGCGCCGAACTCGCTTTGGGTGTTGGTCATGCGCGCCACACGGCCATCCAGACCATCCAGCACCATAGCAATGAAAATGGCCACGGCCGCCGAGGTGAACTCACCGTTGATACCGGCGACGACGGCAAAAAAACCGGAGAAAAGCGCGGAGGTCGTGAACAGATTGGGCAGTAGATAGATCCCTTTACGACGAATCTTCTTACCGTCTTCGACGGCCTCTTCCACGACCTCGGTTTCCCGCAGGAACGCCGCGGCGAGATCTTCATTACCGACGGTATCGTCCTTTGTCGTTGCGGATTGTGGGGAGTCACCGCTGGCCGACGTCTCGGAAGGCTGCGTGTTGCCGTGCTCTTGATCGCGAGCATCCTGGGTCATAAGTGTCATCCATTTAAAGTGAAGTCACACGAAAAGTGATCTCTTTCCATTCTACACGGTGACGCCCAGGCGACCAGCCAATTGCCATAGACAACGAAAAACGCCCCGAAGCAGCGCGTCGGGGCGTGGGTAACTCGATGCGTCGATTAATTTTTGGACTTGTCGACCAGTTGGTTGGCAGCAATCCACGGCATCATACCGCGCAGCTTGGCACCTACCTGCTCGATTTCGTGTTCCGCGTTCAGGCGACGGCGTGCCGTCATGGACGGGTAGTTGGTGTTACCTTCCTGAATGAACATCTTGGCGTATTCACCGGTCTGGATACGCTTCAGTGCGTTACGCATCGCCGCACGAGACTGGTCGTTGATCACTTCAGGCCCCGTTACGTACTCGCCATACTCTGCGTTGTTAGAGATGGAGTAGTTCATGTTGGCAATGCCGCCTTCGTACATCAGATCGACGATCAGCTTGAGCTCGTGCAGACACTCGAAGTAAGCCATTTCCGGGGCGTAACCGGCTTCCGTCAGCGTTTCGAAGCCCGCTTTTACCAGCTCGACGGCGCCGCCACACAGGACCGCTTGCTCGCCGAACAGATCGGTTTCGGTTTCGTCTTTGAAGGTGGTTTCGATAATACCGCTGCGGCCACCGCCAACACCGGCTGCGTAGGAGAGCGCCAGCTCTTTCGCACTGCCAGACGCATCTTGGTGAATCGCGATCAGGTCCGGAATACCGCCGCCTTTGACGAATTCGGAACGAACGGTGTGGCCCGGCGCTTTCGGCGCGATCATGATCACGTCGAGATCTTTACGCGGCTCGATCTGGTTGTAGTGAATGTTGAAGCCGTGGGCGAACGCCAGCGTCGCGCCCTCTTTCAGGTTCGGCTCGACTTCCTGCTCGTAGATGGCTTTTTGGTTTTCGTCCGGCGCCAGGATCATGACCACGTCAGCGGTCTTGCACGCTTCCGGCACGCTCGCCACTTTCAAGCCAGCCGCTTCTGCTTTCGCTGCAGAAGAGGAGCCTTTGCGCAGGGCAACGGTCACGTCGACGCCCGACTCTTTCAGGTTGTTAGCGTGTGCATGGCCCTGCGAGCCGTAACCAACGATGGTGACTTTCTTAGCCTGAATAAGGGACAGGTCGCAATCTTTATCGTAATAAACGTGCATGGCGAAACTCCAGAAGTCGATGAAACCAAAACTTTTTTTGCGTATAGGTCAGCGTTGATGGCCACCCGTGCCGTCTTTTGCAGCACTAGGATTCGGCGTTGGGGTCACTCTACGACAGCGCACCCATTGCGTAAAACGCTATGTTTGCAACATACTATTTCATATTATGAAATCACGCTTAGGAAGTCGGCCTTTATGGATTTTCGTCTACTCAAACACGTCGTCACCCTGGCCGATACGCTGCACTTTGGCCGCGCCAGCGAGCTTTGTCATATCAGCCCATCGACGCTGAGCCGCTCTATTCAACAGGTAGAGAGCGAGCTAGGCACGCGCCTGTTTGAACGGGACAACCGCCACGTGACGCTCACCCCTCAAGGCATCACGTTCCAACGCTATGCCAAAGAGACCTTGGAGCAGTGGGAAACTCAAAAACGCACCTTGGCCGCCACCACGGCGCAGCTCAGCGGCGAAATCAGCATTTACTGCTCCGTCACGGCGAGCTACAGCTTTCTGTATGAATTGCTCAGCGATGTACGTACTCGTCACCCTGGCATCGAGCTCAAGCTGCATACTGGCGATCCTGCCGATGCGATGTCGCGGGTGCTGGAAGGTGCTGATGACATGGCCATCACGCCGCGGCCGCGTATCCCACCTAGCGCGCTGGCCTTCAAGTCGCTAACCCGCTCGCCACTGCTGTTCATTGCACCGACCGAACCGCATGCGTGGCTACCGCAGCAGCCGGAAAGCTCCACCGCCGAGCAGTGGCAGCACGTGCCGATGATTTTGTCGGAAGCGGGTCTTTCCAGGGAGTATGCCAATACGTGGTTTAAAGCCATGGGCATTGCACCGCGTATTTATGCCCAGGTCGCTGGGCATGAAGCCATTGTGAGCATGGTGGGGCTTGGGTTTGGCGTGGGCGTGGTTCCCAAGATCGTGCTGGACAATAGCCCGCTGGCAGAGCGCGTGCAGATACTCAACGTCAAGCCTGAGCTACCCCACTACGACGTTGGCCTCTGCGTGCTGAACCGACGGCTCAAAAACCCGATGATCGACGCGTTTTGGGCGGCAGTGACTCCGCGTTGATGTGCTGACCATCCATGACGAGGCACGCACAAAAAAACCGCCCAGCAAGGGGCGGTTTTTCGTCGATACCTTCCAGCGACTCGGCGCAGGCTACAGCGACAGCACCTTATCACCACGGGCAATACCGGACACCCCGGTACGCGCCACTTCCAGAATACCTACTGGCGCCATGGCCTGTAAGAAGGCATCTAGCTTTGAAGCGTCGCCGGTAATCTGCACGGTGTAGAGGCTGGGCGTCACGTCGACGATCTGCGCGCGGAAGATATCTACCGTGCGCTTTACTTCGTCGCGAGCAGCGCCAAGCGCTTTCACCTTCACCAGCATCAATTCACGCTCGATGTGGTTACCTTCAGTGAGATCCACCAGCTTGACCACATCGATCAGCTTGTTGAGGTGCTTGGTAATCTGTTCAATCACTCGGTCGTCGCCCACCGTAGTGACCGTTAAGCGGGACAGCGACGGATCTTCCGTCGGTGCCACGTTCAGCGTTTCGATGTTGAAGTTACGCTGGGAGAAGAGCCCGACCACACGTGACAGCGCACCCGGTTCGTTTTCCATCAGAATCGAGATGATATGACGCATCAGGTACGCTCCGTTTTAGACAGCAGCATGTCACGCATAGCACCCAGCGGTACCTGCATCGGATAGACGTGTTCATGGGGGTCGACCTTCACGTCCAGGAAGACCAACTCATGCTTGTTGGCAAACGCACGCTCCAGCGCCGGTTCCAACTCGTCTAGCGTCGTCACGGTGATCGCGGTGAACCCGTACGCTTCGATCAGCATATGGAAGTCGGGCAGCGACTCCATATAGGAGTGCGCATGGCGAGATTTGTAGTTCAAATCCTGCCACTGGCGCACCATGCCGAGCGATGCGTTGTTCAGGTTGACGATCTTGACGCCCACGCCGTACTGCTTACAGGTGGAGAGTTCTTGCATCATCATCTGGAAGCTGCCTTCACCGGTGACGCAGACCACATCGTCGTCCGGGAAGTTTTGCTTGATGCCCATGGCAGCAGGGAAGCCAAAGCCCATGGTGCCTAGCCCGCCTGACGTGATCAGACGATTCGGCTTGTCGAACTTGTAGTACTGCGCCGCAAACATCTGGTGCTGCCCCACGTCCGTGGTGACGTACGCTTCGCCACGGGTCACTCGGCACAGCGCTTCGATGACTTCTTGCGGTTTCAGCACTTCGCCGGGCTTGGAAGGCTCGTAGAGCTTTCCTTCACGCTCGGCGCGCCAGCCGTCGATCTTCTGCCACCACTCGGTCAGCGCGTCGGGGTGCGCGATGGCGTTCCCCTGCACCAGGCTAATCATCTCGTTGATGACGCTGGCGGCTGGCCCTACGATCGGCACATCAGCACGTACGGTCTTGGATACCGAGCTTGGGTCGACATCGACATGAATGATTTTCGCTGTTGGGCAGAACTTCGACGTGTTATTGGTCACTCGGTCGTCGAAGCGCGCGCCAATGGCAATGATCAAGTCAGCATGGTGCATGGCCATGTTGGATTCATACGAGCCGTGCATGCCCAGCCACCCCAGACACTGGCGGTCGCTTTGTGGGTACGCACCAATGCCCATCAGCGTAGTGGTAATCGGGAAACCAAGCTGCTTCACCAAATCGGTCAAGCCTTCGCTTGCTTTGCCGGTCACCACGCCACCGCCGGTATAGAACACTGGGCGCTTGGCCTTCAACATCATTTCGACGGCTTTTTTGATCTGCCCGGTATGGCCACGGGTTACCGGATTGTACGAGCGCAGTTTGACCTTTTTCGGGTACACGTACTCATAGCGCTCGGTGGGGGCCGTCATGTCCTTAGGAATATCCACCACCACCGGGCCAGGACGACCGGTCGATGCCAGATAGAAGGCTTTTTTCAATACTTCAGGAATCTCGGACGGGTGACGAATCGAGAAGCTGTGCTTCACGATAGGACGCGTCACGCCGACGATATCGGTTTCCTGGAAGGCGTCGTCACCAATCAAGTGGCTCATGACCTGGCCGCATAGCACGACCATGGGAATGGAGTCCATGTAGGCGGTCGCAATACCGGTCACCGCGTTGGTAGCGCCGGGGCCAGAGGTCACCAGCACCACGCCGGGCTTGCCGGAAGCACGGGCATAGCCGTCGGCAGCGTGGGTGGCTGCCTGTTCGTGCCGCACGAGGATGTGCTTCACTTTGTCTTGGCGGAACAGCGCGTCGTAAATATGCAGCGCCGCACCACCGGGATAACCATAAATGTATTCGACGCCCTCATCTTGCAAGAAGCGGGCGATCATGTCTGCGCCGGAAAGCAGTTCCACTGTGTTTCTCCCCTGGAGGTCTCGAGTGCGATCCGCAGGACATCCTGCGGGGTCGAGTGCGGCGGTATGCCGCTGCCGGCCCATGCCGGCACCTGATGCCAAACCCTGGCAATATGGCCCGGTTAGGGCCTGCACTCTCATCGGGAACGCTCATCTATGTCGACCATAAAGAGCGTCTCCCTTACACGGCGGTTTACCGTGTCGGGGCGTTGGCCAGGTCAGGCGGTTAGCCCAAGCCCGGAAGTCCTTCGGCGGGTAGAGGCGTGAGCCTACCCTTCGCGCGGGGATGAGGGGTTGCCCGTTGGTTCCGCGCCCGCAAATCAGGAACCCACAAGATTCCATTAGCACCCTTAGCCTGTCAACCTCCGATCCAGCCAAACGCAACAAAGGTCGCAGTCAGCACAAAAAAATGCCCCGACAGCGGCGCTGACGGGGCATTTGCCCTATATCATTGCGCAATCCCCGCACGGTATTGCGCCAAGTCCGGCTCTACGAGACGGCATGATTAGTGAAACACCAGCTTACCCTCTTCCGCGCTGATGTGAATGGTCGTACCGGGAAGGTACTTACCTGCCAGCAGATTCTGCGCCAGCGGGTTTTCGACGCGGCTTTGGATAGCGCGCTTGAGCGGCCGTGCCCCAAAGACCGGATCGAAGCCCACCACCGCGAGCTGCGCCATGGCATCGTCGCTCAACTCCAGGCGCAGATCGTGTTCCGCAAGCCGTGCCTTCAAGCGCTCCAACTGAATGCCAGCAATGGCCTGAATCTGCTCTTGGCCGAGGGCGTGGAACACGACCACTTCATCGATCCGGTTGATCAACTCAGGGCGGAAGTGGTTACCCACAACCTCCATCACCGCGTTTTTCATCAGCTCGTAGTCGTTATCATCCCCGCCCATGCGTTGAATGATGTCTGAGCCCATGTTGGAGGTCATCACAATCACGGTGTTACGGAAGTCGACGGTACGACCCTGACCATCGGTTAAGCGGCCATCTTCCAGCACTTGCAGCAGAATGTTGAACACATCCGGGTGCGCTTTTTCCACCTCATCCAGCAGCAGCACCGAGTAGGGCTTGCGGCGCACGGCTTCGGTCAAGTAGCCACCTTCTTCGTAACCGACATAGCCGGGAGGTGCGCCAATCAAGCGGGCCACGGAGTGCTTCTCCATAAACTCCGACATATCAATGCGTACCATGGCCTCTTCCGTATCGAACAGGAAATTGGCCAGCGACTTACACAGCTCGGTTTTCCCCACCCCGGTCGGGCCGAGGAATAGGAACGAACCGTTGGGACGGTTGGGGTCGGCAAGGCCCGCCCGAGAGCGGCGCACCGCGTTGGCGACGGCCTCGACCGCCTCGTTTTGACCAATGACGCGCTCGTGCAGGGCGTCTTCCATGCGCAGCAGCTTGTCCCGCTCGCCTTCCAGCATTTTAGAGACAGGAATGCCTGTCCAGCGAGAAACCACTTCCGCAATCTCTTCTTCCGTGACGTTGGAGCGCAGCAGCTGATGGCTGGCGGTGTCTGCTTCACCTTCGCCCGCTTCGCTGATCTTCTTCTCCAGCGCGGGAATTTTGCCGTACTGGATTTCCGACATACGACCTAAATCGCCCTGGCGGCGCGCTTGCTCAAGGTCGATACGCGCTTGCTCAAGCTCCGCCTTAAACTGAGCCGCACCTTGGATACTGGCCTTTTCCGCCTTCCAAATCTCATCCAAATCAGCGTATTCACGCTCCAGCTCATGAATCTGCTGATTGAGTGCTTCTAAGCGTTTCTTGGTGGCTTCGTCGGTCTCTTTCTTAAGCGCTTCACGCTCCATTTTGAGCTGAATGAGGCGACGGTCGAGACGATCCATCTCTTCAGGCTTGGAGTCCAGCTCCATGCGAATCCGCGAGGCGGCTTCATCGATCAGATCGATGGCTTTGTCCGGCAGCTGACGGTCGGTGATATAGCGCGTAGAGAGCTTGGCGGCAGCAATGATCGCCGAGTCGGTAATATCGACGCCGTGATGCACCTCGTAGCGCTCTTTCAGGCCGCGCAGAATGGCGATGGTATCGGCCTCGGTAGGCTCGTCCACCAGCACTTTCTGGAAACGGCGCTCTAACGCGGCGTCTTTTTCGATGTACTTGCGGTACTCATCCAGCGTGGTGGCACCTACGCAGTGCAGCTCGCCTCGCGCCAGCGCCGGTTTGAGCATATTGCCCGCATCCATCGCGCCTTCGGCTTTCCCAGCCCCCACCATGGTATGCAGCTCGTCAATGAACAGAATCACTCGCCCCTCTTCTTGGGAGAGCTCTTTCAGTACCGCTTTCAGGCGCTCCTCAAACTCACCGCGAAACTTAGCCCCGGCGAGCAGCGCGCCCATATCCAATGAGAGCACACGCTTCTCTTTCAGACCTTCGGGCACCTCGCCATTGACGATACGCTGAGCCAAGCCTTCGACAATGGCGGTCTTACCCACGCCGGGCTCGCCAATCAGTACCGGGTTATTTTTGGTGCGACGCTGTAGCACTTGGATCGTGCGGCGAATTTCGTCGTCGCGGCCAATCACTGGGTCGAGCTTGCCGTCCAGCGCGCGCTGAGTCAGGTCCAGCGTGTACTTATTGAGCGCTTCACGCTGCTCTTCCGCATTGGGGTCGTCGACCTTGGCACCGCCGCGCAGGCTGTCAATGGACGCCTCTAGGTCTTTACGGCTTAATCCCGCCTCTTTCATCAGTTTGGTGATGGCGCTGTTCATTTCCAATGCGGCCAGCAGCACGAGTTCTGAAGCGATGAATTGATCGCCGCGCTTCTGGGCTTCACGGTCGGTGAGATTGATCAGCTTGACGAAATCACGAGAGGGCTGAACGTCGCCATCGAACTGGCCGACTTTGGGCAAATCGTCCATTTGACGCTGCAAACCGTCGCGCAGGCGTGAACTGCTGCCGTCGGCTTTCTCGATCAGCGCTTTGATGCCGGTTTCTTTGGTATCGATCAGTGCCAGCAGCAGGTGCGCGGGATCGAGCTGGTTATGGCCTTGGCCCACGGCGAGAGACTGCGCCTCGGCAATGGCGGCCTGTAATTTGGCAGTGAATTTATCGAATCGCATGACGTGCCTCCTGGGGAGTGCCGTGCGTTTGGACCCACGGCGTTTCCCAATAACCTGTCGTTGAACGTGCTAAAGACGATTAGCTTGACAAGTTAAATGGCGTCATATCCACGCATTTCAAGTGGCGATTAGTTGATCCAGATCACGCTTGCCATGCGGCCGGTATTGCCGTTATCACGGCGATAGGAGTAGAAGCGCGACTCGCAGGCGGTGCAGAAGTGCCCGCCGCTAATATGATGAATGCCCAAAGCTTCCAGGCGAAAGCGCGCGAGCCGATACAAATCGGCCATATAGTGCCCAAGCCGGTACGGGCTGTGGTCGAACGCGTCGGCCGTATCTGGGTGTATTGCGACGAAAGCGCCGTACACTTCTGGCCCTACCTCGAACTGGGCATTGGAGATCGCAGGGCCTAACCACACCAGAACATCGTCGGGATCGCAGTTCATGGCAGCTACCGTGGCTTCCAGCACGCCGCCTGCCAGTCCTCGCCAGCCCGCGTGGGCCACCGCTACCTGCGTTCCTTGGCGATTACAAAACAGCACTGGTAAACAGTCGGCGGTGAGCACGACACAAGCGTACTCGCGGCTGTTGGCAAGCGCAGCATCGGCGTCGGGTGCATCGCTTTGGTACTCCTGCTGCACCCGCGCGCCGTGGGTTTGGTTAAGCCACAGCAGCGGGCGGTCATCGCCAATCTCTTTTTGAAGCAATCGTCGACACAGCGCCACATGGTCGGCGTTATCGCCCACGTGAGCGGCCGGATTGAAGGCCGCGAAATCATTCTGGCTCGGCCCCGTTTCACGCGTGGTCACAAAGGCCCGCACGTTGGCGGGCGCGGGCCAGTCCGGTAGCAGTAGCGTCGGGCGCAGGTCTATGGCATCGCTCATCGCATGGTCTCGCTATCTTCGCGCAGGTAGTCCAACAACATTAGTAGATCATCGGGCAGGTCGGCTTGAAAAGTGAGGGTTTCGCCACTGACGGGGTGTACGAAGCTCAACTTGCGAGCATGCAGCGCTTGGCGAGGAAACTCGCGCAAAATCTCTTTCAACGGCCCGGCTGCCCCCGGCGGAAGCTTGGCACGGCCACTGTAGAGCGGGTCGCCAATCAGCGGATAGCGGGCATGGGCCATGTGCACACGGATTTGGTGGGTACGGCCGGTTTCTAGCTGGCAGCGCACGTGGGTGTGGGCACGAAAGCGCTCGACCACGCGGTAATGCGTCACGGCTGGCTTGCCGGAAGCCGTCACTGCCTGACGCTTGCGGTCTTTCGGGTGCCTGCCAATCGGCGCATCGATGGTGCTCCCCGCCACGGGCTTACCGATCACGATGGCGTCGTACTGACGCGACACGGTACGCGCCTGAAGCTGCTCCACCAGCACGGTTTGGGCGGGCAAGGTTTTGGCGACCATCATCAGGCCAGTGGTGTCTTTATCCAGGCGGTGGACGATGCCCGCACGGGGCACTTCCGCCAGTGTGGGGTGATGATGCAGTAGCGCATTGAGCAAAGTGCCATCCGGGTTGCCCGCCGCCGGATGCACGACCATGCCCGCTGCCTTGTTGATGACGATGACGTCATCGTCTTCGTAGACGATGTCCAGCGCAATGTCCTGGGGCTCGAAACGCGTGTCCTCTTCGATGGTCGCGTTGAGCGTCAGCACTTCATGGCCGTGCAGTTTGGCTTTCGGCTTGACCTTGGCACCATCGACGGTGAGCTCACCGGCGTTGATCCACGCTTTCAAACGCTCGCGGGAGTAATCACTGAACAACTCCGCTGCCGCTTGGTCCAAACGTGCGCCAGCTAACGTGGCGGGCACCCGCTGCGTGGCTTCAACAATACGAGACATGAATAACCTCTCTAAGACGCTAACCGCCCAAACAAACCACCCAAGATGTACAACTTGCCGTTGCGACGTGTCGCTAAGCCTGCGTTTTGCGTCTAGGTGTTTTATAGTGGGCTCACTGCGACCTATTCTACCATTTCTACTTATGGCCATCGTCGCTTTTCGGTGATTGAGGCTTGTTTGCAACGAGGATGATGATGCGCGTTTTTTCCGCTGCCCACCGCTTTGGCGCCCTAGCC
This sequence comes from Halomonas sp. CnH100-B, assembly GCF_024124605.1. Lineage (NCBI taxonomy): Bacteria > Pseudomonadati > Pseudomonadota > Gammaproteobacteria > Oceanospirillales > Halomonadaceae > Halomonas > Halomonas sp. CnH100-B. Next base: position 23,438 of record NZ_JAMXRX010000009.1, on the reverse strand, counting down.
TTGAGCCTTGCCCTTCTCGCAGGCTGCGCCAGCAACGACACGACCCCGGAAGAGGAAGACGAGTTTGCGGGTGTCCAGGAGCGCGAGCTGTACGAGCTGGCACGCACCGCGCTCGATAGCAACCGTTTTCCGATTGCTATCGAGCGCCTTGAAGCGCTGGATACCCGCTACCCGTTCGGTCCTCACGCCGAGCAGGCCCAGCTCGAACTGATTTATGCCTATTACGAAAACAGCAACTGGGAAGAGGCGCGCGCTGCTGCTAGCCGCTTCATCCGCTTACATCCGGATCATCCGCAGGTGGATTACGCTTACTACCTGCGTGGGCTTTCTGCTTGGCAGGCGGGACGTTTCAGCCTCGAGCGCCTGCGCCTGATCGACATCTCCAAGCGTGATCTAGGGGCATCGCGCGATGCTTACAACGACTTCCGCGAACTGATTCAGCGCTTCCCGCAGAGCCAGTACGCCCCGGATGCCCAGCAGCGCATCGTCTACCTGCGCGAGCTCTTGGCGCGCCATGAGTTACATGTGGCCGATTACTACCTGCGTCGCGGTGCCTTCCTGGCCGCCGTCGAGCGGGGTCGCTGGGTGATCGAGAACTATCCGGAATCCAACGCGACTCGCGATGCGCTGGCGACGATGATCGAAGGCTACCAGGGGCTGGGCATGGATGACCGTGCCAGTGAAGTCCTCGCTGTGCTGCGGGAAAACGCACCGGATCACGAGCAGTTACAAGGTGGTCGCTTCACACCAAAGCATGGCAACAGCGATTGAGCGTTGAATCATGCCGCTAGCGGCTGCCACGATTTGGCTGTACAATTTGCGCACTAATAAAACCACGCTTCGGCGTGGTTTTTTTTATTCTTACCTAATTAAAACTTAATTAACAAAAACTTAATCAATTCGAAAAACATAAATAGTCATACAGATGTTGTACAAATTATGCTGCCAGCACTATTATCCCCTTTGCCGAACATAATAAAGCGCCTTCACGGCGCCTAAGGAGCCCCTTGCATGACCTCCCTGATGAAACGACTTTCGGGTACGAAAATAAGCACCCGACTCGCCGTCGGATTTTCTATCCTTCTGGCATTACTGGTGCTGCTCACCGTGGCAGGCATCCTTCAAGTCAACCAAATTGACCGTGGCTTAACCCAGATCAACGATGTTCACGGCGAAAAACAAGGTTACGCCGTCGATATGCGAGGCAGTGTTCATGATCGCGCCATCGTCTTGCGTGACATCGTCATCACTGCAGGTGATGGCATGTTGACAGAACTGCAGGCCGAGATGCGCCAACTCGAGGAGGCCTACCAAGCCGCCATGGCCGGAATGGCACAGGTCAATCAAACCTCGACGGCCTCGGCAGACGAGCAGCGAATGCTGGCGAACATCGGTGAGCAAGCCGATGCGACGAAGCGCTTGACGGCGCAAGTCTTGGCCGCTCGAGAGACGGGTAACAATCAGCAAGCCCAAGCCATTCTGTTAGAGCAGGCAGGCCCTGCCTACACGGAATGGCTCAACCGCATCAATCAGTTCATCGACCTGCAAGAACAGATCAACAACGTGACCACCGCCGATGCCCGTGCCACGGCTTCGGGTTTTCAGCTACAGATGCTTGGCTTAACGCTCTTTGCCCTACTGATCGGTGGCCTGATTGCCGTCTTCCTGTCGCGTCAGCTATTGCGGGAACTGGGTGCCGAACCCTTTGAGGTGAAAGCCTTTGCTCAAGCCATCGGTCGTGGCGAACTCGCCACCAAAGGACGGCTTAAGAAAGGCGATACCCGCAGCATCATGGCGTCGCAGGTCGAGATGGCGAAGCACCTCCAAGACATCGTGGCGCAAGTGCGCGCCTCGGCGGAGGCCGTCGCCTCCAACAGCGAGCAGATTGCGGAAGGCAACAACGATCTTGCCTCACGCACTGAGGAGCAGGCCAGCGCCCTGGCCGAAACGGCCTCCGCCATGGAGGAGCTCAACAGCACGGTGAAGCAGAACGCCGATAACTCCGAACAGGCCAGCCAAGAAGCCGCCAGCGCTTCGACAACGGCCACCCGGGGCGGTGAAGCGGTGCATCAGGTCGTCGCCACCATGAACGATCTCAATAAAAGCTCTCAAGAGATCGCTGGCATCATTTCGACCATTGATTCGATCGCCTTCCAAACCAACATCTTGGCCTTGAACGCCTCGGTCGAGGCAGCCCGAGCAGGCGAGCATGGCCGCGGGTTTGCCGTCGTTGCCGAAGAGGTGCGTAAGCTGGCCCAGCGCAGTGCCGATGCTGCGCGGGAAATCAACAACCTCATCAGCAGCAATCTCGAGCGCGTCAACCATGGTAACGAGCGGGCGGAAGAAGCCAGCAAATCCACCGAAGAGATCGTCGAAGCCATCCAGCGTGTGACCACCATCATGCAAGAGATCAGCAATGCCAGCGCCGAACAGAGCGCTGGCGTTCAGGAAGTGGGCCAAGCGGTCACCGAAATGGATCAGGTCACGCAACAAAACGCATCGTTGGTACACGAAAGTGCGACTGCCGCCAACAACTTGCGTCAAAATGCCCACCAGCTGCTGCATGCCATGGGCGCATTCAAACTGCCGTCGACGGCGTCGAGCACGCCACGTCGCGTGAGCCAAGCCACCCCAGCGCCCTCCCCCGCGCCCCAGAAAGCGCCGGCGCTGCCTGCAGCCAACTCCAGCGCTTCTGCGGAACCTGAGTGGGAAAGCTTCTAAATAAAACGCCTGACCTGCCGTTAATTATTTAGAGAGGCCGTGGCGTGATGCGCCACGGTCCACTGCTTTCCCTTGAGGTTACTATGAAACCTTCGCAAAGCCTGTTCATGGTGTTTTTGCTCCCCATTCTGATGGTCGTACTTCCCGTGGCACTGCTATTGGGGCTAGCCACCTATACGATCAAAGAGCAGTCGCTGCAGAGCTACCAGCTTCAGTCCAACGACCTGGACACCCTTGTGCAGATGGCGACGTTTGATCGTCAACTGGGCGATCTTCATCAACGCATGAGTGAAGTGTTTAGCCGCGCGGAAGCGACCGATCTGGGCGCCATGCAGCGTTACTCCGAATACGGCCTGATCAACCAAGAGCTATCGCGCATTGGTGACAGCATCGATCAGTTGGCCGCGTCGCCACTGATTTTCGACCTGAGCCAGGAGAGCGCCGACACCTTACAGCGCGCCTTTCGTGAATATCGCCGGTTTGTCAGCATGGCGAACGAAGCGGCTACCCTAAACCAGGGAGACCCAGGGTATTACCTGCAAGAAGCCCAGCGCCACTTCTCGACCTTCAGCCTCTTTTCTCAGCAGATTTTCGAGGCGCTGACCCAGCGTGCCAGCGATCGTCACCGGGAGTCGTACACCGACCTCATCCAATCGCGAAACTCCACGCTATGGCTAGGTCTGGGACTCTTTGCCCTGCTGATCAGTGCCGCCTTTTTGGCCGCGTGGCGCATCAATCAGCGGCTCGTCACGGTGGGCGACGCGATTCTAGCTCTATCCGACAACCACCAAGCCCTGCCCGACATGCAGGCCGTCGAACGCCTAAGCAAACAGCACAGCGGCCCGCTTCAGCGCATTGCGCTTTCGCTGCTCTCTTTTCGCGATACCGAACAGCAGCGTCGCGAAGCGGAGCGCCAGGTCCATCAACTAGCGTACTACGACACGCTCACCGATCTACCTAACTGGCGGTTGATGAAAGAGCACTTGCAGCACTCGTTGGAAACCAATAGCCAAACCAATACCTACGGGGCGCTGGTGTACGTGGATGTGGACGAATTCAAGCGCATCAACGACGGCATCGGCCATCGGGCGGGCGACGACCTGCTCAAGCAGATGGCCTCGCGGCTAAAAACGTTGGAGCAACAGGGCTGCACCATCGGCCGCCTGAGCGGCGATGAATTCGTGCTGATCGTAGACGGTTTGGATGCCGACAAGCTGAAGGCCGCTGAGAAAGCCGAGTTCTTGGCGCAGCAGATCAATCACGCGCTGACCCAGTCTTACTGCTTGGATGGGCATTACCAGTATCTCAATGTCAGCCAGGGGCTCGTCTTGTTCAAAGGTGTCGATGACAGCGTCGACCAGCTTTTCCAGTACGCCAACTCAGCGGTTCACCTCGCCAAGCGCGATGGTCAAAATACGATCCGCTTTTATGACCCGGCGGTGCAAGCACAGCTGGAAACGCGCACCGAGCTCGAGCGGGATCTGCGTCTCGCCATCGAGCGGGAAGAGTTCGTACTGGTGTATCAAATGCAGGTGGACAGCCAAGGGCGAGCCATCGGCGCGGAAGCGCTCATCCGTTGGCAGCACGCTACCCGAGGCTTCGTCTCGCCAGGCACCTTCATTCCGCTGGCCGAGGAGACTGGACTCATCGTGCCTATTGGCACCTGGGTACTGCACGCTGCCTGCGAACAGCTCGTCATGTGGGAAACGGCGGCACACACCAAGGACTTGGTCCTGGCCGTTAACGTCAGCGCCAAACAGTTCCAACAGCCGAACTTCGTTGAAGAGGTGGCCAACGCCCTGGAACTTAGCGGCGCTTCGCCGCACAAGCTGAAGCTTGAGCTAACTGAGAGTACCGTGATTGGTAAAGTAGAAGATACCATCGCCCGTATGCATCAGCTGAAGGCGCTGGGGATCAGTTTCGCCATGGACGACTTTGGCACCGGCTACTCATCGCTTCAGTACTTGAAGCGATTGCCGTTGGATCAGATCAAAATCGATCAATCCTTCGTGCGCGATCTTCATCAGGACGAAGATGACATGGCCATCGTCGAAACGATCATTGCCATGGGGCATTCGCTGGGACTGAACGTGATTGCCGAGGGGGTAGAAACCATGGAGCACTGGCGCTATCTCAACGAGCACCAGTGCCACGCTTATCAGGGTTACTACTTCTGCAAGCCAGTAGCCGCGGAAGAGATGGCCAAACACTGTCTGGCCCCTCCTCCGGTACTGACTTAAGCCAGTGCGCGCTTGAGCCCTTAGTCCCCAGGCTGCCAGCCGTTCACGATGGGGTAGCGACGGTCACGCCCGAAACCACGGGGCGTGACCCGCACGCCCACTGGCGCCTGGCGGCGCTTGTATTCACAGCGATCCACCAGCTTGACGACCTTGTAGACATCCTCTTCCTCAAAGCCGGCGGCAATGATCGCCTCGGCGCTCATATCTCCCTCAATGTAGCGAACCAGAATGGCATCCAGTACATCGTAGTCAGGGAGTGAGTCGCTATCCTGCTGGTCAGGGGCGAGTTCCGCACTAGGCGCACGCTCGATCACCCGCTCGGGAATCGCCGGAGACTGCGTATTGCGCCAGCGGGCCAAGCGGTATACCCAGGTTTTATACACATCCTTGATGGCGTTGTAGCCGCCTACCATATCGCCATACAACGTGGCGTATCCCACGGCCATTTCGCTCTTGTTACCCGTGGTCAATACCATCAGCCCTTTCTTGTTGGAAATCGCCATGAGCAGCACGCCACGGCAGCGCGACTGCAGGTTTTCTTCGGTCGTGTCGCGCTCGGTACCGGCAAAGCTCTCAGCTAGGGTCCCCATGAACGCTTCCACCATCGGCTCGATGGGCAAGACGTCATAGTGCACGCCCAGCAGGTTCGCCTGCTCGGCGGCATCCTGCTTGGAGATATCCGCGGTGTAGTGGTAAGGCATCATGACGGCTTGCACCCGCTGCGGCCCTAGCGCATCCACTGCAATGGCCAGCGAGAGCGCGGAATCGATGCCGCCAGACAGTCCCAGCACCACGCCTTTGAAACCGCTCTTGTTGACGTAGTCACGCAGGCCGGTCACCAGCGCACAGTAGAGACTCTCTTCCGGCTCAACGTCGGGCTCGATCTCCCCGGCTTGAGGCTCCCAGGCATCCGCGCTGGTTTGTAGCAACTGAATGGGCATCAGCCCTGCCTGCCAGTAGGGCGCCAGCACCTTGAGTTGGCCACTGGCATCGACACAGCTCGATCCCCCGTCAAACACCAGCTCGTCCTGACCGCCAATGGTATTGACGTAAACGATAGGACGCTGCACGTCTTGGGCGCGCTGTTCCAACAGACGCAGACGCTCGGCGGGCTTGTCCTGATGATAGGGTGACGCGTTCAAACTGATCAGCACTTCAGCACCCGCCTCGCGAGCGGCCTTCACCGGCGCGCCTTCCCACAGGTCTTCGCAAATCAGCAGGCCCAGCTTGGCTCCTTTGTGCTCGTATACCAGCGGTTCGGTGCCCGGGGTGAAGTAACGCTGTTCGTCGAACACTTGGTAGTTGGGCAGCGCTTGCTTGGCGTATTCCGCTTCCCATTGGCCGTTGTACAGCACCCCCGCCAAGTTGTAGCACTTGCCTTCACGGACGCCGGGATAGCCAATGATCACCAGCACATCGCGGGAGATCTTTTCCGCCATTTTTGCCCGCGCTTCCCGCAGACGAGTTTCCATGGAAGGGCGCAGCAGCAGATCTTCCGGCGGGTAACCGGATAAAAAAAGCTCAGGGAAGACAACAATATCCGCCCCATGCTCGATCCTCGCTTCACGCACCGCTTCAATGGCACGCGCGGCATTGCCGGGAATATCTCCTACCAGAGGGTCGAGTTGGGCCATTACCAGCGTTAAGTCTTGCATGGGCGTCAAAATCTCTTGAGAATCTTCGGAATACGGTGGCATCTACCTCGTTGCTGCATTGTCCCGCAAGGCGTGCCCAGTGGCAAAGGCCAAGCAGCCACGAATGCGATGTCACCGCCCTTTCCCACGTGGGGAGCCATTGAGGATGAACCTATTGATCATTCGGCTGATTATTTTCGCCGCGCTGTTTTACGCAGGCCTGAAGCTTTACGGTATGTACCGCCAACGTAAGCTGGCTCACCAGCAACAAACGCCCCCACGCCATGAGGGTGGCCGAATGGTGCGCTGCCGCTGGTGTGATGTTCACGTACCGGAGAGCGAGGCGCTGCGCGACGCAGAGCAGTGGTTCTGCTGTAGCGCCCACCGTGATCGTTTCCTGCAGGAGCAGGAAGACAGCCAACGTTAATCGTCACGCTAAACGCTCGGCCGTTAGCCGATAAGGCGTCGGGTCCATCAGCGGCTTGCGCCCTAGCACTAGATCGACCAGAAGATGGGTCGACGCGGGCGCCAGCACCAATCCATTACGGTAGTGCCCGGCATTGACGAACACGTTCGGATGGTCGGGCAGCGCGCCGATGAACGGAATGCCCGCCGGTGAACCGGGACGCAATCCCGCCCAATGGTGCGCGACGGGGTAGTTGGCTAACGCGGGGATTATGTTCTCCGCACTGCGCTTGAGCGATGCCAACGCCTCTTCATCGGTGGTCGTATCGAAGCCCGCCTCTTCCAACGTCGACCCCACGAGCAGTAGCCCATCGCTGCGTGGAATCACGTAGCGGCCATCTTTGAGTACCACACGCTGAACCAGCCCTGGCGGCGCTTGATAAGCGATCATCTGACCTTTGACTGGCCGAACCGGTAGGCGCACGTTCACCTCCTCCAATAGCTGGGCCGTCCAGGCCCCACCACAGACGATGAACTGCTCTGCCCACTGCTCTCCACGACTCGTTGCGACGCCCACCACACGGCCTTGGCGCTGAATCATGCCTTGTACGCTGCAGTGCTCCATCAGCGTCACGTTGGGCATGGCGGCCAGGCGCGCGCGTAGCGCTTGGCCCAAGCGCGGATTACGCACGCTGCCGAGGGTGGGCATCCAGAGCGCACTGCCCTGCGGAGCGGCAGCTTCAGGCTCTTTATGGCGAACGAATTCGGCATCGACTCGTTCCAGCGGCTTGCCTAGCTGTCGGGCCCAATGCAAGGCCGCCTCGTCATCGTCCACGTTCAAGTAGAGCAAGCCCTTTTGGCGGTACTCCGGGTCAATGCCGGTCTCTTCCAACAGGCGCAGGGCCAGCGTGGGGTATACCCCTTCGGACCAGCGCGAAAGCTGAGACACGGGTTCGCCATAGCGCCATGGGTAGAGCGGCGAAACGATTCCGCCACCGGCCCAGGACGCCTCTTTTCCGCATGTCCCACGCTCTATCAGCGTGACTTGCTGACCCGCGTCGGCTAGTTGAAGTGCCGTCATCATGCCGATCACGCCACCCCCTAAAATTAAGAGATTGCTCACAACATTTGTCCGTTTTGGCTTACATAAAAAGCGCTTTGCGCTCCCTAGGATAAACAGCACCAACGCTACGTTAACCAGCGCAACGAGCATAGCGCTCGCCGACAGGGGGTCAAGCGATGCAGCCCGATGACACGCACAGGACACGCCCGCTTCATCAGCGGGGCTTTACCCTCATCGAGATGTTGGTAGCGATGCTGTTGATGACCGCCATGATAGCGTGGCTGACGCCAAGCGTTCAGGCACTTGGCCACCAAAGCATTCTCAATAGTGAAGTGAGCCGCTTGCGCGCAGCATTTGCATTTGCCCGGCATACGGCCATCTCGCAGCGAACGAAAGTGACCGTGTGTCCAGCCAGCCCCAATCTCACGGCATGCGCCAGTGCGTGGGGCGACGCGTTAATTGTCGTGAAAGGCGATACGGAAGACGGTATTCGACCTGATGAGATTCTGCGCGTCTTTCCAGGGCAGGCAGCGACCTACACGACCTACAGCCGCGGATGGCAGCGCATTCGCTATAACGTGCTAGGCCACACCAGTGGCTACAACGGCAGCTTCGACATATGCGCCACGCGCGAAGAGGGCAAGCGGCTTGTACTGAGCCAGTTAGGTAGATTACGCGTGGATAGCGCCCCTGTCGGCTGCTAAACCGCCGACAGGGGCCCACGGAGGCGATGACTCAAGCAATACCATCCAGGTAACGCTCGGCATCCAGCGCTGCCATACAGCCGCTGCCTGCCGAGGTGATCGCTTGGCGATAGATATGATCCATCACGTCGCCGCAGGCAAACACGCCCGGCACGCTCGTGGCCGTGGCATTGCCTTCACTGCCCGATTGCACCTTGATATAGCCACCGTTCATCTCCAACTGCCCTTCGAAGATGCCCGTATTGGGGCTATGGCCAATGGCAATGAACAGCCCCGGCGCGTGTATCTCTTTCGTGCTGCCATCCTGGGTAGACTTCACACGCACGCCGGTCACGCCGGTGTTATCCCCCAGCACTTCCTCGACTTCGTAGAACCACTCCAGGGCAATTTTACCCGCCTCGGCTTTCTCGAAGAGCTTGTCCTGCAGGATTTTTTCCGCGCGCAAAGTATCGCGACGATGAACCAGCGTGACCTTGGACGCGATGTTAGACAAGTAGAGCGCCTCTTCCACTGCGGTGTTACCCCCGCCAACGACCACGACCTCTTGGTTACGGTAGAAAAACCCATCGCAAGTCGCACAGGCCGACACGCCCTGGCCCATGAACTGCTGTTCGGTGGGTAGCCCCAAGTAGCGCGCGCTGGCACCGGTGGCGATGATCAGCGCGTCACAGGTATAGGTGCCGCTGTCGCCTTTCAGGGTATAGGGCTTTTCCGCTAAGCTGACTTCATTGATATGATCGAACAGCACCTCGGTATTGAAACGCTCGGCGTGCTGCTTCATGCGCTCCATTAGCTCAGGACCCTGGACGCCTTCGGCATCGCCCGGCCAGTTATCCACGTCGGTCGTGGTGGTCAATTGGCCACCAGCCTGCATACCGGTAATGAGCAGGGGGTTGAGGTTGGCCCGAGCGGCATACACGGCGGCCGTATAGCCAGCCGGGCCGGACCCAAGAATAATCAAACGTTCATGACGCGTTTCCATGACACCACCTTAGTCACAATTGAGCAGATAACGTTGCAAGAGAGTCTGCCTGAAATGGCGTCAAGTACAAGCTATTACAAGGGTTAGCCTATGCTATTAGGCGAAGATGGCTTGAAAGGCGAGGGTAATACACCCATGTGTTATTAATAAGCCATACTGTTACATCCTACGATGAGACCGCCATACCCAGACAAGCAGTGACCGTCGCGCAACGCCAAGCAATCAGAGGAGAATGGAATGAGCAAGATACCCAATACGCTTCATACCTTAACGGCAGGAAGCCAAAAGTATCACTACTACAGCCTGCCCAAGGCGGCTGAGACGCTAGGCAACATTGACCGGCTGCCCAAAACACTCAAAATCCTGCTCGAAAACCAGCTGCGCTTTGCAGACGATGAGAGCGTCGAGCAAGCAGACATGCAGGCGCTGGTCGACTGGCAACAAGAGGGCAAATCCAGCCGTGAAATTGGCTACCGCCCTGCCCGCGTGTTGATGCAGGACTTTACCGGTGTGCCCGGCGTCGTGGATCTCGCCTCCATGCGCGCGGCGGTAGAAAAGCTGGGCGAAGACCCCGCCCGCATCAACCCCCTTTCTCCAGTGGATTTGGTGATCGACCACTCGGTCATGGTCGATAAGTTTGGCAACCCAGAGGCGTTCCAAGAAAACGTCGATATCGAAATGCAGCGCAACGGCGAGCGTTACGAGTTCCTGCGCTGGGGCCAGAAAGCGTTCGACAACTTCAGCGTCGTGCCGCCCGGTACCGGCATCTGTCACCAGGTGAACCTGGAGTACCTGGGCCGCACGGTATGGACCAAAGAGGAAGATGGCCACACCGTTGCCTACCCCGATACCCTGGTAGGTACTGACTCTCACACCACCATGATCAACGGCTTGGGTGTGCTGGGCTGGGGCGTAGGCGGCATCGAAGCAGAAGCCGCCATGCTGGGCCAACCGGTCTCCATGCTGATTCCCGAAGTGATTGGTTTCAAACTCACCGGCAAGCTACGGGAAGGCATTACCGCCACCGACCTCGTGCTTACCGTGACCGAAATGCTGCGTAAGAAAGGCGTGGTCGGCAAGTTCGTCGAATTTTATGGCGACGGACTGAAAGACCTGCCCCTGGCGGATCGTGCCACCATCGCCAACATGGCCCCAGAATACGGCGCCACCTGCGGCTTCTTCCCTGTGGATGACGAAACGCTCAACTATCTGCGCCTGACTGGTCGTGAAGATAGCCAGATCGCGCTGGTCGAAGCGTACAGCAAGGCCCAAGGCCTGTGGCGCGAGCCGGGTGACGAGCCCATCTTCACGGACACGCTCAGCCTGGACATGAACGATGTAGAAGCCAGCTTGGCAGGCCCCAAACGCCCGCAAGATCGTGTGGCCCTCAAAGACATGGCCAGCGCCTTTAGCAAAGTCATGGAAGAGGATGGTAAAGCGCTGCCCAGCACCGAAAAGGGTAAGCTGGCCTCCGAAGGCGGCCAAACCGCTGTCGGCATCGACCGCAGCTACGAGCATGACTTCAAACACAGTGACAGCCAAACCGTCACGATGGGTGAGCAGGACTTCAGTCTCGACCCCGGCGCGGTGGTGATCGCAGCGATTACATCGTGCACCAACACCTCGAACCCCAGCGTAATGATGGCAGCCGGCTTGCTGGCGCGTAACGCCCGTGAGAAAGGCTTGAGCACCAAGCCCTGGGTGAAAACATCGCTGGCGCCTGGTTCCAAAGTCGTCACTGACTATCTCGCCGCGGCCAATCTCGATGATGACCTAGATGCACTGGGCTTCAACCTCGTAGGCTACGGCTGCACCACCTGTATCGGTAACTCTGGCCCCTTGCCGGAAGAGATCGAAAAAGCCATCAATAATGGCGACCTTACCGTGGCATCAGTGCTGTCGGGCAACCGTAACTTTGAGGGCCGTGTGCACCCGCTGGTCAAAACCAACTGGTTGGCATCACCGCCCTTGGTCGTTGCCTATGCACTGGCGGGTAACGTGCAGTGCAACTTGACCACCGACCCGCTCGGCCAGGACAGCGACGGCAATCCGGTGTACCTGAAAGACATCTGGCCTTCGCAGGCAGATATCGCCAGCGCCGTCGAGAAGGTGAATACCGAGATGTTCCGTAAGGAGTACGGAGCCGTCTTCGAAGGCGATGAGACGTGGAAAGCCATCAAAGTGCCAGAGGGCAAAGTTTACGAGTGGCCGGAGTCGACCTATATTCAACACCCGCCCTTCTTTGAAGGCATGCAGCGGGAGCCAGACGCCATCGAGGACGTGAAAAATGCGCGCGTCCTGGCAATGCTCGGCGACTCTGTCACTACCGACCACATCTCGCCTGCGGGCTCCATCAAACCCGATAGCCCTGCTGGTCGCTACCTGCAAGAGCACGGCGTGAAGCCGGTCGACTTCAACTCTTACGGTTCGCGCCGAGGCAATCATGAAGTGATGATGCGTGGCACCTTCGCCAACGTGCGCATCAAAAACGAAATGCTCGACGGCGTGGTTGGCGGCGAAACACGCCACATACCGAGCGGAGAGCAGATGGCCATCTACGATGCCGCCATGAAATACAAAGAAGAAGGCACGCCGCTGGTGGTGATTGCGGGTAAAGAGTATGGCACCGGCTCCTCGCGGGACTGGGCCGCCAAAGGCACGCGCTTGCTAGGCGTACGCGCGGTGATTGCCGAATCCTTCGAGCGCATCCACCGTTCTAACCTGATCGGAATGGGCGTGGTACCGCTGCAATTTCCGGAAGGCGAAAGCCGTGAAAGTCTGGGGTTAACTGGGGATGAAGAGATCTCGATTGCCGGTTTGAGCGATTTGAGCCCTGGCGGTACCGTGCAAGTCGTGATCAAAAATAGCGACGGCGAACGTACCGTTGATGCCAAGTGCCGAATTGATACCGTCAATGAGCTGGCGTACTACCGCCACGGTGGTATCCTTCACTACGTGCTGCGCAAGATGATCGGCGCAGCCTAAAGGTACGACCTACCAATGCTTGCATCGCCCCCACCTCGGTGGGGGCTTTTTTTGCCTGCGTGACGCGCCCTTAGAAAGCGCGACGACGGTAGAAACGGTATTCAGGCGACCAGCAGGCAGACTCGATACGCTCACGCAGCACGGTGCCGCTGGTTTTCAACGCAACGCCGTTTTGCTGCGCTTGCGCTGCCACCTCAAAAGCAATCGATTTGCTGATATCACGAATTCGCGACAGTGGCGGCAAGAGCGCACCTTTGCCCTCTTTCACCAGCGGCGCTTCACGCGCCAGCGCCCGAGAGGCACTCATCAGCATCTCATCGGTGACGCGGTTGGCATTTGCCGCAATCACACCCAGCCCAATACCGGGGAAGATATAGGCGTTGTTGCACTGGGCAATCGGGTAGGTACGGCCGTTGTACACCACCGGTGCGAACGGGCTACCGGTAGCCACCAACGCTTGGCCATCGGTCCAGCGAATCACGTCTTCTGGCACCGCTTCAGCCTGCGAGGTCGGGTTGGAGAGCGGCATGATCACCGGATGCTCGCAGCCTGCATGCATGGTGCGAACGACTTGTTCGGTAAAGATACCGCGTTGGCCGCACACGCCAATCAGAATGGTGGGTTTGATCTGCGCGATGGTCTCTTCCAACCCTTGGCCGTTCCACTCAGCAACCAAGGCAGGGTCATGGGCCAAACGGCGCTGAAAGTCACGTTGCCACGCTTGATCCGTGGTCATTAGACCTTCACGGTCGACGATGAAGATGCGCGCACGCGCTTCCGCTTCGGTCAGCCCCTCGGCCTCCATGGCCACGACGACCTGCTCGGCAATACCACACCCAGCAGAACCGCCCCCGACGAACACCACACGCTGTTGGGCAATCGTCTCCTCGCGGGCTTGGCAAGCGGCCATGAGCGTGCCCACCACAACCGAGGCCGTCCCTTGCACGTCATCGTTGAAGCAGCACAGCTCGTTACGGTAGCGCTCCAACAGCGGCACGGCATTGGCCTGAGCAAAGTCCTCGAACTGTAGCAGCACGTTTGGCCAGCGACGCTTCACGGCACAAATGAACTCCGCCATGAAGGCATCGTACTCCTCCTGGCTCACCCGCTCATGACGCCAGCCCATGTACATCGGATCGTCCAGCAACGCCTGATTATTGGTGCCTACATCGATCATGATGGGCAGCGTATAGGCTGGACTGATACCGCCACAGGCCGTATAAAGCGCCAGCTTCCCGATAGGAATACCCATCCCGCCAATGCCTTGGTCACCCAAGCCCAAAATACGCTCGCCATCGGTGACGACGATCACTTTGACGTTATCTTTGGTAGCACTGCGCAGGATGTCGTCCATGTGCTCGCGATCCGGGTAGCTAATGAACAGCCCCCGGTGGTTGCGATAAATGTTGGAGAACTCCTGGCACGCCTGCCCAACCGTAGGCGTATAGATGATCGGCAGCATTTCCTCCAGGTGCTCTGACACGAGGCGGAAATAGAGCGTTTCGTTATCGTCTTGAATGGCGCGTAGATGAATATGGCGCTCGAGATCGCTGTGGCACTGCTGGTACTGACGGTACACCCGCTCTAGCTGGTCTTCGATGGTTTCGACTTTTTGGGGTAGTAACCCTATCAAGTTAAACGCCAGTCGCTCCTCTTGAGTAAACGCGCTGCCTTTGTTCAATAGCGGCATTTCAAGCAAAGAAGGACCGGCGTAAGGAATGTATAAAGGGCGTTTACTCATCGTAGACATAGGCACTCTCTTTTTATGTCAATTGCTGTTGCAATGCAGCAACGCTGGGCGTTGGCGGCGTTTGAGCGTAATGTAACATGCTAGTACGACAAAGGTGGAAGAGACATAAATAAAGGGCATAAAAAAAACGCCTCGGCATTGCCGAGACGTTTTCTGGAAGCCACTAACGTGAGTCTTCTAACAGCTTTTGGCAACGGGTCGACGCCCCGCTTCCCCATCAAAGAAGAACGGCCGCAGCTTAACGCCCGCCATGTTGCCAGCGAACGCCGCCACCATCCATACCCAGCCGTGCAGGCTGCCAGAGGCAATACCGCTAAAGTAAGCGCCGATGTTACAACCAAAGGCCAAGCGGGCACCATAACCTAGCATGATGCCACCGATCACCGCTGCCAATACCGATTTCAATGGAATGCGAAAGTTAGGTGCAAAACGTCCTGCCAAGCTCGCGGCGGCCAGGGCGCCAAGCATAATGCCGACGTTCATCACCGTAGTAATGTCGCTCCACACGCTGGCTTCCAGCGCGGCGGCGTTGCCAGGCGCTTGCCAGTAGCCCCACTGGCTCACATCGCCACCTACCAGTTCAAAGCTTTTGGCACCCCACAGCGCAAACGCCGAGGTGATTCCCCACGGGCGGCCTGCCAATGCCAGCGTGGCAAAGTTCAGCAGCGCCAAAGCCACCGCACCGGCTACCAGCGGCCATGGGCCCGACAACCAGCGCTCGGTGCTCGGTTTATCCACCATCGGAGCCTGCTCTAAATGGCCATGGCGGCGCTTCTCCATAATCACCGTAAACGCAGCAATCGCGGCAAACAGCACCAAGCTAATGCCGATACCTCCACCCACACCCGCCACATTGACTAGCGATACCGGCTGGAAAGCAGGCAGGCTTTGCCACCAAGTAAAGTGTGCGGTGCCAATGACCGAACCCACAATAAAGAACACCAGCGTAATCAGCATGCGAGCATTGCCGCCGCCCGCCGTAAACAGCGTACCCGACGCACAGCCACCGCCTAGCTGCATGCCTACCCCGAAGATAAACGCGCCCACCAGCACAGAAATACCGATGGGAGAAACGAAACCGCGCACTTCAGTACCAAACAGACTGCCCGCCCCTAGCGCCGGGAAGAACAGCACCACCGCAATCGCCAGCATCACCATTTGCGCCCGCAGCCCGCGCCCACGGCGTTCGGTGATAAAGACCCGCCACGCCGCCGTAAAGCCAAACGCCGCATGATAAAGCACCATGCCCAGCAAGCCGCCCACGATCATCAGCAAGCCGATGTTGGCGCTGAACAGCACGCCAATGATGAGCGAACTCAGCACAATGGCCGCCGTCGCTAGTAGAGGCACACGATAGTTGATCGGTGCCACTGTTGAGGTTGTTGCCATAGTTCACCTATTAGTCACGCCAAAAGCGCCTGCAATAGCGAGGCGCTTGGCTAATTTGGACAATAGTTATAAGCCTAACGTTGAGGTGTAAAGGTCGGAAATTCTTTATTCAAAGGTTTATATTCTAAAAAAGAATATATAGTCAGGCAGCAGGTCTTAACGGCTTAACAACGTTAAATGCAAAAGGACGATTTCGCTGGCACATGGATATTCACTACTACTCACTCATACCGGTCAGAAGACATTAACGCCAACCGGACGGGTCTGATCTTTTTCGCTTCGGAGGAAGCGGACACCATCGCCCACACCGCTGGGATCATGACTATCACGACAACTCCGATAGGCACTAGGCCCAAGAAACTGCCAATCCCCACCAAAAAAGCGGCTAAGGCAGCGATAGTGACCCACGTGCTGCCTTTCCCTGCCACCTTATCGACATGAGTGAGATGAGCGGTCAAATCGGCCCGTTGGCCCCGATCAAGTGCAGCTTCATAGTGGCATTGTGGGCAAGTTAACGAGTTCCCCTCCTTAAGCGTGGTGACTTGCTTGTCCTTGGCAGCCCATGAATGACTACACTGGCCGCAGGTCACTATGGCCAGTGTATCCATAGGCCAATGCTCCTGTTTCGTCGCGTTATTCATTACGTCATCCTTGTCGTTGACTACTGGGTGATGATGCCTGTTCAACCTTCGTCCGGAAGGGAAACGAAGGATAGGGCACTTGTGCAGCTGGTGGCACCGTTACCCTAAAACGTTTTTCAATATCGCCCATCTCCACGAATTTCTCGCCGCGCTGATAGGCGGCACGCAAGTGTTCGCTTAGTTCGCTCACGGCTTGGGAGGGTTTGGCCCACTGGGACTCAGGTAGGAGCTTTGACCACTCTGCCAGCCAGTCACTGGGCACGGCTTTGGGCAAAATATGTTTCATGCGGTACTCGGTGTACCAGTGGGCAAAGCGGGCATGCTCCCACACGCGCTTACGCCGAAAGCGCCGCCAGCGGGCCATGTCGTTGGTGCGCTCGCATTCGGCTTTCTCTCGGGCCACGTAGGCGTCGTACCACTCCACGCCCCACTCGCGGGCGGCAGGAGTAATGGCCTCAGCGCCTTCTTCCATAAAGCGGCGAATGTACTCCCACTGGGCCAGGGCCCCCGGCAAACCGCCCACGCCAACGATGATGCCTGCCCCAGGCAGGGTGTAGCCAGGGCGCTCGGGGTCCGGCGGCAGCAGCGCAAAGTTCCAACCAAAACCGGTGATGGCCCCCGGCCCCAAGCTGGGGTTGAACCCGCACACCGCTACGACATCTTCCCAAGGCACCAGCACCGTACGGCGCTCACGCTTGCAGAGTCGGCAGATGAGATCGTAAAGGGGCGGGTATACAAAGAAAAAAGCGAACCCACCCACATGCATCAGCAAAAAACCGAAGGGAAACCCCTCACGCGCCCCACGCAGCCACTCGCCTATCTCAATGAGGCCCATGAACCCAGAAATATTTACAGCAAAGCTGGCCGTCGACGCTAGCCAGAGATTCTGAGGGGCGGGCAGCCAGAAGCGACCCGGTGGATCGACCACAAATGCCACTTCCCGACGCTGGCGATTCAAGCGAATGGGCGGCATTCGCTTGAATCGCGTATTGAGCCAGAGAACTGCCAGAGTAAACATAAAGAGAAAAGAAAAATAAAGCCCTCCCCCCCATGCGGCGGCTAACTGCGGGTCAAGAGGGAATCCACCGATGCCTATCCATACAATCAGGAAGAAAACCATCATCGTTACAAATAACCCACTAAATATATGCCCCGCCGTCATCATGGTGTCCGGGCTGGCACCCTGGCGAATATCCATGGTGGCTTCATCATGGCGTACATCGAGATGGGCCACATCCACGGCGTACTCACTATTGACCGGTAACGGTAGGGGGCTCAGGCAGTACTGTTCCCCCCCGGCGCGGCTTTCGCGCTCACCCGCCCGCATGGGGGGCAGCGCTTTGCTGGGAGTAGTTTTAAACATGCTTCATCCTTGTTCAGAGTACCCAGGGGGTCAGCGGCATACTGGGCCAGGTACCCAATTTGACACTACTGAAAAAACTGTCCTTCAGGGCGTCCACGGGGCGCCACTCATTGGATAGGGTACGGCCACGTCGATGCAACTCGTAAACCTGAGTGGAAGAGTCACCATTGAGCTGCAGGCGCGCCACCAGCCGCACAACGTAGAACTGGGCCAGCACTTCCGGCGCAAAGTGATAGGTGACTTCTGCGCCGTGACTTTCCGTAGCCTGATGTGAATAGGCCAGCACGTCCTGGGTCAGCTCCTGATGATGGCCGCTCATGGGCACGCCCCACAGGCCAAACGCGAAATTTTCCTCATCGGGTGATTGGCCGCTCGGCAGGGTCACGCGGAAGGCCAGGTCACTGGGGGCGGGGCCAGGCCCCGGGCCTGCATGGGCTGCGGCTGCCCCTTGCCGCTCTATCACTGGGTCACTGCCGCTCAGTTTGCCCAGTTCCTGCTCGTGCTCTTCCAGCCCCGTATATTCGCTTTTCAGCCCCCAGTAAGAGCGCTGGCACCAGCGCTGTACCGGGCTCAGCGAAAAGCGGCTGGCCAATAAGTCCCCAACAATCAATAGCAATGTGCTGACCGCAACGAACCAGCCGACAGGCCCAGCAAATTTCAGTAGCAATAGTCTCCACTGTGCCGCGGGGGCGCCCAATACCTTGCCAACAACCCCCATACCACCTAAGAAGGTTCCACCTAAGGCTGTCCCTGACGCTCCAACCAGCGCCACTTGAGAGGCTAAGCGCTCGGCCTGCGTCTCGGCACGACCCACCTTTTGAGTCTGCCTGATAGTCTCAAATACACCTGCGGCCCCCCCCAAACCAGCCACAAACCCCATCGCTTTGTTGGCCACTCGCGCCCAGCGCTCCAACTGGGCAGGGCTACCTGCTACTGCCCTCAGTTCAGCCTGGGCGACTTGTTGGAACGCACGACCTTCGTACAATTTTCGATGGCGGGCGTCGACTAGCATTTCTCTCATTGCCATCATGGCCGCTGTAGCAGCAAACCCTTGAGAACCAGTATTACCAAGATACTCGAGAAACTGGCCATGACCGCGGCCTGCTTCAATCAATTCACTCATCGCTAAACATGCCGCGATAGCTCCTAAAACAGACAAACTTCCGTTCACCAATATCCCCATCGCCCGAGCTATCGATACCTCATTCTGCTCATTACGTATAAGGGTATCCAGCGTGCTGCGCATTGTCTCACGGGACTGATTAGCGAGTTGCTTGAACGCCCTTAGCTCCGCCAGCGCGGCCCTCGTCGCCGCTTGGCTCAAACCGCCCACTTTTAGCGCGTGTGACCCACCTTCATCGGCTGGGAAGCTGTGCTCCGCCAACTCAACTAATGCTTCGCTGATCAGTCGCTGTTGCCGTTTTATTTCCGAGGCTTTATTGCGAATATTGTTAGCGTGATACTGCTCAGCCGCGCGCCGATGGGCTTGGCCTGTACCGCGCCTGGACGCTTGTTGTATGTGTGCCTCGCGTTCTTGGTAATAGCTCATCATCTCCTGCTCTAATCTCTGGAGCTGTGATAAAGAACGCTCTGACTTACTGATAGCCTGCTGTAATTTGCCCAGGACCGCTTGGTCGGGTATCTCCCACCCCGCTTCCAGCAGCCCCAGACGTTCAACAAACATCAGCCGCTGGCCTTCGGGTAACCTACCTGCCAAATTGGCAAATCGTTGTGGCAATTCCAGTTGCTGAGTTTCCTCTAGCAGAGTTTTGACGACTGCCTCACCTAGCATCTTCTCTTTGAAATAGACCTCACCCGCAATATCGGCCACGACGTCATCTGAAAGACCCGCAATACTACGAAACCGCAACCCAGTTTGCTGTTCTAGAGTGCTACTCCACTCTTGATAGCTGCCTAGCGCTCCAGAAGCCGCCATAAGTGCTGCGGCTTGAGTTAGCGCTTTCTGGGGGCCATCTGCCGCACTCAAGTAGCCCTCGATAAAGGTTTGAGTGGGCTGAAAATGGAGTAAGTGAGCCACAGTGGGCCTGCTGCCCATATAGTGCTGAGCAAGAAAATCGCCTTGGCCGCATAACACCAATGTTTCATGAGCACACTGTTCCAGCCTGCTGATGAAGCTGATATGCAGTTCCTCTTCCTTATCCAACAAGAGTGCATAGTGGTGCCATGCTGGCAATAGGACTGCCAAATCTTGCCCTATTGCTTGGTAAGCCGTTTGCCAAGTCTCTTCAAGCTCATTGGCATACGCTAAAAAGTCTTCTAATTCCTGACGACGAATGACATCCACAATGCCATTGGGTGCTAAAGCGTAAGTACCGCCAATGACTTCATTAAAATGGGCTTGCTCGCTCTGCTCGACAAACGCTTTTACAGACTCAGCGTCCGTGCCTAGATTTCCTCCTATGTGCTGACTGAGCTCATTGATATCGTTCTCAATAGGTTGCAAGGCGATTCCGGTCACACCAAGGTGGCCGCCAGAGCTTCGGCTGACCTCCTCTTTTCTTTCACGGTGCTGCTCATACAGCTCTGCAAGCTCACGAAGATCCGCTTGATCGTTACTGCCAGCATTGCCTAGCCAGTCAGGAATATTGCCTTGGCCAGCATTCGCAGCATGCGGGGTAAAATCGAGAGTCATCAGGCCATCAATTGTGCGCGCCGCAAAGAGTTCGGTTTGATACTTCTCGTGCCAGTTGCCTTGCTGGTCGGCCAGTAGAGCCCATGCCTGGGTCAGGTCCTTGATACGGCCTGGAATATCTTCAACCATCAAGCAAGCACTATCTAACTTATACTCGCCCGCTATTGCTGCTGTAATACTACTCGCCGCAGCAAGCTGCCACTCTTTGCCCTCTCCCTCAGCTTCACACCATGGGTAACTACCCGTATCTAATTCGTTTTGTTCGCCTGAATGCTCCGGCGCATCTGGAGTAGGTAAATGCTCACCAACCTCATCTGCTAAAGCAATCGCTAAATCGTCAGGATTGAGTAGGTGCGCTGTACCATTTCCAGGGCAGTAGGCTCCCACGCTCACTCGCATCATGACCTGTTCGCGAAATGCTTCTTGCTGCAACATAGAAACGTGAAGAGACGTGAGTTCAAGTGGGCTATAGAGCACCTGTACTGAGCCTTCTCGCTTTACAATAATAGTGTCACCACTGCCATCAGGTTCTACCTTGAATACCTGTACTTCATCTGGCGATATACTATGTACTAGATAGAGCCAACCACTACGTATGGGCCGAATACCTGACTGGCGATAAGAACCGCTATATACCGGAGAAAAACCAGGCAACGAGCTAGCGAGTTCTGCCTCGGTCGCTTCAACGATGGCGTAACGTACGGGGACTAATTGAAGGTCTGGAAGCGTCAACGAGCATTGGCCTTGCTCTTGCCCAGGGTCGTTATCCGGCTGGCTATCTGCAACGCGCTGCGCTTCCTCCATGGAATGGCTCATATGTGTGTCTCCGTGTTTAGTCGTCGCTGAGAAGCTTCAACAGCCGCTTTTAGTCGTTCCATTGGTGCTCGGTGATCTTTCTGAAGAAGCTCCACCGCGATATCCGGCATCACGTTCTCATCCAAAGCCTCTTCACCGTGCGCTCCCAGAATATTAGCCATGTAGTAGTGTGCTCGACGCCCATAAAACCCTAACTCTCGAGTGACACTGATGACTTTGTGCGCGGCGTTTATGCTCGTCCCCTGCTCGCGCAGCAACAGGCTATTTGAAAAGAACGTATCAAGATGCTTTGCTAGTTCTTGAGCAAAACGCCGCCAAGCAATTTGACTGAGTGCATCAAGATGATCTTGCTGAAGTAAAAACCTCTCTTTACGCTGAGAGCGTTCTGAACGCTCATTGGTAATTTGATACCAGCTAACTTCTCCGTGCTCATGATTGGGTAACCAGACAACGTCCAATACGCCTAGCAACTCACTCTTTGGAGGCAGGCTCTCCGCACTTAGCAAGCACTTCATGACTTCAGGGGAGCCTACTCTAAGGACTTTTTCACCCTCTTGGGGATGCTCAACAAAGAGCAGCCATCTAAGGTGCTGCAAAAGTTCATCAAAAGTAGCAGAGCTTCCGAAAGCCCAACCCCATTGGTTCTCTGCCCCCTTGTTCAGGAATATGTCCCATAGGGGATCGTTGTCCTCAAGCTTTACCAAACAAGGTGAAATACTTCGGCACCCCTCCAGTGACGTACCTAAATAAATTGGTTCGTAAACAGGTGCTTCAGCGTGCTCATAAAGCCACCTTTCCAAAGGTTCCAGTTTGAGACCGTCCAGCACCAAGTAACGATTCTGCCCATAAGAATCGGCATTCAAAGGCAACGAAACGGCTTGCAAGCCTTCCATGCTTTACTCCTGATTATCCAGAGGAGTGCAGGGCTGAGTTAATGCCATTTCCTGTCTAAGCGCAGCTTCCTGACGTGGCGGCTCAACTTTTGTGAATTGAGATGCAGCCTCCGCCTCCTCCGGCAACTGCGGCCCCTGTGCCGCTTGCCCACTGCCCGAGCCGGGGCTCCCCCCAGAGTTAATCTTGACCTGCGGGCCCACGATGGTGACGCCGCTGGGGTCGATTTTCAGGAAGCTGCCGCCTGCTTTTAGGGTGATCTCCGCGCCTGCTTCGATGACGACTTTCATGCCCGCTTTGTGGTGAATCTCCTGCCCGGCTTCCATCAGTTGCGCTTGGCCGATGTTTGCGTGATGGGTGCCGTCGATCATCAGGTGGTCGTCGCCGTCTACTTGGGTGTGGCGGTTATTGTGCACCGTGTGGTGATCGTCGTTGTCGATCTCGCTGATGCGGTCGTTATGCACCTTGAGGTGGCTGTCACGCTGGATCTCTTCGGTGCGGTCATTGAGAGTTAAAAGCTCTAGGTCTTTCTGAGCGTGGAGCCAGATTTGCTCTTCACCCGCTTCGTCTTCAAAGCGCAGTTCGTTGAAGCCTTCGGCTTTGTGGCTCTGAGTGCGCAGTACCGTGCGGGTTTTGTGTTCCGGCAGCGGATACGGGGCGGTGTTCACGGCGTGGTAGGTGCGCCCGGTGATCAGCGGTTGGTCCGGGTCACCCTCTAAGAACGACAAAACGACCTCATGTCCGATCCTGGGAATCGCCATACTGCCATAGCCACCACCTGCCCAGCCTTGAGCAACACGGACCCAACAGCTCGCGGTGTCGTTGGGTTCAGCGTAGCGGTCCCAGGGGAACTGGACCTTGACCCGGCCGTGCTCGTCGCAGTGGATCTCTTCGCCTTCCGGGCCGACCACAAAGGCAACTTGCGGCCCATCGACGCGCGGTTTGGGATTGGGCGTGGCGCGCCAGGGGGTATCGCCAGGTATCAGCGTGACGTGGTTGTGATAGCGGGTCATTCCACTTGCGTCACCCTGAGCCTCTTTACCGATCAGCATCCCATCCTCTTCCAGGGCCTGGGGTTGCTCGCCGACGTGGCTCACTTCAATGGCCTGCCAGTCGCGGTTAAGGCTGTCGGTGTCGTGGTCGGTGAGGGTGAAGCGGACGCCGGGGGCGAGTTCAGGCAGGTCGCTTTCAGCGCTGGCCG
>NZ_JAMXRX010000008.1:0-82116 GCF_024124605.1 Halomonas sp. CnH100-B | reverse complement strand
AGCTGCGCGACGCGTTGCTCGACCGCCATGGCACCGGCCGCGTGATGTTCCGCAACAGCCGCCGCCATGTGGGCGGCTTCCCTGAGCGCCGCCTGCACCTGGCCGAGCTGGAGCTGCCGTCGGCTTACCGCCGCGTGTTGCGCCGCCTGGAGCGCGACGACGACTACCTGGACGAGCTGCTGATCGAAACCGGCATGGACCACCCGGACGTGCTGATCTACCCGGATGCCATGTATCGGGAGCTCAGCAACGACCCGTTGAATACCGAGTCCTGGTGGCATATCGACCCACGCGTCAACTGGCTGCTCGAAAAGCTCAGCGACGACAGCGAGACGGGCTTTGCCAACGACAAAGTACTGGTCATTGCCCACCACCGTGAAACGGCGGAAGGGCTCGCCGAGGGCTTGCGGGTATTAGGCGGCTACCACGCGCCGGTCTTCCACGAAGGGCTGTCGCTCGTCGAGCGCGACCGAGCCGCCGCCGCGTTTGCCGATGAAGAGGATGGCTGCCAGGTCTTGGTGTGTTCTGAGATTGGCTCCGAAGG
The DNA here is from genome assembly GCF_024124605.1 of Halomonas sp. CnH100-B. Lineage (NCBI taxonomy): Bacteria > Pseudomonadati > Pseudomonadota > Gammaproteobacteria > Oceanospirillales > Halomonadaceae > Halomonas > Halomonas sp. CnH100-B. The sequence goes on along the minus strand of NZ_JAMXRX010000008.1, from coordinate 81,572 downwards.
GCGTAACTTCCAATTCTGCCGCCACCTGGTGATGGTCGACATGCCGCAACATCCCGACCAGCTTGAACAGCGCATCGGCCGCCTGGACCGGATCGGCCAGCGCCACGCCATCGAGCTGCACGTGCCCAACTTCACCGGCAGCCCCGGCGAGCGTCTGATGCGCTGGTACCACGAGGGCATGGACGCCTTCAGCGCGCCTCACGGCATTGGCAGCGACCTGTTCGACGCCTTTGGCGATGCCTTGGCCGATGCGCTGCTCGACGATGAGATGCTCGACGAGATCATCGAAGAGACTCGGGAGATGTTCACCGCCAAGCTCGCCGAACGGGACGCGGGCCGCAACCGCCTGCTGGAACTCAACGCCTGCCGCCCCGGTCGAGCGCAGCAGGTGATCGATGCCGTGCGCGAGCTGGACGAGGATCCGGCGCTGCCTCGCTACGTGGAGCGCGCGCTGGATATCTTCGGGGTCGACAGCCAGGAGATCGGCAACGGTCTGCTGCACCTTCAGCCCAGTCAGCACATGCTGGATGGCCTGCCCGGGTTGGTCAAAGGCGAAGAGGGCTTCTCTGCCACTTACAGTCGCGCCCAGGCACTGGCGCGGGATGACGTACAGCGACTCTCCTGGGAGCATCCGCTGGTGCGCGAAATGATGGGCCGGGTCCTTGATGGTACCATGGGCAATACCGCGCTGGCGCTGCTACGCCACCCGGCGATTCCCAGCGGGCGTCTGATGGCCGAACTGGTGTTTCGCACCCACTGCCCGGCCCCCAAATCGCTGCACCTGAACCGCTTCTTGCCGCCCACCGCCGTACGCGTACTGCTGGATGAATCGGGCGCTAACCTGACCAGCAAGATCTCCTTCACCGGGTTGGGCAAAAACCTGCAGAAGGTGAATAAATCGCTGGCGCGGGATTTGATCAAGAGCCGCCACGATCAGCTTCGTGAACTGCTCACCCAAGGGGAAGGCGAAGCCGAGCGTGAACTACCGAGTATCGTGGAAGCCGCAGAAACTCGCATGCGCGCCCAGCTGGACGCCGAGCTGGCCCGCCTGACGGCGCTGGCGGAGCACAATCCGGCGGTGCGCAGCGAAGAGCTGGAAGCGCTGACACAGGAGCGTCAGGCACTGAGCAGCGCCATCGAAAACACCCGCCTGCGACTCGACTCGGTGCGGGTGATCATCACCGTCGATCCCAACGCGAACTAACGCTCGCCACTGGCGGCTAGAGGATGGCCGCCAGCGCTTTCGAAAGCGTTGGGTACTGGAACTCGAAGCCCGCTTCGCGTAGCCGCGCGGGGCGCATGTCTGCCCCGGTCAACAGCAGCTGCGACATCTCCCCAAAGCCCGCTTTCAGCACGAACGCGGGCACCGGAAACATGGCCGGACGATGCAACTGCTTGGCCAGCGTCTGAGTGAATTCCGCGTTGGTCACCGGATGCGGAGCACTGCCGTTGAATGCTCCAGAGAGTGCCGGCTGGTTGATCAAGTAGATGATCGCCGCCACCAAGTCGTCCCGATGAATCCAGGGCATGAACTGGGTGCCATCGCCAAACCGCCCGCCTACACCTAACTTGAACGGTGGTAGCATTTTTTGCAGCGTGCCACCGCCCGCCTCGAGCACTAACCCAATGCGTAGAATGGCTAGCCGGATGCCCATGGCCTCCACGGGCTTGGCCGCCGCTTCCCACTGCGCGCACAGCCGATGGGCGAACTCGTCATGGGGAGGTGTGGACTCATCCACCACCTTGTCCCCCTGATCGCCGTAATAGCCCATCGCCGAACCGCTCACCATCACGCTCGGCAGCGGCTGGCCGTTGGCCGCGAGCTGCTCACACAGGGCGATGAGCTGCTGAGTACTCTCGACCCGTGAACGGATCAGCCGCTCTTTCTGCTCGGCGCTCCAGCGCTTTGCCGCGATGGATTCTCCAGCCAAGTTCACCAGCGCGTCCGGCGGCGTATCCACGAAGGCTTGCGCGCTATCGCGGATGTCGCACGCCTTGGGCAGCCTGCTGCGCACCTTTTGGGGCGTTCGAGACACCACCTGAACCTCATGCCCCTGGGCGATGAGCTGTTGACAGAGCCGCTGGCCTACGAAGCCGCTGCCCCCGGTGATCAATACCCGCATGGTGTCACTCCTTTGCCGTTAAACGTGGTGTGCACGAGAATCCGCCGACGGCGGTGGCGACACGATCCACTCGACCGCTCGTACACATTGCAACCTGTTTAATTGTACGATATTTATACACAACTGCTACAATCAATTTAGACAAGCACTGCTGATACCGTGAGGATGTATGGCTGAACCGGCGAACGAGACCTTCTCTTCTGCGGCCGCGCAACGCGTGGCGATTATTGGTGCCGGGCTATCCGGGTTAGCCTGCGCTCATCGACTGGCACAGCAGGGTGTCAATGTTCAGCTATTTGATAAAGCACGCGGTCCTGGCGGGCGAATGTCGAGTAAACAGCGCCCCTCTGCCACGCTCGATTTAGGCGCTCAGGCCTTTACCGTTCGCGATGCACGCTTTGCGAGCAAAGTTGCCGAGTGGCAAGCCGCTGGCTGTGTCGCTATGTGGCCAGTACACAGCTATCAGGCTAGTGCATCCGGCTGGCAAACACACGATGACGGCCAGGTGCGCTACTGTGGAGCACCGCGCATGAGCGCGATTACCCGCCACCTCGCCGATGGGCTTAACGCTTTTCCCCATGCGGCGCTCTTATTGGAAACGACCATTACAGCACTAGAGAGCACGCCCCAGGGGTGGCAGCTTCGCGATGCCAACGACCACCAGTACGGGACGTTCGACCGTGTGGTGATCAGCGCCCCACCCCCTCAAGCAAAAGCGCTGCTGGCCGACTGGGAACCGATGCTGTCCGACGCCTGCGATGCACGACCACAGCGGGGCTGCTGGACGGCATGGGCGATCGTCGATGCTCCTCTACCGCCCCCGCCGGGCGTCGATGCCGATTGGCAGAGTCTGCATGTCCAGCATCCAGCGCTACGCTTGGTGTCTCGTAATCACACCAAGCCGGGGAGAGAGCACCAGCCGGAAAGTTTGAGCCTGCTGGCCCAGCTCGACTGGAGCGACGCGCATATCGAGGAGACGCCGGAAGCAGCGGCGCAGCAGTTATGGGAGGCCTTCATCACGACGCTGCCCCCCGACACCGCGCTCCCCCCCCTCGTGGAGCTAGGCGCCCACCGATGGCGCTATGCCCAACCCGCCTCGGCGGGAAGCCAGTCGTTCTTATACAGCAAGTGCGGTTTAGCGCTGTGCGGCGACAGCTTTCGCGGCAGCCGAGTCGAGGATGCCTGGCTCTCTGGCGATGAGCTGGGAGAGGCGTTATTAGGCCGGTCGGTCTAATGTCAGCCAAGGCAGTGATGCACTTACCTGGACACAGCAAAGGTTGTACCCAGTGGCTACAAGTTGTACAAAGGTGCCTATAATAGCGTGATCCTATCTAACCGATTAGGTGCTCTTCGACGACGCGCTATACGACTACGTGACCTGGCGCCGAGCTGGCGCAACAACGCGGTCATCGCAATTATTGACAGACCCCTGCAGCGCTCGCTGCAGGCAACCAAGAGGCAATGGCGCCCATGAGCAACAAGGCGACCCACCCACCCGATACCCCGCTCTATCCGATTCGGGAAGTTTCCCGCTTAACGGGTGTGAACTCGGTCACCCTGCGCGCCTGGGAGCGACGCTACGGATTGATTCGCCCGCAGCGCACGCCCAAGGGCCACCGACTCTACGCCCAGGACGACATCAGCCGCATCGAGCGTATTTTGCAGTGGCTCAACCGCGGCGTGCCGGTCAGCCAAGTGGCCGACCTGCTCGATCAGCCCGAAACGGTCGAGACCCCCGCTCCCAACGCCGGTGACTGGGCCAGCCAGCGCCAACAGCTGCAGGCGGTGATCGAAGCCGTCGACCTGCCCAAGCTGGAAGCGCTGTATCATCAGAGCCTGGCGCTTTACCCGCTGAGCGTGGCGATCAACGAACTTTGGCAGCCCGTCATCCTGACCCTGGAAGCCAAATGGGCCGCGCAGCCAGATGACCTGGTACGTCGTACGTTCGAAGCTTTTTTACGTAGCCAAGTCGGCATTCGTTTGCACTACGCGAACCAAGCGACCCGTGGCCCACTGATCCTGCTCAGCGCCATGCCCGACGATCCAGGCCCGCTGTGGGTGCTGATGTGTGCGCTCATGGCCAGCGAACAGGGTTACCGCGTGCAGCTCTTCGACCACTCGCTGTCCCTCGACGATTTGCCGCAAGCGGTGTCTCGCCTGCACTCGTCGATGGTGTTGCTCTCCAGCGGCCAGCGAGAGAGCGATCAATATATTCGGGTCGATTTACCCAAAGCGGCCGACGCCCTGGGCGTGCCTATCGGCGTTTGCGGCGAAGTCGCGCGGCTACGCGAGAACGACCTCCGAGACGGTGCCGTTCACATGTTGGGTGACGACCTTCCCCAAGCGATTGCCCGCCTGCGCCCACTGCTGCGGGAATCCGGCATTCTGTGAGCGTAGGCCAACCGGCCCACTTAAGGAGTTTGCATGAGCTTGCAGCTTGTTTGGTTCCGCAGCGATCTTCGTATTCATGACAATTCCGCACTGGCCGCTGCGGCCGCCAAAGGGCCGGTCGTGGCGGTTTTTTTGCGCAGCATTGAGCAGTGGCGCGACCACGGTCACGGCGCCAACAAACTCGATTTTTGGGCGCGCGGCGTTAGCGCGCTGAAGGCGTCGCTCAATGGCTTGAACATCCCGCTGCTGCACCGCGATATCGAGCGCTACGACGACGCTCCTCAAGCGTTGCTGGAGATTGCCCGGGACTACGGCGTCAAACAGCTTCACTTCAACTACGAGTATCCGCTGAACGAACAGCGCCGCGATCAGGCGGTGCTGGACGCCTTTCAGCAGGCAGAGATAGACGCTCAAGGGCACCACGACGCCGTTGCCTTTGCCCCAGGCAGCTTGCTGACCGGCAAAGGCGATTACTACGGGGTGTTTACGCCCTTTTCGAAAGCGTGGCACAAACAGGTAACGGCAGAGCAGCTTGCCCTGCGTGACACGCCTAAGGCGCAGTCGCCCCTCGACATCCCAAGCGACGCGCTTCCGTCACTGCCTGCGCTCGACGACGCGCCGCTGGATGGCCGCCAGTGGCCCGCAGGTGAGAATGCCGCCAGCGACAACTTGGAGCGTTTTCTGCGTTTTCGCGGGCGGCACTACAAAGAGCAGCGCGATTTCCCCAAGGTACGGGGCACCAGCGAGCTGTCACCCTATTTAGCACTAGGGATGATCTCTCACCGCCAGTGCCTGCAAGCGGTCATGAGCGAAAACGGTGGGCACCTGGCCGACGGCGATGCTGGCTTGACGGCTTGGGTGAACGAGCTGGTCTGGCGGGAGTTTTATCAGCACGTCGCGGTCGGCTTTCCCCAAGTATGTCGCTATCAACCGTTTCAAGAGCACACCCAGCAGCTCCAATGGCGCGATGACGACGATGGGTTTGCCGCTTGGTGCGAGGGTCGCACCGGCTACCCTATCGTGGATGCCGCCATGCGCCAGCTCGTGTCGACCGGCTGGATGCACAATCGTCTGCGCATGATTACGGCGATGTTCCTGAGCAAACACCTGCTGATCGACTGGCGACGTGGCGAAGCCTTTTTCATGCGCCACTTGGTCGATGGCGAGTTTTGCGCCAATAACGGTGGCTGGCAGTGGGCCGCCTCGACGGGGACCGATGCGGCGCCGTACTTCCGCATTTTCAACCCGACGACCCAATCGACCCGCTTCGACCCCAATGGCGACTTCATCGCCCAGTGGCTGCCCGAGCTCGCATCGCTGCCAGCCAAAGCGCGCCATGCGCCGCCTCACGACATGCTCAACCCCATCGACTACCCGGCGCCCATCGTCGACCATAAAGCGGCGCGCCAACGGGCGCTCGACGCTTTCAAAGCGCTCTCCAAGTAACGCGCCTGACGCCTCTCCCCATAGCGGCACTGCGCCGCTATGCTCCTTAACGACGCACCTTTCCTCTTCCATGCCGTCTTACCACTTGTAAGGAGTGTGTGATGACCAACGACACAGCTTTGGCCAACTTTTGCGCCTTCTTCAATAAACTAGACAACACCTGTACAGAAAAACTATACGAGGTATATACTGAGGAGGTTGTTTTCAACGATCCGCTACATCACATTGAAGGTCGCGAGGCGCTGGAGCGCTACTTCGCCACCATGTACGAGAACGTTGAGCGCTGCCATTTCACTTTTCACACGCAGCAACAGCAGGGAAACCAAGCCTTCGTAACGTGGACCATGGAGTTCGTTCACCCCCGCTTGGCCCGCGGCAAGCCGGTAAGCGTGGAGGGCTGCAGCGCGCTCACGTTTGCTGACGACGGAAAAGTGGCGCGTCACCGCGACTATTTCGACGCCGGGGCCATGCTCTACGAGCACCTTCCCGTCATGGGGCGTGTCATACGCTGGTTAAAGCAGCGCCTTGGTTGAATCGTGTGACCTCGTTGATCTGCACGCAGGCTGCGTGCTAACAGGCCGCTACAGGAGAGCAGGATGAGCACATGGAAAACGCCCCAACGCATCTGGTTAACCGGCGCGACGTCCGGCATTGGTGAAGCGCTGGCCAAGCAGCTGATCGAGCAAGGCCATCGCGTCGTCTTGAGCGCTCGCAATGAAGAGGCGCTGCACAAACTGTGCGATGGCCATGACAACGCCTACCCGTTGCCGCTGGATGTCAGCGACCATCAAGCCGTCCTCGCTGCGGGTGAGCAGATTCGCGAGTGGCTCGGCGCGTTGGACGTTGCGTTGTTCAATGCGGGCACCTGCGAATACCTCGATGCACGTCACTTCGATATGGCACTCGTCGAGCGGGTCTTCACTCCGAACCTATTTGGCACGCTGTACGGCGTCGACGCCGCTCTACCGCTGCTACGTGCCGCTCGTAAGGAAGGCAAGCCCGCCCGCTTGGCCGCCACCTCGAGCGCGTCGGCCTACCTGCCGCTGCCCCGCGCGGAGGCGTATGGCGCGTCGAAAGCAGCGGTCAGCTACTTCTTGGAGTCTCTGCGACTCGACCTGCACCAGGAGGGCATCGACGTGAGCTTGATTCATCCTGGCTTCGTCAAAACGCCACTCACCGACCGCAACGATTTTCCCATGCCCATGCAGGTTACCGCCGACGAAGCTGCGAAGGCGATCATTGCAGGGCTGGCCAAAGGCCGCCTGGATATTCATTTTCCACGGCGGTTTACCTATATCGTCAAATGTTTGGGAATTTTACCCCCCGCTCTGCGGCGGTGGATCGGCCTGCGCATGACGCGGCAAACCAAGGAGTCTCCATGAGCGTCACAGCGTCACAGCGCATCGCGGTTATTGGCAGCGGCATCAGCGGGATGGCTGCCGGGTGGTACCTCTCCTCACAGCACGAGGTGACCCTGTTCGAAGCCGATAGTCGACTAGGGGGCCATACGGCCACCATGGACGTTGAGGTCAACGGCGTCCCTTACGCCATCGATACCGGCTTCATCGTCTTCAATGACTGGACCTACCCCCACTTCCAACGCCTATTGGCTACCCTTGGCGTGCCCAGCCAAGCCACCGAGATGAGTTTCTCGGTGCATGAAACGGACGTCGATTTCGAGTACAACGGCCACACGTTGGCATCGCTTTTCGCCCAGCGCCGCAACCTGCTCAATCCTTCGTTCTATCGTCTGCTGCGCGACATCTTGCGCTTCAACAAGCAGGCCACCGCCGATCTGGAAAGCAAACGACTGCCCGCAGACATGACGTTGGGCGAGTACCTGGACCAACACGGCTACGGCGAAGCGTTTCAGCGTCGTTACTTGCTGCCCATGGGGGCCGCTATTTGGTCGGCGAGCATTGGTGACCTGCGCGCTTTCCCGCTGACGTTTTTCGTACGCTTTTTCCGCAACCACGGGCTACTGTCGGTGAATCATCGCCCCCAGTGGTACACCCTCGTGGGCGGCTCCAAACGCTATATACCCAGCTTGACCGCGCCCTATGCGTCGCGCATCCGTCTCAATACCCCGGTGACCCACATTACCCGAAGCGACACGGGCGTCGTGGTGACCACGCCCCAGGGCAGCGAACGTTTCGACCAGGTCGTATTGGCGTGCCACGCCGACCAAGCCCTGGCCATGTTAGGGGATGCCTCGGCTGCCGAGCGCGAGATCCTAAGCGCAATGCCCTACCAGGACAACGAGGTGGTGCTGCACACCGACACCTCCCTGCTGCCCCGCCGCCAACGCGCGTGGGCAAGCTGGAATTATCGGCTGGATGGTCGCGGTGCCGATGAGCGGGTATCGGTGACCTACAACATGAATATCCTGCAGCGCTTAGAGGCAGACACGACGTTTTGCGTCTCGCTGAACGACTCCGACAGCATCGACCCGGCCAAGGTGCTGGGCCGCTATGTCTATGCACACCCACAGTTCACGCTGGCAGGCCAGGCCGCCCAAATGCGCCACGAAGAGATCTCATCGGTGGCGCGGCGCACCCACTTCTGCGGTGCTTACTGGCGCAACGGCTTTCATGAAGACGGCGTCTGGAGCGCGCTGCGCGTGGCACAGGCGCTGGGCTGTGACGAAGCCGCCGAGCCGCCCACCACGCCGACGGCGCTGCCCGCCCATGAGTTGATGCCCAACAGCGTTGGGGAGGGGTTGGGATGATTGCTGCGCCGCGCTCGCGCATCTATCGCGGTACGCTCCGCCACCGCCGCTTTACGCCCAAGACGCATACGTTTAGCTATCAGGTGTGGATGGCGTGGCTCGATCTCGACGAGCTCCCCACGCTCTTCGACGGCGTGCCGGGGTTTAGCGCGCGACGCCCGGCGTTGGCACGTTTTCGCCGCGAGGATTATCTGGCCCCCACGGATCGCCCGCTGCGCACTGCCGTGCGGGAGGAGTTGACGCGCCAGCTTGGCAGCGCCCCTAACGGGCGCATTTGCATGCTGACCCAGCTGCGTACGCTCGGCACGATGTTCAATCCCATCACCGTTTACTATGCCTACGACGAACATGGCCGCTTGGCAGCGGTGCTCGGCGAGGTCACCAACATGCCCTGGCGCGAGCGCACCTGTTACGCCTGCCATGTCGAGACCGACCGCCACGCGCATCAGGCAAGCTTTGCCAAAGCCATGCACGTCTCCCCCTTCAATCCCATGGAGATGACCTATCGCTGGAAATTCAATGCGCCCGGCGATCAGCTCTATCTACATATGGAAAACTGGCAGCACGAGCAGCGCCATTTCGACGCCACTCTCACGCTCGACGCAGCCCCCGCTACGCGCGGCGTGCTGCTGGCCACCCTCGCCAAGCACCCTTGGATGAGTCTGAAAACGGTCGCGGGAATCCATTTTGAAGCGCTTCGCCTGTGGCTCAAGCGCGTCCCCGTTTATAACCACCCTAAGCGCAAGGAGACTTCAAAGTGACCACCCTGCGTACCACACCTCCCAGTAGTCAGCCCGCCCGCCAAGATCGCTTTACCCGCTGGTTAAAGCCTCGTTTGCTGGCCCAGTTGGACGCGTTTCGCGGCGGACATATCACGCTGATTGAAGGCAACCAGTGCCATCACCTGGGCCAAGAAGGCCCGCTGCAGGTCACCGTGGTGATTCGCCACTCTCGCGCCTGGAAGCGGCTCGCCTTTGGCGGCACCGTGGGCGCTGCGGAATCCTACATGGATGGCGACTGGGATGCCGATGACTTGGTGGCCTTGGTGCGCCTGTTTGCGGCCAACCTAGAGCACGTCAATGGCAAGATGGAGAACGGCAGCGCCCGTTTCACCCGCTGGTTGCTGGGCCTGGCTTACCGCTTCCAGCGCAACAGCCTGTCCGGTTCCAAGCGCAATATCGCCGCCCATTACGACATTGGTAACGACCTCTTTGCGACGTTCCTGGATAAACGCCACTGGATGTACTCCAGCGCCGTCTTCCCCTACCCGGAAGCCAGTTTGGAAGAGGCCTCGACCTACAAACTCGACATCATGCTCGAGAAGTTGGACGTTCGCCCCGAGCATCATTTGCTGGAGATCGGCACGGGCTGGGGCGGGCTGGCCATTCATGCCGCCAAGACACGCGGCTGCCGGGTGACCACCACGACGATTTCCGAGGAGCAGCATGCACATACGGCCCAGCGCATCAAAGAAGAGGGCCTGGAAGACAAGATTACGTTGCTAAAGCAGGATTATCGGGAACTCACCGGGCGCTTTGACCGCTTGATCTCGGTGGAAATGATCGAGGCCGTGGGGCACCAGTACCTCAACACGTATCTCGAAAAGGTCGATAGCCTGCTGACCGACGATGGTCAGGCGATGCTGCAAGCGATCACCATTCGCGACCAGCGCTTCGAAGAAGCCAAGCGCGATATGGACTTCATCAAACGCTACATTTTCCCCGGCGGCTTTTTGCCCTCCCACCACGCCATGCTGTCTGGCGTGATGCGCAAAACGTCCCTCAACGTGGTGGCGCTCGATGAGATCGGCCAGCACTACGCACGGACGCTGCGGGAGTGGCGGCACCGTTTCGAGGCGAGCCTCGATCAGGTCCGCAGCCAAGGCTACGACGAGCGCTTTATCCGCATGTGGCGCTACTACCTGTGCTACTGCGAGGGGGGCTTCATCGAGCGCTCCATTGGCACCTGCCACCTACTGCTGGCAAAGCCTGCTGCAAAACCGGTACCGCTGACGGGAGCCCTGTAAATGGCATCGCCCTCCCCACAGCCCGTGCGCGCGTTGCTGTTCAACGCGCTGCGCTTCGAGGCAGGCTGGACGCTATGCGTGCTGGGCGGCTCTTGGGTCGCTGCGGCCACGGGGGTGGCACTGCTGGGCTGGCACTTTTGGCACTGGGCCAGACCCGGCGAATGGCGCTTCATCGGCTTGTTTGCCCTGCTAGGGCTGGTGCTGGACGGCGGGCTGCACTTGGCGGGCGGTTTCGATTTTGGTGACCAAGCGCTCGTCGCGGGCCTGCTGCCCCTATGGCTGTGGATGCTGTGGCCGCTGTTCGCCACGCTGGTGTTTCACTCGTTGGCCTGGCTGTGGCGCTATCCGCTCGTCGCCGCTGCCTGCGGTGCCATCAGCGGACCGCTCTCTTACCTGGGTGGGGCAGCGTTGGCCAACGTGAGTTTGGCGCCGTGGCTACTACCCGTGCAGGCAGTCATCTGGGCAGCGCTCTGTCTGGGTATTTGCCGTTACGCTGGGCGAGTCATCACGACGCGTTAGTGGGCACCTTCTGCCAGTGCGACGGGCGACCAGCGCTGCTCTAGCTCGGCAGCGGGTAACGGCTTGGCAAAGTAGAATCCCTGCACCAGCGTACAGCCCGCGTTGACCAGGAACTGGCACTGGGCTTGCGTTTCGACGCCCTCCGCGACGACTTCCAACCCCATCCCCTCGGCCATGGCCAAGACCGCCGTTACGATCGCCGCATCCGCCTGATCGTTGGGAAGCTCGCGAATGAAGGCACGGTCCAGCTTGATCTTATCCACCGGCAGCCGCTTCAAGTAACCTAAGGATGAGTAGCCGGTGCCGAAATCGTCGATGGCAATGGCGTAACCAAGCTCTCGGAGCGCCTGCAGGCGCGGCCCCATATCACCGGCCCGCTCATCCAGCAGCACCGATTCGGTCAGCTCCAGACCAATTTGTGACGGTTTGAGCTGATAGCGCTCCAGGCAGGTCGCCAGCTGAGTTTCCAGATCGCCCTGAAAGAGCTGTAGCGCGGAGATATTGATCCACACGGTCACCTTGGGCATACCGCTGTTTTGCCAGTGCGCCTGTTGAGCGCATGCTTTCTCGATCACCCAACTGCCCAGCTCGGCCATCAGGCCATGGCGCTCCGCCAGTGGAATGAACTCGCCCGGTGAAACCATACCATCTTGAGGGTGACGCCAGCGCAGCAGTGCCTCCATGCCCATCAGCTCACCGCTGCCAGGATGGTGCTGGGTCTGGTAGTGAAGCTCTAGCTGGTCACCGGAGATCAGTGCGGCGCGCAGGTCACTGACCAGCGCAAGCTGGGGGTTATCCTGCTTATCCAGCGCTGGGCGAAAGCGCTGGCTATGGTTGCGACCCAATCGTTTAGCACTGTACAGCGCGGACTCCAGCCGCTGGAACAGCACGCCGGAATCGCGGCCATCCTCGGGAGCGCGACAGCTACCGATGGTCAATCCTAAACGCAGCGACTGATCGTTGATCTCGAACGGACTGCACATGTGGTCACGCAGGGTCATGATCCACTGATCATGATCATCGAAGGTGGTGGTGCGAATCACCAAGAACTCATCGCCCCCCAGGCGGCCGACGACGCTGCCCGCCATGTAGCTGGTAAGCCGCTGAGCAAAGCGCGCCAACAGACGGTCGCCCTGCTCGACGCCCAAGCTGTCGTTGACCGATTTCAGACCATCGATGTCGATCAGCGCCATATCCAGACTCTCGCCGGCGCGCAAGTGACGAAGCCGTGAGGACATCAAATCGTGCAGGCGGCGTCGGTTAGGCAGGCCGGTCAGGGGGTCTTCGTAGCCAATGCGGCGCAGGTCGCGCTCGCGGGCTTTTTGCGCGGAAATATCGGTGAACAGGCTGATGAAGTGGGTGATCTTGCCGCGTTTGTCGGTCACCGCGCGAACCTTGAGCCACTCTGGGTACTCGTCGCCATGTTTACGACGGTTCCACATCTCCCCTTCCCACCGCCCGGTGGCTTTCAGGGTGCTCCAGAAACTTTGGTAGAAGGCTTTGTCGTGACGCTGTGCGGCCAGGGTTTCGAGCTTGCGGCCGACCATCTCCTGGCTCTCGTAGCCGGTAATGTCGGTAAAGGCGGGATTGACGGCTAACACACGGTTCTGCACATCGCTGATGACCATGGCATCCCCTGCCAGCCCCATAGCGTCTTGGGCAAGCTTCAAACGCAAGCGCTGTTGACGCACCTGGTGCCAAGCGTCCCACAACCCCAACGCCACCAGGCTGGCGGCCACCATGCGCAGCGCAGTATCGGGAATCCATACACATGCAGGCAGCGCCATGAGCGCCACCCAAACCAGCGGACGATTAAGAGAAACAGGCAGCCACATGGCGGTTCTTGTTGTCCTATCAGCAGTCACTACAAAACATCACGTGGACGACATCATGCCGCCTAACCAAAAACTTGGATAGAGCATATTACGTCAATAGGCCGTTTATTGTGCGAATTCGCCTCGACGATTGTCACAATAACGTCATTTGCTTTATCGGCAAGCCCTTAAAAAGGGTTAGAAAGTCACGATAAAGCGCCTGCGACGTGCATTCGGAGGTTTCGGGAAGTAGACTAGGCGCAACAACCATCTTCATACTCGGAACGATTCAGTGACCAAGCAACATTCCTTTGATCGCGAAGAACTGCTGGCCTGCTCGCGCGGCGAGCTTTTTGGCCCAGGCAATGCCCAGCTGCCAGCGCCTAACATGCTGATGCTTGATCGCATCACGCACATTCATGAAGAGGGCGGTGAGCATGGTAAGGGCGAGCTGATCGCCGAGCTGGATATCACCCCGGATCTGTGGTTTTTCGACTGTCACTTTCCCGGTGACCCGGTGATGCCCGGCTGCTTGGGTCTCGACGCGATGTGGCAGCTGGTCGGTTTCTACCTGGGCTGGCTCGGCCATCCTGGCCGTGGCCGTGCGCTAGGCTGCGGCGAAGTGAAATTCAGCGGCCAAATTTTGCCCGACGCTCAAAAAGTGACGTACCGCATCAACATGAAACGCGTCATTACCCGTCGGCTTATCCTAGGCATCGCCGACGGCACCGTGTCCGTCGACGGGCGCGATATCTACCAGGCTAATGACCTGCGCGTTGGCCTATTCACCTCCACTGCGAATTTCTAACAGGAGGCTCCCATGCGACGAGTGGTAGTCACCGGCCTTGGCATCGTGTCGTGCTTAGGCAACGACCAGCAACAGGTCTTAGACGCGCTCAAAAGCGGGCGCAGCGGTATTCGTTTCAAGGAAGAGTACGCCGAGCGCGGCTTCCGTAGCCATGTGGCAGGCAGCGTCGATATCGACCTAGACGCGTTGATCGACCGCAAACTGCGCCGCTTCATGGGCGATGCAGCGGCCTACGCCTACGTTTCGATGGCTCAGGCCATCGAAGACGCAGGCTTGACCGACGCGCAAGTGTCGAACGAGCGCACCGGCCTGATTGCCGGCTCGGGCGGCGCGTCCAGCGCCAACCAGGTCGAAGCCGCCGATGCAATGCGTGAGAAAGGCCTGCGCCGCGTTGGCCCTTACCGTGTGACCCGCACCATGGGCAGCACGGTGTCAGCCTGCTTGGCCACGCCGTTCAAAATCAAAGGCGTGAATTACTCCATCTCCTCTGCCTGTGCGACTTCCGCTCACTGCATCGGTAGCGCCATGGAGCAGATTCAGCTCGGCAAGCAGGACGTGGTCTTTGCTGGCGGTGGCGAAGAGGAGCACTGGACGCTGTCGTGCTTGTTCGACGCCATGGGCGCGCTCTCCACGCACTACAACGACACCCCGGACAAAGCCTCTCGCCCCTACGATCAGGCCCGCGACGGCTTCGTCATCGCGGGCGGTGGCGGCATGCTGGTGCTTGAAGAGCTCGAGCACGCGAAAGCGCGCGGCGCGAAGATCTACGGCGAGCTGGTAGGCTATGGTGCGACCTCCGACGGTCATGACATGGTCGCCCCTTCTGGAGAGGGTGCCATGCGCTGCATGCATCAGGCCATGGCCACGGTGCAGGGCGACATCGACTACATCAACACCCACGGCACGTCGACGCCGGTAGGCGACGTCGCCGAGCTGAAAGCGATCCGCAGCGTGTTCGGCAACTCCACGCCCGCCATGAGCTCGACCAAGTCGCTGACCGGCCACTCGCTGGGCGCTACCGGTGTCCAGGAAGCGATCTACTCGCTGCTGATGATGCAGCATAACTTCGTCGCCGCGTCTGCCAACGTCGAGACACTCGACGAGCAGGCCGACGGTTTCGACATCGTAACCCAGCGTCGCGACGACGTTACCCTCGAGCGCGTGCTTTCCAACAGCTTCGGCTTTGGCGGCACCAACGCCTGCCTGGTGTTCCAGCGTTACGACGGCTGAGGCACATCAGCAGCCATCAAAAACGGCGCCTTCGGGCGCCGTTTTTTGTGCTGCGTTCTCTGCCCCGCGCTGCTTAGCGCGCCGTGGGCCTGGGGACCTCGGAAATCTCCTGTAGCTGACCCTCGATCCAGGCTTCGACATCCGCCAACACCTCGTCCGGTGTGCGCCCTTCGGTCGCAATGGGGGCGCCAATGCGTACGCGGAGCACCCCTGGGCGCTTGACCCAGTGCCGCCCCGGCCAACGCTCACCGGCATTGTGAGCCACGGGAAGCACCGGCACACCGGCACGGCAGGCAACGACGCTACCGCTTTTGTTGTAGCGCTTGCGCACGCCAGGATCTACCCGTGTTCCCTCCGGAAAAATCAGGACGGACAACCCCGTCCCCAGGCGCTCAACGCCCTGGGTCAGCACCTGCTTCATGGCCCGGGCAGGCTTGGAGCGATCCAAACTGATCGGGCGTAGCAAACGCAGGCCCCACCCAAAGACCGGGATGCGCAGCAGCTCGCGTTTGAGCACGGTGCACACCGGCGGCTTCATCACTTGTAGAAAGACCGTCTCCCACTCGCACTGGTGATTGGCTTGAATCACGCAGGGGCCTGTCGGGATATTCTCCCGCCCTTGAATCTCGTAGCGCACGCCGCAGGCAATGCGAAACCACACCATCAGGAAGTAGTTATAAAGATTCAACAGCCGGTAGCGCGCCGCCAGTGGCAGAAACGGTGCGATGGGTAGAAAAAGCACGCCAATGAGCAGCATGGCAGTGAAATAACCTACATAAAACAGCAGGCTGCGTACCACATTGATCAAACTGACTCTCCTGTCCCAACGTCATCGGGCTGCTGGTCGCGCGTGAGGCACCAGGCATCCAGCATCCGTCCTACTTCCAACCGCCATGGCTTTTGATGAACGCCAAACACGTCCAGTACGCGGCGACAGTTCAACACGCGGCGCAGTTTGGCATCGTGATGGTGATTCAGCGCTTGAACGTCGCCGAGCGCGACCGTCTCCCCTCGCCCTTCCAAGTGCGTGGCCAGTTGGGTGCGCACCATCGACGTGAACGTGAACGCACTGACCGGCTCGGTACCTGCCAAATGGTAGGCCCCCCAAGCGTCGGCCCCGCAGGCCTGCTGCTGCAGCATGCCAATGAGCGCCATGGCGACCGCATCGGCGGACGTGGGGCAGAAGACGACATCTTCGGCGGCACGCACCGCTTGTCCGGTCACCAGGCTGTCGATGATTTCATTCAGCCAAGCGTGGCTGCCTTCTAGCGCAAACAGCGGCCCCAAACGTACGATCAGGTGGCGATGGTACTCGGCGCGAATGCGGTCGCCGGTCTGTACGAGGCGGCGTAAACACTCGTCGCGCGGAGCAGGCACGACATGCTCATCGATGGGGATATCGAATCCCTCCTCGTAGAGCTGATCGGACACGCACCATACCAGCGCCACCCCTTGGGTTTGACACGCATCCACGCAGCGATCCACGGCGTCCGCATGGGCTTTCACCTCGGCAGGGGTCATGCTCAGCGGATGCGCCAGCGGTGGAATGATCACCGCATCGGGCGCGATGGCCTGTAGCTGGCTCGGCGTGACGTCGAGGCCCTGTTCAATCACGAGCTCGGTATCGGTGCGCCGGCTCGCTTCCCGGGCGAGTGCTAAACTCAAGCAGTGCCCGGCATCCAGTATCAGCAGCTTCAAGACAGACCCTCTCCCTCAACCCAAGAACATAGCGGCTCGTGCGTCACCCCATGACGACGCAGCAAGACGCGAATTAGAACGGAATTTCGTCATCGAAATCGTCGAAATTGCCCGGATCGGGCGCGCCGTAGCTGCTGTTCTGCTGGTTGGGTGCAGGCTGCTGAGGCTGCGGGGCAGGGGCGTTACGCTGGGGAGCACCCTGCGACGGATAGCCACCCTGCTGAGGCGGTTGCTGGCCATAGTGTTGCTGCGGCGGCGCCTGCTGAGCGGGAGCCTGCTGGGCGTAGCCACCTTGCGGCGCACCGCCGCCCTGGTAATCGCCGCTGCGGCCATCGAGCATCTGCATGTCGTTGGCGACGATTTCCGTGCTGTAGCGGTCCTGACCATTCTGATCCTGCCACTTGCGCGTTTGCAGGCGGCCTTCGATGTAGACCTTCGAACCTTTTTTCAGGTACTGCTGGGCAATCTCGGCCGTCTTATTGAACAGCACCACACGGTGCCACTCGGTGCGCTCCTGGCGCTGGCCGCTCTGACGATCCATCCAAGTGTCGGAGGTGGCCAAGTTCAGGTTCGCCACGGCAGTGCCGGAGGGCGTGAAACGAACTTCCGGGTCTTGGCCCAGGTTGCCAATCAAGATTACTTTGTTAATACCGCGCGCCATAAGGTCGCTCCTCGTCATCATTCATCGTATACATTAACGGTTCACTGACTGCCCGTCACAGCATAGCCAGCGGTAAGTCGTTAGGTTCGTGGCGGTGACATCAATCTCGCCAGCGCCGCTTGGTCCAGCGCGTCCCGATTGACTTTCAAATAGACCAACCGCTCTTCGGGCACGACCATCACATCTTCCACACCGACCACGTCGGCGAGATGCTCCATCAACAGGTTCATCGCATCGGGCTGCGTCTCGTGCAGCGCTATCACTTCACTCGAGAGCGGCGGCGGCGAGGGCATGCGCCACATGGCCGCCCACCACCCCAGCGCCAGCACGGCGCAGCCGATAAAGACAGCGTTGAGCCCCCACACGTTGGCTAACAAGCCGCCCAGCGTGCCGCCCAAAAATGCGCCTAAAAACTGGCTGGTGGAGTACACCCCCATCGCCGTTCCTTTGGCGCCGGCGGGAGCCAGCTTACTGAGCATGGAAGGCAGCGTCGCCTCCAGCAAATTAAATCCGGTAAAAAACACGAACAGCCACACGAACAGCCAGTGCCCTTGGGAGAGCGGCATCCCCAGGCTCGCCAGGCTCAAGGCAATGGCCCCAATGGCCAGCAGGCACATCAGCTTCATCCGCTGACGCTTCTCCGCGACGATGACCAGCGGCACCATGGCGACGAACGACAGTGCCATTATGCCGAGATAGGCAAGCCCATGGTACTCCACCGCTACGCCAGCGTTGAGCAGGCGAAACGGAATGGCGACGAAAATGGCCATCAGCACCAGGTGCAGCGCAAAAATCGATAGATCCAGCCGCCACAGGTCTGGCCGGGTGATCACACTCTTGAACTGCTGACGGTCCAGCCCTACGTCGCGATGACGCAACCGACGCGGCGCGGGCGGTACCCAGCGCCACAGCACGACCAGCCCCACGAGCGTCAGCAGCGCGGTAAACCAAAACACCCCGGAGAGCCCGGCCCAGGCGGCCAGCCAGGGGCCAAGCACCATGGCAATGGCGAACGAGACGCCAATCGAGAGACCGATGGTGGCCATGGCGGCGGTGCGAACCTGCTCGCGGGTTTGATCGGCGAGCAGCGCCATGATGGCGGCAGCTACGGCGCCGCCGCCCTGCAGCGCGCGCCCGGCGATTACGCCGACAATCGTATCCGCCATCGCGGCGACCACGCTGCCGACGGCAAAGATCAAAAGCCCCATGGCAATCACGCGTTTGCGCCCGATACGATCAGAGAGCAGGCCAAACGGAATCTGCAGCGACGCTTGGGTCAGGCCATAGATGCCTAACGCTACCCCAACGAGCAGCGGCGTCGCGCCTGCCAGCGTATCGGCATAGAGCGCGAGCACCGGCAGAACCATGAAGAGTCCCAGCATACGAGACGCATAAAGGCCAGCCAAGCCGCTGATTGCACGGCGTTCAGCGGCCAGCAGCAGTGCGGAAACCTTGCGCATAGTGCCCTTGTGTATGGTGGATGGGCCAGAACGGCCTGAGGTAACCCCCCATTCTAGCGCTTTGTCATCACGCTGGAAACGCCAAGCACAGCGGCGACAGCCGAGACAGTTTTGCCGGGAAGGGTACAGCAAACGTATAATTACGCTTTTGCCACGCGATTCGAGGTGTTGATGGACAGCATTCTGGTCAGGGGTGCCCGCACCCACAACCTCAAGCAGATCGATGTGGAGCTGCCCCGTGACAAACTGATTGTCATTACCGGGCTCTCCGGCTCCGGAAAGTCATCGCTGGCGTTCGATACGCTTTACGCGGAGGGGCAGCGTCGCTACGTGGAGTCGCTCTCCACCTATGCGCGCCAGTTCCTGTCGATGATGGAAAAACCCGATGTGGATCACATCGAAGGGCTCTCTCCGGCCATCTCCATCGAGCAGAAATCCACCTCGCACAACCCCCGCTCGACGGTCGGCACGATCACCGAAATTTACGACTACCTGCGCCTGCTGTTTGCCCGCGCGGGCACACCCCGCTGCCCGGAACACGGCGAAGACTTAGAAGCCCAGACCATTTCACAGATGGTCGATCAGGTGATGAACCTCGCTGAGGGCACCAAGCTGATGCTGCTGGCCCCAGTCGTAAAAGGTCGTAAAGGGGAACACCTGCAGCTATTGAGCGAATTACGCGCCCAAGGCTTTGTACGGGTGCAAATTGATGGTCAGGTGCTCGAATTAGACGATATCGCGCCGCTGGATAAGCGTAAAAAGCATGACATCAGCGTGGTGGTCGACCGCTTCAAAGTGCGCGACGACATTGCTCAGCGACTCGCGGAGTCGTTTGAAACGGCGCTGAACCTTGCCGACGGCACGGCGATGATTCACTTCATGGACGGCGAGCAGGAAGACCTCGCCTTTTCGTCGCGCTTTGCCTGCCCGGTGTGTGGCTACTCGCTCTCCGAGCTCGAGCCGCGCATGTTCTCCTTCAACAACCCGGCGGGTGCCTGCCCGACCTGCGACGGCTTGGGCGTTCAACAATACTTCGACCCCGACAAGCTCATCAGCCACCCAGAGCTCTCTTTGGCGGAGGGTGTGATCAAGGGCTGGGATCGCCGCAACATCTACTACTTCACCCAGCTACAGGCCCTGGCCAAGCACTATCGATTCGAGCTGGAAACGCCGTGGCAGGAGCTGGCGCGCCATGAGCGTGAGATCATCCTCAACGGTAGCGGCAATGAGCAAATTCCGTTCGTGTACGTCGGGGATCGCGGCCGCAAAGTCACCCGGGAGCATGCCTTCGAAGGCGTGCTGCCCAACATGCAGCGCCGCTATCGGGAAACCGAATCCAACATGGTGCGTGACGATCTCGCCAAGTATATCGCCGTGCAGCCGTGTACCACCTGCGGCGGCTCGCGGCTGCGCAAAGAGTCGCGCCATGTGTACGTGGACGACCATAACATTGCGGATATCGTTCACCTGCCGATTGGCGACGCGTGGCGCTACTTTGCCGAGCTGGCCCTGCCGGGCCGCAAAGGCGAAATCGCCGACAAGATCGTCAACGAGATCCACGCGCGCCTAGAGTTCCTGGTCAACGTAGGTCTGGACTACCTGAACCTAGAGCGCAGCGCCGACACCCTCTCCGGCGGCGAAGCCCAGCGTATCCGCCTGGCTAGCCAGATCGGCGCAGGGCTGGTAGGCGTCATGTACATCCTGGACGAGCCCTCCATCGGCCTGCACCAACGGGATAACGATCGCCTGTTGAAAACCCTGGAGCGGCTGCGCGACCTGGGCAACACCGTGATCGTGGTCGAGCACGACGAAGACGCCATTCGCGCGGCGGACCATGTCCTGGACATTGGCCCCGGTGCCGGGGTGCACGGCGGTGAAATCGTCGCCCAAGGCACGCCGCAGCAGGTGATGGACAACCCCCACTCACTGACCGGTCAATACCTCTCCGGCACCCGCGAAATTGCCGTGCCGCCCTACCGCATTCCCGGCAACCCGGAAAAGCAGCTGGTCGTGCGCGGCGCTACGGGTAATAACTTGCAGAACGTTACCCTCAGCCTGCCGCTGGGGCTGTTCATTGCCGTGACCGGGGTCTCCGGCTCGGGCAAGTCGACGCTGATCAACGGCACGCTGATGCCCATTGCGGCCCGCGAACTCAACCGCGCCACCACCTTGACCCCGGCGCCCTACGAGAAAGTCGAAGGTCTCGATCAGCTCGATAAAGTGATCGATATCGACCAGAGCCCCATTGGCCGGACACCGCGCTCCAATCCAGCGACGTACACCGGTATTTTCACGCCCATTCGCGAGCTGTTTGCGGGAACCCAAGAGGCGCGCTCGCGGGGCTATAAGCCGGGCCGCTTCAGCTTTAACGTCAAGGGCGGGCGCTGCGAGGCGTGCCAGGGCGAAGGGATGATCAAGGTAGAGATGCACTTCCTGCCGGATATCTACGTGCCCTGCGACGTGTGTAAAGGCAAGCGCTATAACCGTGAAACGCTGGACATTCACTACAAAGGCAAGACCATCCACGAAGTGCTGGAAATGACCGTGGAAGACGCGCTGGCGTTCTTCAGCCCGGTGCCTGCCATTGCCCGCCGTCTGCAAACGCTGATGGATGTCGGCCTGTCGTACATTCGCTTGGGGCAGAGCGCGACCACGCTCTCCGGCGGCGAGGCCCAGCGGGTCAAACTGGCCCGCGAGCTGGCCAAGCGCGATACCGGTAAAACGCTCTACATTCTGGATGAGCCTACCACGGGGCTGCATTTCGAGGATATTCGTCAACTGCTCACGGTACTGCACCGCCTGCGCGACCACGGCAATACCATCGTGGTCATCGAGCACAATCTGGATGTGATCAAGACCGCGGACTGGCTGATCGACCTTGGCCCAGAAGGGGGCTCCGGAGGTGGGCAAATCATCGCCGAAGGCACCCCAGAGCAGATTGCCAAGCAGAGCGTTTCCCACACGGGGCGCTTCTTGGCTCCTCTTCTTGAGCGGGGTAACCGTGCGTCGTCCACGTCCTAAGCGGCCTCTCCCCGGCGCGAGCGCGCCGGGGAGAGTAAAAGAGCAGGCATGCCCCGCATAGACTGCTTATAGTAAGTAGCGACGCCGTTTAACAAAGGTGGATTGCATCGAGGAGAAGGACGCGTGGAACAGGATAAGAGCTGCATTATTCGCCACTTTAGCCACTACTGCACGCTGACAGACGACGAAAAGCAGTTGCTCGACTCGCTGGAAGAGAGCCCGACTGACATCAAGTCTGGCTCGCTACTTTGGGAAATGGGCGCCCCCGCCAACGAGTTTTGTACGCTGCGCAGCGGCTGGGCTTACTCTTACCGTCACCTGGAAAACGGTGATCGGCAAATTTTGGAAGTGTTTCTCCCCGGCGATATCATCGGCTTGAGGGAATTCGCCTTTTCTCAACGGCTTGAGAACGTGCGCATGATTACCGACGGGGTAGTGTGCCACTTCCCCCACAAGCGGATGTTGGAGCTGTTTCGCCAGTCGCTGCCATTGACCTCGGTGATGTTTGCCATCGGCAGTCGTCAACAGGCGCTGCTCACCGAGCGGTTGGTGAATCTCGCTCGGCGCAGCGCGCGCCAAAAAATGGCGCATTTTCTCCATGAAATGTACCTGCGCCTACGCCAAACCAATGACGATATCAGCGGGCAGTTTCGTTTACCGCTCTCCCAGGAGCAGCTGGCGGATATTCTCGGGCTGAGTCCGGTGCATGTCAGCCGCACTTTCAGTGCACTCAGCGAGGATGGACTGGTCTTCCGTGACCGCCACCACGTGTCGATTCCCGATCTCGAGGCGCTGGCCACAGAAGGAGAGTTCGATGACTGCTACCTGACCGATAACGTTCGCCCCTTATTCAATGATTGATGGCTTCACGAGGGCCTCGTCGCCCTGCTGGAGGGCGACGAGACGGGAGGCGTTAGCCGCATTTGGACCAGCCGCAACCGGCATAACAGGTAGGGCAGCCATCCATCATGATTAAGTCCCCTCGGCATTCGGGGCAGGTGCCCACGGTGGCTGGAGTGCCGCTGGCGGATGTAGGCGCGGCTGCGGCCTCATCGACGGCTGGGCGCTCGTCGGGCTGCCACGCATGGCCGTGCTGCATCCGATGGGCATAGCGAGCCACCAGCGTCTCCACCGGCACTTGGTTGCCCTCCTGATCCAAGAAACCTCGCCGATAGAGAATTTGCTGAATCGACCAGGCAATCGCCGCCACTTCCGAATCGTGAAACATCGGTTTGTTCCAGCGGTTCATTCCGCAGCGCACCAGCCCTTTGTCCCAGGCCACCTTGCGCAGGTCCGCCACGGCCTGCGTGACATAGCCACCCCGCGCAGCCAGCGATAGGCTGCGCATGGTGGCGGTGATCCACTGGTGCTCGCTGGAGAGCTGGCCCGACGGGAAGAAGAACTCTACCGGGCGCTCGATCACGACGCGCTGCCCGCCGACCACACCCTCCACGGGCATGAACGACACCAGCAAATAGACCTTCTTGCGCCCTTCGGCCCCCACGTAGGAGATCTTCTCCGACACCGCCTCCAGCGTCCCCTCTGGGCGCGATGGAATACGGACCGTCAGCGGGTCCTCTTCGGCCAACACGGGCTCAGGGGCTGGCTGCTCCGGCTGCTTGATCCGGTAACCGACAATTTTCGACGTAATTTCGACCGCCATAACGTTCTCTCCAGGTCTTTCGACAGTTCATCAAGCCAGCGTTGGCGCTTACCACTTGCCGTAGGTGCCCTCTTTCAAGGCATCGAACAGATTGGCGGCGTTATGCTCCTCACCGTCGTAAAGCACTTTTTCGTCACCCGTTAGCTCCAGCGTCTCGCCACTCTCCAGCTCGAACACGTAAGTAGTGTTCTTCAGGTCATCCTCACGCACCAGCACGCCCTGGAAAGCTTCCGGGTTGAAGCGGAAGGTAGTGCAGCCTTTCAAACGGCTCTCATACGCCTGCAAATAGAGGTCTTGGAACTGCTCGAACGGGAACTCGGTCGGCACGTTGACCGTTTTGGAAATGGCAGAATCCACCCACTGCTGTGCCGCTGCTTGTACCGCCACATGCTGCTCTGGGGACACCGAATCAGCGGTAATGAAGTAGTCCGGCAGATCGCTTTCTACCGCATCGGCAGCGATGAAGTGGCGATAGGCGGCCAGCTCGAAGGAGACCACTTCCACCTGCTCCTTGGTCTTTTTGCCGGACTGAATGATGTTGCGGAAATAGCGATGAGAGAACGACGGCTCGATACCATTCGAGGCGTTGTTACCCATGGAGAGCGAGATTGTACCCGTGGGTGCAATCGAACTGTGGTGGGTAAAGCGTGCGCCGTGTTCAGCAAGCTGTGCCACCAGCTCCGGCTCCAGCTCGGCCACTTTGGCCATGTATTGACTGTAGCGGGCGTGAAGGATGCGGCCCGGCACCTTGTCGCCTACCTCGTAACCGTCGCTGGCCAGTTGTGGGCGCTCGCGCATCATCTTGGGCGTAATGGTGTGCTCTTCTTCGAGCACTGGCGCCATGCCCTTCTCTTTAGAAAGCACCAGGGCCTGCTTCCATCCCTCTAACGCCAGATGACGGCTCACCTCTTCGGTGAAGGCCAACGACGCTTGAGAACCGTAGGGAATTTTCAGCATCGTCAGCGTCGAGCCCAGACCCAAAAAGCCCATGCCGTGGCGACGCTTGGCTTCGATTTCACGCTGCTGCTGGGGAAGCGGCAGGCCAGCAATGTCCACCACGTTATCGAGCATGCGCGTAAAGATCGCCACGACGTTGCGATAGCGCTCCCAATCAAACCGCGGCTCGGCGCCGAACGGTTCGATCACGAACTTGGTCAGGTTGACCGAGCCCAGCAGGCAAGCTCCCTCTGGCGGTAGCGGCTGCTCGCCGCAAGGGTTGGTCGCGCGGATATCTTCGCAGAACCAGTTGTTGTTCATGCGATTGACCTGATCGATCAAGATGAAGCCCGGCTCGGCGTAGTCGTAGGTGGAGGCCATGATCGTGTCCCACAGCTCGCGGGCCTTGATCACCTCGACAATACGGCAGGCCACGCGCCCCTGATCATCCACCGTGTAGCCCTCTTCTACCACCGGCCAGTCGCGGTAAATGATGTCGTCAGCGCTCACGTCCTCTTTTTCACCTGGGTGCAGCGGAAAGGCCAGCGGCCAGTCGGCGTTGTGCTTCACGGCTTCCATGAACTCGTCGGTGATCAGCAGGCTCAGATTGAACTGACGCAGCCGCCCGGCTTCGCGCTTGGCCTGAATGAACGCCCGCACGTCAGGGTGGCCCACATCGAAGGTACCCATCTGCGCACCGCGACGGCCCCCGGCAGATGCCACGGTGAAACACATCTTGTCGTAGATATCCATGAAGGCCAACGGGCCATTGGTGCCCGCGCCTGCGCCAAACACGAACGCGCCCTTATGGCGCAGAGTGGAAAAGTCGTAGCCGATCCCGGCCCCTGATTTCAGCGTCATTCCCGCATCGACCACGGAATCGAGAATATCGCGCATGGAATCCCGAATGGTGCGCGACACGGTGCAGTTGATCAGGCTGACGGCGGGCTTATAGGCTTCGGCGCCGGCATTGGAGAGAATGCGCCCGGCGGGAATGGCACCGTTCTCCAGCGCCCAGCGGAACTTGGGCAGCCACTCGTCAGCGCGATCTCCCTCGACGGCCGCCAGCGCCCGCGCTACGCGCTCGAACGTCGCCGAGACGTCCTGATCCACCGGCTGGCCATGGCGATCTTTCAACCGATATTTGGCATCCCAGATCTCTCTAGAGGGGGCCTGTAGAGGGACCTCACTGGATGTCTTCATCGCCTTGGCTGCGGTGTTCATGTCACGAAACTCCTTCACGAGGGATCAATAGCGGCTGAGAACAGCCCGATTATACGAGGCATCGCCAAGGAGTATAGACCCGACTTTCTACTATATGGGCCGACTTTTTTCATCAAACACACTAGATATAGAAAAATCAGCACCTTACCCTTTTGCTTATTCCCAACACGCTATAGGCTTAGGGATTTCGATGACGATACGACCTATGAACCTCACACGCGCCCTTAACGCTATCCCCTACGCCCTCTCCGCCCTACTTCTCGCCAGTCCAGCGCTGACGCAGGCAGCGACGTTCAATGTCAACGCCACCGAGCGTCACGAGCACTGGCAGTCGATGGCCCTCACCCTGGGCGACGAACGTCACTTCCGTGCCGTAGAAACCCACAGCTACTCCGACGCTACGCTCAGCGTGAACGCGACCCAAGGCGTCTGCGATCTGCCTTGGCTAGAGATGCGGGTCACGCTAGAACAGCAGCAAGGAGAGAGTCGCGCGGTAAACCTCGTGCCCACGCGGCTGCGCATCGATGATCAGCCAATTGTCGATACCATGGCCGAGTTCATCACCGAACGCGGTGATGACGGTTTCTACGCCCACTTCTATCTGGGCGATATGGCGCAGCTGATCGAGGAGATGCAAACGGGGGAACAGCTCTTTCTGGGCTTCGATCAGAACGAGCAGGAGCCGTGGTACATGACCTTTAGCCTGGCGGGGGCAGACGAAGCCTTGGCGCGGATGCAGGCGCTATGCGCTGGCGCGGCTGCCGAGGCACCCAGCGCGCCTTAGAGCACGCGCTCTTCGGCCAGCTCTACCCGGTTGCGTCCGCTGCGTTTGGCTCGATACATGGCCACGTCGGCGCGGGCCATGAGCGTTTTACAGCTATCGCCTGGCTGCCAAATCGCCACGCCAATGCTCACCGTGATGGGTTGCTCAAGACCATTGACGTGCAGCGTCGCGACGAGGCTACGCAGCCGCTCCGCCAGGCCGACGGCAGCGTCCATGTCCGAGTGGGTCGCCAGTACCACGAACTCTTCGCCGCCCCAACGCCCCAGGTGGTCGCAGCCGCGCAGGGACGTCTCCACTAGGCGCGCCAGCGACACCAGCACGTCGTCGCCGACGCTGTGGCCATGGGTATCGTTGATCTGTTTGAAGTGATCCACGTCGAACAGCAGCAGCGCAAAGGCCGCGCCGTATCGCTTGGCCGCCACCAGCTCTGCATCGATGGCTTGTTCGATACGGTAGCGGTTCCACACCTGAGTGAGCGGATCGAAGTGCGCCAGCTGCTCCAAGCGCTGGTTCGCGGCGGCCAGCGCTTTACGCTCACGCTCTAAATGCATGTTCAGCGTGCTGATCTCATAGGCGGAGATGGCCAGAGTCAGATCTTCCCCCAAGTCCATGACGGCCAGTCGCTCGACGCGCTGCCACGCCTCGCTCTTGCCCACCACCTCTTCGCACCAGGCCGCCGACGGCGCGACCATCACCGACGGTAACGGTGCCGAGGTCGGCTGCATTGCCCAGTAGAGGGTTTCCACCTGCTCGGGCCGGAAGAACATCAGCCAGCCACGCTGGGCAGGGCTCATGGGTAGCGGTACGGCCAGAATGCCGCACTGTTCGGGCATGCGCAGCGATGCGGTCAGCGGCTCGCTTGCAGCCCCTCGTGTGCACCAGGGGCCGCTATGCCGATGGGCTTTCTCCAGGCGTTTGACGAACTGGCAAATCACCGCCGCTTCGGGAGTATGACCACAGGCGTAAATACTGCCTTTCAACCACAGCGCCACACCGTGGGCGCGGAACAGCGAGCACCACGTCTCTGCCTGAGCCTCCAACAAGTCGGCGGGACTTTGCGGCTCGCTCCGGGCATTCGTGGATAGCACCAGGCTATCCTGCACGCGCTGCAAATAGCGGGCCTCTTGTCGCGCCCGAAGTAGCAACAGCCGCTGGGTCGCCATCTGCACCAGCGTGCGTACGGCATCGCGCACCGGGGGCGATACGGGATGCGGCGCTGCCGAGTGACAAAACAGCAGGCCCCATAGCCCATTATCGCCCTGCATGGCCAGGCTCAGCGAACCGCGTACGCCTAGCCGCTGCAAGTAGCGCTGGCGCTCCGGCGCAGGGGCTCGTAGAAAACAGTGGCGCAGATCGACGTTCTCACCATCTGGCGTACACGGCAGCGGCGGTTCGGCGGGGGCACAAACGTCATAAATCAGGCGAACGGGATGCCGTTCGTAGGTTCGGCGTAGCGTGACGGGGAAGTCACTGGCCGGGAAGCGCTGCCCCAGCAGCGCAGGCAAAGGACCACCTTGCGCCTCGGCGACGATCAGCCCGTGCCAGTCGCTATCGAAATGGCACACCGACACACGGTCGTGGCCGGTCAACTGCTGCACGGCGCTCACCAGCACATCCAACAGCTCTTCTTGATGGGTCGCTTCGGCCAAACGCATCAAGCGCTCGTTGACAGTGCCTAGCAGTCGCCGTTTGCCCAACGGATTAAGAGGTTCGAGCTCGACGATCACATGGTGATGGGTGCGGTGAGCGTGGATCTGCAGCCGCGTGGTGGTATTCGGTGGCCGGAAGGCCAGGGGGCTCGCCAGCCGCTGCTGCCCTTGAAGCTCTTGGCGCAACCGCTGACTCAATCGTTTACCCAGGACGCTGGCAGGCGTCAGCGCCTGGTGCTCTTGATCCACCACCCCTAGCAGCTTGGTCAAATGACGGCTGACCGCTTGAATGTGCTTACTCTCAGCATCGAGCACCATGACGGCGCCAAACGATTGGAGTAGCGAGTGATGCTTCGACACGAAGATAGCCTCGAGATAGTGCTTTACCCCTCGACCTGCTGCCGTAGCAACAGTTCAACGCGCCGGTTGGCTGCTCGCCCTTCCGAGGTAGCGTTACTTTCCATGGGTTGGGTGTCGGCGTAACCGACCGCCCGCATACGTGAAATGGCAATGCCTTGCCGTTCTAATTGGCGCACGACCGCAATGGCACGCCCTACCGACAGTTCCCAGTTTGAAGGAAACCGCGACGTCGAGATAGGCACATTATCGGTGTGGCCTTCAACGGAGATTTGACCGTCGAAGGTCTCCAGTACGGAGGAGAGCCGTTCTAACACATCTTGCCCTTGAGGCGTTAGCACATCGTTCCCGCTGGGAAACAAAAGGCTGTCATCGATGCGCAGGGTCACCCCTTCTTGACCCTGGGAGACGCTCACACCGGGTATATCCAGCCCTGCCATTTGAGGCTGCAAGCCATCATAACGGGGGTGGATACCGGTGGCGAGACTGGCCAGCGGCAGCGATGTCACGGCGTTGGCGGCACGCATGGCATCGCTGTCGTCCCCTTCGCCACCGTCCGGCGGCGTCAGGGCCAGCAGCAGAACGAACAGCGTGATGAGCAGGGTGAGGACATCCAGATAGCTGGTCAACCAGCTTTCGTCGCTCTCCCCCGCCGCAGCGGGCAGCTCCAGGGCATGCCGTGAGTCGCGGTCGAGCATGGCATTACCCTTTGAGTGCGGAGCCTACGTCGGGACGCGGTTTGACGTTGGCGTCACGGATTTCATCATGGTAGTTCGCCACGAAAGAGTTGAGCGTCTCTTCGATGAACGATGGCAGGCGACGCTTGGTGATCAGAGAAATGCCTTCTAGCACCATGTTCATGGTGATCAAACGCTCTTCGGTGCGCCGCTCTAGTTTGACCGCAATGGGCTTGAACACGAGATTGGCCAACAAAATGCCGTAGAACGTGGTCAATAGCGCCACCGCCATACGCGGGCCGATGACCTGCAGATCACCCGCATCCATCACTTCGAGCATGTTGACCAACCCCACCAGCGTACCAATCATCCCGAAGGCGGGTGCGTAGGTCGCCATGGTGCGAAAAATCTGCGCTTCGGCGTGTTCGCGGGCTTTCAAGCGGGCGATACGCCAGCGCAACATGTCGAAAATCTCATCCTCTTTGGTGTTGGCGATCACCAGTTGGATGCCGGTGCGCAGAAACGGGTTACGGGTGTGCTCGAGCTCCCGCTCTACGGCACGCACATCGCCTTTGAACCATAGCCGCGACATGGCGACCAGTTCGTTGATGTCGTCGCGCACGTACGTATTTTCACGGCGAAATACCAAGCCCACCAGGCGAACCACCCGCAATACTTCCTTCAACGGATAGCTGATGAAGGTCGCCGCCAGCGTACCGGTGATCACGATGGCCAAACCCGGCAAATTGATAAAACTTTCGGGCGACTCTGCGGTAAAGAACAGCACGCTCACCAGCAGCAACATGCTGGCAAAGATACCGATCAGCGTAGATGGGTTCATCAACGGCTCCTCGCCGGTTAGGGTTAGTGAGTTCCAGGGTTAATCGTGTTCGTGCAGGCGCGCCCGCAGGCGGCTCACCGCCTGGCTGTGCAACTGGGACACCCGCGACTCGGTGACGCCCAGCACGGCACCGACCTCTTTAAGATTCATCTCTTCTTGGTAGTAGAGCGCCATCAAGAGCTTTTCACGCTCGGGCAGTGCTTCGATGGCCTCGATCAGCGTTTGCCGCTGCTGCTCGTCGAGCAGCTGGTCGAACGGCCGGTGCTGGGCATCGTCCCCGGCGGGCTCGCCGCCATCGGCGACCAGCTCTTCGAACGGCAGCAGTTGGCCGCTATTGGTGTCGTTCAACAGCTGTTGGTATTCGCTCAGCGGCATCTCCAGCTCGCGGGCAATTTCGCCCTCTTCAGGAGGACGCCCCAACCGCTGCTCTAGACGACGCACTGCGTCATCCACCGCCCGCGCCGAACGGCGCACGCTGCGCGGCAGCCAATCGCGGGTGCGCAGCTCATCCATCATGGCACCGCGAATCCGCTGGCTGGCAAACGTTGCAAACGTTGCGCCCTGGGCAGCGTCGAAGCGTCCCAGCGCTTCCAACAGCCCGACCATGCCCGCCTGGATCAGATCATCTAGCTCAATACTCGCGGGCAACCTTACCTGCAGCGTTAAGGCCTGACGTCGCACCAGTGGCATGTATTGGGTTAACAGCTCACTCTGTTTGATCCTGCCTTGTGCTGTATACATCCTCGTGCCTCGCGGCTAAACGACCTTTACTGATAGTTCACTATCACCTGTAAACCCTGCACGCGTACCGGCCGCTGGCCGGGGGACAGGGCAAATCGGAAGTGCAGCGGCGCATTCGCCAGCGCACCTTCCAGCGCGGTGGTGCTGCCACGCATGCCCGACAGTGCTACACAGCGCTCTGGGTGACACAGCCACGCGTTGATAGGCTGGCTGGGAGGCGCCTCGAACCGCCACTGAACACGGGACAGGGTCGCCGCCCCCAACGGGATGCCTGCCGGTGGCGCAATCGCCTGACTGTTGCTGGTGCGGTCACTCATAGCCACCAGTACGCCCGGTACGTCGCGACTCCAGCTGCCGGGGGTCGCCGCCTGTACGTCAAGCGACAGCAGGGCAGCACTCAGCATTGCGGCGAGCGCTAACCGCCCAATGCACGACTGTACAACGTTTTTCCACACCGGTAAGGCCATCGGTCTCATACGTTGGTCCCCATGCTGCATCATTTTCACCTCGGCGGACAGCCGTTCAGCGCGCCAGCAGTAGCAGCTCGATGTCCAAGTAGTGCGCGGCGGCATCACGCAAATTCTCCAGCAGCCCTTGGCGCGGTAGGTGCGGCTCGTGGAGCGCTAGCAGACGTCGCGGGCCGCCGTGCTCCCGCACTTGGCGAAGCACCCGATACATACTGGCGAAGGCATCGGCATCGCTGCTGACCCATAGCGCCCAGCGGGCATGCGCCTTCGCCAGCGTGGCCAGCGACGGCGTGTCGGCCATGACCACCTGAATCTTCCAATCCTGGGGGTCGCCTGCCCATTGGCGGCCCAACGCAGACCACTGCCCCAAGCGGCCGCGCACTTTATCCACCTGCGCGGCCCCCGTGTTCGGGAGCCCTACCACGACCAGCGGTTTTTGAGGGCGCGGTGGCGTCACCGTCGCGGGCTCGGCGGCCGAGGCGACCGTGGGTGCCAAGGCGTCCTGGGTATGCACCGCGGCCTCTTCGGCAGTGACGGGCGCGGCAGGAGCCGCTGTTGCGTCCTGGGCATCTTGCGGTTCGTCCTCTGCGGCCCGCTGCTGGCGCTGCAGATCGGCCCATTTACGCAGGCCCGCCGCTTGATCTTGACCGCTCATACCAAGCCCTCACGACTGACACTGCCTAGCTGACGAATGGCATCGCGGGCCATCAATACGTGCACCAAGGCGTCCAGCAGCGCGGTGTCGCGGCGTTTTCGCTGGGTACCTAGCAGACGCAGCAGATCGGCCCGTAAGGCTTGGGCCGCTTCGTCATCGGCCAGGTCCAAATGGCCCGCCACTGCGGCGGCACCGCTGGCCATGAGTAGCCGCAGCTCACTGCTCACTTCGCCGCCATCCGCTTCTTTCAACTGCTGCCAAGCCCGCTTGGTGAGCGCCGACAACCCGTCACTCTGTAACTGGGTGACCAGCAGCGATAGCACATCGCTTCCCAGTCGGGCAGGCGTCAGCCAGTAGCGGCGCACCACGCGCTTGCTGCTCTCTGGATCGCGAACCTCGCCGACCCAGGCCAGCACGGCGTTGCCAGCGGCATCTGTCGCCTCCACGTAGGCGGTCAGCAGCTGCATGCCTTGCCCGCGAAACCGAATGTTCACGGCGTGAGTGAGCGTACTCTCTTGAAACAGCGTGCGCAGGGTGTAGCGCTCGCCCTGACAGTGTACGCGTTGACTCGCGGACACGGCGCTGACCCAGGTCAAGTGTTGGTCGGCGAGCCATGCCAGCGTGTCTGGCTCCGGTAGAGCGGGCAGCAAGTGGACGGCAATGTCTGTCGGGCAGTGCGCCAAGCGTGGCTGCCATCCCGCCGGTTGGCGGTGCTGTAAACGCGTTAGCGCCAGCCAAGCGCCCTGTTCGTTCAGCGCCACGTCCGGCATCGACCAGTCGCAGCCACGCTCGTTGCGTCTTGGCGACCACACGATGCCCATCGCGTCATGGGTGGCCTGCGCGCCGGTCAGCAGCGCCTCCAGGCGCTGGTCTTGCACTACGCTGGGCAACGCCGCGATGTCCCAGGCGGCCTCTAACCGATGAAAATCGACGACCCGCTGACGCAACCGCGTCAGGACCGACGACAGCCTGCGTCCTTGGCCCAGCACGTCCCGGGACCAGCGCGGCAAGCTCACCGGCGCGGACCGGTTCGCCGAAACGTTGGAAGCACGGGCAGATAGCGCTTGATCGATCAACCCAGAGGGCGTTGCCACGGCCATGTCCTCGGGCACCTGCTGGCCGTATGAGCCAAACAGCACGCGCATACCGTGGCGCATCACGATATCCAGCACGGGTGCCAGCCGCCCGGCTTCGTCTTGCTTGGTGATGATGCAGTCGTCGAGTTCGGCTCCAGCGGCACGTGCCGCCTGACGATAGCGCAGCACCACTTCTTCGAGGGTCTCCGGCTGACTGGCAGCATTGAGCAGCAGCACCAGCCTGACGGTCGACTGTCCGCCCTGTAAATGCGCAATTTGCTCGATGACCCGCTGATCCCGCTGGCTCATGCCGACGGTGTCGATGATCACCCACTGTTTGCCTTGCAGCCGCCCTACCAGCTCGTCGATGGGCTGCTCGACGTCGAGGGCATACATGGGCGTATCCAGCAGCCGGGCGTAGATACGCAGTTGCTCGTGGGCACCGATCCGGAAACTGTCGGTGGTCACCAGGGCCACGGGTCGGGTGCCGTGGCGCATCACGAAGCGCGCCGCCAGTTTGGCCGTGGTGGTGGTTTTACCGACACCGGTAGGCCCTACCAGTGCCACGATACCGGTTTGATCGAAAAAGCGCTCTTCGTGCGTGAGCACCTTCAGGCGCGCCATGAGCTGCTCGCGCAGCCAGGCGGTGGCAGCGTCCTGGCTGCCTTCCCGTGTCATCAGCTCGTCGGGCAGCGCTTCGAGCACCTCATGGCTCAGCTCGGCGCTAAAGCCTACCCGCGCCAGCAGCTCTTGCAGGTGCTCGTAGGTCGTTTGTGCGCCGCGCGAGGGGTCGGCGACCGGCTGACGGCGGGAGAGCAGCTCACGCATATCCTGCATTTCCCGCAGCAGGCGCTCGCTCATCGCTTCCAGCGGGTCCGGCTGCGTCGGCAGCGAGAAAGCGGGGGCTGAGGCGGGAGCCGGTGCTTCACGGGGGGGCTCTACGGGGGTCGTCGGCGACGGGTCGAACTGATCGACAGCGTCGTCGGCCATGGCCAGAATTTCAACGCCGCCTTCGGTGCGGCGATTGGCGACGATTAGCGCATCGTCGCCCAGTACTTCGCGCACTTGGCGCATTACATCGCGACTATTTGCTCCGACAAAACGTCTCACGCTCATATGTCACCTGTTACCAATTTAGCGGCCACCCACCAGGGTGGTCACACGCAGGGTGCGGTCGTCGGGAATCTCGGCCTGGGACATGACCACCAGGTGGCGCATCCGGCGGCGCAAAAAGCGCGACAGCACCGCTCGCAGCGAGTGTTGAACGACCAGGACCGGCGCTTCACCACTGCCTTCGTGCTTCTCCAGCGCCTGCTGCGCCTGATTCATCAGCGTATCCGCCAGTCCCGGCTCCATGGCACCGTTACCGTTCATGGCCTGCATCAATACTTGTTCAAGCTGCGCATCGAGGCCCATGACGTGCAGCGTCTCTTGGCCTGCGAACCACTGCTGGGTAATCGCGCGACCCAGCGCGATACGCACCAGCGCGGTCAGCTCGTTGGGGTCTTTCTGCTGCCCAGCGTACTCGGCCAGGGTATCCAATACGGTGCGCATGTCGCGAATCGAGACGTCCTCGTCCAGCAAATTCTGCAGAATCCGCTGCAGTACGGTGAGCGAGATCGCTTTGGGCACCACTTCCTCGACCAGCGATTTTTGATCTTCGCCCAGCTTGTCCAGCAGCTTTTGCACCTCCTGTCGGCCCAACATTTCAGGAGAGTGGCGATGTAACAAGTGGTTCAGGTGCGTGGCAATCACCGTGCTGGCATCCACGACCGTGTAACCGTAGACCTGGGCATGCTCGCGCTGATTGGCGTCGATCCATACCGCGGGCAGACCAAAGGCGGGGTCTTGGGTCGGTGTGCCCTGCAGCTCCCCAGACACTTGGCCAGGGTCGATGGCGAGCCACTTACCGGGCTGCGCCTCGGCGCGACCGATTTCGGCACCCTTCATGGAAAGCACGTAGGTGTTGGGTGGCAGCTCTAAGTTATCGCGAATATGCACCACCGGCGGCAGGAAGCCCACCTCCTGGGCGAATTTCTTGCGCACGCTTTTGATACGCCCCAACAGCTCGCCTTTTTGCCGTGAATCCACCAGCGGAATCAAACGGTGGCCCACTTCCAGGCCCAGCGTATCCACCAGCTGGACGTCTTCCCAGCTGGCCTCTGGCGTTTCCTGAACCGGCGGTGGTGCCGTGGATATCTCTTCTTTGACCAGCTTATGCTCTTTGCGACGGATCAGATACCACGCCAAACCGCCCAGCAGCGCAGTGAAGACCAGGAACACGAAGTTCGGCATGCCGGGCACAAGGCCAAGCAAGCCCATGACCATGGCCGCCAGAATCATGACTTGGGGATTGACGAACAGCTGGCTGATCATCTGCTGACCCACGTCCTGCTCGGTGTTCACGCGGGAGACGGTGACGCCTGCAGCGGTCGAGATGACCAGCGCCGGAATCTGTGCGACCAAGCCGTCACCAATCGTCAGCAGCGTGTAGGTACGCGCGGCATCGGCAAAGCCCAGGTCGTGCTGCATCATACCGATCAGCAAACCGCCAATGATGTTGACCACCATGATGACCAGACCCGCCACTGCATCACCGCGGACGAATTTACTGGCACCGTCCATGGAGCCGTAGAAGTCGGCTTCCTGGGCCACTTCGGCACGGCGCTTCTTCGCTTCGTCTTCCCCGATCAGACCAGCGTTCAAGTCGGCATCGATGGCCATCTGCTTGCCAGGCATGGCATCGAGCACGAAGCGAGCGCCCACTTCGGCAATACGCCCGGCACCCTTGGTGATAACCATGAAGTTAATGATGACCAGAATGAGGAAGACCACCAACCCCACCGCGAAGTTACCGCCAACGAGGAAGGTACCAAACGCCTCGATGACCTTGCCCGCCGCGTCGCCGCCTTCGTGCCCTTCCATCAGCACCACGCGGGTAGAGGCAACGTTTAGAGAGAGTCGCAGCAGCGTCGTGAATAGCAGTACCGCCGGGAACGCCGCAAAATCCAGCGGCTTTTCGGCAAACATGCTGACCAGCAGCACCATGATCGACAGCGCAATATTGAAGGTGAACAGCAGATCCAGCGCGAACGGCGGGAGGGGCAGAATCATCATGCCCAGAATCATTAAAATCAGCAGCGGGCCAGCGAGCAGCTTCATGCTCACGTCGTTCATCCAGGGTCGCTGATTGATCAACTGGCTTAAGCCTTTCATGTTTGCGCCTCATTGCCACCGGCGCGACGGCCGGGACTGTCCATTTCCGGGGGAACCGGTAAATTATCGGGAGTGGGGGGCACCTCGCCTCCTTGCTGTGCAACGTGCTTCAGACGGTAGGCCCAGGCCATGACCTCGGCCACGGCGGTGTATAGCTCTGCGGGCACCTCGGCCTCTAAGTCCACGTGATGATACAGGGCACGCGCCAGAGGCGCTGCTTCCAATCGCGGCACGCCGGCCTCTTCGCCTATGTCACGGATGCGGGCCGCCACGGCATCCGCCCCTTTGGCCACTAGCCGCGGAGCCCCCATGCGCCCCTCTTGGTACACCAATGCCACCGCATAATGCGTCGGGTTGGTGATGATCACATCGGCTTCGGGCACTTTGCTCATCATGCGCCCACGTGCCATGGCCTGCTGCTGCTGGCGAATGCGCCCTTTGACGTGAGGGTCGCCTTCGGAGTCCTTGTGCTCCTGCTTCACCTCTTCTTTGGTCATGCGCAGCTGCTTGGCGTTGTTCCAAAGCTGGAACGGCACGTCAATCAGGATCACCACGATCAATGACAAAACGATGAGCCCTGCCGCGAGCGCGGCCATGTTCAGCGCGCTCACCAGCGCCTGCTGAACGGGCTGATCCATCAACCCTAAGAAGCGCCCCATATTAAAATATAAAAAGCTAAACGCCACGCTCCCCACCAGCACCGACTTGGCAATCGCCTTGGCCAGCTCGGCCAGCGCCTGGGTGGAGAAGAGGCGTTTGATCCCCTTGATGGGATTGAGCTTCGAAAATTTGGGCTGCAGGGATTTGGCGGAGACGAGCCAGCCGCCCAGCAGAGCGGGCGCAACCAGCGCAATGACCGTGAGCAGAAGGAAGAGCGGCAGCATCGCTATCAGCGTTCGCTGGCCCAAGTCGAGTGCGTTGACCAGCATCGGCATGCTTTCCATGGCGTGGCGGCGCTCGAACAAGAACGCCTGCTCCATCACCATACCGAGCTGGTCGTAGAGCATCTGCCCCATGCCCCACAGACCCAGCACGCCTCCGAGCAGCATCATGAAGGTCGTCAGCTCTCGGGACCGAGGCACCTGACCCTCTTCCCGTGCTTTGTCCAAGCGTCGGGGCGTGGCCTCTTCGGTTTTTTCCTGATCGCTGTCGTTATCTGCCATGCTGTCATCCGGCTGACGAGTGGTCGGTTGACCAAAATAAGGCATACCATAAGCACAGCCGCCCTTGAGGACGGCTGAACTGAGGTCTTATTTTGCCAGATGCAGGGGGTTACAATGTGCTAATAACCCGGCATTAAAAGCCTAATTCGTCCAATAAGTCGTCTACCTGATCCTGTCCGGTGACGATATCGGGGGCGTTCTCTTTTACCTGAGGCCCGTTGAGAAGGTCTTCGTTACGGCGAGCGTTCTCGTTTTTCCACTGATCTTCGGCCTTGCGCTGCATCGTTTCACGCGCTTCTGCGCCGGGCACGTTGTCGATCAGCACCTGAACCAGCTGGTGTTCGATCTCGCGGATCACGTCCATCATCTTCTTGATGACCTGACCGGTGAGATCCTGGAAGTCCTGCGCCATCATGATGTCCAGCAACTCTTTGTTGGTCGCTGCCGTCATCTGCGGTACATCGCCCAGGTAGGTACGCGTCTCTTTGACCAGCGCCTTGGCGTCATCCAACTCCTTGGGCGCTTCGAACCACTCGGCCCAGCGCTTATCCAAGGCTTCGGCGCGTTCAGAGAGCTGGTCCTGCAGCGGCTGCGCACGGTCGATGGCATTGAGCGCCTTGTCCGCAGCCTGCTCGGTCATCGTCGCCACATAGTGCAGTCGGTCACGGGCGTCGGGAATCGCTTCG
This sequence comes from Halomonas sp. CnH100-B, assembly GCF_024124605.1. Classification (NCBI taxonomy): domain Bacteria; kingdom Pseudomonadati; phylum Pseudomonadota; class Gammaproteobacteria; order Oceanospirillales; family Halomonadaceae; genus Halomonas; species Halomonas sp. CnH100-B. Next base: position 43,512 of record NZ_JAMXRX010000008.1, on the reverse strand, counting down.
GCAGCCTTCTCGATCTCTTTGTCCAAGCCCAACTCACGCATGTTGTCGCGCAGCATGCGGGTGAGCTTACCGATACGAAAGATCAGGTCTTCAGCGGCTTCTTCGGACAGTTGGGCAGAACCACCCTGCTCATTCTGACTCATTGTGTTGTCTCCTCGTTAACCGAGCACCTTGGCTCAGCCGCGTCATTTACCCATTTTCTCGAAGATTTTATTCAGCTTCTCTTCCAGGGTGGCGGCAGTGAACGGCTTGACGACGTAACCATTGGCACCTGCTTGTGCGGCAGCAATGATGTTCTCTTTTTTGGCTTCCGCCGTCACCATGAGAACCGGCAGGTCTTTCAACGCATCATCCTGACGGATCTCCTTCAGCATCTCCAGGCCGTCAAGGTTCGGCATGTTCCAATCTGACACGACGAACTCAAAGTTGCCAGCGCGCAGCTTGTTGAGCGCGTCTTGCCCATCTTCGGCTTCATCCACGTTGGTAAAGCCAAGCTCTTTGAGCAGGCTGCGGACGATCCGGCGCATGGTGGGAAAGTCGTCTACTACCAAGAAGCTCATGTTCTTATCGGCCATGGGTCATCCTCTCACTAACATCATGTATTGGGTGACTGTCAATTCAGTCAGGGTTAAAACTCTTCCCACTCATCGTGGTGTTGGGGTGTCGCTTGACGCGGCGACGGCGTAGCGGCAGACGGTGCTGCTTTCCCCAGCGCGGGTTTGCTAGGCGCGCTCGACGCCGCGACACGCTGCGGCGGTAACGCGCTGCGCGCGGACTGGGCGCTCACCACCTGAAAGACCGCGACGGCTTCCTCTAAGCGATTCGCCTGCTCTTCGAGCGACGCCGCAGCGGCAGAGGCTTGCTGCACCAGCGCAGCGTTTTGCTGCGTCACCTGATCCATCTGGCCAACGGCCTGACTCACCTGCTCGATACCATCACTCTGCTCCTGAGACGCAGCGGAGATCTCATCCATGATATCGGTCACGCGGCGCACCGCCGTGACCACGTCGGTCATGGTTTGACCCGCCTTTTCTACCAGAGAAGAGCCCTGGTTGATTTGGCTAACAGAGGCGTCAATCAGCGTTTTAATCTCTTTTGCGGCATCGGCACTCCGGCTAGCGAGGTTGCGCACCTCGCCCGCCACGACGGCAAAGCCGCGCCCCTGCTCACCGGCCCGCGCCGCTTCGACGGAGGCGTTGAGCGCTAGAATATTGGTCTGAAAGGCAATCGAATCGATCACACTGGTAATGTCGGCCACTTTCTGCGAGCTCGTGGAGATACCCTGCATGGTCTCGACCACTTGCTGAACCACGTCGCCGCCCTGCTCGGCCGTGGTCGAGGCGTCCGCAGCCAAGGTGCTGGCCTGACGGGCATTGTCAGCGTTCTGCTTCACGGTCGCGGTCATCTGCTCCATGCTGGCCGCCGTTTGCTCGATCGAAGCAGCCTGCTGCTCGGTGCGTGACGAGAGATCCGCATTGCCGCTGGCGATTTCTCGGGTACCGTGGTGAATCTCGCGGCTGCCTTCGCGTACGCGTGTCACGGTCGCGCTGAGGTTCTGTTGCATGGTCGCCATGGCCGCGAAAAGGCGTCCAATTTCATTCTTACCGGCTTCGGGCAATGGCTGGGTCAGATCCGCCTCGGCAATACGATCCAGCCGTTGAACGGCATTGTTCAACGGCGCAATGACCGTACGGCGCAAGCCGAGATAGATCAACAGCGTGACCAGCAGGGCCAACCCAACGGCAAGAGCGTTAATCAGCGTAAAGGTATCGCCCTGGGACTCGGCATCGGTACGCGTTGTGTCGACGCGATCAAAAGCGTACTCGACAAACGCCGTGGTGCTTTCAGCAAGCTCGCTGAGGGGTTCTGCCAATTCACCGCGCAACTGATTGAAGGTATTGATATCCATGAACTCGAAGCTGGCGTGCTGCTGTTTGACCAGCTCGAGTACCGTGCGGAAATTGTCATCCACCGCCTCACCCAATACTTGCCCTTGGGGCGTACGTGGTGCGGCCGCGAACTTATTGAAGCGCTGCTCGGCCCGCTCGATGCGGTTGGCCGCCACATCGACCTGCTCGTTGGATTGCTGCGTACGCCCCACCATCAACAGATTCGACGCCGTTTCCATCGCCAGCATGGCCTGATTGAGCAGCGAATCCGCGCGGTTCAGCTCGTTGAGCTGTTCATTGCCAATCAAATTGAGCGTAGCCAGATTGGTTTGCGCGTTACGGTCGGCCATGACCCCTAGCCCGGCCACCACCAAAATGAGGGCGACGAAGCATGTAAGTGCCGTGACGACGGCGGCATGAATACTGAGATTGCGCAGCAAGCGAGTCATTGTTGTAGCTTCCCTTGTCAATATCTGTCCTGGTGATGATCGTTATCGTGTCGTCAAACGCGCTGGGCGCGACCGGAGGCGGCGATGAGCGCCATCAACCGTGACGGGATGTCGTCGAGCGCGACGACTTCGACGGCGCCCCCAACGGCAATCGCTTCACGAGGCATGCCGAACACCACGCAGGACTCTTCGTTCTGGGCGATGGTGGGCGCGCCTGCCTGGCGCATCTCCAACAGCCCCGCCGCGCCGTCTTTCCCCATCCCAGTGAGAATCACGCCGATGGCGTTCTTACCGGCATGCTTCGAAGCCGAGTGAAACAGCACATCGACCGACGGACGGTGACGGTTCACCGGCGGTCCATCGTTGAGCCGGGCCACGTAGTTCGCACCGCTACGCGCCAGCTCCAGGTGCTGATCGCCGGGCGCAATGTAAGCGTGACCGGGTAGCACACGCTCGCCGTCGGTGGCCTCTTTCACGGTGATGCGGCACAAACGATCCAGACGCTCGGCGAAAGAGCGGGTAAAGCCCCCCGGCATGTGCTGAGTGATCAAAATGGCAGGCGCGTTGGCGGGCAGCGGCTCCAGTACCGCGCGGATGGCCTCGGTACCTCCCGTGGAGGCGCCGATGATGATGAGCTTTTCACTGGTCGTCATCGGCGCTTTTAACTGGCTGGGCGGGGGCGTGTTCTTATGACGCGCCTGACGTGGGCGAGAGCGTGCGGCAGCGCGGAGCTTATCGGCGATCTCGTTGGCGTACTCCATCATGCCGCTACGAATGCCCAGGCTCGGCTTGGCAACAAAATCCAGCGCGCCCAGCTCCAGCGCTCGCAGGGTGATTTCAGAACCGCTTTGCGTCAGCGATGACACCATCAGCACCGGCATCGGGCGCAAACGCATCAAGCGCTCCAAAAAGTCGAGTCCGTCCATACGCGGCATCTCGACATCCAGCGTCAGCACATCAGGGTTGTGCTGCTTGATCAAATCACGGGCAGCAATGGGGTCAGGCGCAACGGCGACGACTTCCATGTCGGGCTGTGAGTTAATGATTTCCGTCAGCAAATCACGAATCAACGCCGAATCATCGACGCACAACACTTTAATCTTGGCTGCGCTCAAAGCACGCCTCCTCTTACGGTAGCCATTGCCGCGTCGCTCGTGGGGGGATAACGCCCACGGCCGAGCGAAGCGCGCATCTTTTGTTCACTTATTTCGCGAGGGTGTAAACCGTCTGCCCGCGCAACTTAAACGCATCGCTGATATACGAGAAGTTTTCGGAATGCCCTGCAAAAAGCAGACCGTCGGGCTTCATGAGCGGTGCGAACCGCTTCAAAATCTTGGCCTGCGTGTCTTTATCGAAATAAATCATGATATTACGGCAAAACACTGCATCGAACGGCCCTTTGACCGGCCACTGGGGTGCCAATAGATTGAGTGGCATGAACTCTACCAGTGCCGACACCTCCGGCCGCACACGGGCAAGCCCGATATGGTTGCCGGTCCCCTTCTGAAAGAACCGCTTAACCCGCGCTTCGTCGAGTTTGCGCACCTGCTCCTGGGGATAGATGCCCTTACGCGCTTTGGCCAACGCTTCGGTGTCGATATCCGTGGCAATGACCTTGGCCTGGGACGCTTTGGGCCCCAGGGTTTCCAACAGCGTCATGGCGATGGAGTAGGGCTCTTCCCCCGTCGATGCCGCCGAGCACCAAATGGTGACGGGATCAGGCTTGTGCTTGATGTGGTCGGCAAGCAGCGGAAAGTGGTGTGACTCACGGAAAAAAGCCGTGAGATTGGTCGTCAGCGCGTTAGTGAACGCTTCCCACTCTTTCGCGTCAGGCTGACGCTCCAGCCGCGACAGGTAGTCGGTAAAGCGCGTCATGCCGTGATGACGCAGCCGCTTGGCCAAGCGGCTGTAGACCATTTCACGCTTATGCTCGGCCAAAACGATGCCTGCGCGCTGATAAATCAACTCTCGAATACGCGCAAAATCCGCATCGGTCAGCACCAGATCACGCTCGATCTGTCCACTGGACGCCCATTGGCCGGCGTCGCTACCCCGTTCGCGTTGGTCTGTCAAAACTCTTCCCACTCCTCTACAGAGGCCATCTGCCGCTTCTTATGACTCGGCGCAGGCGTTGTGGCGCTGCTGATCTTGTCTGCCGCAGGCGGTGCCTTGGCGCTCGGTAAAGCGGCCATGCCAGATTGACCGGCTGGCGGCGTCAACGGCCCCTGACTCGTGAGCCGGAACGCTTCCACCGATAGCGCCAACAGGCTTGCCTGCTGCTCTAATGCCATTGCCGCTTGCGCCGTTTCTTGAACGCGCAGGGCGTTTTGCTGTGTTGCTTGATCCATCTCTGCGACGGCCTGATTGACCTCCGCAATCCCGCTGCTCTGCTCTTCGGAGGCTGCCGAGATATCGTGCATGATGTGGGTCACGCTGCGGGCGGCGTCAGCAACGTCAACGATGGCTGCTTCGGCTTTCTCCACCAGACCGGCACCCGCACTGACTTGCTGGTTGGATGCGTCAATCAACGAACGAATCTCTTGCGATGCCCCAGCACTGCGTCCGGCCAACTTGCGCACTTCTTCGGCCACTACGGCGAATCCCCGGCCATGCTCACCAGCGCGAGCGGCCTCTACCGATGCATTCAAGGCCAAAATATTGGTCTGAAAGGCAATCGAATCGATGACGTTGATGATCTCGGTCATTTTCTGTGAGCTTTGGGTAATCCGCTGCATATTGGCGACCAGTTGTGTCATCAATTCGCCGGTTTGTGTAACCCTTGTTGCATTATTATCGGCCAGCCGCCGCGCTTCTTGAGCATTATCACTGTTTTGCCGTACCGTCGTGGTCATTTCCTCCATGCTCGAGGCGGTTTGCTGCAGCGATGCGGCCTGCTGCTCGGTACGCGACGAAAGCGCTTCGTTACCGCTGGCGATCTCTTTGGCGGCTGGCGTGACGACTTCGATGCCCCCTTTCACGTCACTAATGATGCTGCTCAGGCTTTTGCGCATGGTATTGAGCGAGTCCATCAACTGACCAATCTCATCGCGCCGTTTGGGCGGTACGCGGGCCGCCAGGTTGCCACCGGCAATTTGCAGCGTGAAACGCGAGGCGCGCTTGAGCGGCGTAATGATCGAGCGCAGCGTCACGACGCTGATGAGCACCAGCAGCAATAGTCCTATGCCCAGCATCGCGGCCTGTGCCGTGAACATGGCTGTCTGACCACGCTCGGCATCTGCGGCCATGGCCTCGGCGGCCGCCTGTTTTTGCGCTATCAGCTCGTTGACCATGCCCGATAGGGCACGCCCATCCTCATTCATGACGTTGATCACCCCGTCCAGGCCGGTGAAGGCTTGGTACGTCTCTTCGGCTTGTAGCACGCTTGCCGCTTGGTTCATGCCGTTCGTCAAGAAGGCTTGCAACTGTTCGTTGAAGGCATCGGCAAGCGGTGTCGCGTTCACGTCGCGGCGGTAGAACGCCTCCCACACACTGGCCACTTCAGCGGCATTGTCAGCAACGGCCTCGCCCATCTCGAAGCGCTGGTTGATCAGTTCCATACGCTCGGGCTCGATCATCGATTGACGGGTCTGAGCGATGGTTTGGTCGATCTGCTGTAACCGAATAACGTCTCTGAGTCCGTCGTCGTTTAGCTCGCCCAACCGATCACCCGCCACGTTCAGGCCGTAAAGCCCTAATCCTCCGCTGGCCGTCAGTAGCGCTCCCGCGACCACCACCATGCCGATCAACTTGGCACGAATGGTGTCGAGCCGGGTGCGCTTGATACGCTGCCACACCCCTTTCTGGCGTACACGACCCTTATCGAGGTAGAGACGCTTTTGGCGCCCCTCACGCATGTCGGCATAGTGCCGTTCCGCTTGCGCAATCGCCTCACGGGTTGCCTGCACGCGAACCGAGGTGTAACCAATCACTTGGTCGTTTTCCACAATCGGCGTTACGCTGGCGTCGACCCAGTAGTGGTCGCCGTTCTTACAGCGGTTCTTCACCAGTCCCCGCCAGGTGTCACCGGCCTGAACGGTTTTCCAAAGATTTTCAAACGCGGGCGACGGCATATCCGGATGACGAATCAGGTTATGCGGTGCCCCGATCAGCTCGTCGTGCTGATAGCCGCTTATCTCGATGAACGCCGGATTGGCGTAGGTAATCCGCCCTTTCAAATCCGTGCGTGAGACAAGAAAATCGTCTTGTTTAAGCTCAACTTCCCGTTGAGTCACTGGCTGGTTGTTACGCATCATGCTGCCTTATTGTTGATGTTGTGGCACGTCTTCGGGTCATTCTGGTGGCGGAAAATGCCGCCCTCTTAAAAAGCTTCCCATTCGTCGGTGCTGGTGGTCGCGACGGGTTTCGCAACAGGCTGGGGGGCGCGAGGCGCGGGGGCGATAGCCGGCGCGGCCGCTCGGGTGTGTGACAGCGCTTGACCGGAGCCTGCTACTTGGAAGCGTTCGACGGCTTCACGCAGACGCGCCGCCTCACTTTCGAGTTCGTTGGCACTGCGAGCGGCTTGCTGCACCAACTGCGCGTTCTGTTGCACGACTTGGTCCATTTGGGCAACGGCCTGATTCACCTGACCAATACCATTGCTCTGCTCTTCGGAGGCGGACGCAATTTCATCCATGATATCGCTGACGCGTTGCACGGCGGCCACCAGATCCTGCATGGTCTGACCTGCCTGATTGACACGCTGGGTGCCGACATCCACTTTGCCGAGCGAGGTATCGATCAGCGTGCGGATCTCTTTGGCCGCGCTGGCGCTTCGGCTAGCAAGGCTCCGCACTTCCTGAGCCACCACGGCAAACCCTTTGCCGTGCTCGCCAGCGCGCGCCGCCTCGACCGACGCATTCAGCGCCAGGATGTTGGTTTGAAAGGCAATGTTATCGATCAGCGTGATGATGTCAGCGACCTGATGGGAACTGGCGCTGATCTCTTGCATGGTATCGACGATCTGACTGACTTCCTCGCCGCTGCGCCGTGCCGTGAGTGTCGCGTCACCCGCTAACTGGCTGGCCTGACGGGCATTGTCGGCATTGTGACTGACGGTCGAGGCGAGCTGCTCCATGCTAGACGCGGTCTCTTCGAGGGAGGAGGCCTGCTGTTCGGTACGCGAGGAGAGGTCGTTGTTACCGCTGGCAATATGCTGCGAACGCTCGAAGATGGTCGTTCCACTGCGCCGGACGACACCAACGGTCTCGGAGAGCGAGCCTTGCATGTGCGCCATCGCGCTATAGAGCTTGCCGATCTCGTTATTACCGGGCGAGCGGATCTGTTGATTGAGATCTCCCTGCGCCATGCGCTCGAAATAACCCACCAGTCGATCTAGCGGGCGCAGCACGTTGGCGCTCACGCCCCACACCACCACCGCGACCGTGAGCAAGGTCATGGCGACCACGCCGATCAACACCCAGCGAATTTGGGTGGCAAAGGCGCTGAACGCCAGCTGCTGCGCCTGCGGGTCGTTGGCACTCTGGACGATGTTCGCCCCATGATGCAGCGCATAAAGCCCAATCCCACAGGCGATGAGTACCCAAACGCTGAAGGTGGCGAGCACCAGCCCCCAACTGAGTCGGACGGTCATGTTACTCATCAGTTGACGTACTAGCTGTGTCACACGCTTTTCTCCAAACACAACCGTACTGGCCAGCGCTATCCATGGCGCCAGAGCGGGTTGTTCATTGGCTCGAGACGGGCACGCTCCGTGTGCCCCGTGGCAGGTCGTTAGCGGTTACTGGTGCTGTCGACCAGTGCCATTTCTTCGCTGGTCAGCAGTTTGTCGATATCGACCAAGACGAGCATCCGGTCGTCTAGGCTACCGAGGCCGCTCAGGAAATCGGAGGAGAGCGTGACGCCAAACTCGGGCGCCGGCTTGATTTGATCCGGCGTCAGGGTCATGACGTCGGAGACGCCATCGACCACGATACCGACGATACGATCGGCCACGTTGACGACGATCACCACGGTCTGGCCGCCGTACTCGACGTTATCCAGGTGAAACTTGATACGCAGGTCCACGATGGGCACGATCACACCGCGAAGGTTCGTCACCCCTTTGATGAAGTCGGGCGCATTGGCAATCCGGGTCACGTTTTCGTAACCGCGGATCTCCTGCACCTTCAAAATATCGATGGCGTACTCTTCATCGCCCAGCGAGAACACCAAAAATTCGCGATTTTCCGCTTCGGCGGCGGCTAGCACCGCCTCATTAGATGCTTGACTCATGACGGCTCAGCCTCCTTGTAATAAGAGAGATGGGGTGGATTAGCGACTTTCCCTGCTTCTTTTTTGGCCCGGCTCAAACGGTGTAAGCCAGTGATATCGAGAATTAGCGCAACGCTGCCATCCCCCAAGATGGTAGCGGCCGATACGCCGGGCACTTTGCGATAATTGTCTTCGAGGTTCTTTACCACGACCTGCTGCTGGCCGATCAACTCGTCCACCAGCATGGCGTAACGCCGCCCTTCCCCTTGGACGATCACGGCAATGCTCTTGGTCGGGTCGGTAATGGCGTTTTCGACGTCCAGCACTTCGTGAATGGCGATGACCGGGAGGTACTCATCGCGCACCTTGAGTACCACGTCGTCTCCGGCCATGGCATACATATCGCCTTTGGCAGGCTGCAGCGACTCAAGCACGGTAGAGAGCGGCAGAATAAAGGTTTCGTTGCCGACTTTGATCGACATACCGTCCAAGATGGCCAGCGTCAGCGGCAGCACGATACGTGTATTGGTGCCTTCGCCTTTCTTGGATTGAATTTCTACCCGGCCACCCATTCCTTGAATGTTCCGCTTGACCACGTCCATCCCCACGCCACGGCCGGAGACATCGGTCACCTCCTTCGCCGTGGAGAAGCCGGGAGCGAAGATCAATTGATAGACGTCCTCGTCCGACATGGTGTCCGAGACGTTCAAGCCGTTTTCACGGGCTTTGGCCAGCAAGCGATCACGATCCATGCCGGCACCGTCGTCGCGCACTTCAATCAGGATGTTGCCCCCCTGATGGCGGGCAGAGAGGACCAGCTTGCCGGTACGTGGCTTGCCCAGCGCTTCGCGCTCATCGGGCATTTCGATGCCGTGATCCAAGCTGTTACGCACCAAGTGCGTTAGCGGGTCGGTGATACGTTCGACCAAGCTTTTATCCAGCTCGGTGGATTTTCCTTCCGTCACCAGCTCGATCTCTTTACCGAGCTTGCCAGCGGTGTCACGTACTACGCGAGGGAAACGGCTGAACACGAACTCCATGGGGATCATACGGATCGACATGACCGCTTCTTGCAGATCACGCGCGTTACGCTGCAGCAGGCTCATGCCATTTTGCAGTGAGCTGTTGCCCACCGACTGGTCGCCCAGGTCGCTAACCGTTTGATCGAGCATGGACTGGGTAATGATCAGCTCGCCCACCAGGTTGATGATCTGGTCGACTTTATCCACCGAGACACGAATGGAGGAGGACTCAGCAGCCGCTTTCTTGGGCGCAGCCTTCGTCGATTTGTTGGCGGGTGCTTTGGCAGGCGCTTTTTCCAGAGCCGGTGCGGCCGGTTTCTCTTCAACTACCGGTGCTTCTGCGGCAGGGGTGACGTTGTCGGCTTGCGCGTCGGGTGCTGGTGCCGCAGCGGGGGCTGCCTCGCCCAGCGTCGTGATTTCGATTTGATCCGGCTCGATGATGAAGCACATGACCGCTTCGATATCATCGGCACTGACGCCACCCGTCAGCGTGACTTCGTAGCGCTTTTCGTCCCCCGACTGGGATTGAATATCGCCTAGCTGCTCTAGCTCTTCGACGAGCAGTCCACGATCTTTATCACCGACGTTCAGAAGCGCCACTTTGAGCCTCTGCTCACCGCCACTGCTCGCGGACGCGGTCTCTTTCTCTTCTTTGGGCGCCTCTTGTTTGGGTGCAGGGGCAGCCGCAGGAGCATCGAGCGTTTTGCCTATCTCTTCGAGGGCAATTTGCTGCAGCGTTTGGCAGATTCGCTCATACGCTTCTTGATTGGGCTCTTCCTCGTTGCGGTAGGCATCGAGCTGCTCGTGCATGATGTCTTTGGCCTCTAAAAAGGTATCCACGTGCTCCGCACGCAGGGTCAGTTCGCCTTTGCGAGCATGATCCAACAGGTTTTCGAAAATGTGCGTGGTTTTCTGTAGCACGCTAAAACCGAAGGTTCCTGCGCCACCTTTGATAGAGTGGGCTGCGCGGAAGATAGCGTTTAGCTGCTCGCTATCCGGATCATCGACATCCAGTTCCAGTAAGTGCTGCTCCATGTCGGCAAGCAGCTCTTCAGCCTCTTCAAAAAAGGTGTCAAAAAAATCCGCTATATCCATGCACCGCTCCACGTGAACGTCATATTTTTTTGTGACAAGCCGCGATTACCCTTCATCGTCGACCTGTGGCGTATTTGGTGGCACTTGTTCTGCTGGTACCGGCTCATCGAGCGCCGTGTCACTGGGCAAGGCGTCGTCGGGAAGCAGTGCCTCGGGCACCTCGCCCTCTGGCAGGGTGTCGTCCGCCGAGAGAATGCCTGGGTTGCGAATGGCTTCGGCGATCTCTGGCAGCAGCACGACGAGCTCGATACGACGATTGATCGGATCCGTGGGCGCAGTGTCAGACAACAGCACGCGATCCGCAAAGCCCGATACGCGTAAAAGCTGATCTGGATCAAGCCCACCGGCCACTAATTCACGACGCGACGCATTGGCACGGTCGTTGGAGAGCTCCCAGTTACTGTACCCGCGATAACCACCGGCATAAGGAACGCTGTCGGTGTGACCGCTGATGCTGAGATCGTTAGGTAAATCGTTCAACAACGGAGCCATGGTACGCAGCAGGCTGCGCATGTACGGCGCTACCTGATCGCTCCCTAACTCAAACATGGGGCGCTGCTCGGTATCCAGTAGCTGAATCCGTAACCCTTCCCGGGTTAAGTCGAAACGCATCTGGTTACGCAGTTCACGCAGCTCCGGGTCACGCTCGATGGCGCGCTCGATACGCTCTTGCAAGTCATCGAAGAAGCGTCGTTCTTGAGCGCTGGGGCGAGTGTGCTGCAGCACGTCGATGCGCGCGCGCTCACCATCGCTGTGCGTAGGGTCAGGCCCACCACCGGGAATGACGCTGGTGCTTCCCGACATATCTCCCCCGGTAATGGCCGTGACGAGTGGGGTACTGAAGTACTCCGCCACGCCCCGCCGAGTCTCTTCACTGGACACACTCAGAATCCACATCACCAAGAAGAGCGCCATCAGCGCGGTCATAAAGTCCGCCAGCGCGATCTTCCATGCCCCCCCATGGTGGGCATGGACCACTTTTTTGCGCCGGATGACAATCGGACGCTTATCCCCACCCTTACTCATGCATTACCGCCCTTTTTGGCGTCGCGCACGTACTCTTCCAATTCGGTGAAGCTGGGGCGCTCTGCGGTATGCAGCGCTTTACGGCCAAATTCGACGGCAAGCTGAGGCGCATAGCCATGCAGGCTCGCCAGCAGCGTGACGCGGATACACTGCAGCATTTTCTCCGCTTCTTTGGCCTGACGGTCGGCGTAGCTCGCAATCGGGCTGATGAAGCCGTAACCCAGCAGAATCCCTAGGAACGTACCGACCAGTGCCAGTGCGATCATCTCCCCCATCTGCGCAGCGGTGGCGTCCGCATAGGTCAACGCCTTGATGACCCCCATGACCGCCGCCACGATGCCGAACGCAGGCATGGCATCACCCACTTTGGCAATGGCGTCGATGGGCACGTGCGCTTCCTGTTCGAAGACCTCGATCTCATGCAGCATCAGCTCGTCGATTTCCATGGGCTCCATACCGCCACTCACCATTAGGCGAAGATAGTCGGTCAAGAAGTTCATGATATGCGGGTCTGCCAGCACCGACGGGTGCTCTTGAAACAGCGGGCTTTCCTCGGGGTTGTCGATATCGCGCTCGATGCCAAGCATCCCCTCACGGCGTACCTTGGAGAGAATTTTGTACTGCAGCGCCATTAATTCCATATAGAGCGCTTTGTTATATTTTTTGGTTCGCTTTAGCCGCGGCAGAATTTTGAACGTTGCTTTGATGGCCTTGCCGTTGTTGGCGGCAATGAACGCCCCCACGCCCGCCCCACCGATCATCAGCAGCTCCGTCGGCTGATACAGCGGCCCCAAGCTGCCACCTGCCAGTACATAGCCGCCGAATACGCACACCAGTACGACCACATAACCTAAAAGAATCAGCACAAGCAGAGTCCTTGCGATATCAGTTTTTTCAAAAAGAGCAGGGCCTCAGGCTTGACCACACAGGCACCGCTCCATCCCAAGTGCTACTTAGCCACATCATACTAAGACGAGTGCGCTGTTTAATGAAAAAGTACCACCGCCTTTTACCGCTATCTAACCGTTAAAGAGGTAGTTTATTAATTCTCGGCCTCGCCGCTAGGGGCGTGACAATTTTATACGTTCAACGCGATGCTTTACGGGTCTTGCCAGCACGCGAGGGGGGCTGACAAATACCGCACACGTAATCGTGCGTCGGACTGTGGGCGTGAGCGACAAAGTGGCCTTCACAGCGCGTGCAGGTGGTCAGCTGTAGCAGATCGCTTTCAAAAAAACGCACCAGTGTCCAAGCGCGCGTTAACCCTAATACTGGCTCCACATCCTCCAGCGAGATTTGCTCTTCGTACAAGCGATACGCCTTGACGAAAGCATCGATGCGCTCACAGCCCGCGCCTTTCAACAGCCCGACATAGATGTTGTAGAAAAAAGAGGAGTGCACGTTGGGCAGCCAAGTGACGAACCAATCTGCAGAGAATGGCAGCATCCCTTTGGGCGGCGACATGCCCCGCACCTCTTTATAAAGTTTGATCAGGCGCGTGCGGCTCAGCTCCGTTTCCGTTTCCAGCACCTGCAAACGTGCACCTAACTCAATCAGCTCGATTGCCAGCTGCACTTGGTGCATTTCATCAACCAAGCTCTTCTGGCTCACTTCGACTCTCCTGACGTTAGCGATGTCATCGGCTCACAGGCAGATAACAGCGACGCATGCAGGCCTGATAGCCCTTGATCCCTGGGGTTTTCGAGAATTTCGCGTAGCCGTTGACCACTCGAATGGCTGAACCGGCATACCAACTGATTGCTCCGCGCAAGCTTGGTGAGCTGCCATGCATTGAGCGATACCAAAAGGTCGGCGAGCTCGCCGTCGATTTTTAGGCGAAACATGGCCGCCTCGCGATCTTCGCTTAGCAGGCGCTGCGCAAGTAGCAAATACGCTAAGTTAATTTCTTGAATCTCATCGAGAAAGCTTGTTTGACTCATAGTGTCCCATCGAACGACACAGGCGCGACATTGTGACCATTATACTGGCGCCATTGATGACTTTTTCTTACCCAGTATCATGGTTGCATACAACGCTTGTATTGGCTACTTGAGCCTTTCACGCTGATTCAGCCCTCCGTCCGATAGCTCGAAGACCCAGACGAGCAGCTCAGCGACGACTTGGTACAAACTGGCGGGTATCTCTGCATCCAAGTCCAATTGCATCAGTAGCGCTACCAACTCAGGGGCATCGTGTACGTAAATCCCCTGGCGCTGCGCTTCCGCCATGATGCGCTCCGCGAGTTCGCCATACCCTTTCGCGACCACACGCGGGGCTTGCTCTCCCTCTTGATAGGCCAGCGCGACGGCTTGGCGGCGTCGATCACCCGAGGTCGCCATCATCGCTCTCCAATGTTACATGTCTAACCATGACCTTAACTTTACGAAAATCGAACGCGCTCAATCGTTGTTCCAGCGCGCCCACCCCCTCTTCCAGGCGCTGCCGCGTCTCGGCGTCCTCGGCCGTTAGGTTGATCGTCAAGGCTCCCTGGTAAAGTGCAAGTGCAATGTTGAAACGCCCCAGGTTAGGAACATCGAGCTGCATTTCAGAACGCCACCCCTCGTCGGCTTCGCCCTCGCCACCCGCTCCCTCTTTTTGCCCGTCGCGGCCGGGCAGGTTGATGACGAGCGCCATAAAAATGCCCGCCCAAACATCACCTTCCCAACGCAGCGTCGGCGTTACCATCATCTCTAGCTGTTGACGCACCAGCCCTTGAAGACTCTCGTGCACAATCTCTCTTGGCCCACGACTCGACACGTCCCATTCGCTGCTTGCCGGCAGGGCGACAGGCAACTGGGGGGGCTCTCGACTGTTCGTCAGGGGCGATGGCACGGCATTGGGGCTGGGCGGCAACATGGCGGGCCGCTCCAGCAACGGTTGATTGCCTGTCAAAGGGGTCAGTGGGGTATTCGGCAAAATGGTGAATGGCGCGGTGCTTGTCACCAGCGCCGAGGCGGGCGCAGTGGCGGTGGCACTCAGCACTGCCGACGTGAAACTGGGTACGAAAACAGCGGCAGGGCGAGGCCCTGGCTGCATCTGCGGCTCACGCATCAACTGCTGCCGAGAGGTATCGCCTTGAAACCAGCGCTTGAGATGCGCTTCGTAAAAGAGCCCGCTATCACGAATGCTCGCCTCTAACCGATTGGCCACTACGGGTGCCGAAGGCGGCTCCTGCGTCGACATTAACGGGGCCTGGGGGCGCAGCACGGTGGGAGGCGCAGGAAAACGCAGCAACACATCGGCGATGGTGCGTGCGGCAGGGCTAAAGTGGGTTTGTGTCGAGCTGGGCGCATTACCGGGCAGCGTACCAGGAGGCGCCTGACGAAACCCATCGGGAGAGCCTGGCAGGCGCTTTAGGTCACCGAGTAGCGGTGCCAGTGGGCGCCCATCCAGCCCGGCATCTCCTTGCAGTGCTCGCGGACCGTCACCGGCATACACAGGTTGCACGGGGGCATTCAGCGCACGCTGCGTGGACACCTCGGCTTGGCGACCAAGCACTTGATGTAAAAGAGTGTCGATAAGCGGCGTAATGCCACTCACGATGCCCCCTTATCGCGAGAGGGGTCGCTCTCGTAACCGTTGTATGCTCCCTGCTGCGGCGCATACGCACGGTGCAGGTCGCGCTGACGCTGGGTCACGCCAATCAACTTACCAAGCTCATCGCGTCGGGCGACCAAACGGCGGCGAATCTCGACATCGTGCTCCAGGATTTGCTCCAACAGCTCGGACTTGCGCTGCTTGGCCTGAGCATCGAGCACCACCGTGACATCTAATTCACGCACCTCTTCGACCAGCACTACATAGTTGCTGCGCTGCTCGATCAGTTCTGCCCACTTTTCTGCGTTGGCGAGCTCGTGCATATAGTGCACGCGCACCAACAGCTTTGCATAGGCATCCAGGAGTGCCTGCTGCGAATGACGATGGGCTGTTTCGGAAGCTGCCATGCTTGCCTCATGCACTCTGCTGTTGACCGATTTCACGCCAGGCGGAAGCGATATCTTCAAGCAACCGTTCGGCTTGATTGAGGCTCTCTTCGTCGTTGCGCAGGTTAGCCGTCAACAGCAAGCGAGCAATGTAGTCGTAGAGCGATGCAAGTCGCTCGGCAATCACACCGCCTTTCTCTTGGTCGAGGGCAGCTGCCAAACCGTTATTGATGATATCGAGGGCTTTGGAAATCGAGCGCCCTTTCTCTGCCCGATTACCAGCCTGCATGTGAATACGCGCCGCACGGATGGCTGCCTGAGCACCGTCAAAGAGCATCACGATCAGCTGATGCGGATCAGCAGACATAACACCACTTTCAACGCCGACACGGGCATACGCATTTGCACCACGTCCGTTAGCGGCGCCACCGCGAGTGTAAGTCATTAGCGGGCACTCCTGTTTGAGGTAAAACCACAGCCGCGCCCATCGCGGCAAACGGCTGTTTCATCTTGATAGTTGAGCGTGCTTGCTCACTTACTGAATATATCGGCGCAGGCAGCGCGGACTTTAAGCCTAATTACGTTTTAATTTTGGCCGGTTGCACTGCACTGGTGCTTTACGTTGAGACCGCCACTTCTCGAATGGGTTTACCCAAACGCTCCAAGACATCACCGCGAACAACCGCTCCCAGAGTGTCACGCATGGGCGGCTCTGACTGCTGCGTCAGCACCACCTCCGACGGCGCGCCACTCTCATCGAGGCGTAGAATCCAGGCCAACTGCTCGCTCGAGAAGAGCGCCAGCGAGCCCACCGGCAACGTTTTGAAATGCTCGATGTAACGCTTGATCCAGCGCGGGTCGAACTGGTGAGGATGCGCGAGAAGATGACGATAGATCTGCTGAGCCGTGCGCGCAGGACGATCGGCCCGATCACGCCGCATAGCTTCAACCACGTCGACGATCGCACTCGCTTTCGCCAGCTCGTTGATATCGTCTCCCGTCAACCCTTCTGGATAACCGCTGCCGTCGAGACGCTCATTGATTCCGCCAATCACCGCCTGCGCCACGGTGGCAGACAGCCACTGACAGGTATGCAAACGCGCCAATAGCAGTGATACGTGCTCGCTTAACGCGCGGCGGTGGTTCGCCTCGAAGTGGGGCGCTTTGAACACCACTTGAGGGACCAGCGCCTTGCCCAGGTCGTGCACCAGTCCGCTCGCCACGATCGCTTTGCGCACTTCTCGGGGCATGTTATCGCCCACCAAATCCAGCAAATGCACCGCGACGGCAATCCCGTGGCGCACCAGCAGTGGCTCCAGAGAGAGGCAGCGAGAGGCAAATAGCAAGCCCTCACGATCCTCTTCGTGAAGCATCAACAAACGATCTGCGTTGCGCGACAGCTGGCGCGAATCGATGTCACTCCCCTGCTGTAACAGCAGCAGCTGAGCATCCAAATACGCCGCCACTTTGACCAAGCGGCGCGCCATCGGCGTCGCGTAGCGGCGAATATCGCGTCGTCCTACATGCTCGGTATCCGGCGTCCGCCGACCGGGCTGCTCGAAAAGTGGCGACGGCTGACGCTCTTCCTGAACGTCCTTCTGATAGCGCGATGCCTCGCGTTCGATCTCGCAGACGAAGTACCAAATCTGCCGCTCTTGCTCAGACGTGCAACCGGCAAAACGGAAGCCAACGCGAAGCAAGTGGCGCTCAGGATCGGTCTTTTGGTGACGGGCGACCGCGTGAACTTCAAAATAAGTGCCGTTTGGAAAGGTAAAAGCGAGCTTCAGCGGCGCATCGGTCTCGGCCAGGACACCGCTGGCCGTCAGCGGTAATTCGAGCTGACAGCCGTCTTGAGATAGGTCGCGCAGCTCCCCCAACGCACTGTCGCCCCCCTCTCCAAAAACGGTTGCCGCAACCACCATGCCCATGCGCAGTTCGGCACGGTAAGATTCACGACGCTGCAACACGTCAACCGAGGCCGGATAATCACTACAGCATAAAAAACGACCGCCAGAACGGCGGGTTTCGGTCAACGAGAGAAGCGGCGTTCTGACCACTTTCCCCTGGGACTGACCACGTAGGAAGAACTGCTCCCCCTGCTGCAAACGACTGAGCAGATAATCAACGGACGACAGATCCATGACGAGCGTGTCGCCCTCGTGCTGCTCCATCAACACGATAGGCTCGGGCCGCGCATCAGGAGTTGCCAAGCACAGAGAAACGCCGCCGCTCTCGATCATGGTATTTAACAGAGAGCTAATGGCCGACGGACTCGTGACGCTCTCGTACTCATCTTGCTGGACTTCCATGCGTGCCTCGCTTTCCCCGAACGCGTTATGCGTTAACACTCATCACAAAGCAGCAGAGCATAACAGAAGCTTTTATGGAGCCGTATGCCCGCCATAGGGCTAATAACACTTTCTTTTCGTCTATAGTAAAAACTATAAAGTTGGCGGCAAATACGCCGATAGACTTCTGAAGAGGCTCATCACCGAACGGTAAACGGCCTCGCGCCTTTACTCGGTTACGTTACCCAGCCATGACAGGCTTAGCTTAAAGAGGAACGTTGTACATGGGCCCACTCATCATCGACTCAACCACACCCCCGGTCGTCGCTGCTCTACCCCAGGAGCGCTCACGCATCGACACTCACTCCGCCAAGATCACGGCCGTCACGGAGGCACCTTCGGACGCCGAACAGACCACGAAAGACGCCCTGGTCGAGCCCCTCCAGCGCATCAATGACGTCATGCGCCCGCGAGGGCTAGAGTTCGATATCAGCGAACACTCTTCACGCATCATCACCCGGGTCATCGATCGTGAAACGGGCGATGTCATACGTCAGATACCCGCCGAGGAGATACTGCAGATGGCTGAGCGTCTGGAGGAGTTACAAGGCAAGCTCATCTCGCTACAGGCGTAACAACAAGGCATCCGACCCTCTCATCCAGACCGAGCGCCCAAGGATGAGCGCTACCATCAAGCGATAACAGACCGTCAACTGCCCTATGCCCATGCCGACCTCATGTCCCGTCGACCTAAGTCAGTCGCATTACACCTGCATGTTCATGACATCGCGGTAGGCGGTTACTAAGCGGTTGCGCACCTGCATCCCCATTTGGAAGGCCACGCTCGCTTTTTGCATGTCGACCATGACATCGTTGAGCTCGATGTTCGGCTCGCCAGCCTGAAAGGCCATGGCTTTTGCATTCGCCGACTGCTGCAAACGATTGATGCGCTGGATAGAGGCCTGTAGCTCGCTGCCAAAGCCAGACTGCCCGACCGCCGTCGTCAGTTGCTCGCCCTTGATCGGCTGGGCCGCTTGGGCGGCGAGCCCCTGCATCTGCTGCAGCGCAGACTGTATGGAAGGTGAACTCATACGCTTGCCTCAATGTGCGGGTGTTCATTTAATGCCGCAAGCCTATCATCGGTACGAAAAGCCTCATACGAACAAATGCGTGTGAAAAGCCAAGCTTTTCGTTCATTTATGGTCGACGCACCCCCGGATAATGGCGTCCATCACAATTCCGCTTCATTCTTTCAGCGGATAACCGCGATTGACGGATATAGCCTATGCCTTCTTTGGTGATGCGCCTTGGTCGACCCCCGTTTTGCCTTCCCTTGTGGAGGGACGCATGAGCGAAACGGGTGCGACGGCAGGCCGTCAAAACAGCACGACACAAAGCCCTCCGCGTAGCGGAGCCGCAGAGAACGAACCCAGCAACCCATCGGCTTTTGAGCGCACTATGAAACAGCTGCGCGGCAATCCGCTTGTGGTGGTACTGGTGGCGGCTGCCGCATCCATCGCGGTGGTGGCGGCCCTTTTCATGTGGGCCAGCAGTCCCGACTACCGGGTGCTCTACAGCAATCTCAGCGAAGCCGACGGCGGCCGAATCATCACTGAGCTAGATACCCGCGGCGTTCCTTACCAGTTCAGCCAGGGCGGCCAAGCACTGCTAGTCCCGAGCGACCAAGTGCACACGCTGCGCCTTCAACTGGCTGAGCAGGGTCTCCCGCAAGGGGGCAATCTTGGCCTTGAACTCATGGAAACCCAGGCGTTCGGGATCAGTCAGTTTGCTGAGCAGGTCAACTTCCAACGCGGCCTGGAAGGCGAGCTTGCTCGCTCCATCGAGTCGCTTGGCCCCGTCGAAAGCGTGCGGGTTCACCTATCCATGGCGAAGCCGTCGGTGTTCATCCGCGACCGCGAGCCTGCTAAAGCGTCGGTGGTGCTGACCCTGCTGCCGGGCCGAGTGCTGGGCGAGGGACAAGTGAGCGCCATCGTTCATATGGTCTCCAGCAGCGTGCCAGAGCTTGCCATCGAAGACGTCACCGTCGTCGATCAAAACGGGCGTCTCCTCACGGCCAACAGCGCCCAGGGAGGTGACCTCGACGGCACTCAGTTGGCGTACATCACGGAAGTCGAGCGCTCTTACCAGCAGCGTATCGAAAACATCCTGTCGCCCATCATGGGCAGTGATAACGTGCGCGCCCAAGTAGCCGCGCAGATCGATTTTTCACGTCGTGAGCAGACCTCCGAGCGCTATAGCCCCAACCAGGCGCCCAACGAATCAGCCGTGCGCAGCCGTCAATTGAGCCTCTCTTATGATGGCGAAGACCCTCTTGCCACCGGCATTCCCGGCGCCCTCAGCAACACCCCGCCGGGTGTGGCGCCCTCCCCGATCAATCAGCCCGATGCCGAAGAGGGCGATGGCGAAGGAGACGGCGAGGCCGAACCGGGCGCGTTACGCAATCTGCGCCAAGAAGACGTCGTGAATTATGAAGTCGATCGTAGCATCGAACACATTCAGCACCGTCTGGGCCAAGTGCAAAGACTCTCCGCAGCGGTCGTGGTCAACTTCCGTAACGTCACGAACGAAGAGGGCGAAGTAGAGCAAGTGGCCCTCAGCGCCGAAGAGATCGCACAAATCGAGCGCTTGGTTCAGCAGGCCATGGGCTTCTCTGAGCTGCGAGGCGATCAGGTCGAAGTGGTGAATACGCCCTTTGCTGGCGACGATGACACTCGCGTCGAGCCTGTTTGGTGGCAACACCCCGACAACATCGCCATGGCAGCGACCTTGGGTCGCTACCTTCTTGTTGCTATCGCTGCCCTACTGCTCTATTGGCTGATTTTGCGTCCGCTGATCAAACGCTATACGCAACCCCCGGTCATGGCGGCTGCCATGCCTGGCGGCACGCTGAACACCAGCGTAGGCGGTGAAGAGGACGAGCAAGAAGGCAGCGAAGGCGAGGGCGACGAGGAAGACACCTACAGCAACAAGCCCAAGCGTCGTCGTAAAACGTCGCTCTACGAACACAATCTTAACGACCTGCGGGAGATGGCCCAGGAAGATCCCCGCATGGTCGCTATGATCATTCGCAGCTGGATGAACGCCAATGACTAGCATTGCTGAAATGAGCGGCGCACGTAAAAGTGCCATTCTCCTGCTGGCACTGGATGAAGACAGCGCCGCCGAGGTCTTCAAGTTCCTCAGCGCCAGCGAAGTGCAAGAGATCAGTACCGAAATGGCACGGCTTCACCAAGTTTCGCATGAAGACATGAAAGCCGTGCTGGAAGCGTTCCACCGTGAAACCGAAGAGTTCGTGGCGCTGAACCTCAACTCGAGCGAGCACATTCGCTCGGTGCTGACCAAAGCGCTCGGCAGTGAGCGGGCTACCAGCCTCATCGAAGACATTCTCGAAACCACGGGCGAAAATTCAGGTATCGATGCCCTGAACCTGATGGAAGCGTCCATGGTCTCCGAACTCATCCGCGACGAGCACCCGCAGATCATTGCCACCATTCTGGTACACCTGGACCGCCATCAGGCGGCCGATATTCTCGAGCTGTTCGAAGAGAAGCTGCGTAACGATGTCGTCCTACGGATTGCGACGTTCAGTGGCGTACAGCCAGCGGCTCTCCAAGAGCTCACCGAGGTACTCACCAGCATGCTCGACGGTCAAAACCTCAAGCGCAGCAAGATGGGCGGCGTAAGAACGGCCGCAGAGATCCTCAACCTGATGAACTCTTCTCAGGAAGAGGTGGCCATCGAAACCGTTCGCTCGCACAGCGAAGACCTTGCCCAGAAGATCATCGACGAGATGTTCCTCTTCGAGAACCTGCTGGACCTGGACAACCGCGCCATTCAGATGGTCCTACAGGAAGTCGAAACCAACTCCTTGGTGGTGGCCCTCAAGGGTGCCCAGGACGCGTTGGTGGACAAGTTCCTGCGCAACATGTCCCAGCGCGCCGCCGATTTGGTACGCGAAGACATGGAAGCCCGTGGCCCCATTCGCGTCTCTCAGGTAGAAACCGAGCAGAAAGCGATCCTGCAGATCGTCCGCCGTCTGGCCGATTCCGGAGAGATCGTCCTAGCGGGCGGAGACGACGAGTATGTCTAATACGCATACGCCAGAGTTTGATCGCCACGGCGAGTGGCGGCGCTGGCAGATGGACGAGCTGGCAGCGCCCAGCCGTGCACAGCCTGACAGCCGCGCCGCCGTGCCAAGCGAGCACCAGCGTAAAGTCGAGGCCGCCCGGCGCGCCGCAGAAGAGGCGCGTGCCCGTGAAGAGCAAGAGCGCCAAGAGATTTACGAACGTCTTCGCCAAGCTGCCGAAGAGGAGGGGTATCAGGCAGGGTTGACGCGTGGCCACGACGAGGGCTATGCCCAAGGGCTAAGCGAAGGGCGTGAGCACGCCGCGCAAGAACTCAATGAACAGATTCGCAAGAGCGTGACCCCGCTAGCGGCTTTGGCCAAACAGTTTTCGGAGGCCCTCGAGCGTCTCGACGAAACCATCGCCCACGATCTGGCAGAGCTGGCGTTGACCACCGGTAAGCAGCTAGCAGGCGACGCACTAGACGCGCACCCCGAGCATATCCTCGCCATCGTGCGGGAACTGCTGCACACGGAGCCTCCACTGGTGGGTAAACAGCGACTGTGGCTCAACCCCGCCGATCACGAGCTGGTCACCGAGCACTTAGGCAGCGAACTGGAAGCCGCCGGCTGGACGCTGCAACCAGACGACCAACTGACTCGGGGTGGTTGCCGCCTGACCAGTGCCCAGGGCGAACTGGATGCCACGTTCGAGAGCCGTTGGCACAGCGTTCAGGCCCAGCTCCGTAAACGCCATAGCGCGGCATCCTCGGGGTAATGCGATGAACCACCTCCGTTGCCCCCATCAACAGCGATGGCAAAAAGCCCTTCAGCGCACGACTCAGCGCGTTGGTCGGCTGCCGTATTACCGCACTAGCGGTCGTGTGGTGCGTGCAACGGGCATGGTGATCGAAGTGGTCGGTTTACGCGTCGCCGTTGGCAGCGCCTGCCAGATCGAACTTCCGGGCGCAGATGGCCGCTTGAACGACAGCGATAAGCATGCCGAAGCCGAAGTCGTCGGCTTCTCGGGCGATAAGCTCTACCTGATGCCCCTCGAAGAAATTTCCGGCTTGATGCCGGGCGCACGCGTCACTCCCCTGGTCGATGGCAATGGTCACAGTGCGCGCCGCTTCCCGATCGGTGACGAGCTACTCGGGCGAGTCTTGGATGGTAATGGCAATCCGCTCGATGATCGTGAAGGCGTGGAGGAAGCTCCCCGCACGACGCTCCAATCTCGGCCGCTCAATCCGCTGTCACGTGCGCCCATCGAATCACAAATCGATGTTGGCATTCGCGCCATCAATGCACTGCTAAGCGTGGGTCGTGGCCAGCGCATGGGGCTATTCGCAGGTTCCGGCGTGGGTAAATCGGTTCTGCTGGGCATGATGGCGCGCTATACCCAAGCCGATGTTATCGTGGTGGGCTTGATTGGCGAGCGTGGTCGCGAAGTACAGGACTTTATTGACAATATTTTGGGGCCAGAGGGGCGTAGACGAGCAGTGGTTGTCGCCGCCCCTGCTGACACGTCGCCGCTACAGCGCTTACAAGGGGCTGCCTATGCAACGCGCATCGCCGAAGGGTTTCGCGATGCCGGTCGCAACGTGCTGCTGATCATGGACTCCTTAACGCGTTATGCCATGGCTCAGCGGGAAATCGCTCTCGCCATTGGCGAACCACCCGCCACGAAAGGCTATCCGCCGTCCGTCTTCGCCAAATTGCCTGGTTTGGTAGAGAGAGCCGGCAATGCAGAGCGAGGTGGCGGTTCGATTACGGCGTTCTATACCGTGCTCACCGAGGGGGATGACCAGCAGGATCCCATCGCCGACTCGGCCAGGGCGATCTTGGATGGCCATATCGTGCTGTCTCGCACGCTAGCCGAGGCTGGTCACTACCCTGCCATCGATATAGAAGCCTCTATCAGCCGTGCGATGACCGCCATCGTGACGCCAGCGCAGCAGCAAGAGGCGCGCACGTTCAAACAGATTTTTTCACGCTATCAGCGCAATCGCGATCTGATTAGCGTAGGTGCCTATAGCCCAGGACATGACCCTCGGCTAGACGAAGCCGTCAATCGCTTTCCTGACTTGGAGCGATTCCTTCAACAAAATATCGAGGAGTGTGCGACGCTTGAAGAGTCACGCCAAGCCCTGCACACGGTAGTGGGAGGCTAAATGAGTCATCAACAGCTCGATATGCTGACAGATCTCGCGCGCGATGCGCGCGATCAAGCCGGCAAACTGCTGGCGCAAGAGCGTCAAACGCAGCAGCAAACCGAAGCACAGTTACACTCGCTCAACCGCTATCGCGTCGAGTATGCCGAGCGTTTACAGCAGGCCATGCGTGACGGTATCGACCCCGCTACCATGTACAACTATCAACAGTTCTTGGCGTCGCTGGACGCCGCCCTGAGCCGTGCCCGGCAAGCGTTGGCGGCGCAGCAAAAACGCGTGCAACAAAGCCAACAGCACTGGCAGCAGGAGCAGCGCAAACTCTCCTCTTACGATACACTGGCCTCGCGTCGGTTATTAGAGGAGCACCGCCGCCAAGCACGCCACGAGCAAAAAGTGAGCGATGACATGGTGACTAACCGTCTGGCTCGTCAGCAGTCTGATAAACCCCTTTAGCGTCGCGTCAGGAAGCCTATTCATGAATATTCAACTGTTACTTTCTGCGAATCCTAGTCAGGGAAGTGGCGCGTCGACGTCGCAGACGACGGGGGCTCAAAGCGTCTCGAACGGCCTTTTTCGTCAAGCCATGCTGCAGGCCAACGAAGGACAACCGCGATTGCCCCAAGCGCTTTCTGCCAGCTCGGCACCTACTTCGCAGGCAACGACCGATCTAAAAGAGTTCGCGGCACTGCTAGACTCACTGGGCATTGAGCTTGATCAAGAAGGTTTGGCAGCGCTATTTGCGCAGCTGCAAAACACAGAGCAACCCTCTGCAGAGCAGCTGGCGATGCTGCCAGGCGTGCTCGACGGCACGACCGATGTTTCTCTGTCAGCGCTGGATGAAATCGCCAGCCGTCTCTCGTTGGTCGCAGCGTTTAGCGATTCGCCAGCTCAATCGAGCGCATCCACGACAGACACCTTGTCGATTGCCGACATTGCAGAGCAGTTAGCGATCAGCCACCAGGACGCTGCCGCCCTGGTGACCGCCTATCAACAGCTCACTGCAAACACGGACACGGCGGGGTCTCGCCAGCGTGTTGACACACTCAATCAGCAAATTGCCGCGCTACTCAGTCACACGCCCGCCCATTCCCCCACGGAGGGCAAGCCAGCCACCCCTGGCACGTTAACGGCACCGACGCTGCCAACACCCCCGCCTCACCCTGGGATCAGTAGCGAGGCCATCGCGAGCGCTCTGGCGGTCAGCAGTGGTGCAAGCGAGGGAACTGCGCGGTTTAGCAGTGCAGGCGAGCTAGCCTTGAACTTACCGGGCACCGCCAACGGTGCCACCCCAGCTTCGACACCTATCGCCGCGTCATCGAGCACGTCCCTGCCCTCATCCATTGGGACGCCAGTGTCGCATCCTGCGTGGCCATCACAGCTTGGTCAGCAGCTCGTGCAATTTGCCCAGCGAGGCGGTGAGCAACACATTCAAATGAAGCTGCACCCAGCCGAGCTAGGACCGCTCTCCATTTCACTGAAGATGACCGAGCATGGCGCTCAAGCACATTTCCTGTCGGCTCATGCGCAGGTGCGCCAAGTCGTAGAGCAAGCGATTCCACAGCTTCGCGAAGCGCTGGCAGAACAGGGAATTTCGCTAGGAGAGACCTCTGTAGGTGAGCAAAATGCCTCCAACGAGCAAGCTTTCGCCCAACAAAGCGGTGGCGGTGCCTCGGGTGATGGCAGCAGCGTAGAGGGCGACATCGGAGCGCCTACGTCGGAAAGCACGCCCGTGACGCTGGATGGGCGAGTCGACCTGTATGCGTAAAGCAACGTATGCCTTGGTCATGACGTACGTAGTAATGATCGGATTAACTAGCTAAACCAAAAGATAGGCTCCCCAAGGAAGCCTGTTCGTTTCTTCACCATCACTCGCGTTAGGCATAATGCTTGGCTAGCGTCATGCGTGAACATCATGGGAACAACAATGGCAGAATCAAGCGGCGGATCAAAAAAACTGCTTTGGGTAATGATCGTTCTTGTCTTGCTCTCCTCTGCAGGAGCAGCAGCAGCGATCTATCTCGTACTCGACCAGCGCGATAACAGCGCCGAGGGTGACGCTCAGCAGCAAACGGTGGAGCACACCCCTCCGGTGTTTACCCAGATCGAGCCCTTTACCGTCAACTTAGCGGATGACCGCTACGGGTCACGCCTTCTCTATACAGGCATTACCCTGCGTGTTGGTAACGAGGAGAGCAAGGCGCTCATCGAAGAGCACATGCCGCAAGTGCGTAGCCGTCTCCTGATTCTTTTATCCGGCAAGCAGGCAGAACAGCTGACTTCGACCGAAGGTAAAGAGACGCTCGCCCAAGAGATCATTCGCCGATTGAGCGTTCCGCTAACGGAAAACCAGCCTCCCTTGGATCTTCGGGAAGTGCTGTTTACCGAATTTATTGTGCAATAGCCTAGGGAACGGGAGCCGTTCATGTCGCAGGACGATCTACTGTCCCAGGAAGAGATCGATGCCTTACTCAAAGGCGTCAGCGGAGATGACGAGCCGTCGGCAACGTCGTCTCCAACCCAGGATGAGTCGCGGATTCGCCCCTATGACCCGTCGACACAACACCGGGTCATTCGCGAGCGTCTGCACGCGCTCGACTTTATCAACGAACGCTTTGCTCGTTACTTCCGCAACGGGCTGTTCAACCTGATTCGCCGTAGCTCTGACATTACTGTCGAGTCAGTGCGCTACCAAAGCTTCAGTGACTTTTCACGCAACGTACCGGTGCCGACCAACCTCAACATCGTGTCGATGAAACCGCTGCGTGGCTCGGGTCTTGTCGTTTTCCCACCAAACCTGGTCTTCATGGTGGTAGACAACCTGTTTGGGGGCGACGGACGCTTCGTTACCAAGTCGGATGGGCGCGAATTTACGAATACCGAACAGCGCATTATTCAGCGTTTATTGAATCTTGCCATCGATGCGTATCAAGAAGCTTGGAAAGTGGTCTATCCGATCGATGTCCACTTTTTACGCTCCGAGGTACAGTCGAAGTTTGCCAACATTACCAATTCACCCAACGAAATCGTGGTGAATACCAAGTTCAACATCGAAGTTGGCAATCTCTCGAGCAGCTTCCAAGTCTGCATGCCCTACGCCATGATCGAGCCGCTGCGCGACTTGCTGGTCAACCCGATCAACGACAGCAATCACGATAGCGACGGTTCTTGGTCACGCCGAATGGCCAGCGAGCTACGCCAGTCGGAGGTGGAGCTGGTCGCGGAATTTGCACAAATTCCCAGCCGTATCGCTCAGGTAATGGGACTGAAAAAGGGGGATGTCTTGCCGGTGGATATTCCCAGCACGATTACTGCACGCGTTGATGGGGTCCCCGTCATGGAGTGCGAGTACGGTAGTCAGCGTCAGCAGCGCGCGTTACGGGTGCTACGTATGATCGACCATGCTGCTATGAATAACGTATCGTCCAAGGACTTTATTAAAGGTTCAACGCGACAGAAAGCCAAGGAATCCAAAGCATGACTGACCCTAACAAACCCGATCAAAAAGTCTCTGATGACGATTGGGCGGAAGCCATGTCTGAACAAGAAGAGCCCTCCTCTGACGCGGATGCCGCCAGCGAAGACGAGGACCCCTGGGCAGCCGCCATGGCGGAACAGGAGGCAGCCGAGCAATCCGATGCAGAGGATGAGCCGGAACCCGAGCCGCCCCAGGCCAAATCCGCCAGCGACGAGGTATTCCGCCCGCTGAGCGGTGAGCAGGGTAGCGCCCCTTCTCGTGATCTCGAAATGATCATGGATATTCCGGTCAAGCTGACGGTGGAGCTGGGTCGTACGAAGCTTACGATCAAACAGCTGCTAGAGCTGGCACAGGGTTCCGTCATCGAGCTAGAAGGCCTGGCCGGGGAGCCTATGGATATCCTGATCAATGGTTATCTGATTGCCCAGGGCGAAGTGGTCGTCATCGAAGACAAATACGGTATCCGCATTACGGAAATCATTACGCCCTCCGAGCGGATTCATAAACTCAACCGATGAGCGTGGCAACCTCCAGCGCCCAATCCTCGGTGGATGCACTAAGCGGCGGCGACGCTCTCATTGGTATGGCGGCACTGGGCAAAACCGCCGCTGCGCTTGCGCTGGTGATTGCGATCATTCTGCTCTGCACCTCGCTGCTCAAGCGCTGGCAACAGCATCGTTTCGACCAGGGCGCGCGATTGCGGATCGTCGGAACCACCGCAGTGGGTAACCGCGAACGCGTCGTCGTGGTCGAAGTGGAAGACACGTGGCTGGTACTGGGCGTGAGCAGTGGTCGCATCAGCAAGTTGCATGAGCGGCCGGCACCGGCAAACCGCCCCCACACACCCGAAACTCCGCCGTCTCGTTTCGCTCAGCGCTTGGCCAATGCGCTGGCCAAGAACCGTGACAAAAGCGACCGCTCCCCTTCAGACTCTCAGCACTCACCATGACACACGTTTCGTATGTTGCTCGGCTCTTTTCGCGTCGCTGGTGGCTATTTGCGCTACTGCTTGCGGGCGGTCTGATGGCCTTCCCCGCCGCAGCACAGCAGTTACCCGGCCTCGTCTCACAGCCCACCGAAGATGGCGGGCAGCAGTGGTCACTCTCGTTACAAACGCTGCTTTTTTTAAGCTCTCTGGCCTTCTTGCCAGCGATGCTGTTGATGATGACCAGCTTTACGCGCATTATCATCGTGCTTAGCCTACTGCGTACCGCCATGGGCACACAGGCAACGCCGCCCAATCAGGTGCTGCTGGGTATTGCACTGTTTCTGACGTTTTTTATCATGTCTCCCGTGTTGAATCAGGTGTACGACACCGCCTGGGTGCCTCTAACGGATGAGGTGATCAACTTCGAAGAGTTTCTACTGCGTGCTCAACTCCCATTTCGTGAGTTCATGCTGGCTCAAACACGGGAACCTGATATTGCTTTGTTCGTTCGCCTCGCCGATATCGGCCCTCTGCAAGGTCCAGAGGAGCTACCGATGCGCGTATTGCTCCCCGCCTTTGTCACCAGCGAACTCAAAACGGCGTTTCAAATTGGCTTTACCATTTTCATTCCTTTTTTGATTATCGATTTGGTGGTGGCCAGTACGCTGATGGCGCTGGGGATGATGATGGTGCCTCCTGTCACCATCTCACTGCCTTTCAAACTCATGCTCTTCGTGTTGGTCGATGGCTGGCAGCTCATCATTGGCTCGCTAGCAGAAAGTTTTTACATGATTTAACGTCGCGGGGCGCGGCAAGGAGCATCTATCCATGACACCCGAAATGGTGATGAGCGTCGCTTATCAAGGCATGCGCGTAACGCTGTTCCTGGCAGGCCCCATGCTACTCGCCGCCCTTTTTACGGGCCTCATTATCAGCTTGTTTCAGGCGGCCACTCAAATTAACGAGATGACGCTCACGTTCATTCCCAAGATTCTGGCTGTTTTTGCCGTTTTAGTGCTGGCGGGCCCCTGGCTCATTGGCTTGATTACCGATTTCACAACGCGCCTGTTCACCAATATCCCTGCAATGGTGATGTAAGCAGTGGTCGAGGTCACCTTTGCACAGTTACAAGGATGGCTGGTTGCCTTCTTTTGGCCTTTCGTACGCATTACGGCGTTTATGACGGCCACCCCGCTCTGGGGACACTCCAGCATTCCCACACCAGCAAAGGTGTCGTTAGCGGCTGTCATTGCCATCGTCATTGCGCCGGTGCTGCCTCCCATGCCCGCCGTACCGCTCATGTCGTGGGCAGGCCTTGGCATCATCATCGAACAAATGCTGATCGGCATCGCGATTGGGCTGGTCATGCATGTCGTATTTGCTGTCGTGCAGGCCGCCGGTGAGTTTATCGGTTTACAGATGGGTCTGGCCTTTGCGAGCTTTTTCGACATGTCGAGCGGCACGAACATCATGGTGCTATCACGTATTCTCTACATGATCACGCTGCTGATGTTTCTCGCGTTTAATGGGCATTTGATGGTACTAGAGACGCTGGTGATGAGCTTTCAAACGCTCCCCATCGGGGTTGGCAGTTTAAATCCGAATGCCTTCGAGCTGCTGGCAAGGTATGCAGGGACAATTTTTGCCTCCGGCATGCTGCTCGCCCTTCCGTTGGTGGCTTCGCTGCTGATTATTAGCTTATCGCTAGGTATCTTGAACCGCTCAGCGCCGCAGCTGACCGTTTTCAATATCGGCTTTCCCACGTCGTTGACCGTTGGCATCGTCCTGCTAATGGTATTGATGAGTGATATTGGCAGCTTTCTGCAACAGCTGTTTAGCCAAGGCATCAGCTTCACCCAAAGTCTTATCGAAACGATGGCGCCCTTGAACTAAAAAGCCCCGGCATGATGGCCGAGGCTTTCCATAAGACGTTACACGCTGGAAGACTACATGAAGTCGAACAGCGACATGCCTTTGATGTCTACGAACGCTTTCTGAGCCGCCTGAAGGCCTACTTGGCGCAAGCTGTACTCGGAAATAGCGTCGGCATAATCGAGATCAACCAAGTCCGAAAGCGTTTGTTCGTAGTTGAGCATGCGGTTACTGCCAACTGCATCGATGACGTCTAGCTCGTTGAGCCGGGCACCGGCGGAGGCACGGACCGTCAATACGTTGTCCAACGAGTTATCCAACTCACGCATGGACGTGTTCAGCGTATTCCGCAGGGCTGCTTTCTGCGTGCCATTTTCTGCTGGCGTTTCTAGTACACGGATAGCCGCTTCCATCGTTTGAAACAGATCGGCCGAAAGCTGATCACTGCCAGGCTGAGCGACTAGGATTTCATCGCCAACTTCAGGCGCCCCTTTCAGAGTCAGGCTCACCCCTCCAAAACTCACTTGCTCGCCTGCTGACTCGTCGTAAGCTTGATCCTCAAGACCGGCGACTGGCTGCCAAGCAGCCCCATCGAACTGCTCGACGGTGTAAGTCGGGTTACCACCTCCATCTTCGTCGAAAAGAACGCGGAAGCTTTCACCATAATCTGGATCGTTGACATTGGTCACTTGTGGACCACTGAACGTCACGCTGCCCTGGTTGGCTGACTCGGCTTTGGCTATATAGCCTGCGCCGCTTGGCACTCCTTGGAAAATCGTCGCCCCATTTTCCGTCACGGGCATTAGGCGAGACGCATCGACGCGCTGAGCGCGCGCGTTCGTATCACCGTTGTATTGGACGTTGCCAGCGGCAGACTTAACGAAGGGCGGAGCGTCGTCTTTGTAACCACCAAAGATATAGCGGCCGTTACCATCGGTGGCATTTGCCTGACCGATCATCGTCTCGTAAACACCCTTCAACTCACTGGCAATAGATTCACGGTCAACATCACTCAACGTATCGCTGGACGCTTGGATCAGCAGCGTCTTGGCGCTAGTCACCGCATCGCTAATACTGTTGAGAATGCTTTCCGTTTGTGCCAATGAGTTACGCGCAGATACACGAGAGTCTTCGTACTGCTGTGTGATGGCTTTCGACTGGTCGACACCTACCGCACGGGATGCCGCTTGTGGGTCATCCGACGGATTGACGACACGCCGCCCACTGGCAACTTGTTGCCCCACTTTCAAAAAGTCATTTTGCTGACGATTGATAGAAGCCGTACTCTGCTCATACATCGTGACCGTACTGACACGCATCGCCTAAGCTCCTATTAATTACGCAGATTCAAAATGGTGTCCATGATCGTACCGGCGGTATCGATCACACGGGCATTGGCTTGATAGAACTGTTGGTAACGAATCAAGTTGGCCGCCTCTTCGTCAAGGTTCACCCCAGACTCCGACTGCTGTACGGCGCGTAGTTGATCCGTCAGGCCCTGGCGTGCATCCAGATTGACCTGGGTAATGTTGGTGCGATTACCCACGTCACTGACAAGCGCGCCATAGGCACCGCTTACGGACGCGCTGCCGCCAACAATATCCTGACCTTGCAAATCTTGGAGCAATAATGCATTGCTATTATCACCCGCGCCTGCGGCAATCCAATCTGCAGGATCGTCATTAGGGTTAATAGGTAAGCCCGCGGCAATTTTATCAGCATCAATAAGATTCACTTCCATACCGTTAGCGGCTCGACGAACGGGTTGTACCTCAAACTGATCCCCGTCGGCCGGCGTATTGCTAAACGTCATGGAGATGCCGCCAAACGATAGCGTATTATTGGCAGCGTCCCAGCCTGTACCGATATCGACGTCTGCACCACTATCGTTACGAGTCACGGTAGGTGCGCCACCTGCAAAACTGACGGTGTAATCCGTTGCACGTAGCTGATCGATAGCATCAGCATCAAATTCGATGGCGTCGATCGTTACAGGGCTGTTGTCTTCGTAACTGTAGGCTTGTGGTGCGCGCACATTGAAGAAGTCGCCGCCCTGCTCGCCGTCCAAATCGACGCCTTGCTTGTGCTGTTCGTTAAATGCGACGGATAGCGATACGGCAAGCTGACCAACCTGGTTCTGCGTTTTATCGAGAGTTTCTGACCGGAATGTCATCAATCCCCCCAGCGCGCCCCCTTTGACCGTGGACTCGTCCAACTGAATCAGGTTACCGCCTCCATCGCGATATCCCACGATCGTCCGTTGGGGATCGTAGTCGGCCTGCACGGGTTCTAATTTGAACGAGCTGGTCCCCGTGACGAGCGGCTGACCGTTAGGCAAGCTAATGTTGTACGTCTTGCCATCCTGCACGTTCAGCCGTAAATCCATGCGCTCGTTGAGCTCGGAGACAAGAAAGTCGCGCTGGTTCAACAAGCTGTTGGGCGCTTCGCCCGTACGTGCGCGAGCCAATGCAATCTCTTTATTGAGACCGGCAATTTGCTCCACCGTATTGTTGACCTGAGTGATCTCATCTTTGATCTGGTTGTTGATGTTGCTCTGCATGTCCTGCAAGTAGCCATCGAACGAGCGGAACTGCGCACTCAGCGTGTTCGCCGTCCCAAGCACTCCCTGGCGTGCCGCAGGATCAGAGGGGGAGCTTGCCAGATCTTCCAGCGAAGAAAAGAACGTCTGCATGAGCGGGGAAAGACCCGCATCCCGGTCGGCTAGCAGGTTATCGATCTGCGAGACTTGGTTGTAGTACGTATCTAACGCGCTGGACTGGGTCTTGGCGTTATTGAGCTGATCGGCCACATAGGTATTGAACTGGCGCTCGATATCATCGACTCGGACACCCCCACCCACACGCCCTTCACCAAGCTGGGTCAGCTCGCGGTTGTAGCTAGGCGTATAGACGTTACTGATGTTGTTACTCGTGGTATTGAGGGCATTCTGCGCCGCGTTGAGGCCGCTTAAGCCGATCGAAAACATGCTCATGGTTCAATTCCTTAGGCCGATTTTCTACTTATCGGCAATACGCAGACAAACTTGAGGTGTCGCTAGCGAGAATCCGCTAGAAGGCTTCCTGCGGCATTTAATGGGCCCATGGTATTCATCACCGATACCAGCTTATCGGCGTAACGCGGATCGGTCGCATAACCGCCACGCTGCAGCTCACGTGCAGCCTGCTCGGCATTGGCCGCTTGCAAAACACCCGCATAGCGAGGGTTGTTGCCAATCAAGTTGGCATAATCGGTAAAGGCGTGCTCGAAAGAGTCGTACACACGGAAAGTATCGACGACTTGCGTACGGCGACCGTCCACGTACTCGTGGGTCACGATATCGGTGGTTTTGCCTTGCCACTGGCTACCCGCTTTAATGCCAAATACGTTGTAGCTGTTGCGGCCTTGCTGGGTGGCTATTTCATGCCGCCCCCAGCCTGTCTCCAGGGCTGCCTGCGCCAAAATAAGCTCGGCAGGCACACCGGTAGCGGCGCTGGCCGCCTGCGCAGGCGTGGCCAGCGTTTGCACGAACCGTTCGACATGCTCATGTGAAGACGCCGCCGGACGCGGGGCGTCTGCTAACGCGGCGGGGGCGCTGCTCACCTCTTCCTGTTGGCGAATAGCGTCCAGCTCGTCATAAAAACGCCCGCTGGCCGTACTGGCAGGCGCCTGGGCGTTGTTAGGCTGTAGCGGATTGTCTAACACGCGCGGCGTCCCACGGGGGATGCCTGCAATCAGTGCCTGAAGCTCTTGGTCCGGGTTGCTGGCTTGTCCAACCGCGCCTTGACGCTGCAACTGCTCCACTAGCGCATCGGCCAGACCAATGCCACGGGAAGCCATGACTTGGGACCACTGCTGGTCGAGCATGGATTGATAGAACGTAGTATCGCGACTCTCCAACAGTCCCGAGGTCGGCGTGGCATCACGCATGCTTTTGACCATCATTTGGATGAACAAAGCTTCGAATTGCTGTGCCGCACCTTGCACACCGGCTTCAGGGTCGACGCGGGCATTGTGCTGCAGCCGCTGGAACCCGTTCATATCCAGCGCAAACTGGCTGGTCATATCCCCCATGCTCATCAGATGATCTCCAGCTCAGCACGTAAAGAGCCTGACGCTCTCAACGCTTCCAAAATCGACATCAAATCTTGAGGAGTGGCCCCCAACGCGTTCAATGCGTTCACCACGTCTGCCAAATCCGCGCCTTCGACGATTTGTAGATAGGCTTCTTGTTGTTCGATATCGATATCCGCGTCCGGCACGACCACGGTCTCGCCCTCCCCTAAGGGGTTAGGCTGGCTGACGCCAAACTGGGTATCGATCATGATGGAGAGGTTGCCATGCGCGACGGCAGCACGACGAAGCGTCACTGCACTATTCATCACGACGGAGCCAGTGCGTGCATTCAGCACGACTTTGGCGGGCGCCTCGGTCGGTGTCACCTGGACGTTCTCGACGCGCGCCATGAAGTTGACCCGCTCATTGGCATCCATAGGGCCGTCCAAAGCGATAACACGGCCATTGCGTGCATAGGCGACGGATTGCCCAAACTCGCTATTAATCGCAGAAACCATACGCTGCACGGTCCCAAAGTCGGCATCGTTGAGCTGCAACTCCAATACTCCCCCGTTGCCTCCCAGGTTCAACGGCACTTCTCGCTCGACGAGGGCACCGTTGGGAATACGGCCTGATGCCTGCTGGTTGATCTGCACACTGCTGCCGCCCGCTTGTGCCCCCGCACCGCCTACCAGCATATTGCCCTGGGCAATCGCATACGTATCACCATCGGCACCTTTGAGGGGCGTCATGAGCAGCGTGCCACCGCGCAAACTGCTCGCGTTGGCAATGGAGGACACGACGATGTCCAAACGTTGGCCTGGACGAGAAAAGGGGGGCAGATCTGCTGTGACCATGACGGCGGCCACGTTACGCAGCTGCAGGTTGGTACCCGGCGGCACCGTCACACCCAACTGCGACAGCATGTTGGTCAAACTCTGACTGGTGAAGGGCGCTTGGGTCGTTTGGTCACCGCTTCCGTCGAGACCCACGACCAAACCGTAACCGACTAATTGGTTATCACGAACGCCTGCAAAGCTTGCCAGCTCACGCACGCGCTCAGCGTGGGCCGGCAACATCACCAAACAGAGTGCCACGAACGCTGCGACACGCACGGTGGCTGTTAGACGTTGATACGCTTTCCACTGCATAGCCATTTCACCAGGTCTCTGTTGTCGAGCTCGTTAACACGCCTAGAACGGCGACACATTCAGGAAAAAGCGCTGCAGCCACCCCATATGCTGCGCTTCGTTGATATAGCCATCGCCCACGTACTCGATCCGTGCATCGGCCACTTGAGTCGACGGCACGGTATTTTGCGCGGTGATCGTACGAGGATTCACGACGCCCGAGAAGCGAATGAATTCGGTGCCCTGATTGATCGCGATCTGTTTCTCGCCGCGTACCCGCAAGTTGCCGTTATTCATCACTTCTAATACGGAGACGGTGATCGTACCGGTAAACGTATTGTTCGCCTGAGAGCCGCCGCCGCCCGCAAAATCGCTGGCGCCCTCGATATCGAAACCGTACTCGGCCAACGTATCCAGCACATCCGGAAGCTGGGCTAAGTCCAGACTCGCACTGCCGGAGCGGTTGGCGTTGGATTGGGCATTCTTACTCGCGCTTACCTCTTCATCGAGCACGATGGTGAGAATATCGCCTATGGTACGGGGGCGACGATCTTCGAATAGCGGCTGATAGCCCCGGCGCGCCTGATAGATGGAGCCGTTAGGCACCGGCGGTGGCCGATCGACGATGGTGATCTGCTCTTGCTCGCCCACGACGGACGCGCGGGGTATCTGCGCGCACCCTGCGGCCAGCAGCACCAGCAGCGCTAAGCTAGCCAGCACGACGCGGCGTAACATAAGGTTTGATTTCAACATAGCGCGATCCGTTAAGAAGCTCTGACGAACAGTGGCATTAGAGCTGGCTTAAGCGCGCTAGCATTTCGTCACTGGTCGAGACAGCTTTACTGTTGATCTCGTAAGCTCGCTGCGTTTGGATCATGTTGACCATCTCTTCGACGACATTGACGTTCGAGGTCTCGACGTACCCTTGGAACAGTCGACCGGCACCGTTATTACCCGGCGCGTTTTGGTTCGGCGCCCCCGAGGCACCGGTTTCCAGGTAAAGGTTGCCACCGATGCTTTCCAAACCCGCTGGATTGATAAAGGAAGCCACGTTAATTTGGCCAATATCGGCATCTTGAGCGATTCCCGGCTGACGCACACTCACCGTGCCATCTTCACCGATCGACACCGATAGCGCATTGGCCGGCACGAAGATCGCTGGCTCGAGCGGATAGCCGTTCGCCGTGACCATCTGGCCATTTTCGTTCAGCTGGAAACTGCCGTCACGGGTATAACCAATCGTGCCGTCTGGCAAAAGCACTTGGAAAAAGCCTTCACCATTGATCGCGAGATCGCGGGAGTTGCCCGTTTCTTCCAAGCCGCCTTGCGTGTGCAAGCGCTCCGTAGCCACGGCACGCACCCCGGTACCGATCTGCATACCGGAAGGCAGACGGTCCTGAATGTTATTCTGCGCGCCCGGCTGGCGCATGTTTTGATAAAGCAGGTCTTCGAAAACAGGCCGCGAACGCTTGAAGCCATTGGTACTGACGTTCGCGAGGTTGTTGGAAATGACATCCAGCTTGGTTTGCTGAGACTCTAGTCCGGTTTTGGCAGTCCACAAAGACTTGATCATACGTAGGTTCCCTTGGCTGAGTGGCTGCGATTAGCCCTGAATAGCGAGAATACTGTTGGCTCGCTGGGCATTCTCGTCCGCCGAGCTGAGCATTTTCATTTGCATGTCGTAACGGCGCGCCACGTCGATCATCGATACCATGGCATCGACGGCACTCACGTTACTGCCTTCCAGCGCACCACTGACCAAACGAGCATCCTCATCCGCTTGCAGCACGCCAGGCGCACCATCCTCACCGGGTGGCGCTCTAAAAAGTCCGTCGTCGCCGCGTTCTAATCCCTGCTCATCCGGCGTGACGAGTTTGATACGGCCAACGTCCACGATTGCTTCAGGCCCTTCCCCCTGAGGAATGGCACTGATCGTACCGTCGGCCCCAAATGAAATTTGCGCGCCCTGCGGCACCGCAATGGGACCGGCATCTCCCATGACAGGCCGACCTACGCTCAACAGCACCCCATCGCTGTCGAGCTGCAAGTCGCCTCGGCGGGTATACGTCTCGGTCCCGTCGTCTGCTAACACCGCCATCCAAGCATTTCCCTGCATGGCCACGTCCAACGTACGTCCAGTACGCTCGATAGGGCCTTGTGAGAAATCGGTTCCCGGCGTCGTGGCTACTGCCGAGACCCGGGTGGGTAGTGCGCCATCGCCCTGCACGGGCACCGAGCGCACGGCCTGAAGCTGAGCGCGGAACCCAGCGGTCGACACGTTCGATAGGTTGTTGCTCACTACCGACTGTTGGTCCATCGTGTGTTTTGCGCCGCTCATGGCGGTGTATAGCATGCGATCCAAGACGTTTACTCCTTACCCGTTGGCCCACTCATTAAATATTAATGATGGTTTGCAGGAGCTCGTCCTGAGTACTGATGGTCTGTGAGTTTGCCTGGTAGGCACGCTGAGCCACGATCATATCGACCAGCTCACGGGCCATATCCACGTTGGATGTTTCAATCGCACTTGGCTGGATTAAACCGCGCAAGCCAGCGCCCGGCGCACCCAGCAGCTCTTGACCAGAGGTTCCAGTGGCTGCCCACAAGTTTTCACCTTCAGGGCGCAGACCTTCTGGATTACGGAAAGTCACCAATGTCACCTGGCCAGCAGCGCGCGACTCTTCGTTCGAGTAGTTGCGCATGATGGTGCCATCTTCCTCGATGGTGATACCAACGAGCGCACCTGATGTATAGCCGTCCTGTACGGTGTCATTGACCGTGGATTCGCTGGCAAACTGGGTAGACCCTTCAAAGCTCAGCTCGATATCCAGGGCTGCCAGCGGGTTACCGGCACCAAATTCGTTGTTGTTGAACAAAGCATTGGTGGAATTGTCCGCCTGTAACGTGCCGTTTTGGGTAAACGTCAGGTTACCCAGGGCCACATCATAGGTGCCGCCATCCGCGGGGCCACCTGACAAACGCCCATTAACTTCCCACTCGTTAGCGGCAGTTTTAGTAAAGTAGACGGAAAGGTTACGCGCGTTACCCTGGGAGTCGAAGACCGTCGCGTTGGTAGAGTAGTTATAAGTGTTCGCATTATCCGCGTCGAACGCGGCAGCAATCACTGGCTGGCCAGAGTTCAGGTTTAACGAGATATCCAGCCCAGTCGTGGCGTTTGCAGGCAAATCGCCAGGTGGAATTTCCATGGGCACCACGTTACCGCCCTCTTGCACGTTGCCCTCGGCATCGGCGGGGTAACCCATGATCTGAGCCCCTTGGGCATTCACGAGCCGACCATCCGACGTCATGGTCAGCTGACCATTGCGCGAATAGCCAATTTCACCATTAGGCTGTTGGTAACGGAAGAAGCCTTCACCGGCAATGGCCAGATCCATGTTACGGCTGGTGGACTCGATGTTGCCCTGACTGAAGTTCTGCAACACGGCGGAGGTCCGAACCCCCAAGCCCACGCGCGAGTTTGCGAAGACATCGGCAAACTGCACGTTGGAGCTTTTGAAACCAACGGTCTGAGAGTTAGCAATGTTGTTGCCAACGACGCCGAGTTTTTCCTGCTGAGCGTTTAAGCCACTAAGTGCCTGTGTAAAACTCATGATGTTCCCCTGAAGAAAGTATCGATTAGCGAGTAATCAAAGAATTTGCTTGATTTGGTCGAGTGTCACTTGGCCATATATCGCACCGAGGTCAAGACGTACGTCACTGCCACCTGCTCCAGGCGAAACGCCTTGTACCAAGGCATAATTCAATGCGCGCGACTCCAGCAGTTCACCCTCGGCATTCGTAGCTTTGAAATTAACTCGATAAGCGCCCTCAGGAACGGCATCGCCCCCGTTGGTCGT
The DNA here is from genome assembly GCF_024124605.1 of Halomonas sp. CnH100-B. NCBI lineage: Bacteria > Pseudomonadati > Pseudomonadota > Gammaproteobacteria > Oceanospirillales > Halomonadaceae > Halomonas > Halomonas sp. CnH100-B. The sequence goes on along the minus strand of NZ_JAMXRX010000008.1, from coordinate 4,040 downwards.
GCCACCCCAGCTAAATGACTCTACCCCCGCCGCTACACTGCCCAGTTGATTGGTATAAACCACTTCACCGGACTGACTGGTCACCGTGACTTCTACCTGCTCAGCTGGGGAATCGAGCTCAATGCCAAACGGAGTAGCGTACGAACCATTGTCAGGATCGACGCTGACCATCACGTTATTGCCTGGCACCAGTACGGCTTTATCGATTAACCCAGCCGCCTGCAGCGTTTGCGCCGCATCCATCTGCTGGGTAATGCCGTTCAAGGTATCGTTCAGCTCTTCGATGCCGCTCACCGTATTGATTTGCGCGAGCTGAGACGTCATCTCCGCATTTTCCATCGGGTTGAGCGGGTCTTGGTTCTGCAACTGTGTGATCAGTAGCGTCATGAAGCTATCGCGCAGTTCGGCGGACTGACGCGTGGAGAGGCCGGAAGTAGAACCATTGCTGTTAATGCTATTAACGACACTCGTGTCAATATTCATCGTTAGCCCTCACCGAGCGATAGCGTTTGAACCATCATTTGCTTGGTTGTGTTGAAAACTTCTACGTTGGCTTGATAAGAGCGTGACGCAGAAATCATATTGACCATCTCGTGCACCGGCTCGACGTTGGGCTTGGCAACGTAGCCTTCTTCGTCCGCTGCGGGGTGGTTCGGCATGTACTCCATCCGTAGCGGAGAGTCGTCTTCCAGCACTTCCGTGACCCGTACGCCCCCCACCCCATAACGGTTATTCTGGGCCTGAGCTTCGAACATGACCTGTTTGGCGCGGTAGGTTTCTCCATCGGGCCCTGCCACACTATCGGCATTCGCCATGTTGCTCGCCGTGACGTTCATCCGCTGGGCTTGGGCGCTCATGGCCGAACCGGCAATATCAAACGCTGAAAACATCGACATCGCTTATTCTTCTCCTATCACTAGGTTATTCAGGCTGCATCGCATTTTTCAGGCCTTGAATACGACGGTTCATGATGGTGAGCGCAGCCTGATAGCGCACCGCATTGTCGGCAAACTGTGTTCGCTCGCGATCCATGTCGACGGTATTGCCATCGAGACTTGGCTGGTCAGGAATTCGATACAGCAAATCTGCACTTCCTGCGCCTTGCCAGGCAGGCCCCTCACCCGCCAAATGGCGATCGGAGGTACGCGCCAATGCCAACCCACCGTTCTGCTGCTGGGCCTGGCTGCCGTCCACGGCTTTCTTCAGCTCGCTGGCAAAGTCGATGTCCCGCGCCTTATAGTTAGGCGTGTCGGCATTGGCAATGTTAGCGGCTAGCACTTGGTGCCGTTGCTGCCGCAACCCCAGTGCCTGCTGATGGAAGTTAAAGGCAGATTCAAGCTGATCAATCATGCCGACCCTCGCTCGCTGAGAGGCAAAAATAAATCGGAAATTGTTGATGATGAATGATAGGCGTGCGGCTTTCACCTTAAAGCATGGAACAGCTACCGTTTACACCAGCATTTCCCATGATGCGGGAGGTACTTTTGCATTACACTCCCGGGCTGATGCTAGCCGTCTGTTCCTCTAACCTGAGCGACTTTCCCATGCGCCACTTGCTGCATTTTGCTGCACGCTGCTCAGCAATTTTTAATGGTTTGTTATTACTTTTGTATGTCGGCGCGCCTCAGCCCGCCTGGGCACAAACGACAGACCAAGCACTGGTCGATGCCGTGCAGCAGTTCTTGTACCAAGAAGCTCAAGCGCTGGGCGAGGAAGTGGTCATCGATATCGCACCGCCGTCACCGCACCTACCCGCCTGTTTGCAGCCCACCCCATTTTTACCCAATGCGGATCAGGCTCCTATCGGTCGTGTATCTGTGGGCGTTCGCTGCGGTGAAGCAGGCCGCCAGACCCGCTATCTGCAGGCGCAGGTGGACGTGATTGGTCGTTATATCGTAGCGAGCCAAGATATCGAGCGCGGAGCCTTGATTACAGCAGCCATGCTGACTCAGCGTGAAGGCAACTTGAGCGATCTCTCCTCTCAAGCACTCACGAGTGAAGATGAGGTCGTGGGCAAGGTCGCGCAGCGGCCTATCCGCAGCGGCAGCACCTTCCAAGCACATTTTTTACAAGCCCCTAGCCTCGTGGAACGTGGCCAGCGTGTCACGGTCATAGCGGAAGGTACCGGCTTTCGCGTGTCCCGGGAGGGGGAGGCACTTGCGGATGGTGCCCAAGGTGAAACCATCCGTGTACGTTTTGGTCCTCGTGACATCATGAACGCGCGAGTGATTGGCCAAGGGACTTTAATGGTGGATTTTTAGTCGATCATCTAAAGTTTCTCTATAGAAAGCCGATAAAAGTAATATAGCGCGCGGCGCCCCAACGTTGACGATGAGGCCAACAACGTGAAAATCGATAATCTCAATCCGCTGCTTCGCAACACCCCCGCGCAGCAGCGTGATGATGCTCAAAAAATTGGTGGCACTAAGCCACCGGAAACGGGTAATTCGACCCGTGAAACGACTCAGCTTAGCCCATCTAGTATCGATGACAGCCAAGACATCGACATGGCTAAGGTCCAAGAGATTCGTGATGCCATCCGTGAAGGTCGACTCGAAGTGCGTGCCGATCGTATCGCAGATGGCCTTATCGCCAATTTGAACGACCTGTAACGTTTATCCTATGAGCCTTTCACGCCTTCTTTCCAGCCAGTTGCAGCGCCTTGAAGATCTCATTGCGCTACTTTCCAATGAGCAGGAGCAGCTGACCAAAGGCAGTATCGACGGTGACGTATTAACGCAGATCGCTGCTAAAAAGCAGGCACTACTGGACGAGTTGGAGCGCATGGAAATGTTGCGCCGTGGCGTCCAAGCCAAGCTTGGCTATCCGGAAGGTGCCCTGGGAGCCAACCAAGCCGCTACTGACGCAGCGTGCCTACCGACATGGGAAAGCCTGCTCGAAAAGAGTGAACGCGTCTCACGAATGAATGCATTGACCGGCCAAATGCTGTCGTTACGCATGAAGCATAACCAAGAGATGCTCGACTACATTCGACAAATTGCCGAAAAAACACTGTATAAGCCGAATGGTCGTAACAGCGCCCAGCCAGGTCGTATCAATGCATCGGCTTGAACGGCCATCCTAGACAAAATCTATACAAAGCGCTTCAATGAGAACAAGAGTGTTCATTATTGGAGCGTGTCATGTTTCCTCATCTCCCCGAAGGCTTTAACGCAGTCATTACAGGCGCCAATGGCGGCATTGGTCATGCAATGCTGCAATGCCTTTTATCATCCCCTCAAACGGGGCGTGTCATCGCAGTTAGCCGCTCAGCGATAGCTGCACATCACCCCAAACTCGATGCGCTGGCTGCAGACATCACTACTCCATCAGGCCGAGAGGCGCTATGTAGCGCCTTAGACGGCCAACCGGTTCACTTACTCTTCAATGCGGTGGGCCTACTCCATGATGATTTCCGAGGTATACAGCCTGAAAAGCGCCTAGAGCAACTGGATGACGAGGCATTCGCCCACGTCATGCACATCAATGCGGCAACGCCTGCGCTGCTAATTGCCGCGCTCAAGCCCTCGCTGCAAGGGAAGCACCCCACGATCATCGCTAGCCTCTCAGCCCGTGTCGGCTCCATCACTGACAATGGGTATGGCGGTTGGTATAGCTACCGTGCCAGCAAAGCCGCGCACAATATGTTGATGAAGACCGCCTCGATTGAGCTAACACGGTTGAATAAGCAGTCGATCGTTCTCTGCCTGCACCCAGGCACGACAGATACGTCTCTCTCGAAGCCGTTCCAAGCCCGGGTTCCAAGCGGTAAGCTGTTTACCGCTGACTTCGTGGCGAAACAGCTGATCGACGTGATGGCCAAACGGTCGCCGGAAGAGACTGGCAGTTTCTGGGACTGGGCAGGCGAGTCGATCGAGTGGTAACGACGTCTTTCATCAACGTCTGACACCACCCACACAACCAAAAAGCCCCGAGCACAGGATGCCCGGGGCTGGTCATGGCGCGCTTTCGAGCGCGCAACAAAAAACCCAGCCGTTTGGCTGGGTTCTTTGCGGTATAAGTGCCTGACGATGACCTAC
>NZ_JAMXRX010000007.1:0-202870 GCF_024124605.1 Halomonas sp. CnH100-B | reverse complement strand
CGCGGGCGGCGTCCTGCTGCTCAGGGCTTGCCTCTGGGTGGCACAGCGTGGCGAGCAGCGCTTGGCTATCCCGGTCGTCGGCTACGGCGGCGACGCGTTCACGGGCGCTCGCGGTCTGGGGCAGTTCCTCGAGAGCATCGATGGCCTCGGCCACCGCCACGTAGTGCTGCTCCTCCTCTTTGAAGCGCTCGATATCGTGGTAGCGCTCGGCATCCAGCAGTCGCAGGCGCGCGAAGTGGCTCTCCAGCCCCATCTGCTCCGGCGTGGCGGTAAGCAGCAGCAGACCGGGAATCTCGGCGGCGAGCTGTTCCACGCACTGGTAGCCGGGGCCGCTCTTCTCCGGGCTCCAATCCAGGTGATGCGCTTCATCGACGATCAGCAGATCGAAGCGGCTGGCCAGGGCTTGGTCCTGGCGATGAATGTTGGCGAACAGCCAGCCTTGGCTGGCCAGCACGAGCTGGGCGCTCTCGAACGGGTTGGCGCTGCCGTGGGCCTGACTCTGATGCTCGTCCAGCAGAGTGACGTTCAGCGAGAAGCGGCGCAGCAGCTCCACCAGCCACTGGTGGGTCAGGCTGTCGGGCACCAGAATCAGCGCGCGCTCTACCCGGCCTGCCAGCAGCAGACGGTGCAGAATCAGACCTGCCTCGATGGTTTTACCCAGGCCTACCTCATCGGCCAGCAGAACCCGCGGCGCATGGCGCCCGGCGACTTCGTCAGCGATGTAGAGCTGATGGGGAATCAGATCGATACGCGGCCCGGCGAAGCCGAGCGCGCTGTGCTGCTCAATACGCTGAAAGTGGTGCAGCGTGCGAAAGCGCAGGTCGAACCAGTCGTTGCGGTCGACTTGACCGGTGAGCAGGCGGTCGCGGGCTTGGTCGAACTGCATGGTGTCGGCCAGCTTGGCCTCGGGCAGCTCGCGCAGGTTGCCGTCGCTGTCTTCGCCGATGTAGGTGATCAGGCCTCGGCTCTCTTTGCTGTCATCGACGATCATCTGCCAACCATCGGCAGAGAGGACGCGGTCGCCGCTGCCGAACATCACACGGGTGAGCGGCGCTTGGCGGGTGTTGTAGGTGCGGGTTTCCTGGCTGGCACTGAACAAGATGGTAACGCTACGGGCGTCGCAGTTAAGCACGGTGCCGAGTCCAAGCTCGGCCTCGCCGTCGCTAATCCAGCGCTGGCCGGGAGAAAAATCGCTCATGATGCCTCGAGGAAGTCGTCAAAATCGGGTCGTACGCCGCCGGGGCAGGTCACCGGCGGCTAACAGGGCGGGGGATTCTAACGCAAAGCAGCGGGGGGATTAAGGTCTATCGTGGTCAATCGCTCAACCAGCGCTCTAACTGGGTGAGGGTCAGTTCACCCACGTGCACGTCGAGGGTTTTGCCGTCGGTGTCGAAGAGCACGGTCGTCGGTAGTCCCGGCGCCTGGAACTGTGCTATCAGGGTTTGCTGTGGGTCGCGTAGTGGGTAGCGAAAGTGGAGCGACTGCTCATCCAAATAGCGGGCGATGGGCAGCAAGTCCTCCCCCTGGTTGGCAACGACGACGGTGATGCCGTCGTGCTGATCCGCCTCTTCCAATAGCGGCATCTCGCGCAGGCAGGGCGGGCACCAAGTGGCCCATAAATTGACGATGATTCGGTCGCCTTGATTGGCCAGCGACGGAAGGTGGACCGTGTTACCGTCGAGATCTTCCAGGGCCACATCGGGCAGCGATGCCACGGCAAACGGCTGGCTGAGCGGGGCCAGTGTCACCAGCACCAGCCAGAGACTGGCGGCGCCGACCGTCATGGCGAGACCGCCGATCATCGCCAGCAGCCGCGCGCGCAGTGCCCAGGCGGTCCACAGCAAGCCAGCAAGCAGCCCGCCAAGGGCGTGATAGCCCGGCTGCCATACTTTCAGCGCGTCCAGCGGGGTGGCGCTATAGCTGTCCCAATGGAGGGCAACGAACGTCATCCGCGCGCCGATGAGCCAAACGATCAGCAAGCCGTTGAACCAGCGGCCATGGGGCTTGGCCGGCAGTCCCAGCAGGTAGCGGCTGCTCAACAGCAGCAGGAGCGCACAGGCAAACGCGTAGAGCCGTGGCGTCGATATCAGCAGTGGACCGAGGGCAATGGCATTCATAGTCGTTCCGGTAAGCAGGTACACTGGGCCACCATACCATGCACGCTACTCATGACGGAGATGTCGATGCCGCAATCCTCTTTTGACACCCTGCGCGCCCTGGCCATAGGCACCCAGGCACTTGGCCTGGCGCTCATCATTACCCTCGAAACCGTCCTCGGCGATGCCGCACGCCCCTGGCAGGGCGGCGTGCTGGCCGCCATGGTGGCGTGTGCACTGGTCATTGCGCTGGTGCGTATGTACCGCAACAAGCGCCGCCAGAAGCGCTTGGCAGAGCGACTAGACGCGTCGACGTCAGAAAACCACGAGCGTTAGAAACCGTTGCTTGTGTTTTTGGCGCGACGGTTCCAGATTAAGGGGAGCCCTGCGCTGGACAGTCGGGGCACTTAACACACTGGGAGCGACAAACAATATGATTAATAAGCGCGCATTAGCCATTGCCGTAGCGGCCTCATCACTTGCCTTAACCGGGATGGCCCAGGCGGAGGTCAAAGTTGGCTTCTTGGGCGGCTTTACCGGGGGAATTGAGAGTCTGACACCGCCCATCTTTGCAGGTGCTCAGCTGGCGGTCGAGCAGGTCAACGAGCAGGGCGGTATTTTGGGTGGCCAAACCCTGGCCATGCCATCGGGCGACACCACCTGTTCCGATGCGTCGGCTGCCTCCAACGCCGCCGACCGTATGGTGAACTCTGAAAACGTGACGGCCATCGTCGGCGCGCTGTGCACCGGTGCCACGATTGCCGCTGCCAACAATGCCGCGATTCCTGGCGGTGTGCTGATGGTGTCTCCTGCGTCGACGGCGCCTGCGGTGTCGGAGCTGGACGACAATGACTTGGTCTTCCGTACCGTGCCGTCTGATGCCTTCCAGGGTGAAATTCTGGCCAAGCTGCTGCTGGATAAAGGCATTGATTACGTGGCCGTCACCTTCGTCAACAACGACTATGGCCGTGGCCTGTCGGACGCCTTTAGCGCCGCGTTTACCGCTGGTGGTGGCGAAGTCGCCGAGAACCTCGCCCACGAAGATAACCGTGCCGACTACCGTTCGGAGCTGGGCTCACTCTCCGCCAGCGGCGCGGATACGCTCGTCGTGCTGGCGTATGCCGATACCTCCGGCCAAACGGTGCTGCGCCAGGCCTACGAGAGCGGCATGTTTACCCAGTACGTGGGTGCTGACGGCATGGTAGGTGACAGCTTAGTCGAGGCGATTGGTGCCGACGTGCTGGATGGCATGATTGCCACCCGCCCCGGCAGCCCAGAGCTTCCCGGCACTGAGATATTCAATAACGCGGCCACTGAAGCAGAGATCGATCCCAGCGCCGTGTTTGCAGCCCAAGCGTACGATGCCGCCTTCCTGATTGCGCTGGCCATCGAGCAGAACGGCAGCGCCGACCGTGAAGGGCTGGCTGAAGCGTTACGCAATGTGTCCAGCGCACCGGGTGAAGTGATTCTACCGGGCGAGTGGGAAAAAGCGGTCGAGCTGATCGCTGCCGGTACCGACATCGACTACGAGGGGGCCTCCGGCTCTCACGAGTTCGATGACAACGGCGACGTACCGGGGGTAGTGGTCGAGATGGCCGTAGAGAACGGCACCTTTACCAGCAAAGGTCAGGTGGATCTGTAATTACTTACCATCTGCCGATAGCAAAACGCCCCGCTCAAATGAGCGGGGCGTTTTTTTGTGGCGCTGATGGTATTAACCGTGGCTTTTGATCTTTTCAGGCAGCAGCCCTTTGGGCGCAAAGCGCAGTACCAGGGTGATCAGCATGCCGATCACCAAGACCCTCGCCTGTAGCGCTCGGCTGTCCATATTGCTGGGTGCCTCCCAGCCAAAGGCGTTCTCTCCGAGCGCGACGAACAGCTCCATCAAAAACAGCGCCAGTGGCTCCGACATGATCCAGATAATGTAGACGGCCACCGCCCCAAAGATGGTACCCAGGTTATTGCCGGGGCCGCCCAGAATAACCATTACCAGTACCAGGAATGTGTGGTTCAAAGGCAGGTAGCCCTGCGGGTCAAACAGACTGTTGAACGTGCCCAGCATGCCGCCCCCCAGGCCCATCAAAATGCAGCCCAGCACGAAAATCTCCAAGCGACGCTTGTTGATGTCCTTCCCCATGGCCGCCGATGAGACTTCGTTATCGCGTATCGCGCGAATCATCCGCCCCCAAGGAGCGTGGTAAGCGCGATGCAGCAGGAAGAAAATCACCGCGATGACTACCGCTGTCACCGACAGGTAAATCGCGCGGGAAAGGGTAAACCCCAGCTCGGCTGGGCCAGGGGTTGGCCAGGGCAGCGGCGAGACGGTTGCTGTGCCGCGGGTGAGCCAGTCGGAGTTTTTCAAAAACGCTTTGATGATCTCGGCAATGCCCAGCGTGGCAATGGCGAGATAGTCGCTGCGCAGGCCAAGGCACACATGGCCAATAAAGTAGCCTACGCCACCGGCCAGCGCGCCGCCGACGATCCAGCCCACCCAGGGCGGTAGGCCAAACCCGCCCACAAAGCCCGCCTGGGATTGGATTTGGCTGGTCACGTCGCGCAGCAGACTGATCACCACCAGATAGAGCACCACCGCCAGCACCACGGCGATGACGGTACGCAGCGTTTTAGGGACGCCCAATCGGTCAAGCTTGGTGGCACCGATGACCAGCACAGTGGCCGCAAGGCCATAGAGCAGCACTTGGCCGAGTTCGCCTGGCAGCTCCGTGCCCCAGAAGGCATCGTTGACCGGTACGCTAAACAGCATGGCGCAGAAGCCGCCCAGAGCCACAAAGCCCATCACCCCGGCATTAAACTGCCCGGCGTAGCCCCACTGAATCGTCAGGCCCAACGCCAGAATGGCGTAACAGGCGGCTTCGACCAGCATGCGCGTGCTGTACGCCGCGCCCATCATGGCATAAACCGCCAGGACGGCGACCAGCAGCGCGCCAAACAGCACCAGCTCGCGCAGCGGGAAGCGGCGCTGTGGCGTAGCGTCTTTCGGCGTGTAGGCCGGGTTGCGAGTATTGGTTGGATGGCTCATTAGATCACCTTGCCTTTAAACAGGCCGGTCGGGCGCCACACCAGGATGGCCACCAGAATAAAGAATGGCACCACAATCTTATATTCAGTGCCCACGAAGGCGAGATTCGATGGCAGCGTCAGCCACTCGGGGAAGCTGTCTTGGAAGGGGCGCAGCAGCACGTTCCAATTGAATACCGCCAGGGTTTCGGCAAAGCCCACCACAAAACCACCGGCAATCGCGCCGTAGGGGTGGCCCACGCCGCCGACAATCGCCGCCGCGAAAATCGGCAGCAATAGGAAGAAGCTCAGGTCGGGTTTGAAGGTCACGTCCAGCGAGAGCAGCGTGCCCGCAATGGCGGCCAGGCCGCCTGCAATCACCCAGGTGACCGCTACGATGGTATTGGTATTAATGCCTGATGCCTGGGCCAGCTCCGGGTTATCCGACATGGCGCGCATGGCTTTGCCTAACCGCGAACGGTTCAGGAATAGGTGGAGCGCGATCACCGCCACGATGGTAATCACGAACAGATAGATCTGCGGCTCGGTGACGACGATGGGTGCCCGTGCACCCTCGAACGGTAGAGCAATGCGGAAGATCTCTTTGCGGTCATCCACGTAGAGGCTCTGCCCGCCGGTACCTGAGAACAGACGAATGAGGCCCTGCAGCATCAGCGTGACGCCCAACGAGCCAATCACCATAACGATCGGTTTCACGCCATGGGCGCGCAGCGGCTTGTAAAACGCCTTATCGATCCCCACTGCCAGCAGTGCGGTCAGCAGCATGGCCAGCGGCAGCATGATCAGCGCCGTGGGCACGCCAATGCTGGCGCCGACGGCAGGGAACGCCGTGGTGAGCAGCAGCACCATAAAGGCACCGAAGGTCATCATGTCGGCATGGGCAAAATGGGCAAAGCGCATAATGCTGAAAATCAGCGTGACGCCAATCGCGCCAATGGCATAAATCGAGCCAGTGACACTGCCCGCAATCACCACGTTGTTAATAAAAAAAGCCAGTTCGTTCACGCGTTTCTCCCCCGGGCTAGCCGCCCAAAAAGCTTTTGGCGACATCCGGGTCGGCCAGCAGGGCCGCCCCGGTATCCGTAAAGCGGTTCTGGCCTGCCGCCAGGACAAAGCCCTTGTCGGCAATGGCCAGGGCCTGCTTAGCGTTCTGCTCGACCATCAAGATGCCCACGCCTGCGGCGTTGATCTTTTTCACGCGGTCAAAGATCTCATTCATGTAGAGCGGTGATAGGCCCGCCGTGGGTTCGTCCAGGAGTAGCAGGCTAGGTTCTGCCATGAGGGCTCGCCCCATGGCGACCATCTGGCGCTGGCCGCCTGAAAGCTCACCGGCAGGCTGGTAACGCTTCTCCACCAGCGGGGGGAAAAATTCGTAGACCTGCTCCAGCATGCGCTTAACGTTCTGCGGCTTCAGGTAGGCGCCCATCTCCAGGTTCTCTTCGACCGAGAGACTGGGGAAGACGTTTTTCTCCTGGGGCACGAAGCCCATACCGCGCTCCACCAGCTGGTTGGGTGGCAAGTTGTGAATCGGCTGGCCGTTAAGCAGGATCTCGCCCTGGTTGACGTTCAAAAGCCCAAATACCGCTTTGAGCATGGTGGACTTGCCCGCGCCGTTGGGGCCGACGATGACGCCGACCTCATCGGCATACAGGGTCATATTGACCCCGTTCAGGATATTCATGCTGCCATAGCCGCCGTGCACGTCGCGTGCTTCAAGCAGTGGCTGGGGTGATGCCTGTGTCGATGACATAAACGCGTCTCAGCAAACGTCGCGCTGGGGTCTCCAGGCGCGATCATGTTGTTATAGCCGTGGGTGGGCTGTTGGTCGTGATAGTGTGAAGCGTATTGCCGGGAGTTAGGCGGCGTCCGAGCCGAAGTAGGCCTCGATGACCGCCGGATCGTTCTGTATCGCTTCGATGTGCCCTTCCACCATGACGCTACCCTGAGCCAGGACGATGACGGGATCGCAAAGTCGCGAAATCATGTCCATGTCGTGCTCGATGACCAGGAAGGTGTAGCCCATTTCGCGGTTGAGCCGCTCGATATTGCCCATCAAATCGCCCAGCAGGGTACGGTTCACCCCAGCGGCGATTTCATCGAGCAGAACGATCTTGGCATCGGTCATCATGGTGCGGCCAAGCTCCAAGAGCTTTTTCTGGCCGCCGGACAGATTCCCCGCCAGCTCGTTGCGCACGTGGTGTAGCCCGACAAAGTCGATCACCTCCAGCGCGCGGCGGCGCACTTCGGCCTCCTGTTCGCGCACCAGCGATGGCTTGAACCAGGTGTTGAACAGGTTTTCGCCGGCCTGCTGAGGGGGCACCATCATCAAGTTTTCCAGCGCGCTCATCTGGCTGAATTCGTGGGCAATCTGGAAGGTGCGCAGCAGCCCTTTATGAAAGCGCTGGTCGGCGCTTAACGAGGTGATGTCTTCGCCATCCAGCAGAATGTGGCCGCTGTCGGGCATCAGCGCGCCGGCGATCAGGTTGAACAGCGTCGACTTGCCGGCCCCGTTGGGGCCGATCATGCCGGTGATCGATCCTTTCTCCACCCGGATGGAGCAATCGTTGATGACGTGTAGCCCACCGAACGCTTTATTAACGTGTTGTACTTCGATAAGCGGTTGCATGGTGTCCTCGTAAGGCAGGCGGCCTCGTCGCCGCCTGCTGTATGGGTATTATTATGAGGGGTTAGAGTGCCGCAGGCGCTGGCCAATCGCAAAAGCCGCCACGATGATCAGCGAGCCGAGCGTCGGAATCAGATACCCCTCGACCTGGGGGATTGTGCGCAGGAACACGAACGATACCGCTGCCGGTCCAACGAAACGCACTAGAAAGCGCCAGAGAGCGAACCAAGTGGGGTGAGTGCCCAGCTCTTTCATGACTTCGCTCTGGGTCAGCGCCCATCCGGCAAACAGGGCAATCATCAGGCCGCCCAGCGGCATGAAGATATTGGTCAGCAGTTCGATGAACTCAAAGGCGCTGCGCCCAAACAGGCTGTGGAAGATCGTGCCTTCCGCCCATACGTTGAAACTCACCACGGTCAGCAGACCCATGGCCCAGGCGGCGACGACCATGATGGTCACGGCCTGGGGGCGGGTCATGTCGAAACGCTCCACCAGGAACGCCGCGACGGGCTCGATCAGTGAGATCGACGAGCTGAGCGCCGCGCCGAGCACCAGGATGAAGAAGACGCCGCCCACCAGCGCGCCAAACGGCATGTCGGCAAACGCCAGCGGCAGCGTCACGAACATCAGCCCAGGGCCTTGGCCCGTTTCCAGCCCTGCGCCAAACACTAGCGAGAAAATCGCCAGGCCTGCGACCATGGCCACGGCCGTATCTACGAACGCCACGGCAATAGCGGTGCGCGTCAGCGAGGCGTCGCTGGACATGTAAGCGCCGTAGGCCATGATCGCGCCCATGCCGAGGCTCAAGGTGAAGAACGACTGCCCCATGGCCTGCAGCCAGCCTTCCAAGCTGAGATCGCCAATGTTGAAGGTGAACAGGAAGCTGGCCGCAGCGCCCACATCACCGTTGATGATGCCGTAGATCAGCACCACGATCAGAATGACGAACAGCGCAGGCATCATGATGCGTAGGCCCGATTCGATGCCTTTATGGATGCCCATGCCAACGATTAGCGCAGATCCCGCGATGAACAGCGTATGGTACATCGTCATCAGCCGGGGGGAGGCGAGGAGGGCGTTGAAGCCGTCGCTGATGGTTTGGGCATCGGCGCCGACCAGCGAGCCGGTGAGCATCAGCCAGGTGTAGTGCAGCGCCCAGCCCGCGATCACCGAGTAGAAACTCAAAATCAAAAAGGCAGAGGCGGCGCCCAGCCAACCAATCGACTCCCACGCCCGTGAGGTGCGATGCGTTTTGGTCAAATGCCGCATGCCCATGATCGGGCTTCGACGACTGGTGCGTCCCAGCATGGTTTCGGCGATGAGGATGGGAATGCCTACGGCAAAGATGGTCAGCGCATAGATGAGGATGAACGCACCGCCCCCGTTTTCACCGGTGAGATAGGGAAAGCGCCAGAGATTACCAAGACCGACGGCAGAACCAACCGCTGCCAGCAGAAACGTGCCTTTATGCGTCCAGACGTTATGACCGCTCATGTGAAGGAGTGTCCGTATTAAGGGTGTAAGGATGGGGGTAGGTATCCAAACACTTGTATGAATTATGGCGTGTCAGCGGCCCTAGGGCGCGCTGAGAATAGCGCTACTTTGCGATAGAACGCCGGCGCTTTCCAGCGTGATAGCGTTTAGGTTGCGTTAATGGGCTGGCTTGGCGACGGCGCAGGCCACGCGGCCATAGGCGCTGAAGAAGCAAAAAGAGCGCCACGCTGCGAACTTACACAAAAAAGCCCGCACGGTGGCGGGCTTTGAGGCGGCGGTCAGCTTATTTTTTGCTGGAACGCTTGCGCTCGTTCTCTTTGAGCAGCTTCTTACGCAGGCGGATGAAGCTCGGCGTCACCTCGACCAGCTCATCGGAGTCGAGGAACTCGATGGCTTGTTCCAGGGTGAACTTCACTGGCGGCGTCAGCACGATGTTTTCGTCGTTACCCGAGGCGCGCATGTTGTCCAGCTTCTTACCTTTGGTGGGGTTGACCACCAGATCGTTGGCACGGCTATGAATACCGATCAGCATGCCTTCGTACACTTCGGTACCGTGATCGACGATCAGCTTACCGCGCTCTTGCAGCGTATAAAGCGCGTACGCTAGCGCTTTACCGTCGACCATGGAGACCATGACGCCGTTACGACGCTCAATGGCGGCGTCGGGCTTCAGCGGGCCGTAGTGGTCAAAGCGGCTGGTCAGAATGCCGGTGCCGGAGGTCAGGGTCAGGAACTGGCCACGGAAACCGATCAAGCCACGGGCGGGGATGATGAAGTCCAAACGAACGCGGCCTTTGCCGTCCGGGTTCATGTTGGTCATTTCGCCCTTACGGTAGCCGAGCTCTTCCATGATCGAGCCCTGGTGCTGCTCTTCACAGTCGATGATGACTTCTTCGTAGGGCTCTTGCTTGACGCCGTCGATCTCTTTGATGATGACTTCCGGGCGGCCCACGGCCAGCTCGAAGCCTTCACGACGCATGGTTTCGATCAGGACCGACAGGTGCAGTTCACCACGGCCTGATACCTTGAATTTCTCGGGCGTTTCGCCCTGCTCAACGCGCAGCGCCACGTTGTGGATCAGCTCCTGATCCAGACGGTCTTTAATGTTACGGCTGGTGACGAACTTACCGTCTTTGCCGGCGAACGGCGAGTCGTTGACCTGGAAGGTCATGGAAACGGTCGGCTCGTCGACGGTCAGCGGCGGCAGCGCTTCGACGTTGTTCACGTCGCACAGCGTGTCGGAGATCGCCAGATCTTCGATGCCGGTGATGCAGACGATATCGCCAGCGGTGGCTTCGTCGGTTTGCACACGTTCGAGGCCCATGTGTGTCATCACCTGGCCGACCTTACCCTTACGGGTCTTGCCTTCCTTGGTGATCACGCTGATTTGCTGGTTCGGCTTGACGCTGCCGCGGGTGATGCGGCCTAGGCCGATAACGCCGACGTAGCTGTTGTAGTCCAGGGCAGAGATCTGCATCTGGAAGGGACCGTCGACTTCGACCTTCGGCGGCTCGACGATGTCCACGATGGCTTGGAACATCGGGTCCATGTTGTCGGACAGCTCTTCCGGGTCCATACCGGCAATCCCGTTCAGCGCCGAGCAGTAGATGATCGGGAAGTCGAGCTGCTCGTCGGTGGCACCCAGGTTGTCGAACAGGTCGAAAATCTGATCGATGACCCAGTCAGGGCGCGCGCCAGGGCGGTCGATCTTGTTGACGACGACGATCGGCTTCAGGCCTTGAGAGAAGGCTTTCTGGGTCACGAAGCGGGTCTGCGGCATCGGGCCGTCGACGGCGTCGACCAGCAGCAGTACCGAGTCCACCATGGACATGACGCGCTCGACCTCACCACCGAAGTCAGCGTGCCCAGGGGTGTCCACGATATTGATGTGGTAACCCTTACCATTCCCATCCTGCCACTGAATAGCGGTGTTTTTGGCCAGGATGGTAATACCGCGCTCCTTCTCCTGGTCATTAGAGTCCATGATACGCTCTTGGCCTTCGGCCTTGCGGTCGAGCGTGCCGGACTGGCTTAACAGTTTGTCTACCAAGGTAGTTTTACCGTGGTCAACGTGGGCGATGATGGCAATGTTGCGAAGATTCTCGATCACGACGCGATCCTGCTGGAAAAATAGGGCGGCATTATAGGGTCTGGGGGCGGTCGACTACCAGCGCTGTCTTAAATAAAGCAGCAAGTCAATAACCTAAACGCGGCAGTTTTCGCTGTTGTGACGCTTCCGTTAAGATAGGCGTTTTCCCAGTTGGGGCAAGCACATGACCATCGGTAACCTGATGCGTTTGTTGAGCGATGGCGAGGTTCATTCCGGTGAACAATTAGGCGAAGCGCTGGGCGTTTCCCGAGCCGCCGTGTGGAAACAGCTAAAGAAATTAGAGGCGCTGGGCGTGGAGCTGGTGGCCGTCAAAGGGCGTGGCTATCGGCTCGCGTACCCGCTGGAGCCCCTAGAAGGTGCCAAGATCGTCGAGCGGCTGCCCGCCGAGGCGCGTCATCTACTGACGCGGCTGTTCGTAGAGGATCAGCTGCCTTCCAGCAACGAATATCTGCGCGAGCGCTTTTCCCAAGGGGCTGGGCATGGCGAAGTTTGCTTCGTCGAGTTGCAAACCGCTGGGCGTGGCCGTCGTGGACGCGTGTGGTCGACCCCGTGGGGCCAGAGCTTGATGGTCTCGATGGGCTGGCGCTTCGAGTCTGGCATCAATGCGCTGGAGGGGTTGAGCCTAGCGGTGGGGGTGGTGGTTTCCCAGGTGCTCGAACGGTATGGCGTGTCGCCCAAGCTGAAGTGGCCTAACGACGTGTTGCTGGCTGAAAAGGGGGATGAGCTGGGTAAGTTGGCCGGCATTCTGATCGAGGTGACCGGTGATGCGGCAGGCCCTTGCGAAGTGGTCATCGGTATCGGTATGAACCTCTCGCTGCCGGATAGCCTGCGTGCCGCCATCGACCAGCCAGTGGCGGCGCTGTTCGATGCGCAGCCGGGTATCTCTCGCAATCAACTGGCCGCGGATATGGTGTCGGGGCTGCTCAACATGTTGGCGGGGTTCGAAGCTGACGGCTTTGCACCCTGGTTGGAGGCTTGGAACCAGCGTCATGCTTATGCGGGGCTGCCGATCCGCGTGATTCAAGGCGAGCGTTCCAGCGACGCCGTCGCCGGAGATGTGGATGAAAGTGGTAACCTATGGGTTACTGAAAACGGTCACTCGCGACGCCTGTCGGGCGGTGAGATCAGCGTACGTAGGCGCCTATGATTTTGGACTTGGATATCGGCAACACGCTGTCGAAATGGCGGCTAAAGGATGCCGAGAGTAGTGAGATCCGCTCGCGAGGTGCCGTGTGGACGCGGGAAGAGTGGCGTCCCGGGGCAGACATTCCCGATTTGGATGTCGTGGAGGCGGTGCGTATCTCCAGCGTGGCCAGGGCCGCCGTGCTCGAAGAGACGGTTGCGCTGTTGCGCCGCCAAGTACGACACGTCTATGTGGCCCGCTCAACGCCGGAAGCGCTTGGCGTCGTCAACGGGTACGACGAGCCAGGGCGTCTAGGGGTCGACCGCTGGATGGGCGCGCTAGCGGGCTATCAGTTGGCGGGAGGGTGTTGCGCGGTGGATTGCGGCAGCGCCATCACCATCGACTTCGTCCTGCCGGGCGGTGTGCACTTGGGTGGCTTTATCATTCCAGGACTGCGGCTGATGAAAGAGAGCCTGAAGCTGGGAACGCGTAATGTCGCCATCGATCCTGAAAGCGAAGCCGATGCGCTGCTGGAGCCTGGGCGACGCACGGTGGATGCGGTGAACCACGGCATTTACATGGCGGCCGTCAGTGCCATCAACCGCATTTATAGTGAGGTATGTGATCAGCAGGGCTTGGCGCTGCCGGTGCTGTTGACCGGCGGCGATGCGCGCGTGGTTTCCCGTGGTGTTCAAGTGCCTCACGCGGTGTGGCCCGATATGGTATACGGCGGGTTGGAAGCCTGCTATCCGCTTACGTTTGCCGAGCGGGCGGGAAAGATGTCGGGAGCACCGCGAGTGCCCGAGCCAGTATCGTTAGAAAAAATTCGCGCAGGCCTTGCATTCTCCATGCTGCTTTGACAGAATGCAGCGCGTTCCAGAGCGGAAGCAGCGTTTTAGAGACGCCGCTTCCAGCAAGCTTTGATAAATAAAGAGTTTGCAGGCTTGACACCGCTTTGGAGACTGGCATAATGTGCCGCCACAGCTGGAGAGGTTCCCGAGTGGCCAAAGGGAGCAGACTGTAAATCTGCCGCGAAAGCTTCGAAGGTTCGAATCCTTCCCTCTCCACCAGATTGAGCAAGCGTTGAGCTAGTCAGCGTTTGGGAATGAAACGCCGGTAAGCGGGCATTAGCTACTGTTACTCGTGCAACGGATTGTCATTCTATAGGCAAGTTCGGCGGGCGTAGTTCAATGGTAGAACCTCAGCCTTCCAAGCTGATGGTGCGGGTTCGATTCCCGCCGCCCGCTCCAGTTTGATGTGTTTTGGCTCATGTAGCTCAGGGGTAGAGCACACCCTTGGTAAGGGTGAGGTCGACGGTTCAATTCCGTCCATGAGCTCCATATTGCGAAGAAAGCGAGCGAAGCTCGCTTTTTTTGTCTTTGCCCTCCAATTGAGTGGGGGTAGAAGTAGGGGTTGTCAGGTGGAGGTTTCT
Organism: Halomonas sp. CnH100-B; assembly: GCF_024124605.1. NCBI lineage: Bacteria > Pseudomonadati > Pseudomonadota > Gammaproteobacteria > Oceanospirillales > Halomonadaceae > Halomonas > Halomonas sp. CnH100-B. Next base: position 188,953 of record NZ_JAMXRX010000007.1, on the reverse strand, counting down.
CCGCTATAATGGCGCCCGCTGTTGCGTAGGTGTTTGGCTTGCGCACATGACGATACAGGCCAGTAGCTCAATTGGCAGAGCAGCGGTCTCCAAAACCGCAGGTTGGGGGTTCGATTCCCTCCTGGCCTGCCAACCTTCCCCAGGTTGGTATGTCTTTTCTAGAATTCCTTTGTCGCTCGCTGCACCCTTAGGAGTCTCGTTTTTATGAAGCCTAGTTCCGTAAAACATGGCGCAGAGGTGCAACAGACGCGCCATGACGGGCTCAAGTGGGCGGCGGTTGTGGCGCTGCTTGTCGTTGCAGTCGTTGGTAATACCTATTTCGCCGATGTTGGCCTGCTCTACCGCGTCTTGGGTGTGGTGGTGTTGTGTGCGCTTGCGGGTTTGATCGCCTTAACAACCACTAAAGGTCGCGACTTAGTCGAGCTGGCCATCAGCGCCAAGAAAGAGATTCAGCGCGTTGTATGGCCGACCCGTCCTGAAACCATTCAGACCACCGCTATTGTGCTGGTGGCTGTATTGGTGGTGGGTCTGATGCTGTGGTTGATCGATACTCTTCTTGGCTGGGCGATGTCCGGCGTCATTGGTTAGGAGCATTCATGTCCAAACGTTGGTACGTCGTCCACGCTTATTCCGGCTTTGAAAAGCATGTCATGCGCTCGCTGATCGAGCGTGTGAAGATGTACGGCATGGAAGATCGCTTTGGCGAAATCCTGGTGCCGACGGAAGAAGTGGTCGAGATGCGCGACGGCAAGCGCCGCAAGAGTGAGCGCAAGTTCTATCCCGGCTATGTATTGGTCGAGATGGAGATGGTGGATGAAACCTGGCACTTGGTGAATGAAACGCCGCGAGTGATGGGTTTTATCGGTGGCACCAAAGAGAAGCCCGCCGCAATTACTACTCGCGAAGCCGAAGCAATCTTGCGTCGCGTGAAAGACGGTACCGACAAGCCGCGGCCTAAAACGATGTTTGAGCCGGGTCAGTCTGTCCGCGTTATTGATGGTCCGTTTGCTGACTTCAACGGTGTTGTTGAAGAAGTGAACTACGACAAGAGCCGTCTGCAGGTCAGTGTACTGATCTTTGGGCGTGCGACGCCTGTTGAGCTTGAGTTCTCACAGGTAGAAAAAGAGTAATTTTAAGATGTTGCAGGGTGGTGCGCAGTGCGTGCCACCCTGGATTCATGTAAAGCAGCCCAGCGCTGCTTTACGCGTACCGGGGAGCCGTCAGGCGCTATCACCCAACTGGAGTATTTACCATGGCCAAGAAAGTACAGGCTTACATCAAACTGCAGGTTGCTGCAGGTAAAGCCAACCCGAGTCCGCCCGTAGGCCCCGCGCTGGGTCAGCACGGCGTGAACATCATGGAATTCTGTAAGGCGTTTAACGCTGCCACTCAAGAAATTGAGCCGGGTCTGCCGACGCCTGTCGTGATCACTGTCTACTCTGACCGTAGCTTCACGTTCGTCACCAAGACGCCGCCTGCGGCCGTACTGCTGAAAAAAGCAGCGGGCATCAAGTCAGGTTCTGGTGAGCCGAACAAGAAGAAAGTTGGTACCGTGACTCGCGAGCAGCTCGAAGAGATCGCTAAAACCAAAGAGCCGGATATGACGGCTGCTGATCTCGATGCCGCAGTGCGCACCATCGCTGGTAGCGCTCGTAGCATGGGCTTAAACGTGGAGGGTCTCTGATCATGGCTAAACTGTCTAAGCGCGCGAAAGTCATTCGCGAGAAAGTAGACCCGAATAAAGCATACTCTTTGGAAGAAGCCGTTGCGCTGCTGTCCGAGCTGTCGACTGTCAAATTCAAAGAGTCTCTGGACGTTGCGATCAACCTGGGTGTCGATCCGCGTAAATCTGACCAGGTTGTACGTGGTGCCACCGTTATGCCTAACGGTACTGGCAAAGACGTACGCGTAGCGGTCTTCACCCAGGGTGCTAACGCTGATGCTGCTAAAGAAGCCGGCGCTGACATCGTGGGTATGGATGATCTGGCTGAGCAAGTCAAAAAAGGCGTGATGGATTTCGACGTTGTTATCGCTTCTCCGGATGCGATGCGCGTTGTGGGTCAGCTGGGCCAAATCCTTGGCCCGCGCGGCCTGATGCCGAACCCGAAAGTAGGCACCGTAACGCCTGACGTGGCAACTGCGGTCAAGAACGCCAAAGCGGGTCAGGTGCGTTTCCGTACCGACAAGAACGGCATCATCCACACTACCCTGGGTAAAGTGGACTTTGACGCAGCTTCCGTTCAGGGCAACCTGGAAGCGCTGGTAGCTGACCTGAAGAAGCTCAAGCCGAGCTCCTCTAAAGGTATCTACTTTAAGAAAATCACCCTGTCCACTACCATGGGCCCGGGTCTGACCATCGACCACTCTGCGCTGGTATAAGCGAGTCGTCGGCAGGTTTTTAGTTAGTACCGAGCAAGAACTTTGCGGTCCCTCGCCTGGCTCAGCCGGTCGAGGCGCCGTCAAAGACCGCAGGTGCCGCCTGATCTACTGAAGATTGGGCGGCTTAATCGCCTTAGGGCGCCTGCGCAGATGGTGTGGCCGCCAGTTGGTTAACGCTTTTCGCAAGCCGCTTTCTGGTGAGCACCATCCCCTAAGGCTTCCAAGGTGAGCAGTATGTCTTGGAAGAGATGGTAACCACCGGAGCCTTTATGGGTTCCGGCACGAAGGAGTGATCACTGTGCCACTAGCACTTGAAGGCAAGAAAGCGATTGTTGCCGAGGTCAGTGAAGCGGCCAAGGGCGCACTCTCCGTCGTAGTTGCCGATTCTCGTGGCGTTACGGTCAGCAAAATGACCGATCTGCGTAAGCAGGCCCGTGAGAACGGTGTTGAGCTTCGTGTTGTTCGTAACACGCTGGCTCGCCGCGCACTCGAAGGCACTCAGTGGGAGTGTCTGAACGAGAGCTTTGTTGGTCCTACTCTGCTGGCTTTCTCTACCGAACACCCGGGCGCTGCCGCTCGTCTGTTCAAAGAGTTCGCTAAAGACGAGAAGAACTTCGAAGTCAAAGCGCTGGCCTACGAAGGTGAGCTGATTCCGGCTGCTGACATCGATCGTCTAGCAACCCTGCCGACTTACGACGAGGCCATTGCCAAGTTGATGTCGGTCATGAAAGAAGCCTCCGCTGGCAAGCTGGTTCGTACTCTGGCCGCCCTGCGCGACCAGAAGCAAGAAGCCGAAGCTGCCTAAGCAGCGTTTCTTGCAGGCGGCGTGAACGATGTGATCGCAACGCTGCCTGAACCAAGCAATGAACCCTGAGTTCTCGGTCGACCGAGACTCCCGCAAAGTTAGGAATGAAACAATGGCACTGACCAAAGACGATATCATCAATGCTGTAGCCGACATGTCCGTAATGGAAGTTGTCGAGCTGATCGAAGCGATGGAAGAGAAGTTCGGCGTTTCTGCAGCGGCGGCCGTTATGGCTGGCCCGGCTGCTGGCGGCGAAGCAGCTGCTGAAGAGCAGACTGAATTTGACCTGGTACTGGCATCTGCTGGTGACAAGAAAGTTAACGTCATCAAAGCCGTTCGTGAAATCACCGGTCTTGGCCTGAAAGAAGCCAAAGGTGCCGTTGACGGCGCGCCGGCGACCATCAAAGAAGCCATGTCTAAAGAAGACGCTGAAGCAGCTAAGAAGAAGCTGGAAGAAGCGGGCGCAACCGTCGAGCTCAAGTAATCCTTGTGCTGATGGCTTTACGCGCTGCGTAAGCTTCCACGGCTGGCGGCGGGCTATCCCGCTGCCGGCCTTTTTCTGTTGTAATATGCTGCAAGGCAACAGCAGAAGCGCTGCGGTAAAAAGCAGCAAAACAGTAAGACCGTTGTTGTGAAGCGTACGTTGTTGTAACGCGTAAGTTGTGAAGCGCGAGTGATGTTAGCAAGCGACAGCAAAGCGCGAACAGCACTACTGTAACACTGTTATCTATCAAGATTTTTGACGGCGAGCTACCGATTTAGGAGCTTGCTGTCTGCGTCTGAAACGCCCGCGGGGCAGATGACCACGCATCGGTCACCCATGGTGAACAAGCTGGGGAATACAGATGGCTTACTCATATACTGAGAAAAAACGCATCCGCAAGGATTTCGGCAAACTGCCCCAAGTGATGGATGTGCCTTACTTGCTGGCCATCCAGCTTGATTCCTACTACGACTTTCTCCAGCAGGATCGTTCGCCCGACGAGCGCCACGAGGTTGGCCTGCACGCGGCGTTCAAGTCCGTGTTCCCGATCGAGAGCTTCTCAGGTAATGCGGCCCTGGAGTACGTCAGCTACCGTTTCGGTACGCCGGCATTCGATGTCAAAGAGTGTCAGCTGCGTGGCGTGACCTATTCCGCTCCGCTGCGTGTCAAGGTTCGCTTGATCATCTATGATCGCGACTCTTCGAACAAGGCCATCAAGGATATCAAAGAGCAGGAAGTCTACATGGGGGAAATCCCCCTGATGACCGAGAACGGTACCTTCGTGATCAACGGTACTGAGCGGGTTATCGTTTCCCAGCTCCACCGCTCGCCCGGTGTGTTCTTCGATCACGACAAAGGCAAGAGCCACTCTTCTGGTAAGTTGCTCTACTCTGCTCGCGTGATTCCTTACCGTGGTTCTTGGCTCGACTTCGAGTTCGACCCGAAAGACAACGTCTTCGTCCGTATCGACCGTCGCCGCAAACTGCCGGCGTCAGTACTGATGCGTGCGCTGGGCATGAGCACCGAAGAGATCCTGACGGAGTTCTTTGAAACCAGCAAATTCCACATCGAGAAGACCGGTTTCTCTGTGGAGCTGGTACCGTCACGCCTGCGCGGCGAAACGGCCACCTTCGACATCAAAGATGGCGAAGGCAACGTGATTGTGGAAGAAGGGCGCCGCATTACCCAGAAGCACATTCGTCAGCTTGAAAAAGCGGGTCTTGAGCGTCTGGAAGTGCCGATGGAGTACCTGTTCGGCAAAACGCTGGCCAAAGACCAGATCGATACCAAAACCGGTGAGCTGATCTGTCCGTGTAATACGGAAATCACTCCGGAAGTCCTGGAGCGTATGGCGCAGGGCGGTATCACGCATATCGAAACCCTCTACACCAACGACCTCGACTGTGGTTCGTTCATTTCCGACACCCTGAAGCTGGATACGACCGGCTCACAGTTGGAAGCGCTGGTTGAAATTTACCGCATGATGCGCCCCGGTGAGCCGCCCACCAAAGAGGCTGCCGAGACGCTGTTCCACAACCTGTTCTTCACCGAAGACCGCTACGACCTGTCGGGCGTTGGTCGGATGAAGTTCAACCGTCGTCTGCGTCGTGAAAGCGACACGGGCTCTGGCGTATTGGATCGTAAAGACATCCTCGATGTGCTACGCGAGCTGATCAATATTCGTAACGGCTTCGGCGACGTGGACGATATCGATCACCTGGGTAACCGTCGTATTCGCTGTGTGGGCGAAATGGCCGAGAACCAGTTCCGCGTCGGTCTGGTGCGTGTCGAGCGCGCAGTGAAAGAGCGTCTTTCCATGGCGGAAAGCGAAGGCCTGATGCCGCAAGACCTGATCAACGCCAAGCCCGTTGCGGCGGCGGTGAAAGAGTTCTTTGGCTCCAGCCAGCTGTCTCAGTTCATGGACCAGAACAACCCGCTCTCCGAGGTGACTCACAAGCGTCGTGTGTCCGCACTCGGCCCGGGTGGTCTGACCCGTGAGCGTGCAGGCTTCGAAGTGCGCGACGTACACGCCACGCACTATGGCCGTCTATGCCCGATCGAAACGCCGGAAGGCCCGAACATCGGTCTGATCAACTCGCTGGCGACGTACAGCCACACCAACAGCTACGGCTTCCTGGAAACGCCTTACCGTAAAGTCATCAACAGCCAGGTGACCGATGAGGTGGTGCATCTCTCCGCGATCGAGGAGGGCGATTTCGTTATCGCGCAGGCCTCTGCCGCCGTGGATGAGTCTGGCAAGCTGAGCGATGACCTGGTGCAGGTACGTCACCGTGGCGAGACGACCTTCATGCGTCCCGAGCAAGTGACGCTGATGGACGTGTCTCCGCGTCAGGTCGTCTCCGTGGCCGCCGCGCTGATTCCGTTCCTCGAGCACGACGATGCTAACCGCGCCTTGATGGGTGCGAACATGCAGCGTCAGGCCGTGCCGACCCTGCGCGCCGACAAGCCGCTGGTCGGTACCGGCATGGAGCGTTTCGTGGCACGCGACTCCGGCGTGTGTGCCGTGGCGCGCCGTGGCGGCGTCATTGACTCCGTCGACGCGCGTCGTGTCGTGGTGCGGGTCAACGAAGATGAAATCATCGGCGGTGAAGCCGGTGTCGATATCTACAACCTGACCAAGTACACCCGTTCTAACCAGAACACCTGCATGAACCAACGTCCCATCGTGCGTCCTGGTGACAACGTGGCACGTGGCGATATCCTCGCCGACGGTCCGTCCGTCGACATGGGGGATCTGGCGCTGGGTCAGAACATGCGTATCGCGTTCATGCCCTGGAACGGCTACAACTTCGAGGACTCCATTCTGCTCTCCGAGCGGGTCGTTCAAGAAGACCGTTTCACCACGATCCACATTCAGGAACTGACCTGTGTGTCCCGCGACACCAAGTTGGGGCCGGAAGAGATCACCTCCGATATTCCCAACGTCGGTGAGTCCGCGCTGGGTAAATTGGATGAAGCAGGCGTCGTCTACATCGGTGCCGAAGTCGGCCCTGGTGACATTCTGGTCGGTAAGGTTACGCCCAAAGGCGAAACCCAGCTGACGCCCGAAGAGAAGCTGCTGCGCGCCATCTTCGGTGAGAAAGCGTCCGACGTAAAAGATACCTCTCTGCGTGCCCCCACCGGCATGAAAGGGACGGTCATCGACGTTCAGGTCTTCACCCGTGACGGCGTCGAAAAAGACTCCCGTGCGCTCTCCATCGAGCAGATGCAACTGGACGAAGTGCGTAAGGATCTTCAAGAGACCTACCGCATCGCCGAAGATGCCACCTTCGAGCGTCTGAAGCGCACACTGGCCGGTCAAGCCGTCAACGGTGGACCGCAGCTGAAGAAAGGCGACGTGCTGGACGAAGCGTACCTGGACGAACTGCCCCGTCAGCAGTGGTTCAAGCTGCGCATGCAGGACGAGTCGTACAACGAGCTGCTGGCCCAGGCCGACGAACAGCTCGAAAACCGTCGTAAAGAGATGGACGAGCGTTTCGAAGACAAGAAGCGCAAGCTGACCCAGGGCGACGATCTCGCGCCGGGCGTGCTGAAAATCGTCAAGGTCTACATGGCGGTGAAGCGTCGTATCCAGCCCGGTGACAAGATGGCCGGTCGTCACGGTAACAAAGGTGTTATCTCCGCGATCATGCCCATCGAAGACATGCCGTTCGACGAGAAGGGCGAGCCGGTGGACGTGGTGCTGAACCCGCTGGGTGTACCGTCGCGTATGAACGTTGGTCAGATCCTGGAAACCCACCTGGGTATGGCGGCACGTGGTCTCGGGGTCAAGATTGACGCCATGCTGCGTGATGCTCGCGGCCAGCAGGTTGCTGAAATTCGCGACTTCCTGGGCCAGGTGTATAACACGCCGGGTACCCGCGTCGAGGACATCGACTCCCTGACCGATGACGAAGTCATCGCGCTGGCGAAGAACCTCAAAGGCGGTGTGCCGATGGCTACGCCGGTGTTTGACGGTGCCAAAGAGCACGAAATCAAGCACCTGCTGAAGCTGGCGGACATTCCGGAGTCGGGCCAAATGACGCTGTATGACGGTCGTACCGGCGATGCGTTTGACCGTCCGGTGACCGTTGGCTACATGTACATGCTGAAGCTCAACCACCTGGTAGACGACAAGATGCACGCGCGTTCTACCGGCTCTTACTCGCTTGTTACGCAGCAGCCGCTGGGTGGTAAGGCGCAGTTCGGTGGTCAGCGCTTTGGTGAGATGGAAGTGTGGGCGCTGGAAGCCTATGGCGCCGCGTACACGCTGCAAGAGATGCTCACCGTCAAGTCGGACGACGTCGAAGGCCGCACCAAGATGTACAAGAACATCGTGGATGGCGACCACACCATGCAGGCAGGCATGCCGGAATCCTTCAACGTACTCGTGAAGGAAATCCGCTCGCTGGGCATCGATATCGAGTTAGAGAGCTAGGAGCCGTCCAATGAAAGATTTGGTGAAAGTACTCAAATCGCAATCTCAGTCCGAAGAGTTTGACGCGATCAAGATTACCCTGGCGTCGCCGGACATGATTCGCTCCTGGTCCTTCGGCGAGGTGAAGAAGCCTGAGACCATCAACTACCGTACCTTTAAGCCGGAACGGGATGGTCTGTTCTGCGCCAAGATTTTCGGCCCGGTCAAAGACTACGAGTGCTTGTGCGGCAAATATAAGCGCATGAAGCACCGCGGTATCATCTGTGAGAAGTGTGGCGTCGAAGTCACCAAGGCAGCCGTGCGCCGTGAGCGCATGGGCCACATCGAGCTGGCATCGCCGGTCGCTCACATTTGGTTCCTGAAGTCTCTGCCGTCGCGTATCGGCATGTTCCTCGATATGACCCTGCGTGATATCGAGCGCGTGCTCTACTTCGAAAGCTTCGTGGTCATCGACCCCGGCATGACCACGCTGGAGCGTGGTCAGCTGCTCAACGACGAGCAGTACTTCGAAGCGCTGGAAGAGTTCGGCGATGACTTCGACGCCCGCATGGGTGCCGAAGCGGTCCAAGAGCTGCTGAAAGACATCGATCTGGAAGAGGAGATCAACCATCTGCGTGAAGAAATTCCGCAGACGAACTCTGAAACCAAGATCAAGAAGCTGTCTAAGCGCCTGAAGCTGCTGGAAGCATTCTACCACTCCGGCAATGCGCCGGCGTGGATGGTCATGGAAGTGCTGCCCGTGCTACCGCCGGATCTGCGTCCGCTGGTACCGCTGGACGGTGGCCGCTTCGCGACATCGGATCTCAACGACCTTTACCGTCGTGTGATTAACCGTAACAACCGCCTGAAGCGTCTGCTGGACCTCAACGCGCCGGACATCATCGTGCGCAACGAGAAGCGGATGCTCCAGGAAGCGGTCGACGCGCTGCTGGACAACGGCCGCCGTGGCCGTGCGATTACCGGTTCCAACAAGCGCCCGCTGAAATCCCTGGCCGACATGATCAAGGGTAAGCAGGGTCGCTTCCGTCAGAACTTGCTCGGTAAGCGCGTGGACTACTCTGGCCGTTCGGTCATCACCGTTGGTCCGACCCTGCGTCTGCACCAGTGTGGTCTGCCGAAGAAAATGGCGCTCGAGCTGTTCAAGCCGTTCATCTACTCCAAGCTGCAGTCGCTGGGCCATGCGTCCACGATCAAAGCGGCGAAGAAGATGGTCGAGCGCGAGCTGCCGGAAGTGTGGGACATCCTGGCCGACGTTATTCGCGAACACCCGGTACTGCTCAACCGTGCGCCAACGCTGCACCGTCTGGGTATCCAGGCGTTCGAACCGCTGCTGATCGAAGGTAAGGCGATCCAACTGCACCCGCTCGTCTGTGCGGCCTACAACGCCGACTTCGATGGTGACCAGATGGCGGTTCACGTACCGCTGACCCTGGAAGCACAGCTCGAAGCACGTGCGCTGATGATGGCGACTAACAACGTGCTGTCGCCTGCTAACGGCGAGCCGATCATCGTCCCGTCGCAGGACGTTGTTCTGGGTCTGTACTACATGACCCGTGAGAAGATCAACGCCAAAGGCGAAGGCATGGTGTTCTCCGACCTCAACGAGGTGGAGCGTGCGTTCGGCACTCAGTCCGTGTCGCTGCATGCCCGCGTTAAGGTGCGTCTGGATGAAGTGGATGTCGACGAAGAGACCGGTGAGCGCTCCGAGCATCGTCGCCTTTACGACACCACCGTGGGTCGTGCGCTGCTATTCCGCATTCTGCCGGAAGGCGTGCCGTTCGCGCTGATCGATCAGCCGATGAAGAAGAAGGCGATCTCCAGCCTGATCAACGAGGTATACCGTCGTGCGGGCCTGAAGCCCACGGTCATCTTCGCTGACCAGCTGATGTACACCGGCTTCCGTCTGGCGACCTGGTCCGGTGCCTCGATCGGTGTGAACGACTTCGTTATCCCCGAAGCCAAAACCGAGATCGTCGATGCGGCAGAAGCAGAAGTTAAAGAGATCGAAGATCAGTTCTCTTCCGGTCTGGTAACGGCAGGCGAGAAGTACAACAAGGTCATCGATATCTGGTCCAAGGCCAACGATAAAGTGGCCAAGGCGATGATGGTCGGCATCTCGAAAGAGACGGTCGTCGATCGTGACGGTAATGAAGTCGAGCAAGACTCCTTCAACAGCGTCTTCATCATGGCCGACTCCGGTGCCCGTGGTAGTGCCGCCCAGATCCGCCAGCTGGCGGGTATGCGTGGCCTGATGGCCAAGCCGGATGGCTCGATCATCGAAACGCCGATCGTGGCCAACTTCCGTGAAGGTCTGAACGTACTGCAGTACTTCATCTCGACCCACGGTGCACGTAAAGGTCTGGCGGATACGGCTCTGAAAACGGCTAACTCCGGTTACCTGACCCGTCGTCTGGTCGACGTGGCGCAGGATCTGGTCATTACCGAGACCGACTGTGGCACCGAAAACGGCCTGACGCTGCACCCGATCATCGAGGGTGGCGACATCATCGTACCGCTGTCTCAGCGCGTACTGGGCCGTGTCGTCGCGCAGGACGTGGTCGATCCGAGCACGGAAGAAGTGCTGATTCCGCGCAACACGCTGCTGGACGAGAAGTGGTGTGCGTCGCTGGACACCATGGGCGTGGACGAGATCGTCGTACGCTCCACGATTACCTGTGACACCGCACACGGCGTATGTTCGTCCTGTTACGGTCGTGACCTTGCCCGTGGCCACCAGGTCAACATCGGTGAGTCTGTCGGTGTCATCGCCGCCCAGTCGATCGGTGAGCCGGGTACCCAGCTTACCATGCGTACGTTCCACATCGGTGGTGCGGCCTCGCGTTCTTCTGCGGTCGATAGCGTTCAGGTCAAGCACGGCGGTAAAGTGCGCCTGCACAACATCAAGCACGTTGAGCGTGCCGACGGCAAGCTGGTCGTGGTGTCCCGTTCGAGCGCCCTGGCGGTCGCCGACGATCACGGTCGTGAGCGTGAGTACTATAAGTTGCCCTACGGTGCTGAGCTCTCCGTACGCGACGGTGACGTGGTCGATGCCGGTGCGGTCGTGGCCAAGTGGGATCCGCACACGCACCCGATCATTGCCGAGGTAGAAGGTAAGGCGCAGTTCATCGATCTCGACGAGGGTGTCACCATGCACCGCAGCGTCGATGAGATGACCGGTCTATCGTCTATCGAAGTCATCGAATCGGCCGCACGCCCGATGGCAGGTCGTGACAAGCGTCCGATGGTGATGCTGAAAGACGCTGCTGGCGAGTACGTTTCTGTATCCGGCTCCAACACGCCGGTCCAGTACCTGCTGCCGGGCAACTCGATTATCTCCGTAGACGATGGCGCGACCATCGGCGTCGGTGAAGTCGTTGCTCGTATTCCGGTCGAGGCGTCTGGTAACAAGGACATCACCGGTGGTCTGCCGCGCGTGGCCGACCTGTTCGAAGCGCGTAAACCGAAAGAGTCTGCCATTCTGGCGGAAATCAGCGGTGTGGTGAGCTTCGGCAAAGAGACCAAAGGTAAGCGTCGTCTGACGATTACCCCGGAATCTGGCGATCCGTTCGAAGCGCTGATCCCGAAATGGCGTCAAATCGCCGTGTTCGAAGGTGAAGCGGTCGAGAAGGGTGAAGTGATCTCCGATGGCCCCAGTAACCCGCACGATATCCTGCGTCTGCTGGGTGTTGCGGAACTGGCCAAGTACATCACGGCTGAAGTCCAGGACGTTTATCGTCTGCAGGGTGTTGGCATCAACGACAAGCACATCGAAGTGATCGTGCGTCAGATGCTGCGTAAGGTAGAGATCACCGACTCCGGCGACTCTGACTTCATCACCGGCGACCAGGCCGAGCTCGTGCGCGTCCTCGAACAGAACGCACGACTCGAGAAAGAAGGTAAGTTCCCGGCCAAGTATCAACGCTTGCTGCTGGGTATCACCAAGGCCAGCTTGGCCACTGAATCGTTCATCTCCGCCGCGTCGTTCCAGGAAACGACCCGCGTACTGACCGAAGCAGCGGTCACCGGCAAGCGCGACTACCTGCGCGGCCTGAAAGAGAACGTGGTGGTTGGACGTCTGATTCCGGCAGGTACCGGTCTGACCCACCACGCAGAGCGTCGTCGCAAGCGCGAAGACGTAGAGCGTCTGTTCAACCCCTCGGCGACCGAGGTAGAGCAGGAGCTTGGCGCTCAGTTGACCGCCCTGGATTCAGACGACGATCTGTAACCACCGGTACAACGAGCAACACGAGTGGCTGGCCCAAAGAGCACGGTCTTGTCGGCGAATCCGTCGGCAAGACTTGACGCCACCTAGGGTCAGCCTTTAGAATGCGCAGCCTTTAACAGTGGGGCGGGTGCGCCCGCATCCGCTGCTAGTACTTGTTAAAGGCTAAGGCAACCATTGGAGTCAGCTAAACACCATGGCAACGATTAATCAGCTAGTGCGCAAGCCGCGCAAGCGCCCCGTCACCAAGAGTGACGTGCCTGCGCTTCAGGCATGCCCGCAAAAACGTGGCGTATGTACGCGCGTTTACACCACTACCCCTAAGAAGCCGAACTCGGCACTGCGTAAGGTCTGCCGTGTGCGCCTGACCAACGGCTTTGAAGTGTCTTCTTACATCGGTGGTGAAGGTCACAACCTGCAAGAGCACTCTGTTGTTCTGATCCGCGGCGGTCGTGTAAAGGATTTGCCGGGTGTGCGTTATCACACCGTTCGTGGCGCCCTGGACACCTCTGGCGTACAGAACCGTAAGCAGGGTCGTTCTAAGTACGGTACTAAGCGTCCGAAGTCCTAAGACGGCTTATCGCAGCGTGCAGCGCTGCGGCGTTACCTTTCACACGAATATGACGGTCTGATAAGAGTAAGGTCGGGCGGCGCAAAAGCGACGTGAGTCCCGGGTTTACCTGAAGGATCCTTAATTGAGGGCTTATCATGCCTAGAAGAAGAGTTGTAGCTAAACGCGAAATCCTGCCGGATCCTAAGTTCGGAAGTGAGCGTCTGGCGAAGTTCATGAACCACCTGATGGTCAGCGGCAAGAAGTCCGTAGCTGAGCGCATCGTATACGGTGCGTTGGACAAGGTTGCCGAGCGTAGTAAAGAAGAGCCGCTGGAAATCTTCGACAAGGCGCTGGAAACCATCCAGCCGATGGTCGAGGTGAAGTCTCGCCGCGTAGGTGGTGCGACCTATCAGGTGCCGGTTGAAGTTCGTCCGTCACGCCGTCAAGCGCTAGCCATGCGCTGGCTGGTAGACGCTGCGCGTCGTCGCGGTGAAAAAACGATGGTTCAGCGTCTGGCAGGTGAAATGCTGGATGCCGCTGAAGGTAAAGGTTCTGCCGTTAAGAAACGTGAAGACGTTCACCGCATGGCAGAAGCCAACAAGGCCTTCTCTCACTATCGTTTCTAAGCTCGGCGCTTCTAAGTTTGTGTCGCTTTTTGCCAGTTGCGGTGTGGTGGGAAAGATTTTCGTCATGTTGCAACACGCCGCCGCTATCGTTGTCGATGGCGGCGGTGGCATAAGCAAAAAGTACACCGCTGGATTAACGAGCATCGCCAACTAACGGGAGTTTCACCGTGGCACGCAAGACTCCACTTAAGCGTTATCGCAATATCGGTATCGTGGCACACGTTGATGCGGGTAAAACCACAACAACCGAGCGCGTACTGTTTTACACCGGCCTTTCCCACAAAGTGGGTGAAGTGCACGATGGTGCGGCGACCATGGACTGGATGGAGCAGGAGCAGGAGCGTGGTATCACTATCACCTCAGCTGCGACGACCTGTTTCTGGCAGGGCATGAGTAAGCAGTTCGACGAGCACCGCATCAACATCATCGATACCCCCGGGCACGTTGACTTCACCATCGAAGTTGAGCGTTCTCTGCGTGTTCTCGATGGCGCGGTCGTCGTACTGTGCGGTTCCTCCGGCGTTCAGCCGCAGACCGAGACCGTATGGCGTCAGGCCAACAAATACGAAGTTCCGCGTATGGTTTTCGTCAACAAGATGGACCGTACCGGCGCTGATTTCTTCATGGTGGTCAACCAGCTCAAAGAGCGTCTGGGTGCTAACGCCGTGCCGATCCAGATCAACTGGGGCACGGAAGAAGACTTCAAAGGCGTTATCGACCTGATCGAGATGAAAGCCATCTTGTGGGACGAAGAGAGCCTGGGCATGAACTTCGAGCTCGTGGACATTCCGGCGGAGCTGCAAGAGACCGCTGAAGAGTACCGTGAGCAGATGGTCGAAGCCGCTGCCGAAGCTTCCGAAGAGCTGATGGACAAGTACCTTGAAGAAGGCGAGCTGACCGTCGCTGAAATCAAGGCGGGTCTGCGTGCTCGTACGCTGGCTAACGAAATCGTCCTGGTTACCTGTGGTTCTGCCTTCAAGAACAAAGGTGTTCAGGCGGTACTGGACGGCGTTATCGAGTACATGCCTTCGCCGACAGAAGTTAAGGCCATCGAGGGTGAGCTGGACGACAAAGACGGCACCGTCGCGACGCGTGAAGCAGACGATAGCGCTCCGTTCGCCGCTCTGGCGTTCAAAATTGCCACCGACCCCTTCGTTGGTACGCTGACCTTCATCCGCGTCTACTCGGGTGTTCTGAAATCTGGTGATGGTGTCTACAACTCCGTCAAACAGAAGAAAGAGCGTGTTGGTCGTATCGTTCAGATGCACGCCAACTCTCGCGAAGAGATCAAAGAAGTACTCGCAGGCGACATCGCTGCTTGTATCGGTCTGAAGGACGTCACGACAGGTGACACCCTGTGCGACATCGATAACAAAATCGTTCTCGAGCGCATGGAGTTCCCGGATCCGGTAATCTCGGTTGCCGTTGAGCCGAAGTCCAAGGCCGACCAAGAGAAGATGGGCGTTGCACTGGGTAAACTGGCCCAGGAAGACCCCTCTTTCCAGGTCAAGACCGACGAAGAGACCGGCCAGACCATCATTTCTGGTATGGGCGAGCTGCACCTGGACATCATCGTTGACCGTATGCGTCGCGAGTTCAAGGTAGAAGCGAACATCGGTAAGCCGCAGGTTGCCTACCGTGAAACGATTCGTGGCAGCGTCGAGCAGGAAGGTAAGTTCGTACGTCAGTCCGGTGGTCGTGGTCAGTACGGTCACGTGTGGCTACGTATCGAGCCGCTGACTGCAGAAGAGAAGGGTGAAGGCGAAGAAGAGATCTTCTTCAAGTTCAACTCTGAGATCGTAGGTGGTGTGGTTCCGAAGGAATACGTACCTGCGGTTGAGAAAGGTGCTTTCGAGCAGTTGCAAAACGGTGTCATCGCGGGCTACCCGATGATCGACGTCAAAGTATCGCTGTTCGATGGTTCCTACCATGACGTGGACTCCAACGAGACTGCGTTCAAGATTGCTTCTTCTATGGCAGTGAAAGAAGGTGCCAGGAAGGCCAAGGCCGTGCTGCTGGAGCCGGTGATGAAGGTCGAAGTCGTGACCCCCGAAGAGTTTATGGGTGACGTCATGGGCGACCTGAACCGTCGTCGCGGCCTGGTGCAGGGCATGGATGACTCCTCTTCTGGTAAAGTCATTCGTGCAACGGTGCCACTGGGTGAGATGTTCGGTTATGCAACCGATCTGCGCTCACAAACCCAGGGCCGTGCGAGCTACTCTATGGAGTTCGCGAAGTACGAGGAGGCGCCCTCCAGCGTCGTTGAAGCCGTCATCAACCAAAACGGTTAACCGTTAGCTAACGTAAAGAGGTTATAGCAGTGGCTAAGGAAAAATTTGAACGTTCCAAACCGCACGTCAACGTCGGCACCATCGGTCACGTCGACCACGGTAAAACGACTCTGACAGCGGCCCTGACCCGCGTGTCTGCTGAGGTTTTCGGCGGCGACTGGCGTGAATTCGATACCATCGATAACGCTCCGGAAGAGCGTGAGCGTGGTATCACCATCGCGACATCTCACGTTGAATACCAGTCTGAAGTGCGTCACTACGCGCACGTTGACTGCCCGGGACACGCTGACTACGTCAAGAACATGATCACCGGTGCTGCCCAGATGGACGGCGCGATCCTGGTATGTTCTGCCGCTGACGGCCCCATGCCGCAGACTCGTGAGCACATCCTGCTGTCTCGTCAGGTTGGCGTTCCGTTCATCGTTGTGTTCCTGAACAAAGCGGACATGGTCGATGACGAAGAGCTGCTCGAGCTGGTCGAGATGGAAGTTCGTGAACTTCTGTCCGAGTACGACTTCCCGGGTGACGACACGCCGATCATCACTGGTTCTGCCCTGATGGCACTGAACGGTGAAGACGAGAACGGCATGGGTACTACTGCGGTAGCTAACCTGATCAAAGCTCTGGATGACTACATCCCTGAGCCGGAGCGTGCTATCGACCAGCCGTTCCTGATGCCGATCGAAGACGTATTCTCTATCTCTGGCCGTGGTACCGTTGTTACCGGTCGCGTAGAGCGCGGTATCGTTAAAGCCGGTGAAGAAGTGGAAATCGTGGGTATCCGCGACACCACCAAAACCACCGTTACTGGCGTAGAAATGTTCCGTAAGCTGCTCGACGAAGGTCGTGCAGGTGAGAACGTTGGTGCGCTGCTGCGTGGTACTAAGCGTGATGACGTTGAGCGTGGTCAGGTACTGGCGAAGCCGGGCACCATCAACCCGCACACTGTCTTCGAAGCCGAAGTATACGTGCTGTCCAAAGAAGAAGGTGGTCGTCACACCCCGTTCTTCAAAGGCTACCGTCCGCAGTTCTACTTCCGTACCACTGACGTTACCGGTACTTGTGAACTGCCGGAAGGCGTTGAAATGGTCATGCCGGGCGACAACGTGAAAATGGTTGTTACCCTGATCGCTCCGATCGCTATGGACGACGGTCTGCGCTTCGCGATCCGCGAAGGTGGTCGTACCGTTGGTGCTGGCGTTGTGGCCAAAATCGTCAAGTAATCTGATTACTTGATGATAAGAGGGGGCTCTTGTGAGCCCCCTTTTCTGCGCACCAATCGCAAATGTTTGACATGTGCTGTTGGCGTGCCTATAATGCGCATCCTTTGAATGCGTGGGTAGACGGCTCGCGCCGTCGACATCCATTGGAGTTTAGGGCAAATGCAGAACCAAAAGATTCGCATTCGGTTGAAAGCGTTCGACCATCGCCTGATCGATCAGTCCACAGCGGAGATCGTTGAAACCGCTAAGCGTACTGGTGCTCAGGTCCGTGGTCCGATTCCGCTGCCGACCAACCGCGAGCGCTATACCATCCTGATTTCACCGCACGTCAACAAAGATGCGCGTGATCAGTATGAGATTCGTACTCACAAGCGTGTGCTCGACATCGTTGAGCCGACCGAGAAAACCGTTGATGCGCTGATGAAGCTCGACCTCGCCGCTGGCGTAGACGTGCAAATCAAGCTCGACTAATACACTAGACACTTTGCGGCCCAGCGCTCATTGAACATGTTTGAGCAGCAGCCGCCGCGCCGTGAGGCGCCACACAATGTGCTAGTGGAATGCTCTGGAAAGGGCAGCCATAGCGGGTGATAGCCCCGTACACTATAGGAGACTGAGTATGACTATCGGTTTAGTCGGTAAAAAGGCCGGGATGACCCGTGTCTTTACCGAAGATGGCGCATCCGTGCCCGTGACCGTTATTGAAGTTGATCCTAACCGTGTAACACGCGTCAAGACCATCGAGTCTGACGGTTACGCAGCGGTTCAGGTGACTACAGGTTCTCGTAAAGCCAAGCACCTCACCAAAGCGCAAGCTGGACAGTTTGCCAAGGCGGGTGTTGAGGCTGGTCGTTCACTGATGGAATTCCGTCTTGCAGAAGGCGAAGAAGCTCCTGAAGTGGGTGGCGAACTCACCGTATCCCTCTTCGAAGCTGGTCAAATGATTGACGTGACCGGCACCTCTAAGGGTAAAGGCTTCCAGGGTGCTGTTAAGCGCTGGAACTTCCGTACCCAAGACAACAGCCATGGTAACTCCCTGTCGCACCGTGCGCCGGGTTCTATCGGCATGTGTCAGACACCGGGTCGCGTATTTAAAGGCAAGAAAATGGCCGGTCAAATGGGTAACACCCGTTGCACCGTACAGAGCCTTGAGATCGTCCGTGTCGACGCCGAGCGTAACCTGCTGCTGATCAAGGGCGCAGTACCGGGTGCTACCGGTAGCGACGTTATCGTTCGCAGCGCCGTGAAAGCTGGCTGAAGGGGATAATTACCAATGAATCTGAATCTTGCTGCAGGCACGGGTACCGTTGAAGTAGCCGACGCCACTTTTGGCAAAGAATTCAACGAAGCGCTGGTGCACCAGGTCGTTACTGCCTACTTGGCTGGTGGCCGTCAGGGTACGCGCGCTCAAAAGAACCGTTCCGACGTACGTGGTGGTGGTAAAAAGCCGTGGCGTCAGAAGGGTACCGGCCGTGCACGTGCCGGTACTATCCGCTCTCCGCTGTGGCGCAGCGGCGGTGTGACTTTCGCGGCGCGTCCTCAGGACTACACCCAGAAAGTTAACCGCAAAATGTACCGCGCGGCGATGCGTTCCATCCTGTCTGAGCTGGTACGTCAAGAGCGCTTGGTCGCTGTTGAAGAGTTCAGCGTAGAAGCGCCGAAGACCAAGCAGGTCGCTGCCAAGCTGAAAGAGCTCAACCTTGAGAAAGTGTTGATCGTCACTGAAGAAGTCGACGAAACGCTCTATCTGGCCGCACGCAACCTTCCCCACGTTGACGTGGTGGATGTCGCTGCAGCTGATCCGGTGAGCCTGGTTGCCTTTGATAAGGTCCTGGTCACCGTCTCCGCCCTGCGTAAATTCGAGGAGAAGCTGGCATGAACCAGGAACGCGTATTCAAGGTTCTGCTTGGACCGCACGTGACCGAAAAGGCCGCGATGGCAGCCGAGCGCAACCAGTACGTTTTCAAGGTGGCAAGCGATGCTACCAAGCCCGAGATCAAGAAAGCCGTTGAAGCACTGTTCGGCAAGAAGGTCGGCAGCGTTCAGGTGCTGAACGTCAAGGGTAAAACTAAGCGTACTGCTCACGGCGTTGGCCTGCGTAAGGGTTACCGCAAAGCGTATGTGACCCTGGCTGCGGGTGAAACGCTCGAAGACTTCTCTGGCGCCGAATAAGGGCAGGAGTACGGATAATGGCAATCGTCAAGACCAAACCCACATCCGCCGGTCGTCGCCACGTCGTCAAGATCGTTGGTGAGGAACTGTACAAAGGCCGTGCTTATGCGCCGCTTTTGGAAAAACAGTCCAAGTCCGGTGGCCGTAACAACTACGGTCGCATCACCACCCGCCACGTGGGCGGTGGTCACCGTCATCATTATCGGTTGATCGACTTCAAACGCACCAAAGATGGCATCCCGGCCACCGTTGAGCGTCTGGAGCACGACCCGAACCGCAGTGCGCACATTGCACTGCTGAAGTATGCCGATGGCGAGCGTCGTTACATCATTGCACCGAAAGGTGTCAGCGCGGGTGACGTGCTGGAATCTGGTGTTAACGCGCCCATCAAGAAAGGCAATGCCTTGCCGCTGCGCAACATCCCGCTGGGTTCTACCGTTCACGGTATCGAGCTGAAGCCGGGTAAAGGCGCGCAGATTGCTCGCAGTGCCGGTACTAGCGCTCAGCTGGTTGCTCGTGAAGGTAACTACGCCACGCTGCGTCTTCGCTCTGGCGAAATGCGCAAAGTGTTGGCAGAGTGCCGCGCAACGTTGGGTGAAGTGAGCAACTCCGAGCACAGCCTGCGTCAACTTGGCAAGGCCGGTGCGAAGCGCTGGAGAGGTGTGCGTCCGACTGTTCGTGGTGTCGCGATGAACCCGGTGGATCACCCGCACGGTGGTGGTGAAGGCCGCACCAGTGGTGGTCGTCACCCGGTATCCCCGTGGGGCGTACCGACTAAGGGTCACAAGACGCGTAAGAACAAGCGCACCGACAAGCTGATCGTTCGTCGTCGTAATAAGACACGTTGATCTAAATTGCCAAGACATTAAGAGGTAACGGCTGTGCCACGTTCACTAAAGAAAGGTCCCTTCATTGACCTTCATCTTTTGAAGAAGGTAGAGGCTGCAGTGGAGAAGAACGACCGTAAACCGATCAAGACTTGGTCGCGTCGTTCGATGATCCTGCCAAACATGGTAGGCCTCACAATCGCTGTCCATAACGGTCGCCAACACGTCCCGGTGCATGTTTCCGAGGAAATGGTTGGCCACAAGCTGGGCGAATTCGCTGCCACTCGCACGTATCGCGGGCATGCGGCGGACAAGAAAGCCAAACGGTAAGCCAGAGAGGATTAAGAGATGAAAGTCACAGCTAAGCTGAGTGGCGCTGCTTTATCCGCACAGAAGGCCCGTTTGGTGGCTGACCAGGTGCGCGGTAAACCGGTCGCCGAAGCGCTTGATCTGCTGACCTTCTCCCCGAAGAAGGCTGCCAAACTGGTCAAGAAAGTGCTTCAGTCCGCCATCGCGAATGCGGAAGAAAACAACGGCATGGACATCGACGAGCTGCGTGTCTCGACCATCTGCGTCGATGAGGGCATGACGCTCAAGCGTATCAAGCCGCGCGCCAAAGGCCGTGCGGATCGTATCTTGAAGCGCACCTGCCACATCACCGTCAAGGTAGCCGAGAAGTAGGAGTCGACCAGATGGGTCAGAAAGTCAATCCAACAGGCATTCGACTGGGCATCGTCAAAGACCATGCTTCTGTCTGGTATGCCGAGCGCGGCGCCTATGCCGATAAGCTCAACAACGATCTCGAAGTGCGCAGCTTCCTGGAAGAGCGTCTTAAAAACGCTTCCGTAAGCCGCATCCACATCGAGCGTCCGGCGAACAATGCCCGCATCACCATCCACACTGCCCGTCCGGGTATCGTGATTGGTAAAAAAGGTGAAGATGTCGACCGTCTGCGTCGTGATCTGACCGAGATGATGGGTGTACCGGTTCATGTGAACATCGAAGAAGTTCGCAAGCCGGAGCTGGATGCCAAGCTGGTCGCTGCTAACGTAGCCGGTCAGCTTGAGCGTCGCGTGATGTTCCGTCGTGCCATGAAGCGCGCGGTACAGAACGCAATGCGTCTTGGCGCTGGCGGCATCAAGATTCAGCTGTCAGGTCGTCTGGGTGGTGCCGAAATCGCACGTACCGAATGGTACCGCGAAGGTCGCGTTCCGCTGCACACTCTGCGTGCGGACATCGACTACGCCACTTACGAAGCTCACACCACCTACGGCGTCATCGGCGTCAAAGTGTGGATCTTCAAGGGCGAAATCCTCGGCGGTATCGAGGAAGTACGTGCCAAGGCTAAGCAACAGCAGCCTGCCGGCAACGCGCCCAAGAAGAAAGGTTCCAGGTAAGGGGAGAGCGAGTCGATGTTACAGCCCAAGCGTATGAAATTCCGCAAGATGATGAAAGGCCGCAACCGTGGCCTGGCGCATCGCGGAAGCAAGATCAGCTTCGGGGAGTACGGTCTCAAAGCAACCGGTCGTGGCCGCATCACTGCGCGTCAGATCGAAGCCGGCCGTCGTGCGATCACACGTCACGTCAAACGTGGCGGTAAGATTTGGATCCGCGTATTCCCTGACAAGCCGATCTCCAAGAAGCCGCTCGAAGTTCGTATGGGTAAGGGTAAAGGTTCAGTTGAGTACTGGGTAGCCCAGATCCAGCCGGGTCGGGTCCTGTACGAAATTGAAGGTGTATCCGAAGAGCTGGCCCGTGAAGCATTTGAACTGGCTGCCCAGAAGATGCCCCTGTCCACCACCTTTGCGAAACGGACGGTGATGTGATGAAAGCCCAGGAAATTCGTGAAAAATCCGCAGGAGAGCTCAAAGAGCAGCTCCTCGAGCTCCTCCGCGAGCAGTTTAACCTGCGCATGCAGAAGGCCACTGGCCAACTGAGCCAGACTCATCTGCTCAAGCAGGTCCGTCGGGATATCGCCCGCGTTAAGACTGTGCTCAACGAGAAGGCAGGTGATTGAGATGGCCGAAGAGAAGAAAACACGTACGCTGACCGGCAAGGTGGTCAGCGACAAGATGGATAAGTCCATCGTCGTTATGATCGAGCGTCGTGAGCGTCACCCGATCTACGGAAAATACGTTAAGCGCTCCACCAAGCTGCACGCCCATGATGAGGCGAACCAGGCAAAGGCAGGCGATACGGTTTCCATTCAGGAGTGCCGTCCGCTTTCCAAGAAGAAAGCCTGGACGCTGGTCGAGGTGGTCGAGCAGGCCAAAGGTTAACCCCTGCGTCTGTCCAACCAGTGCAGTCAGATTAGGTTTGGAGAAAACCGATGATTCAGACTCAGACAATGCTGGATGTCGCCGACAACAGCGGAGCGCGCCGGGTGCAATGCATCAAGGTGCTAGGCGGTTCACACCGTCGTTACGCCCGCGTTGGTGACGTCATTAAAGTAACGGTGAAAGAAGCGATTCCGCGCGGTAAGGTCAAAAAAGGCCAAGTGCTGAAAGCGGTAGTCGTTCGTACCCGTAGTGGCGTCCGTCGTAGTGACGGTTCGCTGATCCGTTTCGATGGAAATGCGGCAGTTTTGTTGAACAACACCAACGAACAGCCGATCGGCACGCGTATCTTCGGGCCGGTAACTCGTGAACTTCGTACTGAGAAGTTCATGAAGATCATTTCCCTAGCGCCTGAAGTGCTGTAAGGAGCGAGGCGGATATGCAAAAGATCAAACGTGACGATGAAGTCATCGTCATCGCCGGGAAGGATAAGGGCAAGCGCGGCACCGTTAAGCGGGTGTTAGACAACCGCTTCGTGGTGTCCGGTGTGAACATGATTAAACGTCACACCAAGCCCAATCCCATGGCGGGAAATCAGGGCGGTATCGTCGAGCGTGAGGCTCCGATTCACGCGTCCAACGTAGCCATCTTCAATTCGGAGACCGGTAAGGCGGATCGCGTCGGCTTCCAAGTTAAGGAAGACGGTACCAAGGTACGTATCTACAAGTCGACGCAGACGCAGATCGACGCCTAACGCGAGTCGGGTAGCAAAATGGCGAACTTGAAAGAACGTTATCAAAACGAGGTGGTGGCTCAACTCAAAGAGCAGTTCAGCTACGCCAACGTAATGCAGGTACCCCGGATCACGAAAGTGACTCTGAACATGGGTATCGGCGAAGCGGTCAGCGATAAAAAGCTGATCGACAACGCCATCGGCGACCTGGAGAAGCTCTCTGGTCAAAAGCCGCTGGTGACCAAGGCACGCAAGTCCATCGCGGGCTTCAAGGTGCGCGAAGGTTGGCCGATCGGTATCAAAGTGACACTGCGCTCTGAGCGTATGTGGGACTTCCTGGACCGCCTGGTAAACATTGCGATTCCCCGCGTGCGTGACTTCCGTGGTCTTAACCCGAAGTCTTTTGACGGTCGCGGCAATTACTCTATGGGTGTGCGTGAGCAGATCATCTTCCCGGAGATCGAGTATGATAAAATCGATCGCGTTCGGGGGCTGGACGTCACTATCACTACTACCGCCAACACCGACGAGGAAGGTCGTGCGCTGCTAGCTGCACTGAACTTCCCGTTCAAGAAATAAGGGTTGGATCATGGCTAAGAAAAGTATGGTGGAGCGTGAGCTCAAGCGTACTCAGCTAGTCGAGAAGTATGCGGCTAAGCGCGCAGAGCTCAAGAAAATCATCTCGGACGTGAACGCTTCTGAAGAAGATCGTTTCGAGGCGACGCTGAAGCTGCAGCAACTGCCGCGCGACTCAAGCCCGGTGCGTCAGCGTAACCGCTGCCGCGTGACTGGCCGTCCGCACGGTTTTTACAACAAGTTCGGTCTCGGCCGTAACAAGCTGCGTGAAGCCGCCATGCGTGGCGACGTCCCTGGTCTGAAGAAGTCCAGCTGGTAACGCCACGTAGAATCATCAGGAGCGCACATTAAATGAGCATGCAAGACACTCTGGCGGATATGTTCACCCGTATCCGCAATGCGCAGATGGCCACCAAGGAGACGGCTACCATGCCGTCCTCCAAGCTGAAAGTCGAAGTGGCCCGCGTGCTAAAGGAAGAAGGCTACATTACCGACTTTACGGTGGCTGAAGGCGTTAAACCCGAGCTGACCGTTACTCTCAAGTACTTTGAGGGTAAGCCGGTTATTGAGCACATTCAGCGGGTTTCCAAGCCGTCTCTGCGCCAGTACAAGGGCAAGGACAACCTGCCTAAGGTCGCCGATGGTCTGGGTATCGCGATTGTCACCACCTCTAATGGTGTCATGACCGATCGTGCCGCGCGCCAAGCAGGCGTCGGTGGCGAAGTCATCTGCACCGTATTCTAGGAGGCTGGAATGTCCCGCATAGCGAAATATCCGGTTAAAGTGCCTGCTGGTGTCGATATCAAAATCGACGCTGGCCAGCTGACCGCCAAAGGCGGCCAGGGCACGCTGTCTATGACCATTCACCAGGACGTGGTGATCGGTCAAGAAGATGGCCAGCTGACCTTCGCCCCGAGTGAGTCTGCCAAGAGCTGGGCAATGGCCGGTACTACCCGCGCCTTGGTTCAGAACCTGGTAACGGGCGTATCTGAGGGTTTCACAAAAACTCTCGAAATTGTTGGCGTCGGTTATCGTGCCCAAGCTAAGGGCCAGACGCTCAATCTTTCACTGGGCTTCTCGCACCCGGTCGACTACGAACTGCCTAAGGGTGTTACAGCGGAAACGCCGAAAAACACCGTGATCGTGCTGAAAAGCGCGGACAAGCAGATGCTCGGTCAGTGCGCCGCGGAAATCCGCGCCTTCCGTCCGCCTGAGCCGTACAAAGGCAAAGGTGTTCGGTACGCCGACGAGCAGGTGCGTCGCAAAGAAGCCAAGAAGAAGTAAGGCAGGGTTATGAACGCGAAGAAAGAATCTCGTCTCCGTCGTGCCCGCCGCGCTCGCGCCAAGATCCGCGAGCTGGGCGTGTATCGCCTGTGCGTCAACCGTACCCCGCGTCACATCTACGCGCAGATTATCTCGCCGGATGGTGGCAAAGTGCTAGCCAGTGCTTCTACGCTGGACAAAGCACTGCGCGAGGGTGCGACCGGCAACACAGACGCGGCCTCTAAGGTCGGTGCTCTGATTGCCGAGCGCGCTAAAGAAGCAGGCATCACCCAGGTGGCCTTCGACCGTGCTGGCTTTAAGTATCACGGTCGCGTCAAGGCTCTGGCCGACGCCGCTCGTGAAGGCGGCCTGGAATTCTAAAGGGTTTTACGATGGCGAAGAACGAACAGCAAAGCGGCGATCTGCAAGAGAAGTTAGTGCAGGTCAACCGCGTCGCCAAGGTGGTCAAAGGTGGTCGTATTTTCGGCTTCACCGCACTGACCGTCGTTGGTGATGGTAAAGGTCGTGTCGGTTTCGGTCGTGGCAAGGCGCGTGAAGTGCCGGTCGCAATCCAGAAAGCGATGGACCAAGCTCGTCGCAACATGGTCAAGGTCAACCTTGCAGGCAACACGCTGCAGTACCCGGTAAAAGCCCGTCACGGTGCTTCCAAGGTGTACATGCAGCCGGCCTCTGAAGGTACCGGTATCATCGCCGGTGGCGCCATGCGCTCTGTACTAGAGCTGGCCGGTGTCCACGATGTACTGGCCAAGTGCTACGGTTCCACCAACCCGGTTAACGTGGTACGGGCGACTGTCAAAGGTCTCTCCTCCATGCAAGCACCGGAAGACGTGGCCGCCAAGCGCGGTCTGTCTGTCGAAGCGATCACGGGGTAAGGCACCATGGCAGCAACGATCAAGGTTACCCAGATCCGCAGCACCATCGGCGTTTTGCCCAAGCACAAGGCTACTATGAAAGGCCTGGGCCTGCGTCGCATCGGTCATACGGTTGAGCTGGAAGACACCCCTGCCGTACGCGGCATGATCCACAAGGTTAACTACCTTGTGCGCGTTGAGGGAGAGTAATCCATGAAACTCAATACCCTGAGCCCGGCACCGGGCTCCAAACACGCTGAAAAGCGCGTTGGTCGTGGTATCGGTTCCGGTCTTGGTAAGACCGGTGGCCGTGGCCACAAAGGTCAGAAATCTCGCAGTGGCGGTAGCGTCAAGCCTGGTTTCGAAGGCGGTCAGATGCCGCTGCAGCGTCGTCTGCCGAAGTTCGGCTTCACGTCTGCCAAGTCGCTGGTATCTGAAGAAGTCCGTCTGGCCGAGCTTGCCAAGGTAGCCGGTGACGAAGTCACCATGGAAACCCTTAAGCAAGCCAACGTGCTGAAGGATGCAACGCAACACGCGAAGATCATCCTTTCTGGCGAACTGAACAAGGCGGTTACCGTTCGTGGTATCAAGGTCACCAAAGGTGCCCGTGAAGCGATCGAAGCCGCTGGCGGCAAGGTAGAGGACTAAATGGCCAAGTCAGGAAATATGCCGGCGATGGGCAGCGGTCTGAGTGAACTGTGGGCGCGTTTGCGCTTCGTGCTCCTCGCCATCGTGGTGTACCGTATCGGTGCCCACATTCCCGTTCCCGGTATCAATCCTGACCAGCTTGCTGCCTTGTTTAGGGAGCAACAGGGCACCATCCTAGGCATGTTCAACATGTTCTCGGGTGGCGCCCTGGAGCGCATGAGCGTCCTCGCCCTGGGTATTATGCCCTATATCTCGGCGTCGATTATCATGCAGCTTATGACTGCGGTCTCCCCTCATCTTGAGCAGCTCAAGAAAGAGGGCGAGGCTGGCCGCCGCAAGATCAGCCAGTACACCCGCTACGGCACGGTGATACTGGCACTTGTCCAGGCTACCGGCATGTCCGTGGGTCTGGCTAGCCAAGGCATCGCTTACAGCGCTGACTTCAGCTTCTATTTCACTGCGATCATCACGTTTGTGTCGGGCGCGGTGTTTATGATGTGGCTAGGTGAGCAGATCACCGAGAAGGGCATTGGCAACGGTATTTCGCTGCTGATCTTCGCGGGGATCGTCGCTGGGCTGCCCAGTGCCGTGGGGCAAGCGTTCGAGCTTGCTCGCAATGAAGGGGCCTGGAATGTTCTTCCGCTGTTAGCGCTGTCAGTGCTAGGTATTGCCACCGTTGCGTTCGTGGTGTTCATCGAGCGCGGCCAACGCCGCCTCAAAGTGAACTATCCGCGACGCCAGGTCGGCAATAAGATGTATGCAGGCCAAAGCAGCTACTTGCCTTTGAAGGTGAACATGGCCGGTGTTATTCCAGCCATCTTTGCTTCCAGCATCCTCCTCTTTCCGGCTTCGATCGGTCAGTGGGTAGGAGCTGGCGAAGGAATGGAGTGGTTGCAGCGTGCATCGCAAGCGTTAGGCCCTGGCCAACCGCTTTACATCTTGCTTTTCGCGGCGGCAGTGGTATTCTTCTGCTTCTTTTACACAGCGCTGGTCTTCAACCCCAAGGATGTGGCTGACAATTTGAAAAAGTCAGGCGCCTTCCTGCCGGGCATTCGCCCCGGCGAGCAGACCGCTCGCTATATCGACAAAGTGATGACTCGTCTCACTCTGTTCGGTGCCTTGTATATCACTGCGGTTTCCCTGATGCCCCAGTTCTTGATCGTAGCGTGGAACGTTCCGTTCTTCTTTGGCGGTACGTCGCTTCTGATCGTGGTGGTGGTCATCATGGACTTCATGGCCCAGGTGCAGTCGCATCTCATGTCGCATCAATATGACTCAGTGATGAAGAAGTCCAACCTGAAAGGCTACGGTAGCGGCGGCATCACGCGCTGAGGCGCGCCGTTGCGAATTGGAGAGAACGATGAAAGTTCGAGCTTCCGTAAAGAAGATGTGCCGTAACTGCAAGATCATTCGTCGCAATGGCGCTGTTCGCGTCATTTGCATCGAACCGCGGCACAAACAGCGCCAGGGCTAAACCTGGGCTGTATTAAGCGGGTGCCGGCATACCCCTTGCCTTAGGGCTTATAAAGGGGTATGCTGTTGCGCCTTTTGTAGATGAATAAACGAGCAAGCCGCTCAAATTTCGGAGTAAGCTGATGGCCCGTATTGCAGGCGTCAATATCCCGGACAACAAGCATGCGGCGATCTCGCTGACCTATATCTTCGGGATTGGCCGTACTCGCGCTCAGCACATCTGTGCTGCTGCCGGTATCGCGCCGACTGCCAAGATCCAGGACCTGTCTAGCGACGAGCTGGACACCCTGCGTTCTGAAGTTGGTAAGTTCACCGTAGAAGGCGACCTTCGTCGTGATGTCACGCTTAACATCAAGCGTCTCATGGACTTAGGCTGCTACCGTGGTCTGCGTCATCGTCGTAGTCTTCCGCTGCGTGGTCAGCGGACCAAGACTAACGCGCGTACCCGTAAGGGCCCGCGTAAGCCGATCCGCAAATAACACGCACGTTCTGGCGTAAAGACAGGAATAGACATCAACATGGCTAACCCGCGTAGTAACCGTAAAAAGGTTAAAAAGCAGGTAGTGGACGCCGTTGCGCATATCCACGCCTCTTTTAACAACACGATCGTGACGATCACAGACCGCCAGGGCAATGCTCTCTCTTGGGCAACTGCCGGTGGTTCGGGTTTTCGTGGTTCTCGTAAGAGCACCCCGTTCGCTGCGCAAGTTGCAAGCGAACGTGCAGCGACTGCTGCAGCCGAGTATGGTGTGAAAAACGTAGACGTGCTGGTCAAAGGCCCCGGTCCCGGCCGTGAATCCGCCGTGCGCGCACTGAATGCCGCCGGCTTCCGCGTGCAAAGCATCGTAGACGCGACGCCCATTCCCCATAATGGCTGCCGTCCGCCTAAGAAACGCCGCGTTTAAGGAGACAGATTCATGGCTCGTTATATTGGACCTAAGTGCAAATTGTCTCGTCGTGAAGGCACCGACCTCTTCCTGAAGAGTGGCGTGACTCCCTTCGAGAAAAAGTGTAAATCCGAGCAAATCCCGGGTGTACACGGCCAGCGTCGTCAGCGTCTTTCCGACTACGGCTTGCAGCTTCGTGAGAAGCAGAAAGTACGCCGTATGTATGGCGTACTCGAAAAGCAGTTCCGCAACTACTACAAAGAAGCCGCTCGCCTGAAAGGTGCGACCGGTGAAGTGTTGTTGCAGCTGCTCGAATCCCGACTGGACAACGTCGTCTACCGCATGGGCTTCGGTTCGACTCGCTCTGAAGCGCGTCAGCTGGTCAGCCACAAGGCGATTTCCGTGAATGGCCGTACCGTTAACGTTGCTTCCTACCAAGTGAAGCCCGGTGACGTAGTGGCTATCCGTGAAAAGGCGAAGAACCAAGCCCGTATTCAAAACGCGTTGACCATTGCGGCCAACCGTGGCGACATCGCTTGGATCGAAATCGACGCCAAGAAGATGGAAGGCACTTTCAAGGCTCTGCCTGAACGCGGTGACCTGACTGCCGACATCAACGAAAACCTGATCGTCGAGCTGTACTCCAAGTAAGCAGTTTGATTTACGTTTCTGCTTCTTGAGGCCTGGGCGGGATAGCAAAGCTAACCGCCCAGATGCTCTTGAGTATTGTGCTTTAGAGTACTCAGTATCCGTTTGGCAGCCTGAAAGGTGTTCATATGCAGCGTTCAGTGACAGAGTTTCTTCGTCCTCGCGACATCAAGGTCGAAGAAATCAGCGCACATCATGCCAAAATCGTCCTCGAACCGTTCGAGCGCGGCTTTGGTCACACCCTGGGGAATGCACTTCGTCGCATTCTGCTTTCATCCATGCCCGGCGCAGCCGTGGTAGAGGCTGAAATTGCCGGTGTAGAGCACGAATACAGTGCGCTCGAAGGGGTGCAGGAAGATGTCATCGAAATCCTCCTGAACTTGAAAGATGTTGCGATCAAGATGCACAGCCGCGATGAGGCGGTGCTCTCGCTGAACAAGCAGGGCCCAGCCGTCGTCACCGCTGGCGACATTGCGCTTGATCATAGCGTCGAAATCGTCAACCCGGACCACGTCATTGCACACGTCAATGAAGGTGCCGAGCTGAAAATTCAGCTTAAGGTCGCGCTGGGTCGTGGTTACGAACCGGCTGACGCTCGTGGCTCTGATGAAGAGACCCGTGCTATTGGCCGCCTGCAGCTGGATGCCACCTTCAGCCCTGTTCGCCGCGTTTCCTACTCGGTCGAAGCCGCTCGTGTCGAGCAGCGTACCGACCTCGATAAGCTGATTATCGATCTGGAAACTGACGGTACCCTGGATCCGGAAGAGGCTATCCGTCGCAGTGCGACCATTCTGCAAGAGCAGCTGGCCGCCTTCGTCGACCTGGAAGCTGACAAAGAGCAGGAAGTCGAAGAGGAAGAGGATCACGTTGATCCGATCCTATTGCGCCCCGTAGACGATCTTGAGTTGACCGTACGCAGCGCGAACTGCCTAAAAGCCGAGAATATTTACTACATCGGTGATCTGATTCAGCGCACAGAAGTGGAGCTGTTGAAGACCCCGAACCTCGGTAAGAAGTCTTTGAATGAAATCAAAGACGTATTGGCAGCGCGTGGCTTGTCTCTCGGTATGCGGTTGGAAAATTGGCCACCCGCTAGCCTGAAGGACGACAAGGCCTCCGCGTGAGTGTCGACTCGAGTCCCAGTTTGGTAAGGAATCACAACCATGCGTCATCGTAAGAGTGGTCGTCATCTGAATCGTACCAGCTCGCACCGTCAGGCCATGTTCAAGAACATGTCTGTCTCGCTGGTCGAACATGAAGTCATCAAGACAACCCTGCCTAAGGCCAAGGAACTGCGTCGCGTCATCGAGCCGCTGATCACCCTGGCCAAGCAGGACAGCGTTGCAAACCGCCGTTTGGCGTTTGCCCGCACGCGCTCCAAAGAAGCCGTCGGCAAACTGTTCAACGAGCTGGGTCCGCGTTACGCAGAGCGTCCGGGTGGTTACATCCGTATTCTCAAGTGCGGTTACCGCACAGGCGACAACGCGCCCATGGCATACGTTGAGCTCGTAGACCGTCCGGTTGCCGAAGAAGAAGCCGTCGCTGAGTAAGCGCTGCTCCTTCTGATAGGCACAATGAAAACCGACCCCAAGGGGTCGGTTTTTTTATGCGCGTATGGTGCTGCGCTGGATTATCGTATGAATACACCGAGGGAAGATCAATTTATCGACAAGGCATGCTAGGCTAATGCAGCGGTCGTGAGAGCGACCGAGCGTGATCAATCAGCGAGAGGTCGGTATGGCAACAACTCGGGGAGTGGGCTCTGCGGTGTGGGTGGCGAATTGGCTGTGGGTGGCACTGCTCTTGATGCTGCTCGGCAGTGCCGCTGCCCAGGCGAACCCTCGCTATGCAGGCATCGTGGTGGACCTGGAAAACGGTGAAGTACTGTATGCCGAGAATGCCGATGAACCTCGCTATCCAGCCTCGCTGACCAAGATGATGACGCTCTATCTCACATTCGAAGCGCTGGAAAACGGCACGTTGAGCCTCGATCAGCCGCTGCCCGTGTCTGCGCAGGCAGCGGCCATGCCGGCGACCAAGCTGTGGCTCTCGGCAGGAAGTTCTATTCCGGTGGATACGGCGATTCGCGCCCTGGCCGTCCGCTCGGCCAACGATGTTGCCGTCGTCGTCGCCGAAGCCTTGGGAGGGAGCGAGCAGCGCTTTGCCAATCTAATGACCGTGAAAGCTCGCGAGCTGGGCATGAACGCCACCACCTTTCGAAACGCTTCTGGTTTGCCCGATGACCAGCAGATGACGACCGCGCGCGACATGCTGACGCTTTCGGTACGGGTGATGCAGGATTTTCCGCAGTACTACCACTATTTCGGACTGCAGGAGTTTACCTATCGCGGCACACGGCACACCAGCCATAATCGTCTCGTGCGCGACTACCCCGGTGCCGATGGGTTGAAAACCGGGTTTATTCGAGCCTCGGGATTCAACGTGGCGACGACCGCCGTGCACGACGGTCGACGCATGGTCGCCGTCGTCATGGGGGGATTTAGCTCCTCCTCCCGCGATACGCACATGGCCGATCTGTTGGATCGCAGCTTTATGCGGGCATCGCTCAGGGATCAGCGCACGTGGTTGGCCAGTACTCGCTTTTCCAGTGAATTCATGGGTTTCACCGGATCCGCTCAGCCGTTGAGACAGCCAGCGCCGACGCGTCCCATGACGCAGCCGATGGTGGCCAGCGTCTCGGCGACGTCACTATCCCCCACGCCGCCCGCTGCGCGCAGCACGCTTGCACAAACGGTCGAGGCCCAGCTCGTCGAAGCAGAGGCGGCCCGTGGGGATGCTCCTGCCTCTCCAGATCCGCTACAGGCATTCATCGAGCGAGAGCGGGTCTTGGCTGACGCCTCGCCGGGCGCGCAAGCAGCCTCGGCGGGATGGGGCATTCAGGTGGGCGCGTTCAGCCAAGCCGCGCAGGCAGAGCAGCTGGCCCGCCAGGCCGTGCAGCGCCTGCCGAACAGCGTGGGGGGGCGTGTCGCCATTGACCCGCTTCAGGGGGCAACCACGGTATTTCGAGCACGTGTCGTTTCGTTGAACGAGTCCCAGGCACGACAAGCGTGTCAAACGCTCCAGGCGCAGGGGATGGACTGCATGGTGGTCAACGCGAGTCTTTGAAAGCATGACATCGCTGCCCCGCCAATCGCAGGTTGGCGGGGCTTTTTTATGCAGTGCTACCGGTGCTGTGAAGACAATAATAATCGTCGTAGGAGGTGACGGATGACACCCTCGCTAAAAGGCATTTTATGCATGTGTTTAGGTGTGCTGTTTTTAGCCCTGGGTGATGCGGTGTCCAAATGGTTGGGCGCCGTGCACTCCCCGCTACAGATCATCTTTTTCCGCACCTTGATATCGCTGCCGTTGATTGCTCTGCTGG
Source organism: Halomonas sp. CnH100-B (assembly GCF_024124605.1). NCBI lineage: Bacteria > Pseudomonadati > Pseudomonadota > Gammaproteobacteria > Oceanospirillales > Halomonadaceae > Halomonas > Halomonas sp. CnH100-B. The sequence continues at coordinate 156,172 of NZ_JAMXRX010000007.1, read as the reverse complement.
CCCATTTTAGTGGCGGATTGCGCAAGCTGCGTACCCGGCGTCCAGGCGTGCATCTGCTGCGGGGGGTGATTTACACCGCCACGATGGTCTGTTTCGTATGGGGCCTGACCCTGCTGCCGTTGGCCGAGGCCACGGCGATTGCCTTCGTGGCGCCGCTGTTCGTGACGCTACTCTCCGTACCGCTGTTGGGTGAGCGTATCGACCCGCCGGTGTTGGTGGCGTCGCTTTTAGGCTTTGTGGGGGTGCTGATCGTCGTGCGTCCCGGCGGCGATGCGTTTCAACTGGGCGCGATGATCGTTCTCGCAGCGGCGGTGTTCTATGCTCTGATGATGGTGACGGCGCGACGTTATGGTGCCAACGAGCATCTGTGGGCGATGGTGTTCTATATGACCATGGTGCCGCTGGCAGTCACCGCGGTGAGCCTGCCGTGGGTATGGCAAACGCCACAGCCATGGCATTGGCTCGGATTTTTGGTATCGGGCGTGTTGGGAGTGGGGGCGACGGCGTTTATTACCTTGGCTTTTCGCTATGCGCCTGCCGCCATTGCCGCGCCCTTTGATTACACCGCCATGCTGTGGGCGGTGCTGTTGGGCTGGTGGTTCTGGGGAGAATTGCCGGACCTTTGGGTCTGGGTAGGCAGTGCGCTGATTATGCTAAGTGGTTTGGCCATTGCTTATCATGACCGACGCACCACCTTGAAACGCCGCCCCACGGCGTAGACGTTAGGCAAACTGATAGGCATCCATCGCTAGCACGCCGTGCTCGACGCTATGGTGTCGTTGTGTTGCGCGGCCGCCCGCCCCCATCGCCACCAACAGCGGCTGAAAGTGCTCCGGTGTGGGGTGATTGCGCTGGGCATCGGGCGCGTTTTGCCAGTGGACGAGCGCGTCGCGATCATCCTCTCGCAGCCGTGCATGCACCCACTCGGCGAAACGGTCGACCCAGGTCGGCACCTGGCTACCTTGAGGCTGTAGCTCGTAGAGGTTATGGGTCAAGCTGCCCGAACCGATCACCAGTATCCCTTCTTGGCGCAGCGGCGCTAGCTGTTCACCTAACGTTAGCAACGCCTCAGCTCCCCAGCGGCTGGGTAGCGAGAGCGATACCACTGGTACGTCGGCGTCAGGATACATCAGTGACAGCGGCACCCAGGCCCCATGATCCAGACCGCGCTCCACCTCTGTGGCCCCTAGTTGCTCGGCCAGTCGGCTTGCCAAGGCGGGGTCACCGGGCGCTGGGTACTGCACGGCAAACAGCGCGTCGGGAAAACCGCCAAAATCATGGAGGGTCGCAGGCGCGGCGCTGCGGCTGACCTGTAGGTGGTCCGTCTCCCAATGTGCAGAGACCACCAAAACGGCTTTGGGGCGAAGGTGGCGGCCCAGTGCCCGTAAGAAGTGATGGGCAGGGGTGGGGATGAGGGCCAGCATGGGAGAGCCGTGGGAGATAAAGAGACTCGGTAACATGGAACGCACTCCAGTCGATTGGCCTGCCGAGACGAGGTGCTCGGCAGGCCATTGGATCATGCCAGTCGGCGGCTGATGACGAGGCTACCGCTGCCTAGGCCTGCCTGTACCAGGAGAGCCACGGCCCAGAACACTGGGAACTCCCAGCCGCCGCCGGGGTTGGAGAATACCCAGCCGTTACCCAGGTGTACCCAGGCGGCGCCGAGCAGCACCGGCACTAGCGCAAGGCTCACCCAGCGGGTGTATAGGCCCAGTACCAAAGCCAGGCCGCCGCCGACTTCGGCCGCAATGGTCAAGTAAGCCATGAAACCGGGCAGGCCGAGCGATTCGAAGTAGCCCACCGTGCCAGGAAGCGTAAACACGAACACTTTCATTAAGCCGTGGGCCAGGGCCATCACGCCCAGGCTAATGCGCAGTAAGGCGGTGGCATGGAGGGTTGCAGCAGGGGTCGTTAAGGTTGTCATAGCTCTCTCTCTCGCTGTGTGTGTGCATCACCGTGGATGCGATGAGACAACTGTACGTCAGCAGAGCGAGATGATAATCCCGCCGATTGGCACTTCACTGTTGCGAAATGCGCGACAATCCCAGCCCCTGTTCCCATACCGGTGGGTCTCCCCAGGCATCGGCCAACTGGTCGATGAAGCGCGTCACCTTGGCGGGCAGAAAGCGCCGCGCGGGGTAGATGGCGTGTATGTCTAGGTAGGTCGGCGGAAGGTCTAACAGAAGCGGCACCAAGTGCCCCCGTTGGATGCTCTCATGAATCAGAAAGCTGGGCTGCTGGGCAATGCCTAACCCCGCTTCGGCGGCATACGTCAGCATGTCGCCATTATTGCTCTCTAGTGGCCCCGTGACGCTGACGTGCTGCTGATTGAAGCGCCAGTCGCCGCTGTTCTGCCCGCTGCGATAGCGCAGGCAGTGGTGCTGGGTCAGATCCTCGATGCGCTGAGGGGTGCCATGCTGTGCCAAGTAGCCGGGGGACGCGCACAGCACCAGCTGGCAGCGGGTCAGACGCTTGGCGATCAGGCTGGAATCCGGCAGGCTGCCGATGCGAATCGCGACATCGTAGCCCTCTTCCAGCAAATCCACGCGACGGTCGTTCAGGTCCAAGCGTACGTCTAACGCCGGGTGTGCCTGCATGAAGTGCGCTACCTGTGGGGCAAGGTAGCGGGTACCAAAACTCATCGGACCATTGATGCGCAGGCGTCCACTGACGGTGCTGGTGCCGCTACCGACATCGGCAGCGGCCTCGTCCAAGGCCAGCAGAATGGCTTGAGCGCGAGCCAGATAGCGCTCTCCGGCATCGGTGAGATGCAGCCGCCGAGTCGTTCGCTGAATCAAGCGAGCGCCCAGCGTCTCCTCCAGCGCCATGACCTGCCGCGAGACGCGTGTGCGTGAGAGGTCCAAGGCCTCGGCGGCACGGGTGTAGCTGCCGAGCTCGGCCACTTTGACGAAGGCGGCGAGCTGATCGAGCTGGCTCATGGGGCGCGAAACGCCAGCGCCGCCTGATAAGGGTCAGGCTGGCCGCAGATGGCGGAAATCACCGCTAAACCGTTGGCACCGGCGGCCCTGACTTGGGCGGCGTGCTGCGCCTTCAAGCCGCCGATCGCCACGTTGGGCAGCGGGCAGGCGCAGACGAGTTCGGCCAAACCATCGAAGCCTATCGGCTGAGCGTGATCCTGCTTGCTGGCGGTGGCGAAAATGGGGCCTAGCCCGACATAGTCCAACAGCGCGATGGGCGCGTTACGAAGCTGCGCGACGGTGTTGATCGACAGCCCCAAAATGGCATGCGGTCCCAGCACCTCACGCGCCTCTTGTACGGCGGTATCGCTTTGCCCGACGTGCAGGCCATCGGCGCCGCTGGCGATGGCCACGGCTAGCCGGTCGTTGATGATCAGCGGCACGCTGGTGCCCGCCAGCAGCGCTTTGAGCCGCTTGGCTTGGGCGACCATCGCCGCATCACTGGCGTGTTTGTCGCGCAGCTGTACCACGGTGACACCGCCTTTGACGGCGGCCTCCACCGTCGCCTCAAGGCCAGCGTCCGCGCACAGGATGGCATCGGTGACTAGATAGAGCGAGAGATCACACTGCATGGAGCGCCTCCACCTGGCTGAGCGACGAGAGATCATCCGGGGTGAGCTGGTACAGAGCATCCAAGAGGGCAACCTGAAAGCTGCCCGGCCCATCGGCCCGTTGGCCAGCACGATGCCCGGCGATGCTAAAGCACGCCAGGGCGGCCAGCGTTGCCGTCAGCGGGTGCTCGCGGTTAGCGGCGACGAACCCGGCCACCAGCGCACTCAATCCACAGCCCAGCGTCGTGACGCGGGGCATCATCGGGTGGCCCCCGGTCAGCCGGAAATGGTGGGTACCGTCGGTCAAAAAGTCGGTCTCGCCGGTCATGGCGACGATGCAGTGCTGCCGTTGCGCGAGCGATATGGCTGCTTGAGCGGCGTCATCGGTGGATGCCGTTGCATCGACTCCGCGTCCTTGGCTTGCCAAGCCGGTGAGCGCCATCACTTCAGAGGCATTGGCGCGAATGACGCTGGGCCGGTGGGGCAGCAGCGCCTGGCACACCTGCTGGCGAAAGGCGGTTGCCCCGACCGCCACCGGGTCTAGCACCCACGGCGTTTGGCTTGCGTTGGCCGTGCGAGCCGCCAGCTGCATCGATTCGGCCCAGGGCGTAGAGAGCGTGCCGATATTGATAGAAAGCGCACCTGCCAGCGCGGTAAATTCGGCGACCTCTTCGGGGGCGTGCAGCATCGCGGGCGATGCCCCCGTGGCCAGCAGCAGGTTGGCCGTGCTGTTCATGGCCACGTAATTGGTCATGCAGTGGACGAGCGGCGTGGTTTCGCGCAGAGCGGCGAGCATATCGCCAAGCGGGGGGTAGGTCATAGTATCCTCCCGGCCAGGGAGGTGGTGAGAGGCACCACGACTCCCTACGCCGGCGTTATCCGGTTCAGGTTCGAAGGGTGCTTCTCAGCCGCTGGGCGGCGCCCCTGTCGTTGGTGGCTACTATCCTAGCCTTGGACGGAGCTGTAAAGCCCCGCCGGAAGAGACTTAACGAAACGCGATGCGCGTGCCGTAGGTAAGCATTTCATCAGGGGTGATGGCACGGCCCGACACGCCAATCATCTCATCGCCGCACTGGTCGGCGAAAGTCAGCACGCCGTGGGTCAGACCGAGCTGGCCCAGGGTGTCACGGATTTCACCGGTTCCCAAAAAGGTACTGACGCGGCCTTCGGCGTCGCTCAGGTCCGATACACCGTTGGCATGGTGAAAGCGCACCTTGTAGATACCGTCCATGGACTCGACTTCGACAATGGGGGAAAAGCCGTTTTGAATCGCATGGCTCAGCTGCTTCAGAGTCAGGCGATCGCCAAGGGTCATATCGATGGCTGTCATGACGCTCTCCTATCTGACGCCATTCGCAGGGCATCACGGTTGAATTTGTAAAACTGTCGAGATAGAAGTGTAGAAGGTCTGCATCGTTTTTCCAGGCGCATTCGATCAGAGCGCGTGCCGAGAGGTCAGTGCACGGCATCCAGCGCGTGTTGCTGAAGTTTGGTCAGAGGGATGATCTCCAGCGTGCGCTCGTTCGTGCCCGAGAGAATCACCGGTGGTGCAAGCCCCACTTGGGCTGCTTCGGCCCAGCGGTGGGCGCACAGGCACCAGCGGTCGCCGGGCTTCAAGCCGGGAAAGCCGAAGGCCGGGCGCGGGGTCACCAGATCGTTACCTTGAGCCTTGGAGAAAGCCAGAAACTCCTCGGTCACCATGGCGCACACCGAATGGATGCCGACATCGTCAGGCCCGACGCGACAAAAGCCGTCGCGGTAGAAGCCGGTTTTTGGGGCATGGCAGCAGGGCGTGAGTGGCTCACCCAGTACGTTTCGATCACGGGACATAGAGACTCCTTCGGGCCGGGCTGGAATTCCAAGCGCCTTGCCCTCATAACTAGACATTAAACGCGCCATCGCACGTTATGACCGATGCGCTGGAGCGATGGTCAAATGGCGGGCGCTTAGCAGCCTAAGCCTTGTACAAAGTACTACGTTCGTCAAAGAATTTGCACCGTATCCACGAAAGCGTCACCCCCATAAGGAGAGTCTCATGTCGTATCAAGGTGAACAGCATCCAGGTGTTGCCCCAGTCGCCCCGCAAACACAGGGTTTTCGCTTAAACCACACCATGCTGCGGGTCAAAGACCCCGAGCGCGCGCTGGCGTTCTACTCCAAGGTGTTTGGAATGCAGGTACTGCGGCGCTTGGACTTCGAGGAGATGCAGTTCTCGCTCTACTTCCTGGCTAACGTAGAGGCCGGTGATAGCGTGCCGGAAGAGACCCAAGCGCGCACCGCGTGGACCTTTAGCCAGAAAGGTCTATTGGAGCTGACCCACAACTGGGGTACCGAAAACGAGCAGGACTTTGCCTACCATGACGGCAATGCAGAGCCGCAGGGCTTCGGGCATATCTGTTTTAGCGTACCGGATTTGGAAGCCGCGCAGGCGTGGTTCGATGAGCATGACGTGACCTTCGTCAAGCGCGCCGACCAGGGCAAGATGAAGGACGTGATCTTCGTCAAGGACGCCGACGGCTACTGGATCGAAGTGATTCAAGCAGACCGTATGGCCGCCATGGGCGATTGATATGGCGCATCTGCTGTTTCGGTTGCGTCACGTGACCGACGAAGAGGCCATGGAGGTTCGCCAGCTGCTGGAGGCGCATGGTTTCGATGTGTACGAAACCCAGGCGGGCTTTTTTCGCCTGGGAGTCGATGCCATTTGGCTGCGCAACCCTGCCCAGCGAGACGATGCCGAAACGGTGCTGGCGCACTATCAGGCCGAGCGGCAAGCAAAGGCGCGCAAAGCGCATGAAAACGCGTTGGCCCGCGATGAGGCGCCGACGTTGTGGCGACGTTTCGTGGCGCACCCGCTGCAGGTCACGCTAGTGATCGTTGCGGTGCTCATGATCGCTCTGCTCACCCTGCTGCCGTTTATTGGGCTAGCTCGCTAGTCGTCAGAAGCGTCAGACAGATGCCCGCGCTTGACGTACATCATTACCCCGGCCTGGCCTGCGCGAAGCCGTGGCGCAGCCCCCGGCGGGTAGCGGCACCAGCTCCCTTCCGGGTACTCGGTGTCCGCATCGCACAGCGACCCTTCCAGCACGAACAGCTCCAATCCGCCCGGTAGGGCAGGATAGTCGGTGACGATGTCACGCTCCCAGCGCTCCAGGCTGATACGCTCGCTTTGATAGGTATGCAGCATTTTGTACGTGATGCCGGGCCGACGATCAGGCTGCCAGGGCAAACGGTGGGCGGGAATGGCGAGTTGGAGCAGGTCGTTCTCATCGAACTGGTGGAGCTTCACGAGAATCAGCGCGCCCTCATCGCCAATGTGTGGCGTATGGCCCGTGCCGATGGGGTTGCGCAGGTAGCTGCCCGCCGGGTAGCGGCCATGTTCGTCGGCAAACACGCCCTCGAGCACGAGAATCTCTTCACCGCCGCCGTGGTTGTGGCGGCTGAACTGACTATTTGGCGCATAGCGTACCAGGCTCGTGGCGCGGGCCACCTCATCGCCAATGCGGTCCAGCATCATTCGTTCTACGCCTGCGCTGGGCGAGGCGACCCAGCGATACTGCTCCGGCGTGACAAAGGCAAAGTGGCTAAAGTCGGCGTTTAGGCGCATGGTAGTGGCTCTTTGCAGGGGTTTAAACAACGTTAGCGGCGCATGGTGGAGCCAGTCTCCCCATCCTCACGACAAAATGCAACGCAAAAAAATACCGCCTGGCGCAGGCGGTATTCGATTCTTTACGGCACGTCTTTACGACATGGCTCAGTGATCATGACCATGATCGTCGTGGTCGTGGTCGTGGTCGTGGTCGTGGTCGTGGTCGTGGTCGTGGTCGTGGTCGTGGTCGTGGTCGTCATGACCAGGATCATCATGACCCGGCGCTGCCAGAGCATCGTGGAGCACCTGGGCGTTGTGGCGCATCATGCCCAGGTAGGTGTTGGCATCGCCTTCACTGGCCAGCGCATCCGCGTACAGCGTGCCGGCGATGGGAAGGCCAGTCTCTTCTGCCAACTGCGTAATGATTGCCTGGTTGGTCATGTTCTCGTGGAACAGCGCCTGTACGTTCTCTTGCTCGATCACATCGATCAGGGCGGCCATGCTGGCACCGCTGGGATCGGCTTCGGTCGAGAGACCGACCGGCGAGAGGAAATTCACGCCGTAGGCGCTGGAGAAGTAGCCAAACGAATCGTGCCCGGTGATCACGCTGGCCGACGCAGGAATCTCGCTGAGCAGCTCACGAATCTCGGCATCAACGCTATCCAGCTCTGCCAGGTAGCGCTCGGCATTGGCTTGGTAGCTCTGCGCGTTGGCACCATCGGCCTCGATCAGGCCATCACGAATATTGGTGACGTAGACCCTCGCCTGCTGCAGATCTTGCCATGCATGAGGGTCGTCATCGCCATGGGCGTGCTCGCTGTGATCGTCCTCTGCATGCTCGTCGTGATGCGCGTCATCACCATGCTCGTCATGATGCGCCTCATGAGCGTGCGCGTCGTGGTCGTGGTCGTGTTCATCGTGCGCTTCATGATCGTCGTGGTCACCATGCCCGTGTTCGTCATGCGCTGCGAACGCGCGTGGGGCGATGCCATCCGTCGCCGTCACCAGCGCGCCGCGGTAGTCGCTGGAGTCGATCAGTCGCTCCATCCAGCCTTCGAACAGCAGGCCGTTGAAAACCACCAAATCGGCGCCGGCCAGCGCGCGGGCATCGCCAGGGCTCGGGGAGTAAACGTGGGCATCGCCATCCGGACCGACCAGGGAGCTGACGTCCACATGCTCTCCACCGACGTTCTCGACCATATCCGCCAAGATGGAGAAACTGGTGACGACCTGAACCCGCTCGTTCGCCATGGCTGCGGGCAGTGCCAACATGGCCGAGACGCCGACTAACCAGCGCGATGAAGAGATAAGCGACATAACATGCTCCTGATGATGAAATAAACGTGAGACGATCATCCGCTAATGCGACTGCTCCATCGCCAGCGGCGTGGTTTTACGCCGTAACTTCGCGGCCAAGCTGTGGTAGCGGCCAAACAGCGCCGAGAACAAGTACGCTCCCCCGGCCAGTAAGATAATGCTCGGGCCAGATGGCGTGTCCAAATGGAACGACAGCAGCAGCCCGCCGGTACTGGCCAGCATCGCTAACACCACGGCGATGCCCATCAAGCCCTCTAACCGCTTGCTCCAAAACCGCGCTGCCGTGGCGGGCAACATCATTAAGCCAACGGCCATCAGCGTGCCCAGGGTTTGGAAGCCTGCCGTCAAGTTGAGCACCAGCAGACCTAAAAAGACGCTATGTACCCAACCGCTGCGGCGGTTTTGGCCGCGTAGAAACAGCGGGTCTAAACACTCCACCACCAAGGCGCGGAAAATAACCGCCAGGGTGATGACGATCAGCGTGCTGATCGAGGCGATCAGCAGCAGCGCCGTGGAGTTAATCGCCAAAATGGAGCCGAACAGCACGTGGGTTAAGTCGACGCTGCTGCCCCCCATGGAGATCAGCATGACCCCGGCGGCCAACGAAATGATAAAAAAGCTCGCCATGGCCGCATCTTCCCGCTGGCCGCCCATCTTCGAGACCGCCCCCGCCAGCAACGCCACCATGACCCCAAACAGCACGCCACCGACACTCATCACCGGCAGCGAAAAGCCCGCTAGCAAAAAGCCCAGCGCCACGCCGGGTAAGATCGCGTGGGCCATGGCATCGCCAATCAGGCTCATGCCGCGCAGCACCAAAAATACCCCAAGGGGCGGAGCGGCTAGTGAAAGCGCTAGCCCGCCGACCACGGCACGGCGCATAAAGCCGTAATCGAACGGCGCGATCAGCCACGCATCAAGCAGTGCCAGCATGGCGGCCTCCTAAGGTAAACGGCACCACTTGAGCAGGCGCGTGCTGCTGGTTGAGCGCGCTGGGCGCGACCCAACGGCCATGACCACCGCTTAGCATCAGCACTTCGTCGGCCAAGCGGCGCAGGTGATCCATGTCATGCAGCACGATGATGATCGTCACGCCCTCATCGGCCATTTGGCGAAAAATACGAATCAAAATATCGACGGTGTCGCTGTCCACGTTGGCAAACGGCTCATCCAGTAGCAGCAGCTCGGCCTCTTGCATCAACGTTCGGCCAATTAGCGCCCGCTGGCGCTGGCCCCCGGACAGCTCGCCCAGCGGGCGGTGGGCCAAGTGAGAAATGCCCAGGCGTGCCATGATGTCACGGCCTTTGCGGTAGTGGGCCGCACAGTAACCTTTCATGGCCCCGTGGCTAGGCCAGCTGCCGGTCATCACCAGCTCTTCCACGCTCATCGGGAAGGTCAGGTCGAGCGCCAGCTGCTGAGGCAGCCAAGCGCGGCGGGCGTTATCTACCGTGCATATCACCTTGCCACTAATGGGCCTGAGTTCGCCCATGATGGCCTGAATCAGCGTGCTCTTACCGGCGCCATTCGCGCCAATGAGTGCGGTAATCGCGCCGGATTTGATATCGCCATCCACATGTTCGAGCACCGTGCGGCGACCCTGCGCCAGGTGCAGATCGTGGAGCTGCAAGCGCGAAAAGGAACGTTCGCTCATAGCGGCCACCCGCCAGCGCCAGCCCACACCACAAGGCCCCATAGCGCAAACAGCGGCAGTGCCACCAATCCCAGCCGCTTACGGGCCGACAGCGACATCAGCGAAAAATGACAAGGACCTTCCTTGTTATGGCGATGCATGTGCTCACTCATCGAGCGACCTCGCTAACGTATAAATAAGTTATAACATAACATTCGGTAAAACCAAAAAAGTGGCGGATATTTTACGCGCTCACAGCGCGCTGACAACGGTGAGCGCGCTAATCTTTGAGCTGCGTAATAAGCGCTCTTCCCAACGCTATCACTAGCGAGTGAGGAGAAGGGCGGGCAAACGAAGAGGCGAGAGCTGGTGGGTGCCATCAGCGCCACCATGGACGTTGATGTAACCAAGCCCATGAGCCATAGGCAAGGAAGCATCAAACGTAGTATGGCAAGTGAGCGCAATAACCGCACACAGGAGGGAGGCGAAGGAGGGCGACGATCATGGTGTTATAAAATAAAGAATGGTTAGATAGCAGTAAAATAATAGGAGAGTGGCCATGGATGACTTTTCGCCTTCTGATCTTAAAACTATCCTGCATTCCAAGCGTGCCAATCTGTATTACCTTCAACACTGCCGAGTATTGGTGAACGGTGGCCGGGTGGAGTACGTGACCGATGAGGGCAGCAAGTCTCGCTATTGGAATATCCCCATCGCCAATACCACTTCCCTGTTGCTGGGAACGGGCACCTCGATTACCCAAGCCGCCATGCGCGAACTCGCCAAAGCGGGTGTGTTAGTCGGATTCTGTGGAGGCGGTGGCACACCGCTGTTTGCTGCCAATGAAGTGGATGTGGATGTCGCTTGGCTGACGCCACAAAGCGAGTACCGGCCCACCGAGTATCTGCAATATTGGGTGCGTTTTTGGTTTGATGATGCCAAACGCTTGGATGCCGCCCGCGCATTTCAGCAAGCGCGCCTTGCGCGTATTGAAGCGCTGTGGACAAGCCGAGTGATGAAAGATGCAGGCTTTACTATTGCCACCGATCACCTGCACAGCGCGCTCAACCATCACCGCGAAGCGATCAAGCAAGCCCCCAGCACTGTCGACCTGCTCACCTTAGAAGCGCGATTAACTAAAACCCTGTTTAAGCTCGCCGTAAATGCAGTTGATTACGGCGATTTCACCCGAGCCAAGCGGGGCGCAGGCACCGACCCCGCCAACCGCTTTCTCGATCACGGCAACTATTTGGCTTACGGATTAGCAGCCACCGCCACTTGGGTGTTGGGGATTCCCCACGGCCTAGCGGTACTTCATGGCAAAACCCGCCGGGGCGGCTTGGTTTTTGATGTGGCGGACTTGGTAAAAGACGCCGTCATCCTGCCTCAAGCGTTTATTTCCGCCATGCGCGGCGATGAAGAGCAAGAGTTCCGCCAAGCGTGCATTGAGCGCTTAACCCGTACCGAATCCCTCGATTTCATGATTGATACACTCAAGGACGTCGCCCAAGCGCTGGGGAGCACTGATTCATGAACGTGCTGCTGATTTCCCAGCGCAATAAAAATGCCCTTAAGGAAACACGCCGCATCCTCGACCAGTTTGCCGAGCGCCGGGGTGACCGTACCTGGCAAACGCCGATTACCCAAGCTGGGCTGGAGACTCTGCGTAAGCTGTTGCGTAAAACCGCCCGTAAGAATACCGCCGTTGCCTGCCACTGGATTCGTGGCCACGACCACAGCGAGCTGATGTGGGTAGTGGGGGATGCTGCCCAGTTCAATCTCAATGGAGCCGTACCGACCAATACCACCGCCCGAGATATTCTGCGCCGCCGTGATGAAAACGACTGGCATAGCGGTGAAGATATTCTCCTGCTCACCGCCTTGGCCGCGTTACTGCACGATCTGGGCAAAGCCTGTGATGCTTTTCAGCAGCGGCTCAAAGGCAAAGTAGATGGACGCAACCTATACCGTCATGAGTGGATATCGCTCCGCCTATTCCAAGCGTTTGTAGGAAGTGATGACGACGCTGCCTGGTTGGCGCGTCTGGCTGAAGGTAATTATCAAGAGCAAGACTGGCTGGAGGGATTAGAGCGCGACGGGCTAGATACACCCACCTCTGCGGTGTTTAGCCGTTTGCCCCCGCTGGCGGCTGCGTTGGGTTGGCTAGTGCTTAGCCACCACCGGCTACCGTTAAAGCCCCCGGAACGCGATGGCGAGGCTGAACGGCGCTGGGGTAGAGGAAAGGCACCACTTCAATCGGAGCAGCTAGGCGGGTTGTTTGCTTCTATTCATGCCGAGTGGAACGAGATTCCTGAGACCCAAGATCCTAAACGCATTGCGCCCTACTGGCAGTTTAAAATAGGGTTGCCCGTTAGTACGTCACGATGGCGCCAGCGTGCCACAAAGCTTGCCACGCGGTTACAGGCACGGCTGCACAATGGTAGCCACTGGCTGGAAAGCCGCTACGTTATGCACTTAGCCCGGCTTAGCTTAATGCTGGCCGACCACCACTACTCAAGCCTGGAAGACCTCCAGCACCGCGTGCGCGGCGAACCTAACTACCCGTTAATAGCCAATACCGTGCGCAAAACCGGCAAGCCCAATCAGCCGTTGGATGAGCATATTTTAGGGGTTGAAAAACATGCCGCTGCGGTTGCCCGCGCACTACCCAGCGTAGACAGCCACTTACCCCGTCTAGCGCGCCATAAAGGTTTTCGCAAGCGCAGTAGCCACCCACGCTTTCGCTGGCAGGATAAAGCTTTCGACCTGGCGCAATCGCTTAGGGAGCGCAGCCAGCGCCAAGGCTTTTTTGGCATTAACATGGCGTCTACCGGCTGCGGCAAAACCCTCGCCAATGGGCGCATTATGTACGCCCTGGCCGACCCTCAGCAGGGCGCGCGCTTTAGTATTGCACTGGGGCTACGCACATTAACCCTGCAAACCGGCCAAGCCCTCCGTGACCGTTTGAATTTGGGTGAAGACGAACTCGCCGTGCGCGTGGGTGGCAGCGCTAATAAAGCCCTGTTCGAACACTACGAGCAAGAAGCCGAAGCTAGTGGCTCGGCGTCTAAACAAAAACTGATCGAAGAAGATGCTCACGTGGTGTTTGACGGCAATTTTGATAGCCACCCGGTACTGCGCCGTTTAAGCGATGAGCCAGGCACTCGCGCGCTGATCGCCGCGTCCATTTTAGTGTGCACCGTTGACCATCTGGTGCCCGCCACGGAAAGCACACGCGGCGGGCGACAGATCGTACCCATGCTGCGCCTGATGAGCAGCGATTTAGTGCTCGATGAAATCGACGATTTCGATATCAACGACCTGCCTGCGCTTACTCGATTAGTCAATTGGGCGGGGCTGCTAGGGTCACGGGTGCTGCTTTCATCGGCCACCTTGCCGCCTGCGCTGGTGGAAGGTTTGTATGAAGCCTATCGCAGCGGTCGCGAAGCCTTTCAGCGCCACCGGGGCGAGCCGGGTTTGGCGGTGGATATTTGCTGCGCCTGGTTCGATGAGCACGACCGCCAGCATGAAAGCTGTGCCAGTAGCGAGACCTTCAAGGCCGCGCATCAAGACTTTGCCAAGCGCCGGTTAGAGCGCCTCGCTAAAAGCCCGGTACGCCGCCGTGCGGATATTGTAGCGTTGCCGCCGCTGGGCAAACGCCCTGAAGAGATAAGGCCCGCCATTGCGACTTTACTGCGTGAACATGCGCTAGCGCTCCACCAGCAGCATCACTCCGTTGACCCGCATTCGGGCAAACGCGCCAGCTTTGGGTTGGTTCGCATGGCTAATATTGATCCACTGGTAGATGTGGCTAGGGCGCTGTTTCAACAGGGCGCGCCGGAAGGTGTGCGCATCCACCTCTGCGTTTATCACTCACGCCACCCGTTGGTGATGCGCTCTGGCATTGAGCGCCAGTTAGACAGAACACTGCAACGGGCGGAGCCAGATCGCGTTTTCCAGCAGCCGGATATCCGCCGCCTGCTAGATAGCAGCGAAGAAAGCGACCACTTGTTTATTGTGCTTGGCTCGCCGGTAACGGAGGTGGGCCGCGACCACGACTATGATTGGGCCATAGTGGAGCCTTCTTCTATGCGCTCAATTATCCAACTAGCGGGCCGCGTACGCCGACATCGCGAGCAAGTTTGTGAATCGCCCAATATCTTGCTGCTCGATACTAACCTCAAACATTTAGAGCAATCTGGAAAGCCTGCCTTTCACAAACCCGGTTTTGAAACAGATCTTCAATGGCGGCTAAGTAGCCACTCTCTTAGTGAGCTGTTAGCGGAAGATGAGTACAAGGTGATTGATGCTCGTCCCCGTGTGCTGGCGCGGGAAACACTACACGCCAAAGATAGCCTGGTAGACCTGGAGCACGGGCGGCTACACCAGTTAATGATTGAGCAGCCCGCCGAGCCGTTAACCAAAAAAGAGTTACGAATTGGCAAAACGCCCAAGCCTCCGCCCTTAGGAGCCTACAGCTGGCATGTGATGCCGCAACTGCATTTAACCGGTGTATTGATTCAGCGTGATCCATTTCGCAAGCAGCTCGAACCTGAAATAACGCTAGCGCTGCTGCCTGACGAGGGCGGTGAAACCTGGACGCTACACCGCGTAGACGATGGTGCAAGGCGAGGCGAAAAGCTCTATGTCCCGGTGGAAGAGAGCCTTCTGGTGCGGGTAGAGCTATCAAAAGAACAGGGCGAGCGGATACAACCCTGGGGCGCAAGCGACTACTTAACGGCGCTGGCTGACTTAGCGGAAGACTTGAATATCTCCCTGGATCGCGCCGCCCGTACCTTCGGCACGGTGACTGCGTCGGCTAGAAACCAGCGATGGGGGTACCACTCCGTATTGGGGTTTTGGCGGAGCAAATGACATTAAACATGCTCGTTAGTATCCGCGAGCGTTTCGCGTACAAGCGTTTTGATGCCAGCAAGCGCATCCGAGCTGTCATTAGCAAGCCAGGAAAGACTTGGGAAATGAGAGCATAAACCTACAAACTGTTGATCTTCTTCAGACCAAAGAATACTAAAGATGTGGTCGCTGTGATTTATCATCATTTCTATGCCAGCA
Organism: Halomonas sp. CnH100-B; assembly: GCF_024124605.1. Classification (NCBI taxonomy): domain Bacteria; kingdom Pseudomonadati; phylum Pseudomonadota; class Gammaproteobacteria; order Oceanospirillales; family Halomonadaceae; genus Halomonas; species Halomonas sp. CnH100-B. The sequence continues at coordinate 141,034 of NZ_JAMXRX010000007.1, read as the reverse complement.
GGGTGGGATAACGACAAGGGGAATGTATGGCAGATAATAGTAGAGCGCCAGAAATACGCTCTGGGATTGACGCCTTCTTAAAAGAGCGTTTCGATACCAGAGCGGACAAGCTAGCCTCTGATGATCCAAAATATCAAGCGCTGGTTGAGCAGTTTCAATTCGATAACTGGATAGAGAGTGCCGCAAAGCGGGTCGGACAACTGCAAGTCGTCACCCACTCCCTCAAACCTATTCATCCGGATGCCAAAGGCTCCAATCTTTACGCCCCACCTGAATCGCTAAATAACCATTCTCTGGTTGGCAGTCATACGCTACCCGCTGATTTTGCGGGCGATGTCGTAGGGAACGCTGCCGCCTTGGATGTTTATAAGTTCTTGAAGCTGCAATTTGAGGGAAAGTCGCTACTTGAGCGGGCGCTGGAAAATGACACTGAGCTGGCAAAAGCGTTAAGCGATAATCCTGAGCAAGCTCAGGCGTGGATCAGCGCCTTTGCAGCGATTACCGAACCGCGTGGTGAGCATGCCTCGCATACCCGAGGCAAACAGCTCTACTGGCTGGTGGGAGATGATGCAGCAGACGTAGAAAATGACGCAGAGAACTTCCATTTGCTAGCACCGCTCTACGCCACTTCTCTGGCGCACCGTGTCTTTCAAACCATTAACCATGACCGTTTTAGCGAAGAGTCCAAAGAGGCACGTAAAGCCAAGCGGGAAGGCAAATACGCTGAGCAATCGGTGCGCAGTTATCCCAACTTGGCCGCCCAGAAAATGGGTGGTACCAAGCCACAAAACATCTCGCAGCTGAATAGCGAGCGGGGCGGTAATAACTATTTACTAGCTTCCATGCCACCCAGTTGGAATGTGCGCGATATTCGCCCACCGCTGAAAGTCGCATCGGTTTTCTCTCACCCTGGCGTCTTTGGTAGTCGTTCAGATGTACGTTCGCTGGTTAAAGACCTCAAACAGTTTCTTGAAACGAACCCTACGTCAGACATGCACACCCGCGACCTGCGCGATGACTACACTGCCATGTTGATGGATGAGTTGGCGCTGTTTGCCATGCAGATGCATAGCCTGCCTGCGGGCTGGAGCGACGATGAAAAGTGCGAATTATCAGTAGAAGAAATGTATTGGCTAGACCCTGGTCGCGCCGAAGAGGATATCGCTTTTCGTGAAGCGCGAAACAGCGTGGAGTGGGCCGACGATATTCGCCACCGCTTTGCTAGCTGGCTCAATACCGCGTTAGGCGGAAAGCTGCCTTTGGGGGATGTGGAGTTCCGGCACTGGAAGAAAGCGCTCGCAAAAGATGCGACCCATCAACGCCTGCAGGATCGTGATCGCCGCTGGATGGAAAGCCTAACGGAAGACTTAACCAACCTGCCAGGAGGTGATGACGATGAGTGAAGTAAAAAACCTCCTAGTCCTGCCGCGCCTGCGGGTGCAAAACGCCAACGCGATTTCCAGCCCAATGACTTGGGGCTTTCCTGCCATGAGTGCATTTATAGGTTTGATGCATGCTCTAGAGCGGAAGTTAGCAGAGGCGAGTCTTCCTGTTTCGTTAGGCCGCGTTGGGGTTATTTGCCATGATTTTGAAGCCCAGGCCACTGAGGGTGGTTATATCCGTGGCTTTCACCTGACGCGTAATCCGGTGGATAAGACAGGCGGTACGGCAGCGATTGTAGAAGAAGGGCGTATCCATCTGGATATCACGCTGATCTTCTCGATTGATACCGGCGCTGCAGAAAGCGAGCATGAGCATATCGCTAAACAAATCGGAGAGATTGTATCGGGCATGCGCATTGCCGGAGGCAGTGTCATCCCTAACCGTGCGGTGCCAAGCCATAAACAACGCCCGCAATGGGTAACGCTTGATGACGATGAAGAAGAGCGGCAAAAGCAGTTCGCGCGCTTAAAGCGGCGTTGGCTGCCGGGCTTTGCCCTCACACTGCGCGATGACTACCTCACCGAGCATCTTCAAACACTGCAACAGCAACATCCAGACGCCAGTTTACTGGATGCATGGTTAGACCTCTCTCGTCTTAACCATGTTTGCACGTTAGAAAATGAAGGCGAACCCAACGAGAAGCCTGTTTGGCAGGCGCAGCGGCCCTATCGCGGCTGGCTGGTGCCCATTCCAGTGGGTTATGGCGCTATTTCAGATCTTTTCCAACCAGGTGAAGTCGCCAACGCCCGCGATACCAAGACCCCGTTCCGCTTTGTCGAAAGCCTCTATTCCATGGGTGAATGGGTTAGCCCGCACCGCATGAAGCAACCTGAAGACCTGCTTTGGTACGTTGATAACGACGAAGAAGCGGGCCTCTACCGTCTCAATAACGACTATCACCTTCGCGCCTCAGCACAGTAAGCAAGGAGCTTTATCATGGCTAAAAACGATACCCTCAAAACCGCTTCCGTCCTCGCGTTTGAGCGCAAGCTCGACCCTTCCGATGCACTGCTATACGCCAGCAACTGGGATAAGCGGCAAGATGAACAGCAGTGGCAGCCGGTTGAGGTGCGCGAAAAATCGGTGCGCGGCACCATTTCCAACCGCTTGAAAGCCAAAGACCAAGACCCCGCAAAACTAGATGCGCAGATTGAAAACCCCAACCTACAAACCGTCGATGTAGCCACACTGCCCCATGATGCAGATACCCTAGTTGCCCGCTTCACTCTGCGCGTACTTGCGGGTGCTGGAACACCGTCAGCCTGTAATAACGCTGAGTACCAAGCCAAGCTAGAACAGGCCGTTGCCGAATATAAACAAGCACAAGGCTTCGGCGAACTGGCGCATCGTTACGCTAATAACCTCGCCAATGGCCGTTTTTTGTGGCGCAACCGCATGGGCGCAGAGCAAGTAGAAGTCAGCATTCGCCAGTTAGCGCAAGGCAAAGCCACCAAAGAGTGGACGTTTGATGCACTGTCACTTTCATTGCGTGCCTTCGAGGATACGACCGAGCTTAAAGAGCTTGCGGGTGTCATCGCTTCCGCGTTGGCGGGCGAGCAGCACTTGCTTCTAGAAGTGGTGGCCTATGTCCGCATGGGCAGTGGTCAAGAAGTGTTCCCTTCTCAAGAGCTGATTCTTGATCGAGGCCGAGGCGACAAGAGCAAGACGCTGTATCACGTCAGCGAGATTGCCGGTATTCACTCTCAGAAACTGGGTAACGCCATCCGTACCATCGACACTTGGTACCCCAATGAAAACGATGAGGATCTGGGGCCTATTGCTGTCGAGCCTTATGGCTCGGTGACCACCCAGGGCAAAGCGTATCGCCAGCCCAAGCAGAAGGCCGACTTTTACTCATTGCTAGACAACTGGATGATTAAAGACCAAGTGCCCTCCAAGGAAAATCAGCACTTTGTGATGGCAACGCTGATCCGAGGCGGTGTGTTCGGCGAAGCGGGGTAAGCCATGGATCACTATATTGATATCCGGCTGCGACCTGATCCTGACTTTGCTCCAGCGATGCTAATGGGCGCGCTATATAACAAACTGCACCGGGCGCTGTTTGATCTGGAAAGCGACGATATCGGCGTCAGTTTTCCCATGCATAAACACGGCGTTCGCGCGCGAAGCTTGGGCGAACACTTGCGATTGCATGGCACTCAAGCGCGTCTAAAACAGCTGATGAGTGACGCATGGCTAACGGGGATGCGAGACCACGTTAGCGTAAGCGAAGTGCTGGCGGTACCTGACCATGCCAAGCAAATTAATGTGTCGAGGCGGCAGTTTAATACGGGCAGCCCCAGCCGTGCCAAACGCTATGCCAAGCGTCACAACATCACGGAAGAAGAAGCCAAACAGCTATATGCCAAAGTGGCCGACAAACGCATTGAGCTGCCTTTTGTGACGATCAATAGTCGCTCCACTCAGCAGCGTTTCAGCTTGTTTATTGAGCACAATAAGCCGACGGATACCGCGCTTGGAGGAGCATTCAACCACTATGGGCTAAGCCCTCAAGCGACGGTGCCCTGGTTTTGACCCTTTTTCTCGTTGACGAAATAGGCAACGAATAATCAACCACTTAGCGGTATTACCTTGAAAAGGGTGGTGCCGCTTTTTTCACCTAAAGCTCTTTAACAATCAGCACACTATATTTGATATGCTCTATTTAGCTGCCGCCCAGGCAGCTCAGAAATCCGCTGCCGTGTCGGTCTGACTAAATAGGGCTTTAGCTGCCGCCCAGGCAGCTCAGAAAAGCCGCATGGCCGACAGGTTGTTAACCGTGATTTTAGCTGCCGCCCAGGCAGCTCAGAAAGCGACCACCTAGCCGTCATCGCTGAAATGACCTTTAGCTGCCGCCCAGGCAGCTCAGAAATCGACTCTAACGCTTCCAGAGGGGCGTACAAATTTAGCTGCCGCCCAGGCAGCTCAGAAACAATACGATGGGTTAGCTCCGCCGTTACGTATTTTAGCTGCCGCCCAGGCAGCTCAGAAATGCTCGACGCGCTGATGCTGCGCGCCGGGCTATTTAGCTGCCGCCCAGGCAGCTCAGAAACAGCAACCAATCACCTGAAGACTCAGCATCTCTTTAGCTGCCGCCCAGGCAGCTCAGAAAATCAGCGCTTCCCACTGCGTCACCCCGGCTTCTTTAGCTGCCGCCCAGGCAGCTCAGAAAAACTTCTACCGCCCTGTTCATATTGCGGTTGCTTTAGCTGCCGCCCAGGCAGCTCAGAAAGAGCGCCGCCACCGAAACGAGCAGATCAAGCATTTAGCTGCCGCCCAGGCAGCTCAGAAATCTACGGCCACCCCTATGATGCGACAGTTGCCTTTAGCTGCCGCCCAGGCAGCTCAGAAACACGCCTGGATATCGCTTTCACGCCAGCGGGATTTAGCTGCCGCCCAGGCAGCTCAGAAAAAAGGCAGCAAGAGCCTGTGCGCTGGTGACCATTTAGCTGCCGCCCAGGCAGCTCAGAAATTTACGGAACGACGTGCCTAGGGCGCGAACGTGTTAGCTGCCGCCCAGGCAGCTCAGAAAACATAGGAGATACACATGCTGCAAAAAATTATGTTAGCTGCCGCCCAGGCAGCTCAGAAAATCGCCAGCCTAGTGGAGATATAACGCTGGCCGTTAGCTGCCGCCCAGGCAGCTCAGAAATAGCCAGCCGTAGTGTGTTGGACATGCGAGAGGTTAGCTGCCGCCCAGGCAGCTCAGAAAGTTGAGGTGATCCCGGTGGGCCGGATCCGGGTGTTAGCTGCCGCCCAGGCAGCTCAGAAAACATGGCCGGGCTTCTTGTGCATCAGCGGTGAGTTAGCTGCCGCCCAGGCAGCTCAGACAATCGCATCAGAGACCAGTGTGGCGCTCTGAACGTTAGCTGCCGCCCAGGCAGCTCAGAAAATTCGCAAAGCGATTTTTGAGGAGGGTGTAGCGTTAGCTGCCGCCCAGGCAGCTCAGAAAGTCGATCTCAGCAAATTGGTAGTGCGCGGGGAGTTAGCTGCCGCCCAGGCAGCTCAGAAACATAACGCGCAGCACGAACGTTTGCTCACTGGGTTAGCTGCCGCCCAGGCAGCTCAGAAAAGGCGCAAGCGTTCGTTCTCTTGCTGGTCGCCGTTAGATACCGCCCAGGCTGCGTTCAATATGAGAATAGTTAGCGCTGGCAGTGGTGGGTAGTGCCAAGCCCCGCTAGCGGGGCCGTCATCACTTACTCCTTCTCCTCATCCTCTTCCCAGCGTTCCATGGCGCGTTTGTCGTCAGGTAGGCGGACCATGTCGCCGACAGTGAGCTTGTGATGCGATTTAAATCGGTGGCCGTGCTGGTCGAGAATAGCGGCGACGCTGCCGATGCTCACGGCGTCTTCTTCCCGGTAGGCTTCGACCTTGACTCGTACGATACGGCCTTGATAACGGGCAGAGAGAATAGCGCCGGGGTAAGGGGGCGTGTGGTCGGGGTCGTTTTTGAAGAAGGCGGCGACGCTGGCGCTGCCGGGGTCGTCCCATTCGACGTGTTGATGCATGGTCAGTGTCCTTACATAAGTCGTTAGAAAACAAGCAGACGCTTTCAGTGTAGTGTGCGTTGGCGGCACTCGGCCAATGTGCATAGACAGCTGTGGCCTATGCGCTTAACTTACGAGTTTAAGGGAACCTGGGGGAGAGGCCGCGATGCATCCGTACCGAGCGCTATTCGAGCAGTCGGGCACACCGCTTTTCGTCGTCGAGCGTTCAGCCCCTGATGCAATGAACGTGTACGCGAACGCAGCCTTTCGGCGCGTGGTGGGATGGGCCGATAACAGCGAGATGGCGCTGGCCAACTGCTTTCCCCTCGACGTAACTAACGTGCTGGCCGCCGTACAGGCTTGTGACCAGCAGCAGGCCGTTCAGGAACTGATGGTGACCTGGGCAGACGCCTCACGGCGCTGGCAACTGCAGCTCTCGCCCGTGGTGGACGGCGAGTATCGCGCCGTGTATGGGGCGTTGCATCAGCCCGCGCTGCCGTTTGGCGAGTCGTTGGATGCGTTGCTCTCGCAGCTACCGGGCTTCATTTACCAGTTGCACTACTCGCGCACGGGCACCTGGCGTTACACCTATGTGGGTCAGCGGGTCGAGGAGATGTTTGGGGTGAGCGTGGAAGAGGCGCTGGCCGATGCGCAGACGCTGCTAGCCAACATTCACCCTGGGGATCGCGATACGGTCATCGAAAGTTCGCTGGAGAGCGCACGCACGATGACACCTTGGAAACAGGAATTTCGAATGTTCCACCGTCGTGGCGAAATGCTGTGGGTGGAAGCTAGTGACCAACCCCGACGCGAGCCGGATGGTAGCGTGCTATGGACGGGGTACGCCAACGATATTACCCAGCGCAAAGCGCTGGAATCGGCACTGAAATCCAGCGAGCAGCGTTTTCGCCAGTTGGTGGAGCAGGCGAACGATATCATCTACACGCTCAGCGCGGACGGCACGATGACCTATATCTCTCCTAACTGGCAGCGCATTTTAGGCCACGAAGTGAGCGATGTGCTCGGCCGTAATATGAGTGCCGTGCTGCACCCGGAGGATTTGGAAGCGTGCCGCCGCTATATCGAGAAAGTGTTCGTGACGGCCGAGCCGCAGGGGCTGATCGAGTACCGCGTACAGCATGCCAACGGCGAGTGGCGTTGGCACTTCACCAACGGTGCGCCACTGTTGGATGACCAGGGCAATGTGACCAGCTTTCTCGGTATTTCCCACGATATTACCCCGCGGCGCGAGATGGAGCAGCGAGTACTGCATCTCGCCCAGCACGACACCCTGACCGACCTGCCCAATCGGGCGATGTTCTTTGATGAGCTGGGGCAGGCGCTGGCCAAGGCGCTGCGCTCGGATGGTCAGTTGGCGTTCTTGTTCATCGATTTGGATAACTTCAAGCCGGTGAATGACCGCTGGGGGCACGGTGTGGGGGATCAATTGCTGAAAGATGTTGCCCAGCGTATGCGATGTCGGCTGCGCGGCACGGATATGGTGGGGCGGATTGGCGGTGATGAGTTTGTGGCGCTGTTGGGCGGCCCGGTCATGGAAGAGGAGGCGCTGGCCGTTGCCAACCAGCTCTGCCGTGCGCTGGCCGAGCCGTTTGCTCTGACGGTGGGCGACGTGCGCGTCTCCGCCAGTATCGGCGTAGCGCTCTTTCCGCAGCATGCCCGGGATGAAGCCTCCTTGATTCACTGTGCGGATCAGGCGATGTACCACGCCAAAGCCCAAGGTCGCAATCGCGCGGTTCTCTACTCCGCTGGCGCCTCGGATAGGGCCGTTTGCGGCGAGCCGACGTACTGAAACATGAACGTCAGTGCTGCGGGCAGGCTGGCTCGCCAAACACGCCAGGTATGGCCACCGGGATACAGGTCGAGCCGCACCGCGCCGGGCTGTATACGCTCCATGGCCTGACGAAGCTGGCGGGCATGGAACTCGGCGTCGTACACATCGCTGCGACCGGCGCTGATATAGAGCGGCACCGGGGGTGTGTCGCTTCGTTCGGCTTCCGGGCGCGGCGTCACGCGCAGTCGGTAGCTTTCCAAATGGGCAGTGTAATTGAGCCGCTCCCAGAGCGTCTGATCGAACGCCCCTTGCGCGTTCAAAAACGCCGGATGCCGGTGGGCTGACGAATTCTCAGGCGGGGCGGGAACGTAGCTGGCAGGGCTGAGGGCGGCCGCAGCGGCGAACAGCTCCGGCCGTTCGAGGGCGAAGTTGACGGCTCCATACCCTCCGGCCGAGAGTCCGGCGACGCCGCGCTGCTGGCGTGTCGTGCCGACATGATAGGTTGCCTCGATATGCGGCATCAGGTCGTTGAAAAAGGCGCTGCGGGCGGCTTCGTTATATCCGTCGACCCACCAGCTGCGGCTGCCGGGCATCACGAAGACGGCCGGGGGCACATGTCCCGCGTCGATCAACCGGTCGGCGGTGTTGGGAAGGTTCCCCTTGGTGGCCCAGTCGAGCTCGTTACCAAACGAGCCATGCAGTAGATACACCACCGGATAGGGCATCGAGGCGTGTGGATCATAATCGTCCGGTAAATAGACCGTGTACGGATAGTCGTACCCTAGGGTGGGCGAGAAGAACTGTTCACGGGCCACGTCGCCAGCCAGGGTCGCGCCGCTGAGCATCAGCCCGCTCATCACGCCGATCGTCGTGCTCATCCAGCGGATAAAGCGAGCGAGGGAAAAGTGTCTGCGCACGAAGCCTCCAGGAATTTACCGTCGGTTAAAGGGTCGGACAGCGGTGTAACTCGGCGTGTTCATTGCCGTAAGCCCATACATCAGCTTAGCAGCGGTGGTTTGGTGGAGGTTCGATGCAAAAAATCGAGGAGATCTATTGGCTGCGCGCTTACGGCTGTGTCGCCGTCTTTCTATTCCATTGGCTTGATCATATCAACCAGCGTGTGGATAACGTCGCCACGGACCTGATGCGCATACCGCTGGTGCTGGGCACGCCGGTTTTCCTGTTCATTTCGGTGTTCGTCTTTGCCGTCCGATACGATCAACAGGTGCCGCCAGGCTTTCTGCTGCAGCGGGTGAAGTACGTCATGTTGCCCTATGTGGTGTACGGAAGTATCTACTCCACGGCCCAATGGTGGCAGCTGGCGGGAAGCGAGAACGCCGTGGGGTTTTGGGAAAATGCCAAAGTCTATTTTCTTTACGCCGAGTGGCATGGCTACTTTTTGATTATCGCCATGCAGTTCTATGCGGCGTACTGGGCGTACACGCGCTGGCGGCTATGGCGCTATCACCCGGTACCGTGGCTGGTGGCTGCCTGCTGGGTGAGCATGGCGTATTGGGGCTTGGCCTATGCCTTCGAGATCGAGCCGCCGGGCTACTTGCTCTGGGTGGCACCGCTGGGCTGGGTGTATCTGTTTTTTTTGGCCCTGGTTCTGGTGCGTTACTACCCGTTAACGCCCTCGGCTACGCTGGTCGAGCGGCCCGTATGGCTGCAACTCCTTTCCCAACCGCGTTGGCTTTTCCTGTTCGTCGGCGTAATCGTGCTGGCCACGTTCGAGCATTGGCTGGCGTTCTCATCGAAGGAAGTCTGGGTCATTCCCTTCTTCGTGCTGTTCACCCTGGCGCTGATGCGTGGCTTGAAAGGACGCAGAGCGCCTGGCTGGGTGCGCTATATCAATGCTTACTCGTTTGGTATTTATCTGGCGCATCCGATGTTTTTCACGCTCACCGATACGTTCGTGGGCGTGACGACACTGCCGCTGGTGGTTTACGCGGTGCTGCTCATCGTCGTAGGCAGCGTTGGCTCTATTTTGCTCAACAAAGCGGCCAATACCACGACGATGGGGGCCATGCTGTTGGGTAAGCGGTTGAAGGTATGAGTGCAGGGTAGGGTAGGTGACAGGGCGGGCGCGGAACCAGAAAAGGCTAGGGCGAGGTGGATGACTGGCTGTTTGGTGAGCCACGGGCCAACCCCAACGATTCGCCGCTCAAGGTTTTAAGCCGGGTCGGGCAAGCGTAAAGGCGCTGTAAAAAATCGAGCAGGGCTGGCTCATCCAGCTCGGGATCGAAGCCACCAATGCGCTCCAACCAGGCGCGCCGAATGGCAATGTAGGGCGGTACGGACACGGCCGTACTGAGAAAGTGCAGCAGCAATCGCTCCGAAAACCGGGGCGTAGCCGCGTTGATGAGCAGTGCATCCATCGCCGTGTTGAGCTGCGGATAGAGCAGGTACCAAAGCTGTGCCGCCATGGGTTCTTTATGCAGCGCAATCAGCAGCCACTCTGCTTGACTGATATAAGCCGCTTGATTGAGGCGCGCGCCGAGCATTTGCGAGGGGGTCACCAGGCAGTGGGCATGATAACGCTGTTCGAGGGCGGTGAGCCGCTCATCCGCCTGCGCGCAGGTGACGATGATCGGCATCACATGGTCGGCCAGGCCGGACTGGCGAATGGAGCGCAAGTGGCGCGGTAGCAAAGCTCCTGTCACTGAAGCGTCTACGATAAAGCAAACCGTACCCATGCACGCGGCTTCCTTTTGTTATGAAGCATCTCCGATTGTAATTTATTGTAGATGTGGGTTTCTTTGCGTAGCAAGAGAAACTTTTTTAACAACAGGGAGGTGCAAGTGCCTCTCCTCTAACCAATTTGGTGCGTTCTGTGTCTCATATGCACTATTTTTGTGCATATGAGACACGAGATGCCCTTTCCGTGCGAAGCGTGACGATGTGTTGCCACATTAAGACGCAGACGTTTAGTGATTTTTCGTATTTAAAAACAATGGCTTGTTATTTTTTATGGCCATTATGGTGCAGGGTTGGCATGCTCTGTGCTTATGAATCATAGATAGTTTCATCAGCGGCTATTGAAGCGTAGGCAGACGCCTCCAGGCGTGCTACAACGATAGCCGGTCTGAAATGATCGCTGGGCGGTTTGTTATCCATCGTCAGACAAACGTTAAGCGAACAAAAAAGACAAACGCGCCACATGCAATTGCGTGTTGAACGATTTGTTGAATAACACTTTTATCGATAGCTTACAGTTACACGCTTTAAGCCACGCTCATACCGGAGGACACTATGTCAGCCAAGACTCTCGCGCTAATCGAAGAACATGATGTTAAGTGGGTAGACCTGCGTTTCACCGACACGCGCGGTAAAGAGCAGCACGTCACCGTACCGGCACGTGACGTGAACGAAGAGTTTTTTGAAAATGGCCAGATGTTCGATGGCTCTTCCATCAACGGTTGGAAGGGCATCAACGAGTCTGACATGATCCTGCGTCCGGAAGACGGCACCGGTTTCTTGGACCCCTTCACCGAAGACGCTACCCTGATTCTGCGTTGCGACATCATCGAGCCGGCGACCATGCAGGGCTACGATCGCGACCCGCGCTCCATCGCTAAGCGTGCCGAAGCGTACCTGCAGTCTACCGGTCTGGGCGACACGGCCTTCTTCGGTCCGGAGCCGGAATTCTTCATCTTCGACGAAGTACACTGGAAAGCCGACATCCAAGGCGCCATGTACAAAATCACCTCTGATGAAGGTGCATGGGCGACCAGCAACCAAGTCGAAGGTGGCAACCTGGGCCACCGTCCGCGCGTGAAAGGCGGCTACTTCCCGGTTCCCCCGGTCGATAGCTTCCACGATATCCGTGGCGCGATGTGTAATACCCTGGAAGCGATTGGCCAAACCGTGGAAGTACACCACCACGAAGTAGCTAACGCGGGTCAGAACGAAATCGGCGTTAAATTCAACACGCTGGTGAAGAAAGCTGACGAAGTTCAGGAAATGAAGTACGTGATCCACAACGTGGCACACGCTTACGGCAAAACCGCTACCTTCATGCCGAAGCCGCTGGTAGGCGACAACGGTTCGGGTATGCACGTACACCAGTCGTTCTGGAAAGATGGCCAGAACCAGTTCGCGGGTGACGAGTACGCGGGCCTGTCTGAAATGGCGCTGTACTACATCGGCGGTATCATCAAGCACGCTCGTGCCCTGAACGCCTTCACCAACGCTTCTACCAACTCGTACAAGCGTCTGGTGCCGGGCTTCGAAGCACCGGTCATGCTGGCTTACAGCGCCCGTAACCGCTCTGCGTCTATTCGTATTCCGTACACCGCTAGCCCGAAAGGCAAGCGTGTCGAGACTCGCTTCCCTGATCCGACTGCCAACCCCTACTTGGCGTTTGCAGCGATGCTGATGGCGGGTATCGACGGTATCAAGAACAAGATCCATCCTGGCGATGCCATGGATAAGAACCTGTACGACCTGCCGCCGGAAGAAGGCAAGTCTGTACCGACCGTAGCCAACAGCCTGGATCAAGCGCTGGAAGCACTCGATGCTGACCGTGCGTTCCTGACCGAAGGTGGCGTGTTCACCGACGACATGATTGATGCCTACATCGAACTGAAGATGGAAGACGTCGAGCGTATCCGCATGACGACTCACCCGATTGAGTTCGACATGTACTACTCTTGCTAAGAACGGTCTTTAATGACGGTGCTAAAATCACCCTTGCGGTGTGATTAGCCAGAAAACCCCGCCTCGGCGGGGTTTTTTTATGGAAGCGAAATACGCAGGGGCTAGTAATGATAAGCAGACGACGTTTGCAAAACAGAATAGGTTTATCCACAGCGGCGGTGCTTCTACTGTGCCTGTGGGTAAGCGTGGCCCAGTCGCAAACGGTGTATCGCGTGGTGGATGAGCAGGGCAACGTGACGTTTACCGATAACCCTGAGCGGGGTGGGGATGCCATTACGCTGGCGCCGCTGCCCAGCATGCCATCGGCGTCGCGCCCTTCAACAGCGGCACCGCGCAGCCTGGGCAGGCCGGGTCAGCCGTTTATGCCTTATGACCGTTTTACGATTGCTAATCCCGCTAGCGGTGCTTCCGTGCGGGGCGGTATGACGCCAGTGGAAGTGCAGGTGGTGCCACCGCTGCGAGACGACCATCAGATTCAACTGCTGGTGAATGGCGAACTCAGCCAGTCGGCCCTGCATAGTGACGCTTTCTGGTTGGCAGGCTTGCCTGCAGGGGCGCACCAAGTGTACGCCGAGCTGCTGGATAGCCAGGGCCGTGTGCAGCACCGCACCGATCCGGTGACTATTTTTATCGCTGAATAGTCTTGTGCACTATAATGGTGCATTAGGGCGGCGAGGGCGACAGCGCATTGCGCTATAAAGGCTCGCCATGCGCCCGTCATCTGCCCACAAGCCGTGCAAGCCGCGGTTTGCGCTGAATTGGCGCGCTTTTTGCAGCTCCTCCCCTAACACCCCTCTTTAATGGATCAGTGCCCATGAGTATTGGTCGGAGCGACGCTTCAGGACACGCCATGTATCAGCGTTTACTCGAACACCTCACCACCGCAGTTCTGCTGCTCGACGGTGAACTCCGCGTGCGCTGGATGAACCCGGCCGCGGAAGCGCTGCTGGCGGTGAGCTTCAGCCGCGTGCAGGGCATCAGTTTGGATACGTTGCTCGGCGGTGATGAAAGCATCGATGAAGTGCTGGCCAAAGCGCGCGATGCGTTCCATCCCTACACACAGCGCGAGGCGCGTATTACGCCGCTCAATAGCGACCCGCTGACCGTTGATTATACGGTCACGCCGCTCTCTGCCGATGAACTGCTGTTGGAGGTCGAGCCGCGGGATCGCTTGATGCAGATCTCCCGGGAAGAGGCGCTCACCACTCGCCAAGAGACCATCAAGGTGCTGGCGCGGGGCTTGGCTCACGAGGTGAAGAACCCATTAGGCGGCATTCGCGGTGCGGCGCAACTGCTGGAGCGTGATTTAGACGACCCGGCGCTGCGGGAATTTACCCATATCATCGTCGAAGAAGTAGACCGCTTACGAGATTTGGTTGATTCCATGCTGGGCCCGAACCGCATCATTAAACATGAGCCGGTCAATATCCATAAAGTGCTGGAGCGAGTGCGAGCGCTGCTGATTGCCGAGCATCCCCATGTCACCGTCAACCGCGATTACGACCCCAGCCTGCCGGATCTTTCCGGCGACGAATCTCAGATGATTCAAGCGGTATTGAACGTGGCGCGTAACGCGGTGCAGGCCATGAGCGATGCAGAGACCCCCTCACCGGAGCTGATTCTGCGCACCCGTGCCCGGCGCCAGTTCACTTTAGGCGCCGAGCGGCACCGGCTAGTGAGCGAAGTCGGCGTGATTGATAACGGCCCTGGCATTCCTGAAAGCCTACGCGAAACCCTCTTTTACCCGATGGTGTCTGGCCGCGCGGAAGGCAGCGGTTTGGGGCTATCCATTGCTCAGTCAATTTTGCACCAACATCAAGGATTGATCGAATGCGACTCACGACCTGGACATACCGAATTTCGTTTACTGATTCCATTAGTTATTAATTGCACCGGAGAAGCGTCATGACTGAGGCGACACGTACCGATGTTGCACGGGTGGTTATTGTCGATGATGACCGCGCTATCCGTTGGGTGCTGGAGCGCGCGCTGGCGCAGCCAGACCTGGAGGTCGAGTGTATTGAGCGTGCCGACACAGCGCTGGCACGGCTGCTGGAAAGCCCACCGGATGTGCTGGTCACCGATATCCGTATGCCGGGCATCGACGGACTGGATTTGATGTCGCGAGTGCGTGACGCCCATCCGGACCTGCCGGTCATCGTCATGACCGCACACTCCGACCTGGACAGCGCCGTGGCCTCTTATCAGGGCGGGGCGTTCGAGTACTTGCCCAAGCCGTTCGATGTGGACGAAGCGCTCGCGCTGGTGCGCCGTGCGGTCGCCCACGCCCGTGAACGCCAGCGGCCGGTGAGCGTGCCAGAGGGGTTGAGCGCCGAGATCATCGGTGAAGCGCCCGCCATGCAGGAAGTCTTTCGCGCCATTGGTCGGCTCTCCCATTCGCATATTACGGTACTGATCAACGGCGAGTCGGGCACGGGTAAAGAGCGAGTGGCTCAGGCGCTGCACCAGCACAGCCCCCGGTCTGGCAAGCCGTTTATTGCACTGAATATGGCGGCGATTCCGCGCGACTTGATCGAATCCGAGCTGTTTGGGCACGAAAAAGGGGCCTTTACCGGTGCGGCCCAGCAGCGCCAAGGCCGCTTCGAGCAGGCCAACGGCGGCACGCTGTTTCTGGATGAGATCGGCGATATGCCGGCTGAAACGCAAACGCGTCTGCTGCGCGTGCTGGCCGACGGCGAGTTTTACCGGGTGGGCGGTCATACGCCGGTGAAAGTCGATGTGCGGATCATCGCGGCAACGCATCAAAATCTCGAATCGCTCGTCGACGATGGGCGCTTCCGGGAGGATCTGTTCCACCGCCTGAACGTGATTCGCGTTCATCTTCCGCGTTTAGCCGAACGGCGCGAAGACATTCCTCGGCTCACCCGCCACTTCCTGGCCGAAGCCGCCAAAGAGTTGTCTACCGACATCAAAGTGTTGACCCCCGAAGCAGAAGCGCATTTAACGCGTCTGCCCTGGCCAGGGAACGTCCGTCAATTGGAAAATATCTGCCGCTGGCTGACGGTGATGGCCTCCGGTCGGGAAATCCTGGTCGAAGACCTGCCGCCCGAACTACGGACGGTAGGAGCCTCCGAGAGCAGCGTACACGGCGATTGGCGTACGGCATTTCGAGACTGGGCCGATCATGCGTTGGCCGAAGGGCATACGCATCTGCTGGAAGAAGCGGTGCCCGATTTCGAGCGTATTCTGATCGAAACGGCGCTCAAGCATACCGGTGGACGTAAGGGCGAAGCCGCCGAGCTGCTGGGCTGGGGGCGCAACACCTTGACCCGTAAGCTTAAAACGCTGCTGCCTGCGCTGGCGGATGACGCCTAATTCGTGGGCTCGCGGGTAAGGGATGGGGGGAGAACAAAGACGGCATCGGCAAGCGCTGGGTCTGGGACACGGCACTCCGCCTGTTCCCAGGGCAGCAGGCTGAGGGTGTGCTGGATCCCCATCCCTTCGAGCTGATGCTCCACGCCGTGGCCGTAGGTGACGTGGCCAAGGCCCATTAAGCCAACGGCTAACGCGCCCTCTTTGACGGCTTCTGCCAGGCCGTGCGCCATGGCGGTGTCCCAGGCGAGCTGCGCTTGGGTGAAGCGGGACAACATCGCAGGGTTCTCTTTCCCCATGCCATGCTGCTCGAATACCTGGGTCAAACGCTGCTGATAGGCTGCATGGGCGGGTAGCGGGGCAGGAATTCCGTAGCGCTGGTCAGCGGGTACGTGATCAAAGCCCTCTTGGACGAGCCGTTGGCGCAGTTCTGGCGTGATGTTGAGGGCGACGAGCGGAATCGCTTGTAGTCGCGCGAAGTGAAAAATGGGCAGGTAAAGCGCAGCATCGAACCCCCACGCCTCTTCCCAGTGGCTTTCGGCCAGCAGCGCTGTCTCGGTCAGCTCGCCCGCTACCCAGCGGTCCAACACTGGCTGAGCGCTTCTAGGCAGCATCTCCAAGCCAATCACCATGTCGGCACGGTGCGCGTAGAGTCCCGCTAAGGTGTGTAGCTGCCAGCGGTGGTGGTCTTCGGCGTCGTGCTGTTCACCCAGCAGTACGACTTGCTGCTGAGCGGCCTGGGCAAGCAGCGTTGGTGCGTCCACGGCACCGCCTGCCTGCCACCACTGCCCGGTTGACGGGCAATTCCCATAGGCGTGACCCGTGGCAAGCGCTAGCGTCAGCAGAATCCGCGGCCACCTTGGGCGCATCGTGTTAGCCCTTCTGCGCTTTGAGCCGGTTGATCTCGGCCAGAAGCTCTTCTGCTTCTTCGGTCAGCGTGGCATTGGCCCGCATATCGCCGTTACGGGAAGCCTCCATCGCTGCCTGGAGTTTGCGTTCATAGGCCTGCTGGAGCTTCTTTTGGGGATCGCGATTGAATAGTCCAAACATGAGCACTCTCCTTTTTCGTGTATATCCTTTGTATAGATATGAGGTGGCAATGTCGACTATTTGTCGTATTTTTTTATGTCGCCCCTCGCTGACCGTCAGAGCACTGCGCTAGAAAGCGTCTGAAATCCGCTAGAATCGTGTCCAGGCTGCCGTGCAAACGGTGGTCGTCATCGATCATTCGTAGCGAGAGTCGCTGTACACGGGCGCGTTCGATCACGGGCCCTGGGGGAACGACATCGTCCTGCCAGCCATGAATGATATGCGTGTACTGCGCTTGGATCGTGGGGGACGTTTCAGGATACTCGGGCAACCCCAGCGCAGGGGCGAGTAGAAAACAGCCCAATACGGGCGTTTGGGCACTGACCGCCGCACTCAACCAGCCTCCCAGACTAGAGCCTGCCAAAACGCAGCGGGCGGGATCGTCGCCGCGCGACTGTAGCGTTCTGGTGAGGTGTGCCAGCCGGTCGGTTGGCTCGTCCATGCCGCGGTAATCCATGATGACCGGCTCACAGTTATCCAACTGTTCGGCGACCCCTTTGAGTGCCTGCATTTTCAGGGCGCCGGGGCCACTTTCCAGCCCGTGTGAAAGGTAGACGGTCATCATCATTGTCAGTCCGCCGAGCGCTGAATGGCTTCGCCGCCCTGTTCGATATCTTGCCCCATACCGCGAACGGTATTGCAGCCACTCATTACCAATAGCGTTGCCAACAGTAGGATGCCTAGTGCGATGGTACGTTTCATCGGTCTTTCCTCATGCCTCAGTATGCCCATGCGAGCGTCTTGGTGTGATGAGTAACATAAGCGTTGTGGCATTCGGCCGCCACTCGGAAACGCGGGTTTTGGTCACGTTGTGCCAACGACGGGGGCAAGGAGGCGACGTGCCGTGCGGTTTTGTCGCATGTGCCAGTTTGCTACATGAAAATTAGCCATCGGTGGCATGGCGCGACCTCCTTGTGAGCTTGAGTTATTTTTTAAGTTTATGTTTTTAATGGTTTTGTTTTTTATTTTTCACGATTGGCCCAAAGCCTGCATTATTCTAGATAGATATTAAGACCTGCAGTCGCCACGACATCAGTATGACAGGAACGTTTAACAGCGTGAGCAGGTTGACAAGCAACTCAGGAAGGCAGGATGCCTAGTATGTAACAGGGAGGTGAAGGACGCTCAGCCTGCTCACTCTTATCGACATAGGACGTGTCGATCATCGATGCCAAGGAGTGGCCGCGATGCAAAACAGCCATCTCGCTTTTGTGAGGTGGTTTTTTTGCGTCGATATGTATACGTAAGTCCCTGATATAGATGGTTGTCATGTGCTCATGGCGTGACTTGCACAGCATTTGTACAGATGAAGGTTCGGTTTTGGTCTATCCTTTCGTTTACACCAAAATTGAGCGGTTAGAAGACGTCAACGTCGCAGCCGTGTACTTTCAGGGACAAACGCTATGGCGATGGTATTGATGTTGGGCATGTTCGTCCTGTTTTTGGGGTTTTCAGGGGTCGGTGTGTACATGATGTTCAAGACATCATTGATGACCGTCGCCGATGATCGAGACGATAGGCCGCCCGATATGTAGTGCTGGCACGTGTCTGTCCGTGAAAAAAGCTACGCGCTCCATCGACAAATGGAGCGCGTAGCTTTTTACGTTCAAGAGCGCTGTGGTAGGAGAACAGCGGTTTAGAGGATGTGGGGCTTAGCTACCCCATCCAGTAAAGGCTCAGTAACGCGAAGCCGTAACCCATCACACCGCCGACCAGTACATCGCTGACATAGTGCAGCCCAAGCCCCACACGAGAGATGGCAATCAGCAGGCTCAGTGGCAGAACGATGGGTAGCAGCCAGGGGGTATGTGCGGCTACCAGGACGCTAAACATGACGGCGTGCATGGTGTGTCCGCTGGGGAAGCTGTAACGGTCTCGTGCAGGTTCGCCACAGTGCACGCCGCCCAGATAGGTAATGAAGGGGCGCTCGCGACATAGCTTGGTTTTGACCAGTTTGTAAACCGTGACGGCCACGAGGGCAATCAGCGAGTATTGCAGCATGCGCCATACGCCGTCCGGTTGTAGCCAGGGCTGCGCCGCAATCAACAGCACCCACACCGGCCAATCACCCAGTTTGCTGGCGGTTTGTAAGGCCAAGCGCCAGGGGCGATAAAGCGAGAGATGCGTCACTCGCTGGCAAAACCGCCACTCCCAGAGATCAAGACGATCGAATACGGCAAGCGGACGAGCTCGCATGATTAGCCTCCTGGGCGTAGTTGAGGTAGCGCAGAAATTGCTCCGCGATGCCCGACCAGCTCTGTTCCAGGGCGCGTAAACGGGCAATTCTTCCTATTCGTGCGTATTCGGCGGGATGTTGGCAAAGCGCAACGGCGGCTTGCTGAAACGCCATGGCGTCGTTGGGTTCGACCGTAATCCCGTTATGACCGCTCTGGATCAGTTCGGCGCTAGCAGCGTGGCGATACGCCACCACCGCGAGTCCGCTCGCCATGGCCTCGGTGACCACATTACCCCAGGTTTCCGACAGCGAGGGAAACACAAACATATCGGCGCTGGCGTAGTGTCGAGCCAGCGCCTGTTTATCGACGAATCCCGTAAAATGCGCGTCAGGGAGCGCTTTCTCTAATTGTGCTCGCCCGGGGCCGTCGCCGACGACCACGAGGGCCATGTCGGGACGTACGTCACGCATGGCCTGGAGGGTTTCTTGCAGCAACGCGAGATTCTTCTCTGGCGCTAGCCGACCCACGTAAAGCGCGACTGGCTGATGTTCGCTGACGCCCCACGCTTTTCTCAGCGCATCATCGCGGTGGGCGGGCGAAAATTTATCGCCGTCGATCCCCCGCGACAAAACTTGTACGTCGTGGATACCCTGCTGGCGCAGCAGCGCGGCCTGTTGCTGGGTAGGCACCAGAGTGAGCGCGCAACCGTTGTGGAAGTAGCGCAAGTAGCGGCGTGTGGCAGATGATAGCCAGGAGACACCGTAATCATGGCAATAGTGATCGAAATTGGTATGCCAACCCGCTACCAGTGGAAGTTCGAGCTGTGTGGCCGCCTGCCGAGCCGCCCAACCAAGCGGCCCTTGGGTCGCTAGATAAACCACGTCGGGCCGATGCTGCTGCCAAAAACGACGCAGCGTGGCGGGGCGAGCAAAGCCCACCTGTACATCACGGTAGCCTGGGATCGAGCAGCGATTGACCTGTAGTTCTTGCTCGACACCCTGGGCGGTGCCAGCCACTCTTGGCGTTGGACGAATCACATCCACTGTGACTCCCAGACGCTGTAACTCACGGCACACCCGGTTAAGCGTGTGGGCGACGCCGTTGATTTCTGGTGACCATGTTTCGCTAACGATACAAAGTCGCATGAGCGATGCATCCCTTTATCACGTTTTCGAACATGATGCGCAGTCACAATGACACTGCCGAGTCAGGTAAGTGAACAAGCGATGACAGGCGGTGAGACGTCGCTGCCATTGGCAACGTTTTTAACGTTAATGAATATGGCGTCGACTCTTTACATAACAAACAAATGTTAATGTTTAGAGTCATTTTTGTTTAATTTATTTTTTATAAAAGATAAACAAATAAAATAAAACTTTAAGAAGAATGACATATATCTTCTCTAAGGTAGCCAGTGACGAGGCAGCCAACGCCTCCATTGTGCCTTCGCAACGCGCAATCATAACGACTTAACGTTCTACTCTAGCTCAAGAAGTGCTGATAACAAGCACTGGCGACTCTAAAGGGATCCATCATGTTTAAGAAAACGACACTTGCTCTGGCCGTTAGTGGTTTATTGGGTGCCTCTGCGGCCCAAGCGGCGATGGTTTACGATCAGGATGGCACTACGCTGGATATCTATGGCCGTATTGCCATGGGTATCGAAGGCGGCGGTGCGGAAGAAAATAACGTCGATAATGGCGAAGAGTTCCGTAACTTTGGTTCTCGTCTTCGCGTAACTGCTGGCCATCAGATTACGTCCGACCTGCGCGCATTTGCTCGTGTCGAGTGGCGTTTTACGGGTGACGAGCGTAACCAGGCGTCTGGCTTCGATGAAGTTCGCAACAGCTACATCGGTCTGGATAGTGAGCAATACGGTACGTTCACTGCTGGTAACTTCGACAGCTTCTACGATGGCGAAGTCATGGGAGTGTTCGACGTTTACGTCGAGCGTGGATATGAGTTTGCCGGTGGTGGTTTGCAAGCGCGTGGTGACTCTCTGGCCTACATGACGCCGGATTTCAATGGTTTCCAAGCATTCGTTGCTGCTAAGCACTTCTCAGAGCGTGGATTAGCTGAGTCTGCTCAAACTAGCGAAGGTAGCGTGATTGCGACCCAAGGTGGCATCACTTACGCAACTGGTCCGCTGCGTCTGGCGCTGGGTTACGTTGAAGACACCGTTCGTGGTGGTGGTAACGGCGAGACTCGCGTGGGCACGACCGCTGAATACGCCATCAACGACGCGTTCGCGGCACGTTTGGGTTACGAAACTCGCGGCGACAGCGACACCCTGGGTGGCGGCTTTGACACCGTTGGTCTGGGTGGCACCTTCGCTACTGGCGCATGGACGTTCTACCTCGATTACTACAACATCGAGCTGGACAACGTTTCCGACAGCCGTGATGCATGGGCCGCTGCCGCGCATTACGACCTGTCCAACAACTTCGATGTCTTCGTTGAGTTGAACGATGCCAACGAAGATGCAGTGAATAACTACGAAGATGACCTGTACTACGCGGTAGGTGCGCGTTATCACTTCTAAGTGAGCGTTTGGGGCTAATTCATGCCCTAGGTTCCTTAATGTTTTAAGCTTTGTAAGATCGTTTTTGCCGATGTGTCAATGACACATCGGCTTTTTGCGTTATGCTGTTTTATTATTTAATCGAGTATTTAAGGAGAGAGGATGTCGTCCATCGTTGTAATTACAGGCGCAAATCGTGGCGTAGGATTAGCACTTGCTGAGCATTATCAACAGGAGGGATGGAAAGTCATCGGCGTGTGTCGTCAAACGTCTGATGAGCTAGAGCGTGTCGCCGACGAAGTGATAGAAGGCATCGATGTGACCCAGGACGACGATATCGCGCGCCTTTCTGCGGCGTTAGCCGGGAACACTATCGATCTGTTGATCAACAATGCGGGCCTGCTGCGCGATGATGTGTTGGGAGATATCGAGATCGACAGCCTACGCCAGCAGATGGAAATCAATGCCTATGCGCCGCTGCGAGTCTCTGAAGCGCTGCTGCCGCTGATGAAAAAGGGCAGTAAAATCGCCAATATTACTAGCCGGATGGGCTCTTTGGCCGATAACGACTCAGGTGGCCGCTACGGCTATCGTGCGTCAAAAGCGGCGCTTAACGCCTTTGGTAAATCGTTAGCCATCGACCTCAAGCCTCGCGGCATCGCCGTGGCGCAGCTGCATCCGGGCTATGTGAAAACCCGCATGGTTAACTTTGGTGGCCACATCAGCCCGCAGGAGTCAGCGACGGGCATTGCCGCCTGTATCAAAGCGCTCAACTTAGAGAATAGCGGCGGCTTCTGGCACTCCAATGGCGAGCAGTTGCCTTGGTAACGCACCAGATAACCGCCTATCGGTAGCTTAGATCACACGCTTGCGGATTTGCGACGAGAGCTGTTCAAAACCAATGACCACGACCAGAATCACTAAAATAATGGTGAGGGCGCGGTCATAGTTAAATAGCCGCATGGCGGCGGCGAGTTCGACGCCAATGCCGCCTGCGCCCACCAGCCCTAGCGTAACCGCTGAACGCAGCGCTTTTTCGACGCTGTATAAGCTGGTGGCCGTCATCGATGCGAGGGTTTCTGGCAAAACCGCACCGCCAATGACGGATAGCCTCCCCGCGCCGGTAGCGGCTAGCGCATCGGAAGGACCAGGGTGGACTTCCTCGATCCGCTCTGAGAAAAATCGGGCGGCAAAACCAATCGTATCCATCACGATGGCTAGCACGCCCGCCATCGGGCCTAACCCGACCGCCACGACAAAAATCAGCGCCCAGATAAGGTCTGGAATAGTGCGCATGGTGGCAATCATCAGCCGTGTCATGGAGCGCACCCACGGCGCGGGGGAGGTATTGCGTGCCGCCAGTAGTGCAAACGGCACGCTGAGAATAACGCCCAGCGTCACACCGACAATGGCAATGTTGAGGGTTTCATACATCGACCATGCCAGTACGTCTAAATTGCTGAGATCCGGTGGGAAAGCCCGTCCTATAAAGTGACCTAGGTTCGTCGCCCCGCGTATCAAACGCTCGAGTGTGACATTGGTGGCCATGACGCCCTGAATAAACAGCGCTAAAAAGCCAAGGCTGATGCCCCAAACAAACAGGGAAGGGCGGCGAAACCGGGGAGGTAGACCGGTGGTGGGAAGTTTCGACGGCATATTAGATCGCCCTAAGCGGTTGGCTGGTTGTGGGAGAAGAGGGCGTTTGTTCGACGCGGGTGTCACCTTGATAGAGCGCCTGCATATCGCTCAGCGTGGCCGTCTCACGAGGCGTATCGAGCACTACGGTACCCGCTTTCATGCCCACAATGCGGTCGCCGTACTGTTGCGCTAGCTCTAGCTGGTGCAGCGTACACAGCACGGTGAGTCCACGTTCGCTCACTACCTCTAGCAGCAGGTCCATAATCTCGCGTCCCGCTTTTGGGTCCAGGCTGGCGATGGGTTCATCCGCAATGATGATTTGAGCGTCCTGCATTAGCGTTCTGGCAATTGCGACGCGCTGCTGCTGACCGCCAGACAGTTCACGACAGCTGGCCTGGGCCTTATGGGCCAACCCCACTCGGTCGAGTGACTGCATGGCGCGCTCGCGAAGCTCGTGACTTGCGGTGCAAGAGAGTGTGGACAGTAAGCCAAGACGCTGCTGGCCCAGTGCGCCATACAGCACGTTTTGAAACACGCTGACGTTCTGGACTAAGTTGAACTGCTGAAACACCACACCGATTTTTTGGCGTAGCGTGCGCAAACGCGGTTTGGAAAGCTGCGAAAGCGATTCGTTGAAAATGCGAATATCGCCCTGATCGTGAGGGGCTAAGCCGTTGATACAGCGCATCAGCGTGGATTTACCACAGCCGTTAGCCCCCAGCAAAATGACACACTCCCCTTTGGGGATGCTGAGCGTTAGCCCACGCAGGACATGTAAGCTGCCGTAATGTTTGTGAACATTAGCAATATCGATGGCATTCATACAAAAACCTCCTGCGCGGATGCCAGGAGGGAGAGTGAAACAACAGACATGAGAGACCTACCGTGTCTTGGTACTAACAGAGCCTTCGCTCGTTCAACGCACGTCCCTGTGCGATCACGATAAAGGGAACGGTGGAAAACGAATTAAAGGGCTATGCCCGCCGCTTCGTAGGCCTGACGCACGACATCGTAATCTTCATTGGTGCGGTCAAAGCCCAGCGAGGAGTCGCGGTTCAAAAACTTATCTTCGTTGCGGTCGGTGGCAATCAGCGCGTTCCACAGGGTGTCGCGGTTCTCTTCCAGGGTGCTGCGTAGCGCTGTTTTACAAGCGTCGTCTAGCGAGCCGCGCATCACCACCGGGTCACCGGGTAAAACATCGCTGGTGGCAATCACACGGTATTCGCCGTCCGGGTCCATCGCCTGGATCTCTTCGATATCGCGGTTACCGCCACCCATGGCATCCACATCGCCGTTAACCAGCGCGGCGATACGGGCATCGCCCGCCATAATGATCTCAAGGTCGCGATCAATATCCAGGCCCGCATCAACCAGCATTTGGCTTGGGAAAATATGGCCGCTGGTGGAGCCCACATCTTTCAAAGCAACGCGATGGCCTGCCAGGTCTTCCAGCGACTGAATATCGCTATCGGCGGGAACATAAAAGCTGCTGCCGTAGTGGGGGCGCTCAATCGCAAACAGAATTTCAATATCGCTTTCGCGGTCGAACAGGACGAACTCAGACGGCCCCGCAAACACAAGGTCCACGTCATCATACTGCAGCGCGGTACCTGCCGCCGTGCGGTTGCTCAGGCTAAACATCTCAAGCGTGAGGCCGGTGGTCTCTTCAAACGCTTCAGCAAAGGGGCCAAACGCCTCTTCGAGTGGGCCCATGCCCTCGATACCCGTATCGGCCATGCGGATAGGGTTAGGGCAAACGTTGCTGAGATCGCTATTGGCTTGGGCTGTGGAGACCGTGAAAGTGGTGGCCGCTACCGCCAGTGCTATTAGAGTTTTCATCATGGAGCGTTTCCTGAAACGTTGAAGGTGCTGCCTGGCGAATGGAAACAAGCAGCAGGTTAAAGTGTGTTTCAGGTTGTCAGCCCTCTGTGACATTCGAGTGTCGTCCATATGACGTTATGATCACGTGACGATGACAGGCTGCTGGTAAGGAAGCCGCTACGCCTCAGGCGAGTCTCTCCCAAGGCGTAGAGGTTAGTGCGAGGTACGTTTACCAGTGGTGCTGTTGAACGGGTGAAGTGCATCGCTGGTGACGTACACCTGCAGCGTTTCACCTTCGCTGACCGGCGGCTGGCCTGTGGTACGCACCACCGTGGGTTGGTCGCTGCCTGCCAAGTTCAGGTAAAGATGGCTCTCTGCCCCGGCGGCTTCAAACAGCATCAAGGTAGCGTTCAGCGTTATATAGGGCGCGGCTGGCGGGGCGAGCAGCATATCGTCCGGGCGGATGCCGACGGTATCAGTCTCTTTCGGCAACTGACTCAGCACGCCCTGGGTATCCTGCTGAGCAAGGTAATCCAGCGGCAGCATGTTCATGGCCGGGGAGCCAATAAACTCCGCTACAAACATGGTAGCTGGGCGGGCGTAGATCTCCATCGGGGTGCCCACCTGCTCGATTTGCCCGGCATTCAGCACCACGAGCCGGTCGCCCAGCGTCATCGCTTCGAGCTGGTCATGGGTCACGTAGAGGCTGGTGGTTTTTAACCGCCGCTGAAGCTGCTTGATCTCGACGCGCATCTGCACGCGCAGCTTGGCATCAAGGTTAGAGAGCGGCTCGTCAAACAGAAACGCAGCGGGCTCGCGCACTAACGCACGGCCCATCGCCACCCGCTGGCGCTGGCCGCCGGAGAGCTTGCGCGGTTTGCGCTCCAAAAAGTCCTCAATCTCCAGCATCTTAGCCGCCGTGCGCACCCGCTGGTCGATGTCGTCTTTCTTGAAGCCGCGATTCTTCAGGCCATATGCCAAGTTGTTGTACACCGTCATATGCGGGTAGAGGGCGTAGTTTTGGAACACCATGGCGATATCCCGCTCGGCGGGCTCTAGCTGGTTCACTACACGCTCGCCGATTTTCAGGGTGCCCTCGGTGATGGTCTCCAGACCTGCCACCATGCGCAGCAAGGTGGATTTACCGCAGCCGGAAGGCCCGACCAGCACCACAAACTCGCCGTCCTGAATGTGTAAATCGACCCCTTTGACCGCTGTTACGTTGCCCGCGTAGGTTTTTTTTAGCCCTTCCAAGGTAATGCTGGCCATGGTTATTTCTCCGTCTCGGTCAGGCCTTTCACAAACAGGCGTTGCATAAACAGAATCACTAATACCGGTGGCAGAGCCGCCATCACCACGGCGGCCATAATGAGGTGCCACTGGGGGTTCTCTTCAGAGGTCATGCGCTGAATGCCCATCACAATGGTGTAGTAGTCCGGGTCGGTGGTGATCAACAGCGGCCACAGATACTGGTTCCAGCCGTAAATAAACATGATCACGAACAGCGCGGCGATATTGGTGATTGAGAGCGGCATCAAAATGTCTTTGAAGAATTTCAGCGGGCCTGCGCCATCCACCCGGGCCGCTTCCAGCATCTCTTCGGGGATGGTCATAAAAAACTGCCGAAACAGAAACGTCGCGGTGGCGGAGGCAATGAGCGGTATCGACAGCCCGGCAAAGCTATTGAGCATGTTGAGGTCCGCGACCACCTGGAAGGTAGGAATAATGCGTACCTCCACCGGCAGCATCAGGGTAAGAAAGATGAGCCAGAAGAAGAACATCCGAAAGCGGAAGCGGAAGTACACAATCGCAAACGCGGAGAGCAGCGAGATCGACAGCTTACCCACGGTAATCGCCATGGCCATGATAAAGCTGTTCCATAGCATGGTGCCGGCAGGCGGTGCGCCCGCGTTAGACACGCCGGATTGCCACATGCGGGTAAAGTTTTCGATGCCGTGGGCACCGGGCAGCATCGGCAGCGTGCCGCGCAGCAGGTCGCCCGGCGCTTGGGTCGAGGCCACCAGCGCCACGTAGACGGGAAATACCACCACCGCGACGCCGACCATCAGCGTTAAGTGGGCAAAAAAGTTCGCCCAGGGACGATTTTCAACCATGACAAGACTCCAGCAGTCAGCCTGCGACTAATAGTTCACCCGGCGCTCGATAAAGCGGAACTGCACCACCGTGAGTGCCACGACAATCACCATCAAAATCACCGACTGCGCGGCAGATGACCCCAGGTTCAGGCCGACAAAGCCATCGGCGTACACTTTGTACACCAGCGTGTTGGTGGCCTGAGCGGGGCCGCCTTGGGTAGTGGCGTGAATAATCCCGAAGGTATCGAACATCGCGTACACCACGTTCACCACCATCAGGAAGAACGTGGTCGGCGACAGTAGGGGGAACACAATGGTCCAGAAGCGCTTCATGGGGCTGGCACCATCAATGGCGGCGGCTTCGATAAGCGATTGGGGGATCGACTGCAGCCCGGCCAGGAAGAACAGAAAGTTATAGGAGATCTGTTTCCAGGCGGCGGCAAAAATCACCAGCAGCATGGCGTCCGCCCCCGAGGTGCGGTGGTTCCACTGATAGCCCACCATATCTAGCATGTAAGGCACGATGCCGATGGAGGGGTTGAAGATAAACCACCACAGCACCCCGGCGATGGCGGGGGCAATGGCATAGGGCCACACTAGCAACGTGGTGTAGGTGCTGCGCGAGCGAATCATGCGATTCACCGTGCAGGCTAGCAGCAGCGCCACTGCCATGGAGAGCAGCGTTGTGCCAACTGCAAACACCACCGTCACCGAGAGTGAGTTGAGGTAGTTGCCGTCACGGAACAGGCGGGCAAAGTTATCCAACCCGACAAAGGTGGTGCGTAGGCCAAACGCGTCTTCACGGAGCAGCGATTGGTAGAGCGCTTGACCGGCAGGCCAGATAAAGAAAATCAGCGTGATAATGACCTGAGGGGCGAGTAGCGCATAGGGCAGAAAGCGCCCTGGAAAGGTCATGCGTTTGGTTTGCATAAGCGACGAAACCTGCGATTAACAGACGGCACTAATAACGACATCGCCGCCTGCCTAAAAGGCAGACGGCGATGCCGGTGCTTACTTACTGGTTCGCGGATTCAAAATCGCGCAGTAGTTGGTTGCCGCGCTCTACCGCCGCATCGGCCGCTTCCTGGCCTGATTTGCCTCCGGTCATCACTGCTTCCATCTCCTCAGAGATGATGTCGCGGATCTGTACGAAGTTACCAAAGCGCAGGCCTTTGGAGTTCTCGGTGGGCTCGTTCAGCGTCATCTGCTTCAGCGAGGTATCCGCACCGGGGTTCTCATCGTAGTAGCCCTGCTCTTGGCTCAAGTCCCAAGCGGCTTGAGTAATCGGCAGGTAGCCGGTTTGCTGGTGCCATTCGGCCTGTACTTCCGGCTGAGAGAGGTACTCGAAAAACGCTGCGACGGCGGCGTATTCGTCATCAGTGTGGCCCTGCAAGGCCCAAAGTGTTGCCCCCCCAATGATGGAGTTCTGCGGCGCGCCTTCTACGTCAGCGTAGTAGGGCTGCATGCCAAAGCCCACTTCAAAGTCGGCGTTGGCAGCCACGTCTGCACGAGAGGCAGACGAACCGAAGAAGATCGCGCACTCTTGGGAGTAGAACAGCGGTTCGGCATCTGGGCCAGGGCCGGGGCCGCCCCATTTGAAGGCACCGGCATCTTGCCAGGTTTTCAGGTTATCCCAGTGGCGGGCGACCAGCTCGTTGTTGAAGTTCAGCTCGGTCTCCAACCCACCAAAGCCGTTTTCCAGCGTGCCCAGCGGGGAGTTATGCATAGCGGAGAAGTTCTCCAGCATCACCCAGCTCGGCCACGAGGTGGTAAAGCCGCAGTTAGCAGCACCCGATTCGGTAATTTGGGTAGCGTATTCAGCCACCTCTTCCCAGGTTTGTGGCGGCTGTTCTGGGTCTAGGCCGGCTTCCTCGAACACATCGCGGTTGTAGTACATGATGGGCGTAGAGGAGTTGAACGGGAACGACAGCATGTTGCCGTTGGTATCGGTGTAGTAGCCCACTACGGCGGGCAGGAAGGCGTCACGGTCAAATGCGCGGCCATGGTCTTCCATTAGCTCATACACCGGATAAATCGCCCCGTCGGCGTTCATCATGGTGCCGGTGCCGACCTCGAACACCTGCAGGATGTGCGGCTGCTCGCCTGCGCGGAACGCTGCAATGGCGCCGGTCATGGTTTCGGTATAGTTGCCGCGATAGCTGGGGGTCACGCGGTACTCATCTTGAGAAGCGTTGAACTCTTCGGTCATGCCTTCCAGGATCTCACCCAGCTGGCCGCCCATGGCATGCCACCAGGTCACTTCGGTGGCGGCAGTGGCGGAGAGGCTGAACGAGGCGGTGGCAACACCGAGGGCAAGCGCGTGCAACGTGAAACGAGACATAACGGCTCCTTGTAGGTCTTGCGCAGTACGTTTATTGAGTTGTTGGGTGCACTGAACAGTAGGAAGTGTAGATGACGCTTTCGTGAATGCACGGTGAACTTGCCGTGACGGCCAACGTTTAGTGAGACGCTTGCAGTGCCCAGTAGGCAAAGGACAGGCGGGGTGCTAGGGTGGCTGAAAAGCCTAACGAACGAGATCAACATGACCGATGCAACTGCGCTGCTGGCCCAATTGGTGGCGTTCGACACGACCTCCAGCGAATCGAATTTGGCACTTATCGAATTCGTCGAGGGCTATTTAGCCGATTACGGTGTGACCGCCGAACGGGTGATGAGCCCCTGCGGCACCAAAGCCAACCTGATTGCCCGCATTGGCCCGGATGCCCCCGGCGGCGTGATGCTGTCTGGTCATACCGATGTGGTGCCCGTGGCCGGCCAGCCCTGGAGCAGCGACCCGTTCACCCTGCGCGATGGCGGCGATGGCCGTTTATATGGGCGCGGCACTTGCGATATGAAGGGCTTTATTGCCTGTGCGCTCGCCATGGTGCCCACCTGGGCGAGGGCACCGCTGAAGCAGCCGATCTATTTCGGCTTCTCTTATGACGAAGAGATCGGCTGCGTGGGCGCCCCCAGCTTGATAAAGCGCTTTTGTGAGCACTACTCCACCACGGCTCATGTGATTGTCGGCGAGCCCACCAGCATGCAGCCGGTGGTGGCGCAAAAGGGCGCGACCAACCTGCGTACCACAGTGATTGGCCGTGAAGCGCACAGTAGCCAGGTGAATCAAGGCACCTCTGCGATCCACGTGGCCGCAAGGCTGGTGACGTTCATCGAGGACACTATGGCCGCACTGGTGGAAGAGGGACGCGTGGATGAGGCTTTTAACGTGCCGCATACCAGCTTGCATGTGGGTAAAATCAAAGGCGGCACGGCCATTAATATCATGGCGCGGGAGTGCCAGTTCGAGTGGGAGATTCGCCACCTACCCACAGAAACCTTTGAAGAGGTGTACGGGCGCTTTAGCGACTACTGCGCTACGCTCAGCGAGTCGCTCGGCGCTCAGGGAAAAACCGTCGAGATCACGACCGAGCCGTTGAACGTGACGGTGCCGGGGCTTGCCGACCGAGACAATCAGCAGGTGCTGCGGTTAGCGCAGGATCACCTGCCCAGCGGTTGCTGCCAGCACGCGGTGGCCTATGCGACGGAGGCCGGACAGTTCCAGGGGCAGGGGCTACAAACCATCATTTTAGGGCCGGGCAGCATTACCCAGGCGCACCAGCCCGACGAGTACATTGACACGGCGCAGCTAGACGAGTGCAGTGCCTTCATGCAGCGTTTGGGCCGCGCCATGGAAGCGCCTTTCGCGGGCTAATGGTCGGCTGCTTGCGCCCAATAAAAAACACCCGCCGGTGTCATCGGGCGGGTGTTTTTGTGAGACGCTTACGGTCTGGCTATTAATGCTGATGCTGCTCTTCGTAAAGCTCGGCTTTCGCATGGCGCATCACATCTTCGCACGCCTGCTGCTGGGCCAGCTGGGTGAGAAGCCGTTGTGTGACCTCAAACCCTTTCCCCAAGCAGGTATCCACTTCGTCACGGCTCACCTGGGGCGAGACGCTGCAGTCGATTTTGATCGTGCGGCCGCCGCCTTCCAGCCGGTCGGCGAGTTCTCTAAGCCGCCACGCGATTCGCTCTTTCCAGTTTGCTGATTCTTCCGCGCCTTCGTTTACGCTAAACGTGCACTGCCATTCCGGTTTGTAAACCTTCATAGGAGAACCTCCACTGCGTTTGGAAAGAATGATCGATCGTGTTGTCGTACTCCGTCTGTCTAGGGATCTTGCTCTGTTACTATACCCAACTCGGGGCCAATACCGAAACAAAACATCTACAGCGCCCGCAAAATGCATAAGCCAGAGCTACAGCTATGACTCACTCACAGCCTGAAAGTTGCCCCTGCGGTAGCGGTCTTCCGTTTAATGGCTGCTGCCAGCCCTACCACCAAGGGGCACTGCCACCCACGCCAGAAGCGCTGATGCGTTCACGTTACGCGGCGTTCGCGTTGAATCAGCGTGACTATCTGCTGGCAACGTGGCACGCCACGACGCGTCCCCATCAGCTACCGCCCGACCCCGATACACAGTGGCTGTCGCTGGTGATTGTCGAGGCGCCTAGCGCACAAGATGACCAGGGAACGGTGCACTTTCGCGCCACGTTTCGCGAGCCCAGTGGCTGGCATGTGTTAGAGGAGGTCTCGCGGTTCGTGAAGGAAGCGGGGCGCTGGTGGTACGTCGACGGTACGCCCAGCGTGGCGCGTTTAAAGCCGGGTCGCAATGCGCCTTGCCCCTGTGGTAGCGGGCGTAAATTAAAGGTATGTTGCAAAGCATAAGCACATCACTGCTAAGTCGTGTGAGGCATGAAACGCCATGATCGTTGGGTCGACTAACGCACTGAAAACCGTACGGCGGCACATGGGCGTTCATCGCCACACGGTCACGTCGCTATTCCTCATGGGGACACTACTACTGGCCGCCCTTGTTGGAGTGTCTCAAGCCACCGCCGAGGAGGCGCCCCGCACGAACGCTTTCTCAGCATCGGACATCAACTTGGTGGTGCCCTTTGGGCAGGGCGGCGCGACCGATATTCTATTTCGGGTCATTGCCGAGCAAGCGCAGACCTATTTGGGGACGTCGATCATCACGATGAACATGCCGGGCAACGGTGCCACGCTCGGCTCGCAGTTCGTGAAGCAAGCCGCCCCGAATGGCCTCACGCTGTTGGGCAGCCATCAAACCATCGACTTGGCCTATATCGCCGGACTGTCCGACTACTCCCACGATGCGTTTGCCCCCATTGCACTGCTGACTCGCACCGTGAACATTCCCGCCACCGTGTCCGGCCATACGCTCACCACGGCCAGCGAGATCGCAGCGTTCGTCGAGCAGCATCCCGGTGAGCTGTTGGTGGGCATCATTCCCAACTCGACCGATCACTTCTTTTGGTTGCACTTTTTCGAGCAGACGGACATCTCGCCGGGCGACATCCAGTTCGTGCGCTACCCCGATACGGGGGCTCAGGTCGTGGCGCTACTGGGCGGCGAATTGGACGTGGCCATGCTGAACCTGCCCTCCGCCGGGGGGCTGTTCGCGAGTGGTGCGCTGGTGCCGCTGGGCGTGGCCAGTGACACGCGGCTCGCGGCGCTGCCGGAGGTGCCGACATTGATCGAGCAGGGTATCGCGTTGGTCAATACGACGGATCGCGGCCTTTTTGCGCCGCTGAATACGCCGCCGGAGCGTCTGGAGCGTTTGGCCCAGGCCTTCGAAAAAGCCCTTCAACAGCCTGCGCTGGTGGAATCGCTGCAGCATACCCACGGCTCCCACGTCGATTTCATGCCCCGCGACGCGTATGGCCGCTATCTCGATGCCCAGTACGACCAGCTGCAGCGATTGGCCGATACCATGGCGTTTGAGCGCTAGCCTTGAGGCCATAGAACGCAGAGGAGAGGCCGCGTGCCGCTAAATACCCGTGATCTTGCAGCCGAAACGCTGCTCTTAATCGTCTCGGCCACGCTGCTGCTGATGGGAAGTGCTGGCCTGCTAGTTGGGCTGGTGCTGCCTGAAACACTGCTCGGCCCCCTGCTGGTCCCCGATGCGTCGCTGGCCACGTTTCTGATAGGGGTGAGTTTGCTGGCAACGCTCTGTCAGTTGGCTTGGCTGCGACAACTGAGCGCCGCCGTGCTGGCTGTGCTGCTGCTCTATACGCTGCTACATAACGTGGTGGATGGTGGCGTCGCAACGTCACTGGTGAGTCAGGACGAGCGCATGACCACCCTAGCGGTGCTGATGCTCGGCTGGATGACCGCGTGTCTGTGGGTCGGCGTGGGCAGCCACTGGCGCCGAGTCTGCTGGCGAGCGTCTGGGGTTGGGCTACTGCTGTTCGGCGGTTGGGTGGTGGCGCGGCTATGGATGAGCGATGCAGAGGATCGGCCGCTGTTCAGCTCATCGCCCATTGCGGTGCTGGTCTTCATCGTGCTGCTGGGAGCCGCGCTGCTGGTCGCGGGCTGGCGACATCGCGCCGAGCGGCTGAGCCCTGGTAAGCTTACGGTCATGGTGGGGTTGGCGGGCGTGTTGGTGAGTAGTCTCGCGTGGTTACTGCTGAGCATGAACCAGCGTTCGACCATCGAGTTGCAAGCCAGTTATCTACTGGATAACGTGCAGCTCAACGCGGAGCAGGCCATGTCAGAGCGTCTGCAGCTCATGCACCGTATGGCAGAGCGCCTGGGGAGTTTGCCTGACGAGCAGCGCACGACACTGCTCCAACAAGATGCCCAGAGCTATTTCCGCGATACCCTGAGTTTGAATGCCATCGCCCTGATCGATGCTCAAGGGGGGCTGATCTGGCGCCAGGGGCGTCAGCAGGGGCGCGATGGTTGGTTGGTAGGACAATTAGCCAAACCCAGCGTACAGGCGTGGCTGGCGGTGCCCTTTGATCGTCCGCGGCTGCTGATGCCCGATGGCGAGCAGCGCAGCATGATGCTGATGGCGCTTCCCGTGCCCAACCGAGCACAGCAGCTGCTGGCGGCCATCGACTTGAGCGCGCTGCTCAACCATGAGTTAAGCCTGGCGCTGGGGCCGTTTCAGGTAGGCGTGAGCCGAGGCGAGCAGCTGCTGATGATGTTGCACCCCTCGGGCTTCGCCGTGGAAGGCGTAGAATCCCCCGTGAACGCCTTGGCCAACCGGCTCACCGGCTTGCCTGGCGGCGTGAACTTAATGCTGACCGCGTATCCTGGGCAGCATCATAATTGGTACCTCTTGGGGGTGATGCCCATCAGTGTGGCCATGGGTGGCTTGGTGATGAGCTGGCTGCTGGCTTTTAGTGTGGGCGTCGTGGGGGCTACCATTGCCCGTACTCGGGAGCTGGCGGCGGCGCGTCACTCGTTGGAAGAGAACGAGCAGCGCTACCGCTCGCTGTTCGTGCACCACCCCGACGCCGTCTTTTCGCTGGATCAGCGCGGCTATTTCCAAACCGCCAATACCACCTGTGCCGATGTGACCGGCTACCCGTTGGACGAGGTCGTGGGGCGGCACTTCACCGATTTCATTGCTCCCCACGAGCGAGAGCGCATCAAAGCGCACTTCACGTATGTGCTTCAGGGAGGCATTAGCCGCTACGAAGTCACCATGACCGACCGGGAGGCCCAGCAACGCATTCTGGATCTGATCAGCCTGCCCGTCACGGTCAACGGGCACATCGAGGGGGTCTACTGTATCGCCCAGGACGTGACCGACAAGCGGCGTCAGCAGACGCGGCTTCGCACCCTGGAGCGCAGCGTGGAAGCGAGCGTCAACGGCGTACTGATCGCGGATGCCCGACAGCCTGACCTGCCCATCATCTACGCCAACCAAGCGTTTAGCACCATGACGGGGTACGCCCAGAGTGACGTGATTGGCCAAAACTGCCGTTTCTTGCAAGGGCCAGAGAGCGATCCCGCCATGGTCACCAAGCTACGGCGCGGGATTCAAGCGCAGCGCGAAACCCATGTCACGCTGTGCAATTACCGCAAGGATGGCACGCCATTCTGGAACGATCTTTATATTGCGCCCGTGCGAGATAGCGAAGGTCAGGTCACGCACTTTGTGGGCGTTCAGCACGATATTTCGCAGCACAAAGCCTATGAAGCGCGGCTGGCTTACCATGCCACCCATGACGACCTTACCCGTCTGCCCAACCGCATGATGTTCGAAGAGACCCTGCATAAGCAGTTTGCCGCCGCCCAAGGCAGCGGTGAGCGGATCAGCGTACTGTTCGTCGATCTAGACGACTTCAAGCCCATCAATGATACCTTGGGGCATGCGGTAGGCGACCAGGTACTGATCGAAGTGGCCAAGCGGCTGCGGGCCGGGCTACGCCAGGAAGACACGGTCGCCCGCCTGGGGGGCGATGAATTCGTGCTGCTGATTACCAATACGGGCGACGAGCAGCAGGTCATCGAGGTGGTCGAGCGCTTGCTGCCCGCGCTCGCCAAACCCTACTGCATGGAGGGCCATGAATTGTACCTGACCGCCAGCGTGGGGATTGCCATGAGCCAGCCCGACACGCCGCAGCCGCAAACGCTGATCCAGCAGGCGGACATGGCCATGTACAAGGCCAAGCAGCAGGGACGCAACGCGTACGCCTGGTTCAGTCACGACATCAATGCGCTGGCCAGCGAGCGAGTGAGCCTGCGCAATGACCTGCAAGAAGCGATCGACCACCAAGGCTTCGAGCTTCACTATCAGCCGCTGATGGATCGGCAAGGCAATATTGCCAGCGTGGAGGCGCTGCTGCGCTGGCCGCACCCCAGCAAAGGCTATGTCTCGCCGGCACGCTTCATTCCACTAGCGGAAGCCACCGGGCAGATCATGCCGATCAGCGAGTGGGTGCTGCAACGCGCTTGTCACGACATGCTGGCACTACAGCGCAGCGGCTTGGGCGCACTGCGCGTTGCGGTCAACCTGTCACCGCTACAGTTCCATCGTGACAGCTTCCTGGCCACGCTACGCCAAACCCTGGCCGATACCGGGCTGCCTGCCGAACAGCTCTCCCTGGAACTGACCGAAGGTATTTTGATGGATAACACCGCCTCCGCCATCGAGATTTTACATGCCCTTCGCGGTATGCAGGTCAGCGTCTCCATCGATGACTTTGGCACCGGCTACTCGAGCCTGAGTTATCTGAAGCATCTGCCCATCAGTACGGTGAAAATCGACCGCAGTTTCATTCACGAGCTGACCAACAGCAGCGATGATGCTGCCATCGTTCAAGGCATCATCTCCATGGCCCACCATTTGGGGCTGAGCGTTGTGGCCGAAGGGGTCGAGACCAGCGAGCAGCACCAGCGGCTGTTAAGCTATCACTGCGACGGCTTCCAAGGCTTCGGGTTGGCCAAGCCCATGCCCTTGGCGGAGCTCGAGCGCCTGCTGGCCGCTCAGCGAACGGCCACCACGCCCGTCAACCAATGAGTCATCATGGACAAGAGTTCGCCGCCCCAATGGTATCTCTACCTGCTAGAGTGTCAGCGGGGTACCTATGTGGGTATTACCAACAACCTCGCCAAGCGCTACCGCGCCCATGCGGCGGGTAAAGGCGCGCGTTATACCCGAGCGAATCCGCCGTTAGCCCTGCTCGGCGCGCAACCGTTTGCCGACCGCGCTGAGGCCAGCCGAGCAGAGTATCGGCTAAAGCAGCAGTCACCCGATCAAAAACGCCGCTGGGCCGCCAAGTGGCCATATACGTATGAAGAGTAAGGAGCCTTGATGCTGACGTTTTTCTCCGAAGGCAGTCGCCGCCGCCAAGCACGCAGCGAGCTGCACGATGGTGCCTTGGTCACGCCCTTCGAGTGCCCGGAACGAATCGATTTGGTGCTGGCAGCCCTGCGCCAAGCGGCCTTCGAGGTGCGCGCGCCCAACGATTACGGCCTAGCGCCCGTGCTGGCGGTTCACGATGCTGATTACGTCGCGTTCCTGGAAAACTGCTGGCAGGCATGGCAAGCGGCGGGCCATGCGGGGGAGGCGATTCCCAACATTTGGCCTGCACGAACGATGCGCGGCGACCGTATTCCCCAATCGGTGAGCGGCCAGTTGGGCTACTACGCCCTGGCTGCTGAAACCTCGATTACGGAAGGCACCTTTGCCGCTGCCTTGGCAAGTAAAGATACGGCGCTGGCGGCAATCGATCATACCCTCGCCACTGGCGAGCCGACCTTCGGCCTGTGCCGTCCGCCGGGCCACCACGCGGCGGTGGATCAATTCGGCGGCTACTGCTTCTTTAACAATGCCGCCATCGCTGCCCAGCGCGCGCTGGACGCTGGCAAGCGCCGTGTCGCGATTCTCGACGTAGATTTTCATCACGGTAACGGCACCCAGCAGATCTTCTATCGCCGTGACGACGTGCTGTTCGCCTCGCTCCACGGCGACCCTGACGTGACCTTCCCTTACTTTTCGGGCTACAGCGACGAAACCGGCGAAGGAGTAGGTGAAGGCTTCACGGCCAATTATCCGCTGCCGCCGGGCACCTCCGTTGCGACGTGGATGGCCGCGTTGGATGAGGCGCTGGCGCACATCCACAGAGCAGAGTGCGAGCTGCTGGTGGTATCGCTGGGTGTGGATATTTTTGAAGGTGACCCGATCAGCGCCTTTACCTTTCAACACGCCGACTTTATTGCCCTCGGGCAGCGCCTTGCCGCCGCCGGGCTACCCTGCGTGTTTTTGATGGAAGGGGGCTATGCCGTTGAGGATATCGGGGTCAACGTGGTGAACGTCTTACAAGGGTTTGAGGAGGTCATGCAGGGCGTGAAATAAGGCATTAAGGTGACAGTTGCACGAAATTCGGGCAGTCTTATGCCTTTTTGGCCTATGCTATAGGTCGTTATCTCTTTTTTAATTTGATCGTTCAACGCGGGAGCGGCACGTGGCAGTTTACGGCGGTATTCAGGCACATGAAGTGGAGCGTTGGCTAAATGCCCTCACCAACGCGGCCTATGACCGACGCTGCCCGCTCACTAAAGTGCATGGGGGCAACGCCCGTGCCCGCACTGCCCGCCAGGATTTGCTTCACCTGGCGACCGCGTTTCGAGGCGGCGAGCGCAGCCGCGACGCCGTTGCCGATGGCCTCAGCCGCTGGTGCCAGCACTATCTCACCGAAGCGGAGTGGTATGTGCTGGTCGGCGGGCGCAGGCCAGCTGCCCAAGCGAAGCCGGCCCCGCGTGTGAGCGAGCCAACCTCTGACACACCGAACGCCGACGAGCAAGCCGCTGACGATGCCTTGGAAGTGCTTTACCAGCACCGCGTGGGTTAACCCACGACTGCTTGCACTGTTACAATGGATGCATGAACAGTGCCTCTGCCGCTCCGGCGACCGCCTCCCTCGATGATCCTTTCTACTACTTAGCGAATTTTCGCTTCGTGGTCGCGTGGGTGCAGGCGCGCCACGGTGATTTACTCAGTGCCGATGAGCATCACACGCTCCAGCAGTGGTCGCAGCTGCCCCGCGCTTCTCAAGCGCTGTTAGTGCGGATGGTGATGCGTAAAGGCGAGCTGTTCCGCGTGGATAAGCTCCGCTATCCCGAAATTGGCGATACTTATCAGGCGTTGGCGCCGCTACTGGCGCTTGGCTGGGTGGATGACGCGCCGCTGTTAAGCGTGGAGGAGCTGTTTCGGCTGCTGCGCTTAAGCGAGCTGCGCGACGCCCTGAAAGCCTCTATGAATTCCGTTGGGCTGCCGTCTAACGCCACCAAAACAGCGCTTCAGGCGGCGTTAACGCCGATGCTTACCGATGCACTGCCGCTGCGCCAGTGGTGGCCTGCCGCAACAACGCACATCGTGCGACTCAACGTCATGGCGCTGTGCGACCGCCTGCGGCTGATGTTCTTTGGCAACCTGCGTCAGGACTGGGCCGAGTTCGTGCTCACCGAGCTGGGTTTACAGCGTTTTGAACAAGTGCCGCTGACCGCCGATTCACGGGCGTTTCAGCATCGAGACAAGGTGGACACCTATCTGGCACTACACCACCTGCGCGAACGCCTAGAAAACGGTGAGCTGCCTGAACAGCTGGCTACAGAAGTGCCCGCGGCCTCCAACAACCGTTGGCTAGACGCACGCCGCTCGCGGCTGCTGCTTACCCTGGGGCAAACGGCGGAACGTAGCGGCAATACGGAGCTGGCGCTGTCGCTTTACGCCGAATCGACTAACAGCGAGGCGCGCATACGCAGGCTGCGAGTGTTGGAACGCCTGAAGCGCTATTCAGAGGCTTATGAACTCGCTCAGGCCGCGCGCGAGCAGGCGGGGGAGAGCGAAGCCCAAGCGCTGGGGCGCTTGTTGCCCCGCTTGGCGCGCAAGCTGAACCAGCCTGCCCCCCAGGCCGTGAAAGCCGCCGAGGCCCCGACCTACGTGCTGGAGCTTCCTGGCCCTCAATCGGTAGAGCGCGCCGTTGCCGAACACTTATCCACCGCCAGTGCTCCGGTGTTCTATGTGGAAAACTGCCTAATCACCGGGCTTTTTGGTCTGCTGCTCTGGCCAGCGATTTTCAAACCGCTGCCGGGGGCGTTTTTTCACCCGTTTCATAGTGGGCCTGCGGATTTGTACCGCGAGGACTTCGTTCGTCAGCGCCAAGCCGAGATCGACGCCTGCCTGGCGCAGCTAGACGACGGGCGCTACCGCGAGACGATGCGCGCGACATGGCACGCGAAGCAGGGCATTACCTCGCCGTTTGTGCACTGGGGTATCCTGAGCGAGCCTCTGTTAACAGCCGCGCTTAGCTGCCTGCCCGCCGCGCACCTGCGCGCCTGCTTTACCCGCTTGCTGAGTGACCTAAAGCACAACCGAGCGGGCCTGCCGGATCTTATCCAGCTAATGCCCGATGCGCCCGCCGGGAAGCCTAGCTACCGTATGATCGAAGTGAAAGGCCCCGGTGACCGCCTGCAAGATAACCAGCGTCGCTGGATTGATTTCTTCTGCCGCCACGACATGCCGGTCGAGGTGTGTCACGTGCGCTGGCAGCCAACTTCATGAGCCGCTATCGGGTCGCAGTGCGTGCGCTGTGCGATTTCACCGCACGCCAAGGCGACCTCGATCACCGTTTTACCCCTGCGCCCAGCGCCCAAGAGGGCATTGAAGGGCACGCGCTGGTGGCCAAACGGCGAGAAAACATAGCGGGCTACCTGGCCGAATTGCCGCTCTCCGGCGAGTATCAGGGGCTGCGCGTGGCGGGCCGCGCCGATGGCTTCGATGTGGCGGCGAATTGCGTTGAAGAGGTCAAAACCCATCGCGGCAGCCTGGCGCGCATGGCGGATAACCAGCGCGCACTGCACTGGGCCCAGGTGAAGGTATACGGCGCGCTGCTCTGCGCTGAGCGCGGGCTTTCACATATCACGCTGGCGCTGGTGTACCTGGATATTGCCAGCGGTCAGGAAACGCGGCTGACCTTGGAGGCCAGTGCCACAGAGCTTGATGCGTTCTTTACCGACCAGTGCCAGCGCTTTTTAGCCTGGGCCGAGCAGGAGGCTGCCCACCGCGAACGCCGCGATGCGTGGCTCGCCACGCTGACCTTTCCCCACGTGGATTTTCGCCCAGGCCAGCGGGCGTTGGCCGAAGATGTGTTCAAAGCCGCCAGCACCGGGCGCTGCCTGCTGGCCCAAGCGCCCACCGGCATTGGCAAAACCCTGGGCACGCTGTTTCCCATGCTCTCCGCGATGCCCCGCCAGCGGCTCGACCGCATCGCTTTTCTCACTATGAAAACCCCTGGCCGCCGCCTCGCGCTCGATGCCTTGGCGAGCCTAGAGGCAACTGCCCAGCCGCTGCGAGTGCTGGAGCTGGTGGCCCGCGATAAAGCCTGCGAGTACCCCGGCACCGCCTGCCAAGGTGATGCCTGCCCGTTAGCAAAAGGGTTTTACGACCGCTTGCCTGCCGCCCGCCAGGCAGCGGTGGAAAAAGGCTGGCTAGCGCGCGATGCGCTGCGGGAGGTGGCGCTGGCGCATCAGGTTTGCCCCTACTACTTAGGCCAGGAGCTGGCCCGCTGGGCGGATGTGGCGGTGGGGGATGTGAACCACTGGTTCGATAGCCACGCGCTGCTGCACGGGCTTGCCCAGGCCAACGACTGGCTAGTGGGGCTGCTGGTGGATGAGGCGCATAACCTGGTAGACCGTGCTCGTGGCATGTACAGCGCCGCGCTCTCCCAGCAGCGCTTGAGCTACCTACGCCGTCACTCCCCGCCCGCCTTAGCCAAGCCGCTGGCCCGCGTGGGCAGGCGGTGGCAGGCGCTCAACAAAGAGGCCGCCGAGCACTCTCCAGAACGGCCTTACCACTTGCTAGAAGCGCTACCCACCAAGCTGGTGGGCGCACTGCATACCCTGGCCGGGGCTATCTCGGATTATCTCGTGGAGCACCCCGACGGCGCGAATCAGGCACTCCAGGAACTGCTGTTCGAAGCGCTTACATTCTGCCGCTTGGCGGAATCGTTCGGCGACCACTCGCTGTGCGATTTGGAGATTCAAGGCAAGGGAAGTGCAGTGCTTGGGCTGCGCAATGTGATTCCGGCGGACTTTATCTCCCCGCGCTTTAAGCGCGCCCACTGCGCGGTGCTGTTTTCCGCCACGCTGTCGCCTTTCCATTACTACCGTAACCTGCTGGGCCTGCCCGAGCAGAGCGTATGGCGCGAGGTGGATTCGCCCTTTGTCGCCCGTCAGTTAGAGGTGCAGCTACGTACGGACATTTCTACGCGCTATCATCATCGTGTTGCGTCGGTAATTCCCATCGTCGCTACGCTGGCAGAGCAGTACCGGCGCTCGCCGGGCCACTATTTAGCCTTTTTCAGCAGCTTTGCTTATCTAGAGCAGGTGATGCGTGTGTTGGAGCAGGCGCACCCTGAGATTCCGGTGTTTGCGCAAACTCGCAGCATGCAGGAGCCCGAGCGCGAGGCGTTTTTGGCGCGCTTTGCCCCCGGCGGTAAAGGCATCGGTTTTGCCGTGCTGGGCGGTGCCTTCGCGGAGGGAATCGACCTTCCCGGTGATCGGCTCATCGGCGCTTTCGTGGCGACACTGGGCCTGCCGCCCTTTAACGATTTCAACGAAGCGCTAAAAGCGCGCCTGCAAACACGTTTTGGCCAAGGTGATGACTACACTTATCGTATTCCAGGGATGATCAAAGTGGTGCAAGCCGCCGGGCGAGTGATCCGCAGCCCGGACGATGAAGGAGTGGTGGTATTGATGGATGACCGCTTTGCTCAAGCCAAGGTGCGCGCACTGCTGCCGCGCTGGTGGCACCTGGACTGATCGCTCGGAAAATAGCAGTGCAAAAAACAAAAACGGCCACTTGCTCTAGGAGCTAAGTGGCCGTTTTCACTAAATTCTTGGTCGGAATAGCAGGATTCGAACCTACGACCTCTGCCTCCCGAAGGCAGCGCTCTACCAAGCTGAGCTATATTCCGAAGGTTGCTAAGGCGTGCTCAACAACGGGACGAATCATACGCAGGCGAAGGGCTTTTTTCAAGCCCCTTTTACGCGGTTTGTGCAGAGACGCCGTTCCCGGCGATTAGGCCTGGCGATCGACGGCCAAGCGGGCGAGTTGCGCCATGCTGTCGCGGTAGGCGCTGGCTGGCAGGGCGTCGAGTTCAGCCAGCGCTTTGTCCGCCATCTCTTCTGCCCGGGCACGGGTGTACTCGAGGGCGCCGGTGGCCTGGATGATCGCGAGTACGTCGTCTAGCTGCTCGAGACCGCCTTTACGAATCACCTGACGAATCAGCTTGGCTTGCTCGGGGGTGCCACGCTCCATGGCGTGGATCAGCGGCAGCGTGGGCTTGCCTTCGGCCAAGTCATCACCAACGTTTTTGCCCATGGCCGTGGCGTCGCCCTGGTAGTCCAGCAGGTCGTCGATCAGTTGGAAAGCCAGGCCCAGGTAGCGGCCGTAATGCTGCAGGGCGCGCTCCTGCTCGGGCGTGGCCCCGGCGAGCACTGCGCCGCTATGGGAGGCGGCTTCGAACAGCATCGCGGTTTTGCCCTGAATCGTTTCGAAGTAATCCGCCTCGGAAATGCTGGGGTTGCCAATGTTGGTCAACTGCAGCACTTCGCCTTCCGCAATCACGCAAGTCGCGCCGGAAAGGATCGCCATGATACGCATGGAGCCAACGTCGACCATCATCTGGAACGAGCGGGAGTAGAGAAAATCGCCCACAAGCACCGAAGGCGCATTGCCCCAGGCGTCGTTAGCGGTTTTCTTGCCCCGGCGCATGTGCGACTCATCCACCACGTCGTCGTGCAACAGCGTGGAGGTGTGCATGAACTCGATCAGCGTGGCGAGGGTGATGTGCTTGTCGCCCTCATAGCCCAACGAACGGGCCGCCAGCAGCACCAGAAGCGGGCGCAGACGCTTACCGCCGCTTTCGATGATGTACTGGCCAATGGTTTCCACCAGCGGCACTTTGGAGTTGAGCTGAGCGACGATCGTCTGGTTGACGGCGTCAAAGTCATCGGCCACCACGGCGTGCAGCGGTGAGGGCGAAGGGCTGGCAGGCGGGGTTGGAGAGACGTTGGCTGTCATGGGTTCCGTTCATCGCGGCGGGTAAGAAGAGTGAGGTCATGCTATGGGGCTGCCTGTAAGGCGTCAAGGCGTAGCGCCATGGGGGCGATTGACAAGTACCGGTGGCCTTGTGGTAAGGCGCGATAGTCGTTATAATCCGCGACCCACTCATCATGCTCCCTGTCAGATGGTTGCCAAAAGGGGCGCCACTCGCAGCAGGTCGATAAGAGCGGAAGGCGATGAGCGTTGGTTACGCGGGGCGTAACCGGCATTAACGACAAGTCCGGAGAGCGACATGTACGCAGTTATCAAAAGCGGTGGCAAACAGTACCGCGTTCAAGAAGGTCAGACCCTCAAGCTCGAGAAAATCGAAGTCGCTACCGGCGAAACGATTGAGTTTGATGAAGTGCTGCTGGTTGCAGACGGCGACGACGTCAACGTTGGTGCTCCGCTGGTAAGCGGTGCCAAGGTTTCCGCCGAAGT
Organism: Halomonas sp. CnH100-B; assembly: GCF_024124605.1. NCBI lineage: Bacteria > Pseudomonadati > Pseudomonadota > Gammaproteobacteria > Oceanospirillales > Halomonadaceae > Halomonas > Halomonas sp. CnH100-B. Next base: position 97,113 of record NZ_JAMXRX010000007.1, on the reverse strand, counting down.
TGTTTCCCACGGCCGTGGCGACAAAGTCACCATCATCAAATTCCGCCGCCGGAAGCACCACATGAAGCGTCAGGGCCACCGTCAGTGGTTCACTGAAGTCAAAATTACCGGAATTTCTGCGTAAGCAGCCAATTCCCTTTAGGAGGATTTTGCAATGGCACATAAAAAGGCAGCCGGCTCCACGCGTAACGGTCGCGATTCCGAATCCAAACGCCTTGGTGTGAAACTGTACGGTGGCCAAGCGGCAACCGCTGGTAACATCATCGTTCGTCAGCGCGGCACGCGTTTCCACGCCGGCACTGGCGTGGGCGTTGGTCGTGACTACACGCTGTTCGCACTGAACGATGGCGTCGTGAAGTTCGAGACCAAAGGTCCGAAGAACCGTAAATTCGTCAGCATCGTATCTGCCTAAGCAGCCTCGGTTGCTTTGTGTAAGTGCTCTTGTGTCACTTACGCAGTGCGAAGATGACGAAAAAAAGCCCCGCCATGGCGGGGCTTTTTTGTCTTTTCGATCCCTTTTGCCCGCCTGAGGCGGGTGGGGATAGTGCAGTGAGGGCGGCGGAAGCGGCCGGGAGAATCCAATGCAGTTCGTCGATGAAGCCTCGATCATTGTTGAGGCAGGTAAAGGCGGCAATGGCTGTCTGAGCTTTCGCCGCGAGAAATATGTGCCCAAAGGTGGCCCCGATGGTGGCGATGGCGGCCACGGTGGCAGCGTCTACCTGATTGGTGATGACGCGCTCAACACCTTGATCGATTTCAAATTTCAGCGCTTCTACAAAGCTGAAAACGGGCAGGGCGGTATGGGCCGCCAGATGAGCGGTAAAGCCGGGGAAGACTTGCACGTCAAAGTGCCGGTGGGCACCACGGTGATCGATGAAGACACCCTCGAGGTGATTGCCGACGTGACGGAAATCGGTCAGGTCGTGCTGGTGGCCGAAGGCGGTCGCCGTGGGTTGGGAAACATTCACTTCAAATCCTCCACCAACCGTGCACCGCGCCGTACCACGCCGGGCACCGAAGGCGACCGTCGTAACCTGCGCCTGGAAATGAAAGTGATGGCGGATGTGGGCCTACTGGGCATGCCCAACGCCGGTAAGTCGACGCTGATTCGTTCCGTGTCGGCGGCCAAGCCCAAAGTGGCCAACTACCCGTTCACTACGCTGGTGCCGAACCTGGGCGTGGTGAAGCTGGGTATGCATGAGCACTTTGTAATGGCCGACGTACCGGGGCTGATTGAAGGTGCCTCCGACGGCGCTGGCCTAGGGCTGCGCTTCTTGAAGCACCTGACCCGCACGCGGCTGCTGTTCCACGTGGTCGATGTGGCGCCGTTCGATGAGTCCGACCCAGTAGAAGCGGCGCAGGCGATTATTCACGAGCTTGGCCAGTTCTCTCCAGCGCTCTCCGAGCGGCCCCGCTGGCTGGTGCTGAACAAGTTCGATCTGCTGCCGGAAGAGGAGCGTGAGGCGCGCGCCCAGGCGATTATTGATGCGCTGAACTGGGATGGTCCCGTCTTCCGCATTTCGGCGATCAGCAGTGAAGGCACCGATAAGCTGGTGCAGGCCGCTTACCGCTGGCTCACCGAGCAGCAGCGCTTGGAAAACGAAGACGAAGAGGCCCATGCCCGCGAGCAGGAGATGCGTCGTCGCATGGAAGAGGAGTCGGTGGCCCGTACCGAGGCCCGCCTTGGCCGTCGTCGTAAGCGCGATGATGAAGAAGACGATGACGATTTCGACGACGATGATTACGATGTCGAAGTGGAGTACGCCCCGTAAGCCAGCGGCGTACTAGCTAGGATAAATCGCGTGAGCGCAATGGCGTGGGAGAGTCGCGACGTGGAACACAACGAGCAGTTGCCGGGCCGTGAGGCGCTGAGTAGCGCCCGCCGGGTAGTGGTCAAAATTGGCAGCGCGCTGCTTACTAATGATGGTCGCGGGTTGGATGAAGCGGCCATCGGCGGCTGGGTGGATCAAATCGCCGCCCTGCATCAGCAGGGGAAAGAGGTGGTGCTGGTCTCCTCCGGTGCAGTGGCAGCCGGTATGGTGCGCCTAGGCTGGCAGGCGCGCCCTAGCGCCGTGCACGAGCTTCAGGCGGCCGCCGCCGTGGGCCAAAATGGCCTGACCCAGTGCTACGAGCAGCACTTTGCCCGCCACGGCATGCTCACCGCGCAGATTCTGCTTACCCACGACGACCTCTCTAACCGCAAGCGCTACCTGAACGCGCTCTCGGCGCTGCGCACGCTGGTCGAGATGCGCGTGGTGCCGGTGATCAACGAAAACGATACCGTCGTCACTGACGAGATCCGCTTTGGCGATAACGACACTCTCGGCGCGCTGGTGGCGAATCTGCTGGAAGCCGATGCGCTACTGCTGCTCACCGACCAGGAAGGCCTGTTCGATGCCGACCCCCGCCATAATCCTGACGCCACGCTGATTACTGAGGGGCGTGCTGACGACCCACGCTTGGCCGCCGTGGCAGGCAGCGGCGGGGCGTTGGGCCGGGGGGGGATGAGCACCAAGGTGCGTGCTGCCCAGCTCGCGGCGCGTTCCGGCGCGGTAACCGTGATTGCCAGCGGCCGCCAGCCGCAGGTAATTACTCGGGTAATGAATGGTGAAGCGCTCGGCACGCTGCTGCGCCCCGACCAAGCCCCCATGGCAGCGCGCAAGCGCTGGCTGGCGGGTCAGCTTCAGGTGCGCGGTACGCTGGTGCTGGATGCGGGCGCGGTGAACGTGCTGCGCGGTAAAGGCTCTAGCCTGCTGGCCGTTGGCGTGCGTGACGTGCAGGGCAGTTTTAAGCGCGGCGACATGGTGCTGTGTGTGGATGAGCAGGGCACTCGCGTGGCCAAGGGCTTGGTCAACTACGGGGCCGACGAAGCTCGCCAGCTAGCGGGCCAGCCAAGCCACCAAATCGAAGCCATCCTTGGTTACGTGGAAGCCCACGAACTGATCCACCGCGACAATCTCGTGGTGGTTTAGACGGCGGGTTAACCACGCCGCTTCGGCGGTAGCGGTACCTGGCGCGGCCAGTCGTCGGGTACCACCATCAGCCGCGTTAGCGGTCTCTCCTGGCCACTATTTTCTTGGCAACTCTCTTCCCGGCAGTTCTCTTCTTCCTGTGGGTCGTACAGCATTACTTGCTGCGGCCCGTAGCGGTTGATCTGCGCCATCACGTCCGCCATCTGCGCTTGGGCGGGGCCAAATGCGTCGAGCATTGGCGGCGCTAACCAGTGGGGCTTTTCCAGCCAGGCGATCTGAAGAGACGTGCTGTAGCGTTCGGCCACGCTGGGCCAAGCGTGTTGATAGCACCACCACCCTCGCCGATGCTCGGCGGTTGCGCCGGTTGGTGGTGGCAGTGCGACATGCCAGGGGTAAAACAGCACGCCGGGCATGGCAAGCCGTTGGGTGAGCCGTGCGCTGAGCGTCGCGGACTCTGCGATGTCTCTGGGCGTTAGCCAATGCGCCATGGCGGCCTTTGCAGGGGCCGTGCGGGAGAGCGGCAGCTGGTGGTGCAGAAGGTGACCGCACTTCAACGCCAAACTGTCCAAGCCGCCGGGGCCAATCCAGCGGCTTTGACTGGTGGGCTCTCCCGGCCCGTCCGGCAGGCCGAGATAAAATTTGATGGCCACTTCCAAATGCACCGGGGCTGGGGTAGTCCGCGTGCGGTAGAGCATGTCCAGCTCTCCCAAGGTGTTACGGCGCTGGGTGATGCGTAGGTTGTTGGCCAGTAGGCGAGTATTAGGGGCGTTATCCAGTAACAGCTGCCAAAGCCGTTCATGGTAGTGGCCCATGCGCGTGGTCAGCTTGCCATCCAGGGCTTGCACCCTGGGTAGCAGGGTGTCGAGCCACTTATACTGCTCCTCTGCTAAGCCCAGCGCGGAACGTGTGGGGCGGCCTGGGTAATCGCCAAGGGTCACCAAATCTGGTGTGACGATGAGCCACGCCATATCGCGCAGCACCGCATGGTGAATCCCATCGCTGACACCTTCGGCGTAGGTCGTCAAAAGTCTCTCCTATCAACCGGCCCGATATACGACTGAGTTAGCCGCTTGCTGCTACGCTAAACACATTACCTCGCGATGCCAATAAAATCCCCTAGATACACGCAAAGGAGTGTTGCATGGGCAGTGCCAAATCGAAAAAGCAAAAATCTAAAGCGAAGAAATCCTCGGCGAAAACGTCCACCACCAATGCGCCGCAGCGGCTAACCCCCGAGACGGGCGCCGCGCTGTTCGAAGATGCCCGCTCACGGCTTGAAGCGGTCTTCAGCGCGCTGGCGATTCATCCCGATGCCCAGGCCCGGTTGATGCAGCCCAGCCTCTCGCTGCAAGTGAGTGTACCGGTGCGCATGGACGATGGCAGTTTGAAGGCGTTTCCCGCCTGGCGAGTGCAGTACGACACCAGCCTCGGCCCGGCCAAGGGGGGCGTGCGCTTTCACCCTGACGTGAACCAGCATGAGGTCACCACGCTGAGCTTTTGGATGGCGGTGAAGTGCGCCGTGGTGGGCTTGCCCTATGGCGGTGGTAAGGGCGGCGTTCAGGTGGATGCCAAAGCGCTGTCGTCGTTGGAGCGCGAGCGCTTGGCGAGGGGCTATATTCGCGCGATTGCCGACATCATGGGGCCAGACCGAGACATTCCCGCACCGGATGTGAATACCGATGCCACCGTCATGGGCTGGATGATCGATGAGTATGAGCAGATTCGGCGCGCCCAGGCGCCTGCTGCCATCACCGGGAAACCGCTATCGCTTGGCGGCTCGCCGGGGCGTGTCGAGGCCACGGGGCGCGGAGCGCTCACCGTATTGGATTTATGGGCCGAGCGCGAAGGGCGCAAGCCCGAGGAGACCACGCTGGCCGTGCAAGGGTTTGGCAATGCGGCCTTCCATTTTGCGCGCTTGGCAAGCCAGCGTGGCTACAAGGTGGTTGCGGTCTCCGACTCCAGCGGTGCGATCTACCATGCCGATGGGCTCGATGTCGCGGCGGCGAAGGAGGACAAGAAGCAGCATGGCAAGCTGTCAAAAAGCCAGCAGGGCAAGGCCATGTCTGGAGATGACTTGTTGACCCTGGAGGTCGATGTGCTGGTGCTCGCCGCGCTGGAAAATCAGCTGCATCGCGACAACGTGGGCGAGGTGAAGGCAGGCGCGGTGCTTGAAATTGCCAATGGGCCGCTCACTAGCGATGCGGATGCGGCGCTGGAAAAACGCGGCGTGCCCGTGCTGCCCGACGTGCTGGCGAATACCGGCGGCGTCATCGTGAGCTATTTCGAGTGGCTGCAAAACCGTGCGGGCGAAACCTGGCAGGAAGAGGAGGTCAATCAGCGTCTGGATCGCCGACTCGGCGATGAGGCCAAGCGGGTGCTGATGAGGGCGGAGGAGGAGCAGATCACCTATCGTCAGGCTGCTTACCGGCAAGGTATCGAGCGCATTGCAGCGGCGATCATGGCTCGAGGGAACTGCCAAGACTGCCGCTAATGAGCGACGCAACGCAAGCGGCGGGCCCGAAGGCCCGCCGCTGTGTCAGTGCTGGCACACTGCCATGCTAACTGACATGTGAATCGCTTGAGTGATCAGTCGCGATCCATTTGGGTGACGTCGAAGGAGCCCTGACGCAGGCTCAACTCCAGCTCGCGGCCGTTCTGCTCTCGACCCTCAACCTCGATGATGCCGCTCTTATCGATATCGATGCTTTCGAATTCGGTCATGCCTTCCTGGCGGGCAGCATCAAGTGCTTGGCGGACGTCCTCTTCACTCATACCCCAGGCGCCGGTAATCAGACGCTTGCGCTCTTCTTGCAGGCTTTCGCCGTTATCGATGGAGAAATCCACGTCGGCGTACCATTCGTCATCCAGCCAACCTTCCACTTCCACGCGGCCACGGTCGTCCACGTTGATCTCTTCGATGTGGCTGAACCCATAGTCGTTGGCGTAGGTCAGAATGTCATCGATCCGGTCCAACGGCTGCGTGTCGGCTTGGGCGCTGCCCGCTGCGGCGGCCAGGAGAAGCGCAGAGGTCGGGATCAGCAGCATTTTTTTCATAGCGTTCATATCAAATTCCTTCTTTGCTTAGTGAATGCATTGCCGGATGATGCCTAACGAAGGTCAGTCAGCGAATGCGACAGGGTATTTATATCACCGGGGGTCTTTCCTAAACCTGACAAAGCCGTTCATCTAGCGTTCATGTTGCCTTTGGCATCCTAGTCTTATGAAAACGACGTCTCTCCTCTCACTCAAGCAGTTACCCTGGCAGCGGCTCCCTTTGACAGGGGGGCTGGCGCTACTGCTGGTGCTCGTATTGATGGGTAGTGCGACCGGTGACCAGCACTGGGAGGCGCTGCATGGCGAAGTGCGGCGAGGCGACGTGGTTCCCCTGGATACCATTCTCGACTGGCTCGACGCCCACTACATCGGCGACGTGTTGGAGGTCGAAATCGAGCGCGACGATGGGCTGGTCGAGTATGAAATCAAGCTGCTAGGCCCCCAAGGGCAGGTCGTCGAGTTCGAGTTTGATGGCCAGAACGGCCAGCTCATGCAAATTGAAGGCGTGCGCATCCGCGACATGCAGCGTTGATACGGTTACCTGCAATATCCCGTCTTTACTGAGTGTATTCATAAGGGTGTGTTGATGAAGTGTTTACTGGTAGAGGACGACCAGGCGCTTGCCCGTGAGCTGAGCCAAGCGCTGCAAGATGGCGATTGGATCGTCGAGCGTGCGGAGAACGGCCAGGAAGCGGACTTTTTGGTGCGCACCGAAGCGTACGATACGGTCATTTTGGATATCGGCCTGCCCGATGGTGACGGCACCCGTTGGCTCTCTTCCTGGCGGGAGGATGGCATCGACCTTCCGGTGCTGATTTTGACCGCCCGCGAACGGTGGGCCGATAAAGCCGCTGGCTTTACCGCCGGGGCCGATGACTACGTCACCAAACCCTTTGAACCTGCCGAAGTGCTGTTTCGCCTGCGGGCCTTGGTGCGCCGTACCCATGGCCATGCGCACCCGGTGCTCAAAGTGGGCGAGCTTAGCCTGGATACCCATACGCAGCATGTCACCTTGGTGGGCAGGCCGGTGAGCTTGACCGCCCAGGAAACCCGTCTCTTGAGCTACCTGATGCACGCCTCTCCTCGGGTCGTCAGCCGTAGCGAGCTGTCCGAGCACGTGTACGACCGTGACCACGAACCCGACTCCAATGTGATCGACGTTCAGGTTAGCCGTCTGCGTCGCAAGCTGGGCGCGTGGCGCATCGCAACGCTGCGTGGTCAGGGGTACCGCCTGCTAGCCGATGAGCCAAGCGATTCATGAGCGCCAACGTCGTTACTTGGAGCCAGCGCTGGGCTAACCGCTCCATCACCCTACGTCTGCTGCTGGCGGTGCTGCTCATGGTGCTGCTGGCACTCCCCGTGGCCGGCTGGCTGTTGTCCCATCACTACCGTGCCTCTGCGGTCAACGCGTTCGATGAACGGCTGGAAGCGACCCTCAACGTGGTCATTGCGGGGGTGACTTACGACCCGCTCACCGAGCAGCTCCACTACGAGCGCGCGCTGGGTGACCCGCGTTTCGACCACGTGTACTCAGGCTGGTATTGGCAGATTACCGACGATGCGAACCACTCGGTCACGTCGCGGTCGTTATGGGATCAGCGCTTGCCGGTACTGGAGAGCGAGCGAGTGACCGCCCGCACGCTGCCAGGCCCGCGTGGCCAGCAGCTACGCGTCGTAGAGCGCGATATCTATTTGGGCGCGTTGGAGACGCCGCTGCACGTGAGCGTCGCCGCACGTGACGACGACTTGCGCGAAGACGTTCGGGCTTTTCAGCAGATGCTGTGGCTGGGACTGTTAGGCCTGGGTGCGCTGCTGCTAGGCGTGCTGGCACTACAAGTGCGTTGGGGGCTCGCGCCGCTGCGGCGCATGAACGCCAACTTACGTGATGTAGAGCAGGGGCGGGCCGAGCAGTTGGAGACCCGTTTGCCCGACGAGCTGGCCACCTTGGCGACGTCCATGAATGCCGTGCTGGCCCGCGATCAGCGGCTCATCGAGCGGGGCCGCCACACCGCAGGCAACTTGGCCCACGCCCTCAAAACACCGATCAGTGTCATGCGGCTGTTGGCCAAACAGCTACCCAGCGAGAGCCGCAGTGCCTGGGAAGCCGAGCTGTCGCGTATCGATAGCGCCGTGCGTCACCACTTGGCGCGGGCTTCCGCTGCAGGTGAGGGCGTGCGCTTTGCCCCAGTAGCACTACAAGAGACGCTATCGCCGCTCATCACCGGGCTTGCCCGGCTCGCGCAGCGCCGTCATATTACGCTGCGTCAAACCGTGGATAGCGGCGTGCGGGTGCATATAGACGGTCAGGACCTGCAGGAGATGGTGGGTAACCTGCTGGACAACGCCCTGCGCTGGGCCAACAGCGACGTGCATATCCGCCTGCAGGCACAGGGGAACACGCTGCGGTTGGTGGTGGGCGATGACGGCCCCGGTATGACCCCGCAGGAGTGCCAGGCAGCGGTCCAGCGCGGCAAGCGGCTGGATGAACAGCGCTCTGGCAGCGGCTTGGGATTAGCCATCGTGACGGACCTCGTCACGCTTTATCATGGCCAGATGCGCCTTCAGCGCGCCGAGTCTGGCGGTTTAGAGGTAGTCATTGAACTGCCTGTGGTCGCTACTTAACGAGCTTAAGAGCGATGCAACACACAGCACAGAGGGTGTGAAATGACACAAATCGCCACGACGTTACCCGACGTACTGGTCGGGCCTTTGCTGCGTCGGCTCTCGCCGTCGCGGCTCATTTTATGGCTGGTAGCGACCCGTCCGCTGACCATGCAGCTCGTGCTGAACCCCGAGCAAGAGGAGCAGCAGACCCACGCGTTAGACAACGCCCGCCAGTGCGTGGCGATTGGACGGCATGCTTACATTCACTGTATCGACCTTTCGCTGCCCGCTGCGCTGCCCACCGATACCCGTATTGCCTACGACCTGCAGGTACAAAGCACTGACGGCGCGTGGCAACCCCTGCCGGAGTGGGCACCGTGGCTATGCCACGATGGCTATGACTACCCAGGCTTTGTGTTGGCCTCTCGCCACCACCGTTTGATGCACGGCTCCTGCCGTAAACCCCATCACGACAGCGCCGATGGCCTAGTGCGGGCCGATCACTGGATAGCCGAGCGCCAGGAGTCTCCTACCGAGTGGCCCGCATGGCTGCTGATGACCGGCGACCAAGTGTACGTGGATGACGTGGCAGGCCCCATGCTGCGGGCGGTGCATGCGCTGATCGCCCGCCTGGGGCTGGTGGATGAGCTGCTCGAGGGCGCTACCGTCGAAGACAGCCAAGCGCTGTATAACGCCCCGGAAAGCTACTATCACCGAGAGGCGCTGCTGCCGGATGTCACCAGCAATGCGGCGCTGCGTGAGCGCTTTTTTGGCGGCGTCAAAAAGCCGGTATTCACCTCGGCGAACGCCCAGAATCACCTGATGACGCTAGCCGAGATGCTCGCCATGTACTGCCTGGTGTGGTCGCCCACGCCGTGGCAGGTGATTGCCTATGACGCCCCGGCGTTAGGCGACAAAGAGGCCGAGGCTTATCGAGAAGAGCAGGCGATCATTGAAGCCTTTGTAGAGGGCCTGCCTCAGTGCGCGCGGCTGATGGCCCACGTGCCCAGCCTGATGATTTTTGATGACCACGATGTGACCGACGACTGGAACCTGACCGCCGACTGGGAGCGCTGCGCCTACGGCCACCCGTTCTCCAAACGCATCATCGGCAACGCGCTGGTGGCGTACCTGCTCTGCCAGGGCTGGGGCAATGCGCCCGATAAACTTAACCCGTTGCTCCACCAGGCGATCACCCTGTTTGACGATATCGGCCCGCTGAACCCTAGCGCCCAGGATGCCCTCATCGAGCGGCTGCTGCGCTTTCAGGGCTGGGAGTTTCAAGTGCCGGGCACGCCCGCGCTCATCGTGCTGGACACCCGTACGCGCCGCTGGCGCAGCGAGCGCAGCCCCAGTCGTCCATCGGGCTTGATGGATTGGGAAGCGCTGATGGAGATGCAGCAAGCGCTGCTGGGCACAAAGAGCGCCGTGATCGTCTCGCCTGCGCCCATGTTTGGCGTCAAGCTGATCGAAAGTATCCAAAAACTTTTCACCCTGGCGGGCAAGCCGCTGGTGGTCGACGCCGAGAACTGGATGGCGCACCGGGGCGCGGCCAACGTGCTGCTGCATATCTGGCGGCACTCCAAAACCCCCGGTAACTACGTGATCCTCTCGGGGGACGTTCACTACTCCTTTGCCTACGACATCGTCGTGCGCCGCCAGAAGCGGGCGCCACAGCTCTGGCAAATCACGTCGAGCGGGGTGAAGAACACCTTCCCCAAACAGCTGCTGAATACCTTTGACCGCCTGAACCGCTGGCTCTACGCGCCGCTGTCGCCGCTTAACTGGTTCACCAAGCGGCGCAAGCTCAGCATCTACCCCCGCGATCCAGACCAGGCCAGCGCCGGAGAGCGATTGTGGAACGCCAGTGGCATCGGTTTGGTGAGCCTGGACGAGCAGGGCAAACCAACGGATGTTCGCCAGCTCGATGCCAGTGGAGGCGACGTGGTCTTTCCGCCGCCGAAGGTGCCTATCGACCCGTAAAGAACCGCTAGCTGTCATACAATTGTCATCACAATAACGCAGGCTTGCTGCCCTAGAACCTTCCTCATGGAGCGTTACAAATCATAGGGATAGTAGACGTTTGATAGGGCAGCAGGCATATGACCGCACAAGAAGCGCAGTGGCTAAATCAAATTATTGCGGCAGAAGAGCTGCACGTGCTGTTCCAACCCATCGTGGACGCCAATCAGCAGGCCATTTACGGCTATGAAGCGCTGATTCGCGGGCCAAAAACGTCCCCGCTGCACTCTCCCCTGCGGTTATTCGATGTGGCGACCCAGGCGGGCCTGCTGGTCGAGCTGGATCTTCTGTGTCGGCGTCTCGCCATTCGTCGGTTTGCCGAGCTCGAACTGCCGGGGCTGCTGTTTCTCAACGTGATGCCGTTGACCATCGTGGAGCGTGATTTCCGCGAAGGGCTGACGATGAGCTTCATCCAAGAGAGCGGCCTGCCCCCTGAGCGCGTGGTCATCGAGTTGACCGAACACGTGCCGATTCATGACTACGAACTGATGCGTCAAGCGGTGGACCACTACCGCGATATGGGCTTTCAGGTCGCGTTGGATGATTTGGGGGCCGGGCACTCCAGCCTGCGCCACTGGTCAGAGCTGCGGCCCGACTTCGTCAAGCTCGACCGCCACTTCATCTCAGGGATCGACAAAGAGCCTGCCAAACGGGAGTTTTTACGCTCCATTTTGGACGTGGCGCGCAGTCTCGACTGCCAGCTCATCGCCGAAGGCGTTGAAACGGCCGCTGAACATCTCTGTTTATGGGAGCTAGACAGGGGCCTTGCGCTGCTGCAAGGTTTCTACTTCGCTCGGCCAAGCCTTCAGCCTCCCATGCAGCTCAATACGCTCCTGCCTGCCACGACCCAGCTCAAAAGCCCGGCGGGTCGCACCGCGCACTCCATTTTACGCCCGATCAAGAGCGTCTCAGCGAGCTGTTCGGTGCCCACGCTGGCCGAGCGCTTTCGCGGGGACCCGCGGCTGCGCTGCGTGGCGGTGATCGAAGCGGGTGTTCCCGTGGCGGTGGTGCGCCGCAATGCCTTCCTCACGCTGTTCACCAACCAGTACAGCCACGCGCTGTATGCCAAGCGCTGCGTGCTGGAGATCGCCGATCCTAAAATGATCGTGGCGGATGCGGAGCTCTCCCTAGAGGCGCTGAGCCAGCAGCTCACCGACAGCCGCGACATCGAACAGGAGGATTTCGTCATCGTCGATGGCGATGGGCAGTACCTGGGGATGGGCAATATCGTCGATCTGCTGCGTGAGATTACCGCGATTCAAGTGCGCCAAGCGCGCCACGCCAATCCACTCACCGGGCTACCCGGCAATATTCTGATCAACGAAACCTTGGCTTCGTATTTATCCCAAGGCAGCGGCTTCGCGGCGGCCTACGTGGATTTGGATAACTTCAAGGCGTTTAACGACGCCTACGGCTATGCCCGCGGCGACCACGTGATCATCTCACTGTCCCGATTGCTGCAGGCGCAGGTGGAGAGTGCCGGCGGCTTTATCGGCCATATCGGCGGCGACGATTTCATGATGTTGCTGCCGCTGGAACACTGGGAAAGCGTCTGCCAGCAGATTCTCCACTCTTTCGAAGTGATGGCGCCTGGCTTTTACGAGGAGAGTGACCGTCTTCAGGGCGGGATCTCCATCGAAAGCCGCCAGGGCGGCGTGACATTCTTCCCCTTCGTCAGCGTCTCGATTGCCGTCAAGCCGATTACCGACCCCGCTCCCTGCAAGGCGCTGGATATCGCTGCGCAGCTCTCGGAGCTGAAGCATCAGGCCAAGAAAATCGCCGGCAACAGCCTGTTCGTGGAGCGGCGCGGCTGCTGCGTGGGCGGCGACTGTTAGTCGTCACGGATTCGTCACCTAGGCGTCATGAGAGTGTCCCGAGGCTGTCACATCGGCTCGCCACTATGGCGTTAACACTTCTTAACTCGCTTAGGTGATGCATGCATACTCTCTCTTTCTCTCGTACGCTGTTGAGCGCCGCCGTTGCGGGCGCGTTTGCACTGGCAGCGGTCACTGCCTCTGCTGATCTTTCTTCGCGCTACATGGACAACGACGGCGACATGATCGCCGACGTGCCCAGCGATGAGTCGCAGTGGGTCGATCCGGATACGCTGGTATTTGCTTACACGCCGGTTGAAGATCCGGCCGTGTATGCCGACGTTTGGGCCGATTTCCTGGATCACCTGAGCGAAGCCACTGGTAAAAACGTCCAGTTCTTCCCGGTGCAGTCCAACGCTGCCCAGCAGGAAGCGCTGCGCGCTGGTCGCCTCCACGTGGCGGGCTTCAACACGGGCGGTGTGCCGGTGGCAGTCAACTGCGGTGGCTTCCGCCCCTTCGCCATGATGGCGGCGGAAGACGGCAGTTTCGGCTACGAGATGGAAATCATCACCTACCCCGATAGCGGTATCGAGTCGGTGGAAGACTTAGCCGGTCGTCAGCTGGCGTTTACCTCCGAAACGTCCAACTCCGGTTTCCGCGCGCCTTCCGCGCTGCTGCGCTCCGAGTACGGCCTGGAAGCGGGCGAAGATTTCGAGACCGCCTTCTCTGGCTCTCACGACAACTCCATCCTGGGCGTGGTGAACAAAGATTATGACGCCGCTGCCATTGCCAACTCTGTGGCCAAGCGCATGCTGTCACGCGATGTGGTGAGCGAAGGCGATTACAACGTCATCTACACCTCGGAAACCTTCCCCACCACGGCCTATGGTCTGGCGCACAACCTGAGCCCGGAGCTTGCCGAGCAGATTCAGGATGCGTTCTTCAGCTACGACTGGGAAGGCACACCGCTGGAAGCCGAGTTCGCCAACTCCGGTGAAGCTCAGTTCATTCCGATCACCTACCAAGAGAACTGGTCAGTGATTCGTACCATCGCCGATGCCAACGGTGTGACGTACGACTGCGACTAATCCATCGGTCGTTCCATGATTTTCTCGGCCAGGAGGGCGACCTCCTGGCCGAGCCGCTATGTAGCCATTAGAGACGTGCTTGTGAACGCAAGCACGGACGCATAAGAGATTGAGGCATCCCCCATGTTGACACTCACCGGCGTTGGCAAGCGTTACCCGACCGGCGACCGCGCGCTGACCGATATCCAGCTCTCGCTGCCGAAAGGGCAGGTTATGGCACTTATTGGCCCGTCTGGCGCGGGAAAGAGCACGTTGATCCGCTGCGTGAATCGTCTGGTAGAGCCCACCCAAGGCAGCATTCGACTGGAAGACGTGGAGCTGACGAAACTCTCAGGCAGCCGCCTGCGCCATGCCCGCCGCTCCATGGGGATGATTTTCCAAGAGTACGCCCTGGTGGACCGCCTGAGCGTGATGGAGAACGTGCTCTCTGGTCAGCTGGGCTATGTAGGGTTCTGGCGCAGTTTTTTACGCCGCTACCCGCAGGAAGCCGTGGCAGAAGCGTTTCGCTTGCTTGAGCGTGTAGGCCTGCCCCACGCGATCGATAAGCGCGCCGATGCGCTCTCCGGTGGCCAGCGTCAGCGGGTGGGCATTGCCCGAGCGCTGCTGCAAAGCCCCAAACTGCTGCTGGTGGATGAACCCACCGCGAGCCTGGACCCTAAAACCTCTCGCCAAATCATGCGGTTGATTCGCGAGCTGTGCGCCGAGCGCGAGCTGGCCGCCATCATTAACATTCACGATGTGGCGTTGGCCCAGCAGTTTGCCGATCGCATCGTCGGGCTGCGCGCCGGGGAGATCGTTTTCGACGGTAAGCCCAGCGATCTGACCAGCGAGATGCTGACCACTATTTACGGCGAAGAGGATTGGGACACCACCCCTGAGCCTGCCGATGATGACGAGGAGGAGGGCAGCGGCGCTACGTCTAACGCCACGCCGCCCCAGGCAGCCACGGCACCACACACGCCGCGCCAGAACCGCTTAGCGAGTGGAGGCGCGCAATGAGCACGACGGACGCTCAAGCCCGCCAGCAGGCCGCCCGCCAAGGCCAGTGGCGTCGGCTGCCGCTGATAGAGAGCCGCCGCCTGCGTTGGGCGCTGGCGCTGGGTGGCGTGGTGTACCTGATGCTGGCGCTGGCATCGGTGGAAGTGAACTGGGCGCGGGTGGCGGAAGGTGCCGGGCGTGCGCTGAACTTTCTCGGCGCGTTTTTGCAGCCGGATTTTGTCAGCCGCCAAAGCGATATTCTGGCGGGCTTGATGGAAAGCCTGACCATGACGCTGACCTCGACGGTGATTGGGGTTCTGCTGGCCATCCCGGTGGGGCTAGGGGCTGCGCGCAATATCGCGCCATTACCTATCTATGCGGTATGCCGGGCCATCATCGCCGTCTCGCGCACCTTTCAAGAAGTGATCATTGCCATTCTGTTCGTGGTGATGTTCGGCTTTGGCCCCTTTGCAGGCATGCTCACGCTGGCCTTTGCCACCATCGGCTTTATGGCCAAGCTGCTGGCAGAAGATATCGAAGACCTCGACTGGAAACAGGTAGAAGCCGTGCGCGCCACCGGGGCGAGCTGGTGGCAAACCATGAACCACGCCGTGCAGCCACAGGTGGTGCCGCGGTTGATCGGGCTTTCCATGTACCGGCTGGATATCAATTTCCGCGAGTCGTCGGTGATCGGCATTGTCGGTGCGGGGGGGATTGGCGCGACGCTCAACACCTCGCTCAGCCGCTACGAGTACGGCACCTCGGCCGCGATTCTGCTGATCATCATCGCCATTGTGCTGATGAGTGAGTACGCCTCCAGCCATGTGCGTCGCTGGACGCAGTAGCGCGCCGTCAAACGCTTGTTGCCCACCCTTTACGTAAAGCCTGAAGGTAAAAGGAATTCTCCATGCCGGTGTCAACTTCCTCAAACGGTGTGCCACAGTGGCAGCGGCGCACCACCCGCGCCCAGTGGTTGCAGTACCTCGCTTGGCTGGCGGGCGTTAGCCTGTTCTTACTCTGCTGGAAAGTGATCTCTGACAACACCATGTGGGTGTTTGTGGAAGACGCTGGCCGCCAGGGTAGCGACCTGATTAGCCGTATGATGCCGCCCCGCTGGGAGTACGCCAGCGAGCTTTGGAAACCCATGTGGGACACGCTCAATATCGCCACCTTGGGTACCGCGCTGGGCATTATGATGGCGTTTCCGGTGGCGTTTTTAGCCGCGCGTAACACCACGCCGCATCCGCTCGTGCGCAGCTTGGCGCTGACCATCATCGTCTCGTCGCGTTCGATCAACTCGCTGATTTGGGCGATGCTGCTGGTGACCATTCTTGGCCCTGGCGTGCTGGCGGGCATCATCGCCATCGCGCTGCGCTCGATTGGCTTTGTGGGCAAGCTGCTCTATGAAGCCATTGAGGAGATCCATCCCACACCGGTGGAAGCCATCAGCGCCACGGGCGCCAGCCGCCTGCAGGTGATGAACTACGGCGTGCTGCCGCAAATCATGCCTGCCTTTGCGGGGATCAGCGTGTACCGCTGGGATATCAACATTCGCGAATCGACGGTGCTGGGGCTGGTGGGCGCAGGTGGCATAGGCCTGCAGCTGAACGCCTCCATCAACAGCCTAGCGTGGAATCAGGTCAGCGTGATTTTCGTGCTCATCTTTGCCACGGTGCTGGTGTCGGAGTGGGTCTCGGCTCGCGTACGTCACGCTATCATTTAATCCGTTCACGTTAGGAGCATCGCCATGCGCTTTCCTCATGCCGAGATCACCACCATCGATTTGATGCGTCACGGCGAACCGCAGGGTGGACGGATGCTGCGGGGCAGTACCGACCACCCGCTCAGCGACACCGGCTGGCAGCAGGTGACCGACGCAGTGATGCGCCATACGGTGGATGGACGCCCACCCTATGATGCCATCGTCAGCTCGCCGCTGGCCCGCTGCCGGGAGTTCGCGCTTTGGCTGGGGGAGGAGTTCGACCTGCCGGTGCAGGTAGACGACGATCTAGCCGAGCTGCACTTGGGCGAGTGGGAGGGGAAAACCTATGCGCAGGTGTATGAGCAGGAAGGCACCGAGCAAATGAGCGCCTTCTGGTACGACCCCGCCCGCGCCGCGCCGCCCCGTGGTGAAACCCTTGCCGAGCTGGATGCCCGCGTCAGCGAAGCGTGGCGTCGGCTGTTGCTCCATCCCCCCGGCCGCCATGTGCTGGTGGTGGCACATCTGTTCGTGTGCAACGCGCTGCTGCGCCAGGTGCTGGAACAGCCGCTGAGCAATGGCTTGGTCATGGATTTGCCCTACGCGGCGATGAGCCGCCTGCGTCACGAGCGCCATGCGCTGGGTGATAGCACGTTCATCGAGTGGATAGGCCGTTAACGGCGAGTGGTGGAGTAGCGGGTGAACGGCGCTTAAGCCATGATAAGAGGCACTGTGACTAGGCCACCTTGGAGCTTGTTCATGCCGTTAACCCGCTTCTCTTCGCTGTTGACGCTCGTCGCTCTACTGCTATTGGCAGGCTGTGCCAGTAAAGAGGTCGCCATGACGCCCGCGCCCAGCTCGCCATCGGGCATCTCGATGGAGCGCGCGTTGATTCTCTCCCATGCTCAGCAGGCCATTGGTACTCCTTACCGCTTTGGCGGCAACTCGCCGGATGGCCTGGACTGCTCAGGTTTGGTCGAAATGACCTACCGGGCAGCGGGCATTCGCGTCCCCCGCACCGCGGATGCTCAGTTTCGCACCCTTCCCCACGTCGAGACGCCCCGCCCCGGCGATTTGCTCTTTTTCGGCGATGGTAACAAAGCCACCCATGTGGGCATCTACGGCGGCAACCGACAGATGATTCACGCCCCCGGCAGCGGGCGTGCGGTGGTCAGCGTGCCGCTGGATATCGACTATTGGCAGCAGCGTTTTTTAGGGGCAGCGTCGGTCGCGCCTTGAGAGTCACCGATGCTGACCTGCGTCAATGCGCACGCTTGTCATCGCGTTACACTGATGCCGTTTTGCTGGCTAAGCATATTTAACTTGGCCGCAAAATGCGGCAAACTTAGCGAACAATGCGCTCTCAAGCGTGAACAATAAACGAGTACGCCGCTTACCTCCCCGAAAGACATGACATGAGGTTAAGCAACGCGATGAAAGAGCTGCTCCACCGCTTATCCATGCGGTATAAATTTGCCTTGGTACTGGTGTTTCCGTTGATGGCACTGGGCTGGTTCGCCACCAGCGGTGTGATAGAGCGACAAGGCGCTGTAACGGAGCTGTCTCGTATGCAGGCGCTGACGGCGCTGGCGCAACAGGCAGGCCACTGGGTGCATCAAGTACAGCTAGAGCGAGGTATGACGGCTGGCTTTCTGGGCAGCCAGGGTAACGCCTTCGGTAACCGCTTGAGTCAGCAACGCCCCGCGACGGAGGCGGCTGCCGAGGCGTTCTTCCAGCGGCGCCAAGCGTTGGACGCAGGGCAACTCAGTACAGGGTTGAGCGCGCTGCTGACGAAGATCGACCAGCACTGGCAAGGCGTTCCACCCCTGCGCCGCCAAGTTGACCAGCTCGGCGTGCCAGCCCCGGAAGCATTGGCCCACTATACGGGGCTGAACAGTGCGCTCATGACGCTGGTGGGCGAGCTGGCGCACTTAACGGGGCAGGGCACCATCACGCGTCAGCTGGCTGCGTACTACAACCTCCTCGAAGCAAAAGATCTGGCAGGTATCGAGCGAGCGCTACTCTCGAACGTGTTTGCGGCAGACGTGATGCCCGACAGCACGCTTCAGCGGTTGCTCTCGCTGGTGGGTGCCGAGCAAAGCTTCCTAGAATCGTACCGTGTACTGTCTGACGACACCCAGCGCGAAGCGCTCAGTCGTGCGCTGAGTGGCCCTGAGATCGAGCGGGTGTTAGAGCGCCGAGCGCTGGCGATTCAGCAAAGCAGCGATTACGGCGTGAACCCCGAAGAGTGGTTCGATTGGCAAACCGTCAAGATTGGCCGTTTGAAAGCCCTGGAAGACAGCGCCGCAGCGGCCATCATCACGACCACCGAGGCACTGAAACAGCAGGCTCAGCAGGCGCTATGGTGGTACTTGAGCATCGCCGTCATGGCCACGATGGTGGCGATTGGGATCGCCATACTGATTGTGCGCACTATCACTCGACCGCTGCGGCAGGCCCTGGTGAGCATTGCCTCCCGGGGGGATGACCTGACCCAGCGTCTGCCCGTTATCGGCAGTGACGAACTCTCTAAGCTTTACCAAGCCGTCAACGATGCCTCTGCGCAAACGGAGCAGCTGGTGGCAGACATGAAGCGCAATGCGCATGCTGTTGCACTCGCCAGTAATGAGATCGCCCAGGGTAATCAGGACTTGGCGCAGCGCACCGAAGAGCAGTCCGCCTCGCTGGTGCAAACCGCGTCGAGCATGGAGCAGATGACCGCCACCGTGCGTCAAAATGCGGAAAATGCGCATCAAGCCCAGCAGATGACGGGCGATGTCGCCGCCCAAGCGCAAGAGGCCACGGACGTGGCGAGGCAGGCGCGCCAAGCCATGCAGCACATTCTTCAGGCAAACGAGCAGGTCACCTCGATCGTGGCCGCCATCGATAACATCGCCTTTCAAACCAACTTGTTGGCGCTAAATGCCTCTGTGGAAGCAGCGCGAGCCGGGGAGCATGGGCGAGGCTTTGCCGTCGTGGCCGACGAGGTGCGCAAACTGGCCAGCCGTAGCGCAGAAGAGGCCGATCAGATTCGTCGGTTGATCGACAACAACGTGGCGCGTATTAGCGAAGGGGAGTCGCTGGTCTCCACCACGAGCACCACGCTTGCGCACATTGCCGAGCGAGTGCAGCACGTGGCGGCACTGGTCGATGAGATCGCGACGGCGAGCCATGAGCAGTCGGCAGGCGTTGAGCAAATCAGCCATGCGATGGCCCAGCTCGAAGACGTTACCCAGCAGAACGCGTCCCTGGTAGAGCACGTCGCCACGGCGAGTCGTTCGCTGGATGAGCAGGCGGACGAAATGTCGACGCTGGTGAGCCGATTCCAGGTGGGAGAGCCATCCACCCGCGAGCATCGCCAGCTCGCTTACGCTGAATGACATAGCGTCGATCACGCCCAGGGAGCCTTGCGCTCCCTGCGGTATGCTGTGCGGGTGACGGCGTGCCATACAGGAAAAAAGCGCGTTGATTCAGCGCTGTTGAATCTAAAACACGGGGAAGGAGACGGTGTTAATATGACCAAAAGACATTAAATCACCAACACTTATAAGAGGAGAGCAGAGACGCATGTGCCCGCCCTTGAATGACACACAAGAGCAGTCTTTGCCTCAGCCAGCCGCACGTTCAGCCTCCCTCCCCGTTGACGCTGTGGCGATGTCGGTCCTAGATGCCGGTACGCCGCTGGCACCCGCCGAGTCGGCGTTTCGCTACGCCAACGAAGCCATCATCATTACCAACGCCGATAACGCCGTCGTGGATGTGAATCCTGCGTTCAGCGAGCTGACGGGCTTGGCGCTGAGCGAGGTGCAGGGAAAAACCCCCGAGGCGTTCAGCATTCTCCCCTTGGACGATAGCCGCACCACGCGCTTGATGCGTGAAGAGCTGCAGCTTCGCGACCGTAGCAAAGGGCAGATCAGCTACCGTAGCCACGACGGTCAGTTCTATCCGGGCATGATGTCGATCAATCGGGTGCGCGATGAGCAGGGGCAGGTGGATCACCATGTGATCGTGCTGGCGGACCTGTCGGCCATTCCATCCCACGCACGCCATTTGAACCGTGAAGTCTATTTTGACGCATTGACCGGTCTGCCCAACTTACAGCTATTGACGCAACTGATTCAGGAGTCGATTCAGCACGCCGAAAACCGCCAGCTACCGCTGGCCGTCTGCGCCCTCGATATCGACCATTTTCAGCGCATCAACGACCGATTGGGCCCGCAGATTGGCGATGCGCTGCTGACCGCCTTTGCGCAGCGGATCAGTCACCTGCTGTTTGGTGATGACGTGCTGGCACGCATTGGCGGCGATGAGTTCGTATTGCTGCTGCATCACGGTGTCGAGGAAGCCTTTTTCGAGAAGTTGCTTGCGTCGATTCGCCAGCCGCTGCTGATCGAAGGGCAAACCATTTACCTCACCGCCAGCCTTGGTATTACCTGCTATCCCGACGACCACGCTCAGGGTGACGTGCTGCTGCGCCACGCCAATCAGGCGATGTACCGAGCCAAGCAGCGTGGACGCGACACCTATCACTTTTTCGACTCCCATCAGGATCGCAGGCTTCAAGTGCGTCATGAGCAGCGACAGCGCTTCATGGATGCGATTCACCACGACGAGCTGCGCCTGTTCTATCAGCCACAGGTCGATATGCGCAGTGGCTGCGTCGTGGGCGTCGAGGCGCTGATCCGCTGGCAGCATCCTGAGCTTGGGCTGCTGTCGCCGGGCGATTTCTTGCCGATCATCGATGGCACGCCGTTAGAGGTGGATCTGGGAGAGTGGGTATTGGAGCACGCGCTGCGTCAGCTCGCCCTGTGGCAAAGCGAAGGGATGGCGCTGCCCGTGAACGTCAATATCAGCCCGTCACACCTGTTGGTGAATACGTTCAGCCAGCGTCTGGCGGAGCTATTGGCGCGCTATCCCACCGTGTCGCCCTCGCTGTTAAAACTCGAAGTGCTCGAAAGTGCCGCCATGCACGATGTGAAAGCCGCGCTTAAGAACATGGCCCGCTGCCAAGCGTTAGGCGTGGGGTTTGCCATCGATGATTTCGGTACGGGATTCTCATCGCTGACCCACTTACGTCAGCTGCCTGTCAACCTGATCAAGATCGACCAGAGTTTCGTGCGCGATATGCTGAGCGATCAAAATGACATGGCGATCGTGGAGAGCGTGATTTACATGGCCAACCGGTTCCAACGACCCATGCTCGCGGAGGGCGTGGAAACGCTGGACCATGCGAAAGCGCTCATGGCATTGGGCTGCGAGCTGGCTCAGGGCTACGGAATTGCACGCCCAATGCCCGCGGAATCGGTGCCCGAGTGGATGGCTCACTGGCCCGAACGGCAAGATTGGAAAGGGTTGACGATGCTACAGTAGTGCGGAGAACAGGCCGTTAGGCGGCCTGCTCGGGAGGCTGCGGCTCATCATTGGCGGGCACGTCTCCCGGCTGCTCGGTGGCGCGGGCCTGGTTCATTTCGCTCTGTTCACGAGCCGCTTCCAGCTTGGCTTCCAGCAGGTACTGGCGCGCTTGAGCGGCCACCTGCAGATCTTTCGGTGACGGGTCCGCGGGAGCCAGGGCCGCTGCAATGACGGTCTGCATTTTCTCCACCGTGGCCTGCGGGTCGCCGGGAACGGGGCCGTAATCGATCGACACCTCTCCAGCCACCGCATAACGTTTACCGTCCGGGCCGACTTCGTACTCATAGGTAGCGCCCCCCGTGTAGGGGGCACCAACGGTTTGGTGGGCCATTTCGTGCTGGCGCACTTCGCGATCGGTTTGTTTGAGCTGTTCGAGCTGCTGAATCTCTTCCGGTGCCAGCGGCGTGCCGTCGGGTCGAGTAGGGCCGGTGGGCGTTTCGCTGGCACGGCTCTCGTCGCTCTCGCTGACGTCGTCGGAGGCTGGAGCGCTCAGCCCACGGTCAACACCGGCTTCCCGGCTCTCCACCTCATGACGCGATACCCGTGCAGTAGGCACGTTCGGTGAGGTCCAGCCAGCCGACGTGGCGGAAAACGGGGTGATAGAGGAAAGCTCCATAAGCGGTTACCGATATTGGCGGCCATTTCAGTTAGCATAGAGTATCTGTGAGCCAGCCGAATTGCGCAACGTTATGCACTCCATCGACGTCATTCTTCATCTAAGTGTCACCGAATGTCTGGCCTACTACGAAGGCCGGTACGATAACGTGCGGGCACGCAGTGTGGATGGTCGTTGGGTCGTGTTCCCCGCCCACGCCGTGCAGCGGGTGGTGGGCCATGAGGGAGTGCATGGTGTCTTTCGGATTACGTTTACCGATCAAGGCCGCTTTCACCATATTGTTCCATTAAACCGCTATTGAGTCTGTTTATGCACCCGCACGATGCCACGATGACGCTTTACGAACTGATCTATTCCGTGATTCCCAATTTAAATACCGCCGAGCGTTTAGTGTGCAATACCTTAGATAGCCTAATCGAGTCTGCCGAAAACCCTCTCGATATTTTTAAACGCACCGAACAGCGTCAGGCTTTTAATTTAGAGATTCACCGCGTTCGTATGAATATCGAACATCTTCTGTCGCGTTATCGCGCCGATGTGGATGAAATATTGCGCACGGAAGGGGGCGTTAAAGGGCCGGTGATTCAGCCTGACGCGTTAGAAGCCGATGCCATTCAAAGCGCGATCGATATCTATCAACACGTGCGTGCTTTTCAACGCGGCGAGCGCAGCCATCCTTTACCGCGACGATAGATCTACATGGCATTAATATTGCCTGTATAATGTGGCTCACGCATCAGGATTACCCGCCTGATTGCCTGCAGCTGGCCTACCCGGCCGTCGCTGCTTACACATTAGGAGATCACCCATGTCTGCCTTACCCGTCACACTGATGGTGGCCCGTCGCGTTGCGAATGGCCGTTACCAAGATTTTCATCGCTGGCTCAATGAAGGGCGCGAGCTGGCCGCTGACTTTCCCGGCTACCTAGGGTCCGGTGTGCTAGCCCCCCCTCAAGACGACGATGAGTTTCAGATTATCTTCCGTTTCGAGAACCAAGCATCGCTGGCCGCCTGGGAGCACTCGGCGTCTCGTCATGCGTGGTTGGAGCGCGGCAAAGGACTCTACGATGCGCCACACGAGCACCGAGCGACCGGGCTGGATGCATGGTTCAACGTGAGCCCCGGTGTGACGCCGCCGCGCTGGAAGCAAGCGGTGGCCGTTTGGCTGGCCTTTTTCCCGATTTCGCTGCTGTTTCAGTGGCTTTTCGGCGGCGTACTGGCCGACTGGGCGCTCGTGCCCCGTGTGCTCGTGAGCACATTAATGCTGACCCCAGTCATGGTGTTTGTATTCATACCGCTATCGACACGTTTATTGGCGCCCTGGTTACAAGGCAAGTGGTCGCCGATGGATCTTTTAGCTCGTTTAAAGACGCAGCATAGAGCGTGATACATCGCTCAGCAGCGGCCTTTTAACTCTTAAACATATAGTAAAACAACGGCTTAAACGTTTGAAAAAGCAAGGGGCGAACATCGGTGTTCGCCCCTTGTTGCATTTGCACACTCGCCATCGCTTTCTCCATGGGGTTCAACGCTGTAATAGTGCTAAGCTGAGAAAGCTTGCAGTCAATGGATAACTGACATCTGCGTGAAGCAGATGTATCAAGTCGCCTCATGGAGTAGTTATGATCCGCGTTCACCATCTTGAAAAGTCCCGCTCTCACCGTGTTTTATGGCTTTTAGAGTCTTTGAATCTCGATTATGAGATAGAAGTTTACCAGCGTGACAGCAAGACTCAGCAGGCGCCGGACGCGTTGAAAAAAGTGCACCCGCTGGGCAAATCGCCGGTCATCACCGATGGCGACTTAACGATTGCGGAGTCAGGGGCCATCATCGATTACCTGGTGAACCGTTACGGTAACGGGCGGCTTCAACCCGCTGCCGATGCCGGTGAGGAGTGGGTCAATTATCGCTATTGGCTGCACTATGCGGAAGGCTCGTTAATGCCGCTATTGGTCATGGGGCTCGTGTTTAACCAAGTGCCCAAACAGTCGCCCTGGTTCATCAAGCCGCTGGCCAAGGGCATTAGCGATACCGTACGTAAACGCTTCATTCAGCCTCAGTTAACGCAGCATATGGATATGATGGAGTCCCACTTGGCGACGCGCGGCCATTTTGCCGGCGAGTGGCCCAGCGGCGCCGACATTCAAATGAGTTTTCCGCTTCAGGCGTTAAAAGCGACCCAGTCACTGTCCGAATATCCGGCCATTGCGGCATTCGTGGAGCGGGTCGAGAACGACTCTGCTTGGCAGCGCGTGGTGGAGCGCGCAGGGCCGTTAACCATGCCGGGTGAGTAACGCCTACCATGCGGCGCAAGGGAGTGTTCGCGTTGAACCGGATGCCAAGCAACCGTTCTGCCAAGCGCTTGACGTATTCTGCCATCGGGGCGGTGGCGCTCTGTTACGTGCTTGGGTGGAGCGCCCTGGCACAGGGCGACACCTCGCTTAGGGTCGGGGTCTATCATAATCCGCCGAAACTGTTTGCGGGCGAGCAGGGCCAACTGCGCGGCGTGCTGGGCGAATTGCTGGAAGCCATGGCACAGCAGGAGCAGTGGCAGTTAGAGAGCCGCCTGTGTGATTTCCAGCAGTGTCTCACGCTGCTGGAGCAAGGGGAGATCGACCTGCTGCCGGATGTCGCCTGGAGCGAAGAGCGTGCCGGGCGTTTTGCGTTTCATCGTGAGCCGGTGATGCATAGCTGGTCCCAGCTCTACCAAGCCAACGACAATCGCGTTGAAGCCATCCTGGATTTAGAGCAGCAGCGAGTCGCCGTGGTGGATGGTTCGATCCAGCAGAGCTATCTTGCCGCCGTGACCGAGCGCTTCGATATCCGCGTCATCTGGATGCCGGTGGACAGCTTCGCCGCAGGTTTTCAAGCCGTGGCACGCGGTGACGCTGATCTCGTAGCCTCCAACCATCTGTTTGGTGACTGGCGAGCGCGGGATTACGGCCTGCGTGAAACGCCGATCATATTTCAGCCCTCGCGCCTCTTTTATGCCGCCTCGCCCTCCCTATCTGCCGATGTGCTAGAGCGGATCGACACCACGCTGCTAACGTGGAAGGACGATGTGGATTCGGTGTACTACCAAACGCTCAGCGCATGGCGCTCGGGCGGCGCGACCGAGACGCTGGTTCCCCGCTGGCTGTGGTGGGCCTTAGGGCTGTTGATCGTCGTGTTGGCGCTGGCCGTGGGGGCCTCACTGCTGCTCCGGCGGCGGGTCAGTATCAACCGCGCCAAGCTCTCCACCAATGAACACCTGCTGACCACGATCCTCGACAGTGTCGATGCGTATATCTACATCAAGACGCCGTCGCTGGAGTACCGTTACGTCAATCGACAAATCAGCGAGTTGTTCAAGCGGACGCCAAAAGAGATTCTCGGCAAGCGCGATGACGCCTTTTTCGACCCCGCCAGCGCGGCCGAAATGGCCGAAATCGACCAGCAAGTGCTCTCTTCGGGCAAAAAAGTCACGGTTGAAGAGCACAACGTGCTAAAGGGCGAGGAACGGGTACGCACTTTCCTGTCGATCAAAATGCCGCTGGAGATGTCCCCCGGGGAAGCGCCGTGCCTGTGCGGTATTTCCACCGAGCTGACTGAATATTTAGAGATGCAGTCCCGCACCCACCACCTGGCGTTCTACGATGCGCTAACGGGGCTGCCCAACCGACGCCTGCTGCTGGAGTCGCTGGCAGAGGCCACCGACCCCGATAGAGGGCCTAGTGGTTACAGCGCCGTACTGATCGTGGATTTGGACAACTTCCGGCTGGTCAACGACATTCAGGGGCACGAGAGCGGTGATCAACTGTTGATCAACGTCGCGCAGCATCTCAAGCAGCGCCTGAGCGACGATGCCACGCTGGCACGTTTTAGTAGCGATGAGTTCGTCGTGCAGGTCAATGGCTTGGGCGAGCGGCAAAGCGATGCGGCTGCCAACGCTGAACGGCTGGGGCGCCAGCTTTTGGACACGGTATCGCAACTGCGCAACGACCGCGCTCTACCGATCAGCGCCAGTATTGGTATCACGCTGTTCGACGGTGAAGGCCTAGGCGTCAACAGCGTGCTGCAGCAGGCCGATATGGCCCTACAGCAGGCCAAAGCGGCTGGCGGCAACACCCTGCGCTTCTTCAATGTCGATATGCAAACCAGCGTGCTGGAGCGGGCCAGTCTCGAAGGGGATTTGCACCAAGCGCTAGAGCGTAACGAGCTGGCTCTACACTATCAGGTGCAGGTCGACCACCAGGGGGCCACCACCGGCGTAGAGGCGCTACTACGCTGGTACCATCCCCAGCGCGGCTGGGTATCGCCCGGTACCTTCATCCCGCTGGCCGAAGAGAACGGACTGATCGTGCCCATCGGCTACTGGGTGCTGCAGTGTGCCTGCGAGCAGCTGGCCAAGTGGTCGCATCAGCCGGCCTACGCGGGGCTGACCATTTCGGTGAACGTCAGCTCGGTGCAGTTCCAGCAGCCCGAATTCGTGCGTAACCTCGAAGGGTTGCTGGCGCAAACCCAGGCCCCGCCAGGTCGACTGGTGCTGGAAGTGACCGAAAGCCTGCTGATGCGCGAACCCACCCGCGTGCGTAATACCATGCTCAAACTTCGCACCCAGGGCATTCGTTTTGCGCTGGACGACTTTGGCACTGGCTACTCATCGCTGAGTTACCTAAAGCGCTTGCCGCTGGACGAGCTGAAGATCGATCAATCCTTCATCCGTGAGCTGCTCACCGACAAGACCGACGCTGCCATCGTGGATACCACCATCTTGCTGGCGGTGAGCTTGGGGCTGACGGTGGTGGCCGAAGGGGTCGAGAAGAAAGAGCAGTTGGATTGGCTGAAGGGGCACGGCTGCTATCGTTATCAGGGGTACCTGTTTGGGCGGCCTACGCCCATCGAGTACCTGTTCGAGAGCTACTGAACCACTGGCCGCATACCACCATAATACGCCCGAAAACAGAACACCCGCCCAGGTTGCCTGGGCGGGTGTTGTGCATAGCGACTCAGCAGAGCGCTAGCCAAAGACGCTGAAGCTGCCGGCGTTGAGCCAAATGTGTACCGCAATGCTTGCGATGTAGCCGAGCAAGATCACCGGTGACCAGCGTAAATGGCCCAAGAAGGTATACGAGCCGCGCGCCTGACCCATGACCGCCACCCCGGCAGCAGAGCCAATCGACAGTAGGCTACCGCCCACTCCCGCCGTGAGTGTGATCAGCAGCCAGTGGCCATGGGACATGTCGGGCTCCATGGTGAGAACCGCGAACATGACCGGAATGTTATCGATCACGGCCGATACGATACCCAAGGCAATGTTGGCCCAGGTAGCGTTCCAACCGGTGTAGAGCGCCTCAGAAAGCAGTCCCAGATAGCCCATGAAGCCCAAGCCACCAACGCACATCACCACCCCGTAGAAGAACAGCAGGGTATCCCACTCGGCGCGGGCCACACGGCTGAAGACATCGAAGGGCACCACGCCGCCGAGCTGTTCCAGCTTTTTATTATCGCCCAAGCGGCTATAGCGTTCGCGCTTGCGCTCCAGCGAGCGGGGAAGGCTTTGGCGCAGGTAGTAGCCAAAGAACTGTAGATAGCCAAGCCCTGT
Source organism: Halomonas sp. CnH100-B (assembly GCF_024124605.1). Lineage (NCBI taxonomy): Bacteria > Pseudomonadati > Pseudomonadota > Gammaproteobacteria > Oceanospirillales > Halomonadaceae > Halomonas > Halomonas sp. CnH100-B. The sequence goes on along the minus strand of NZ_JAMXRX010000007.1, from coordinate 69,270 downwards.
CATCATGCCCAAGACCGGCGGCAGATGGAGCAGCGTATGGCAAAGCACCGCCGTGACGATCGTCAGCAAGAACAGGGCAATGATGCGCCGTGCGCCGCGTTTGAGCTGAACGTCTTCATACACGCTGCTGGGTTTTTGATCCTTGATGAACAGGCTCATCACGATCGCAGGAATCAAGAAATTCACGAGAGAGGGAATGAACAGAATAAAGAACTCTTGGAACTCGATGAGACCTGCCTGCCAAACCATCAAGGTGGTGATATCACCAAAGGGGCTAAAGGCACCGCCTGCGTTGGCCGCGACCACGATGTTAATACACGCCAAGTTGATAAAGCGCTTGTCGCCTTCGGCCACTTTGGTGATGACTGCGCACATCAAGAGGGCGGTGGTTAAGTTATCGGCAATGGGCGACAGCATAAACGCCAAGCCGCCAGTCAACCAAAACAGCGTGCGGTAGTTAAACCCTTTGCGCAGCATCCAAGAGCGCAGCGCATCGAAGACGCGACGCTCTTCCATGGCGTTGATATACGTCATCGCCACCAGCAGGAACAGCATTAGCTCGGTAAACTCCAGAAGCGTCACGCGAAATGCGTACTCGGACGTATCCGACATGCCGTTCTGAACGTATACCCAGCCAATGAGTCCCCAGATGATGCCCGCCGCCACCAGCACGGGCTTGGATTTGCGCATGTGGATCTTCTCTTCGGCCATCACCAGAGCATAGGCCAGCACGAAGATCGCCACGGCCACATAGCCTACGGCAGAGGTGGTTAAATCTACCTCGCCGGTGACGGCAAAGGCCGCCGGGCTGATGAAAAATAGTAAGGCCGCTAACAAAAAAGGCCAGCAACGAGTGTATCGAGGCTGGCCTGGGTCATGATGTAGCGTCAACATGGCGCGTTTATCCTTATAATGGTTAAAAGAAGGGGGAATAAGCGCCGCCAGTTTAACAAGCTATATTGCGTCGCAATACGGAATTAAACCGAATGAACAGGGCGTATCTTTTAGAGATACCGTCTTTTTTTTAGAAATTATCCGTTTCGCTAATAGTAAATAACGCACAATAGTGTAAGAAGTTTAGCCGGTTAAACGAAAGGTGAATGCCTTACATCCATAAAGGCAGCGATGGTGCCACTGCCCTTATTGGCACTTAGTTAATGGCCGTGAGTCGTCAGGGCCTCTTCGAGCCATCCTAGCTTCATTTGCGGCACCGACGCCAATAGCGTTTGCGTATACTCGTCGAAAGGCGGGCTCAACACGGTATCACGCTCGCCGTCACGCACCACACGCCCTTGGTGCATCACCGCAATGCTATCGGCAATCGCCTTGACGGTGGCCAAGTCGTGAGTGATGAACAGGTAGGCCACGTTTTCTTGCGCCTGTAGCCGCAACAGCAGCTTTAAAATACCATCGGCCACGAGCGGGTCGAGCGCGCTGGTGACCTCATCGCAGATGATGAGCTTCGGTTTGGCCGCCAGGGCACGCGCAATGCATACGCGCTGTTTTTGACCGCCCGACAGCTCGGCCGGATAGCGGTCCATAAACGCTTCCCCCAGCTCGATGGCGTCGAGCAGCTCGATCACCCGCTGACGGCGTGCTTGGCCTTTCAAGCCGAAGTAGAACGTGAGCGGGCGGCCGATGAGGGTGCCTACGGTGTGGCGCGGGTTCATGGCCACGTCCGCCATTTGATAAATCATCTGCAGTTCGCGCAGCGTCTCTTTATCACGTTTGGCGAGGGTGTTGGGCAGTGTGCTCCCGTCAAAGCGAAGCTGGCCCTGGTTGGGCGGCAGCAGCCCGGTGATGACCCGCGCCAGGGTGGATTTCCCCGACCCAGACTCCCCCACGATGGCCAGCGTTTGGCCTGCGCTCACCGAGAGATGAATGTCCTTCAACACGTTGCTTCCGCTTTGGTGGTACGCCGCACTGACGCCCTCGATGGCCAGCAGCGGCGTGGATGACGGCGTTTTCGGCGTATGCTCGATGGAACGCACCGACACCAGCGCTTGCGTATACGGCGCTTGAGGCGACTCAATGATGTGCGCGGTGCTGCCCATTTCGACTTTTTCCCCCTGCCGCAGCACGAGGAGGTCATCTGCGACTTGAGCGACCACGGCAAGGTCGTGGGTGATATAGAGTGCACCGACCCCCGTGGTTTTGATGGCCCGCTTGATGGCGGCCAGCACGTCGATTTGCGTGGTGACGTCAAGGGCCGTGGTGGGCTCGTCGAAAATGATCAGATCGGGCTTTGGACAGAGTGCCATCGCGGTCATGGCACGCTGTAGCTGCCCGCCCGATACCTGGTGCGGGTAGCGGTGGCCAAACTGTGCCGGGTCGGGTAGCCCAAGCTGCTCGAACAGTTCGATGGCTCGTGCCTCGGCCTCTTGGCGAGTGGCTAGGCGGTGGTACAGGGTGGTCTCGATGACCTGCTCCATCAGCGTGTGGGCGGGGTTGAACGCGGCTGCCGCTGACTGCGCCACGTAGCACACCGTTTTACCACGCAGCTGACGCAGTGCCTTTGGCGAGTCTTTCAAGATATCGCGGCCGTTCACCCACACTTCACCGCTCAAGCGAATATCGCCGCGTCCATAGCCCGCTGGCGACAAGCCAATGGTCGATTTGCCCGCGCCGGATTCACCAATCAGCCCCAGTACTTTGCCGCGCTCCAGGGTGAAGCTGACGTCGTTGACGATGCTGATCTCCCGGGGCGCTTCGCCGGGCGGGTAGGCCGTGGCTTCGATGGTTAAATGACGAATGTCTAACAGCGAATCAGCCACGGCGGCCTCCTTTTAGATCGGTGGTGTGTCGCAGCACCCAGTCGGCTACCAGGTTCACGGAAATGGCCAACAGCGCGATGGCCGCCGCAGGAATCAGCGCAGCGGGCACGCCAAAGACGATGCCTTGGCGGTTTTCACGCACCATGCTGCCCCAGTCGGCTTCCGGTGGTTGAACGCCGAGCCCCAAAAACGACAGCGAAGAGAGGAACAGGACGGCGAAAATGAACCGCAGGCCCAGCTCGGCCACTAGCGGGGTGAGCGCGTTGGGCAATATTTCTCGGAAGATGATCCAGACGTTGCCCTCGCCGCGCAGCCGAGCGGCTTCCACGAAGTCCATCACGTTGATGTTCACCGCGACCGCTCGAGAAATACGAAACACTCGGGTCGAATCGAGCACGCCCATGATCAAAATCAGCATGAGCAGCGTGCTGGGCATCACCGACAGAATGACCAGAGCAAAAATCAGCGTCGGGATCGACATGACGATATCGACACCGCGCGACATGAGTTGATCCACCCAGCCACCGTAGACCGCCGCCAGAATGCCCAGCACCGAGCCAATGGAGAACGCCAGCGCCGTGGCTAGCGCGGCAATGGTCATCGTGGTGCGGGCGCCGTAAATCAGCCGTGAGAGAAGGTCGCGGCCTAAATTGTCGGTGCCGAGCCAAAACTCTGCCGATGGCCCCATCCACATGTCGCCCACACTGTCGGCCATGGGGTAAGGGGCCAGCCAAGGGGCGAAGAGGGCCATCACTAAAAAGCCGAACGTGAGCAGCAGGCCGATCAGCGCAGTCACTGGCATCCGTTTCAGCAGCGTTAAACATATCGACATGGTGGTGCGTTCCTATCTAAAGACGGTGATCAGCGAGTTATTTGGGGTGGCGCAAGCGCGGGTTGGTGACGATGGCGATGATGTCCGCCAGCATGTTGAGTCCGATGTACACCGCTGCAAACAGTAGTCCCACCGCCTGTACCACCGGCACATCGCGCTTGGCGACGTGGTCGATCAGGTACTGACCCATGCCGGGGTAGACGAAGATCACCTCGACGACGACCACGCCAACGATCAAGAAAGCGAGGTTCAACATGACCACGTTGACGACGGGGGCAATGGCGTTGGGAAAGGCGTGTCGCGCAATGATGCGAAATAGCCCCAGCCCCTTGAGTTCGGCGGTTTCGATATAGGGGGACTGCATCACGCTTAAAATGGCCGCCCGCGTCATGCGCATCATGTGAGCTAGAATCACCAGCGTTAAGGTGGCGGCAGGCAGGACAATGGCGTGTAGCCGCTCGCCCAGACTCATGCCGCTATAGACGGTGGACACGCTAGGGAACCAGTTGAATTTCACGGCAAAGAGATAGATCAGCAAATAGCCGATGAAAAACTCGGGTAGCGAGATGGCCGTTAGCGTGGTGCCGGAAATGATGCGATCTGGCCAGCGATTCTGATAACGCACCGCCACGAGCCCCAAGAGAATGGCGAATGGCACGGCCACCACGGCCGTCCAAAACGCCAAGAACAGCGTATTCCCCGCCCGGCCCCACAGCGACTCGCCAATATCCTGGCGATTGGACAGGGCCGTGCCTAGATCGCCCTGTAGGATGCCGCCCAACCAATCGATGTAGCGCGCCCAGGCGGGTTGGTCGAGCCCTAGTTCACGACGTAGGTTCTCGAGGGCGTCAGGGGTGGCGCTCTGCCCAAGGATGGATTGCGCCACGTCGCCAGGCAGTAGCTGGGTGCCCACGAAGATCAGTACCGAGACGGCGAGAAGGAGTAACAGGCCCAGCGCCAAGCGCTGAGCGATCAGCTTGATAACGAAGGTGTTCATCACGAAGGTCCAGATTAAGAAGCCAGCGAGCGCTTCGAAAGCGCAAAGCCCGCTATCATCTCGCCCATGGGAGGCGCTGACCAGCCCCTAATGCGGTTTAATATTGCCTCACAGGCACTGCTGCCCCTCGGCAGGCGCGGGTCGAGCCGTTTAAACCGACCATTGGTGTCCGCCACGGCGGGTTGCTAACGTAAGAACGAATATGCCGCTATGCTATCGGTGTCGACCGGTAGGCGATGAGTAGCCAGCCAATAGACGGCGAAAGCTTCACGTGACGGCATTCAGAATCCGCTCAATCCATCAGGCCGAGAAGGCCTCAACTGCAAAGGACGTTGCATGCGCGCCCGTTTCTGCTCTCTTTTTCGTACCGGTGGTGTGTTGGCATTCACGCTGATGATGGCGGGTATGGGGCTGGATGCCCACGCGCAAACGCGCATTACTTATAAATCGGCACTTGCGGGCACGGCCTATCACCAAATGGGCAGCGAGCTTGCTAACGTCATTCGACAAGGCAGTGACGACGCTATCGTACTGACCAACGAAGAGAGCCAGGGGTCGGTGCAAAATGTTCAAGAAGTCATGACCCGGCAGGGGCGCTATGTATTCACGGCACCGCCTGCCCTCGTGGCTCAGGCCGTGGCGGGCGAAGGGCCGTTCGCTGGTCATGAGGATGAGCGGTTCGCGGCCATTCGTGGACTGTTTCCCATGCCGTCGCTGACCATGCACTTCGTCATGGCGGGGGACGATGGCACGGCATCGTTCGAGGCGTTACGCGGCCAGCATGTGCTGATTGGGCGTGGCACGTTTAGCGCCGGAGAGGCCGCTCGCTATTTTCAGCTCTTCGGTTTGGAAGGGAGGGTGCGCTTGGCCGATGCCTCGATCACCAACGGCCCAGAAGCGTTGAGAGAGGGCCTGATCGATGCGTTCGTCACGGCCAGTTCTTACCCTACACCCAACGTGATCGAGACGGCGTCGCTCGTGCCCATCACGCTCATTAGCTTGACCGCCGAGCAGATCGCTCAGACGGGGGCGGTACCCCAGGTCATTCCAGGAGGCACCTATCCCGGCATCGCCCAGCCCACCCACACGACGTCACGCCCCGTCATCGCATACACCACCGAGCAGATGGATGCAGAGACCGCGTATCGCCTTACGAAGCTCTTTTGGGAGCAAAAAGCGCGTCTCGCGGAGCAGGCCGCCTGGTGGGCGGGCGTCACGCCGGACCTGCTCGCTCATATGACGACACCGCTGCACCCCGGCGCTCTGCGTTACTACGACGAAGTGGGCACTGACTTACCCGTGCATGTCCGTTAAAAGATAGTAAAGCTCAGTGCAATGTACGCTGCGTATCCACCCAGTAGCGCGGTGCCTTCCCAGCGGGATAGGCGCATGCCGGTATAAAGAAAGAGCAGCAGCAGGCCTGCCGAGCCCAGCATCACCCACTGGTCAAACTGGCTCACCCGTTCGGCAATGGGCAGCGGCTGGAGAACGGCCGAGATGCCGAGAATCCCAAGCACGTTGAAGATGTTGCTGCCTAGGATGTTACCCACGGCGACATCGGCGTGACGGCGCAGCGCGGCAATTACTGACACGGCCATTTCTGGCAGTGATGTACCGACCGCGACGATGGTCAAGCCGATGACGGCTTCTGAAATCCCCATCGCTTGGGCAAGGCCAATCGCTCCATAAAGCAAGAGCTGCGAGCCACCAATCAACATGCCCAGCCCCACGACGAGAGCGGCGACGATCATGACGGTCGAGGTGGGAATGGCCGTGACTTCCTCCGCTTCGGCGGCGTGCATGTCGCCTTCCGGCATCGGCTGTTGGCGCTCGGTGCGGTAAGCCCACACCAGATAGGCAGTGAGGGCGGCTAGCAGTAGGGCCGCTTCCCAGCGACCCAGTGCACCGCTCCAGGCCAGTACGATAAACAGGACACTGGCGCCGACCACCACCACGCCGTCTCGCCGCAGCGCCAGGGGCTGAACGGTCATGGGGCAGATGGCGGCACACAGCCCTAAAATCAGTAACACGTTACCGATGTTACTACCGACGATATTGCCCACGGCGATGTCTGGCTGCTCGCGTATCGCGGCATCGATCGATACCACTAGCTCAGGCGCCGAGGTGCCAAAGCCCACGACCACCAATCCCGTGAGTAGTGGTGAAACCCCCATTCGCTTGGCACCAGCGACCGCACCGCGTATTAAAGCCTCCCCGCCGCCGAATAGCAGCACGATACCGGCCAGCAAGCTCAATCCATACAGCATGTGTCACTTCCTTCTCGATACGCTTGGACGTTTGCCAAGCTTAGGCCTCTAACAGTAGCTGGCTTCATGAGGCGTGCAAAGCCCTTTGCATCGGTCACATAAAAGAGACAAAGGGCGGGAAGAGGGCATGAGAAAAGCGGTCGCTTTCATACTGGAAAATAACGCTAAAAAGAGGCGCTTGGACGTATAAGGGCAGTGAGCAGGCACAAAAAAAGCACCCGTGGGTGCTTGATTTGTAGGGGTGTCTGGTGGAGGCGGCGGGAATTGAACCCGCGTCCGCCAGCACGCGCCCATTGGCTCTACATGCTTAGATTCCGTCATTTGCTTTAGCGCGACTGACTCCGACGGTCAGGATTCAGCCACGCGAGCCTTCTAAAGTTTAACGGTTGACGAGAAGACACCGCCAACCGCGGTCCTATCAGCTTTAGCTCATATCCCCGCAGCGATGAATAGGCACATCACCTTGGGGCCAGACAAGAAGCTAGCAGGGTTTAAGCTGCCAGCGCGCCTTGAGCGTAGTTTTCGTCGTTTGCGACTATTTTTCGTGATGTGGTATTTACGAGATACATCACGCTCTCGGCATGCACCGCAGGGTTTGTCACCGGCGTCGAAACCATGTCGCCCCCTTAGTCAAAGCCACATTCTAACGTGCTCACGGCAAATTGACCAGTTATGCCTTGTTATGTTCCCGCATAATTCGGCCTTTTTGGCGATTCCAGTCGCGATCTTTTTCGGTAGCCCGCTTGTCGTGAATTTTCTTACCGGTTACTAGCGCCAGTTCGCACTTTACCTTGTTACGCTTCCAGTAGAGCTTGAGCGGCACACAGGTGTGGCCCTTGTCCTGGGTGACCGAAAAGATTTTGGCGATCTCTTTACGATGCAGCAGCAGTTTACGAGTTCGCGTGGGGTCAGCAATTTCATGGGTGCTGGCCGTGTTCAGCGGCATGATATGACTGCCCAGCAGGAACGCTTCGCCGTTGCGAATCAAAATGTAGGTGTCGGTGAGCTGCGCTTTACCGGCGCGCAGGCTTTTTACTTCCCAGCCCGCCAGCGCCAAGCCCGCTTCGAAGGTTTCGTCGATATGGTACTCAAACCGTGCCTTCTTGTTCTGGGCAATGACACTGCTGCCGGGGCCCTTGCTGTTACCTTTCTTAGTGGCCATGGAACCTCATCGTTGATCTGTCAGTAGCACCCCCTTCGTTATGTGGGGAGGCGTGATACCATTCAAGGTCTGAAAAAATGTTTCCCATGATACGCTTTGGGCACTGTGAAGTCAGCGGAGAGGTCAATGCCAACCGTTAATCGTACCGCCTTGGTGCGGCACACCCCCCAACAAATGTTCGATTTGGTCAATGACTTCGAACGCTACCCCGAGTTCCTGCCGGGGTGCCGCCGGGCGCGTTTGCTCGAGCATGACGCTGATCATCTGATTGGTGAAATGACGCTTGGGCGCGCGGGCGTGGAGCAAACCATTACCACGCGCAACGACCTGTACGCGCCTGAGCGCATCGAGCTGTCGCTAGTGAAAGGGCCGTTCAAACAGCTCAAGGGTCGCTGGCTGTTTACGCCGATGGGCGAAGATGCCTGTAAGGTTAGTTTGGAAATGGAGTTCGTGTTCGCCAATCGGCTGCTGAGCATGGCGTTTGGCAAGCTGTTCCAGCAAATTGCCGGGCAACTGGTCGACGCGTTCACCAAGCGCGCCGATGAGATGTATGGCCGATAACCTGCTGAAGGTAGAGGTCGCCTTCGCATTACCCCACAAACAGCGCATCGTTGCGCTTGTGGTGCCTGAGGGCACGACCGCACGACAAGCCGTCGCGCTGGCCGATTTGCCTAGCCTGTTCCAAGAGGTACCCAGCGACACCTTCGCGCAGGCACCGCTGGGCATATTCGGCAAGGCCATTCGCCAGCCGGACAAAGAGACTCTGCGCGAGGGCGACCGTGTGGAAGTGTATCGCCCGCTACAGATCGACCCGAAAGCGGCCCGCCTAGAGCGGGCCAAGCGTCAGGCCAAAGGGCAGTAGCCCTGGCTTACTCGCCGGTAATGATGGGCTGTGGCTCGGGGGCCGTTTCCGGCGTGGGGGTACGCTGGCTGGGCAGCGTGTCCAGCGGGTCTGCGCCTTCCACGGCGGGGCCCATGCTGCCGTCGGTGCTGATCGGCAGATCACTGGATAAATCGCCTTCCTGTTCGATGTTCACCAAGCGGCCCGCGTTGTCGAACGTGAGCGTTACGCGGCGCTGCTCGACGCCCTCGTAGGCTTTGTCGACGCGGTAGACATAATCCCACTCACTGGAGTCGAACGGCGCTTCCAGCAGCGGGCGCCCCATGACGTAGGTCACCTGCTCTTGGGTCATACCCGGCTGGAGCTGGCTGACCATCTCCTGGGTGATCAGGTTGCCCTGGGGAATGTCGCGCTTGTAAACGCCAACGTAGCTGCAGCCGCTAACAACGGTCAGGGCAACGGAAAGAGTAATGATACGAGTCAATTTTTGCATTTGAGCCTGTTCTTCACTATCGTGGTTTCGGTCGATGATACCCGACCTAACCTGTTACTGCGAAGAGCAACCATGGCCGATCAGAACCATGAACTGCGCAAAGCCGGGCTGAAAGTGACCCTGCCGCGCGTCAAGATCCTGCAGATTCTCGAAAATGCTTCGGGTCAACACCACCTTAGCGCAGAAGAAGTGTATAAAACACTGATTGATGCGGGCGAGGATGTTGGCCTGGCAACCGTCTACCGCGTATTGACTCAATTCGAGTCGGCGGGCCTTGTGATTCGTCACAACTTCGACGGTGGTCACGCGGTCTTCGAGATGACCCAAGAGGACCACCACGACCATATGGTGTGTCTGGAAAGCGGTGAAATCATCGAATTCGTCGATGACATCATCGAGCGTCGCCAGCAAGAGATCGCCGAAGAGCACGGCTACGAGCTAGTGGACCATGCCCTGGTGCTGTACGTTCGCCCTCGCGGGTCTGATGTGACACGCCAGGATAGCGGCCCAACGAATCGCAAATAGCGAATCGTTAAGCGCAACGCCGTGTAAAAACGCCCCCAAAGTGCGAGTGAACGTATCACTGGCGCCCTGGGGGCGTTTTGTATTCAACGCAGGCCTAGGTACGCTGTGCCACCTGCGCGAGTCAGGTGGCGTGGGCTTGGATGCCGGGGAGATAGATGCCTGGGCGTTAGAGACCCTGGGAGTTAGTGGGGCGGGCGCTGGCTGGCGTGAAGCATTTCCCGCGCATGGGCCAGGGTTTGGTCGGACAGCGTCACGCCGCCCAGCATACGCGCCAGCTCGCTGATCCGGCCGCGCTCGTCCAGCAGCGCCATGTGGGTGAGCGTGGTGTCTCGCTTGGCGCGCTTTTCGATGTGCAGATGCTGGTGCGCTTGAGCGGCCACTTGAGGCAGGTGGGTCACGGTCATCACCTGACCGTTTTCCCCCAGCTTTCGCAGCAGTTGGCCGACGATTTCCGCCGTTGCCCCAGAAATACCCACGTCCACTTCATCGAAGACGAGGCTCGGAATCGTCGAATGCGACGCCGCCACCACTTGAATGGCCAAGCTGATGCGCGACAGCTCGCCCCCGGAAGCGACCTTGGTGAGCGGCCGGGCAGGTTGGCCCGGGTTGGCGCTGATCAGGAATTGCACATGGTCCAAGCCCTCGGGGGAAGGCGTTTCGCGCGGGGTAACGTCCACTTCGAAGCGTGCTTTGCCCATGGCCAAGAAGGCCAACTGCTGCTGTACCTCTTTGCCCAGACGCACGGCGGCCTTCTGACGTGCTTCGGTGAGCTGCTTGGCCTCGCTGCGGTAACGCTCGCGGTACTCGGCCACTTGGCTGCTGAGGGCTTCTAGATCGTCATCGCTGGCTTCGAGCTGCGCCACTTCCTGTTTGAGTTGGGCATGCAGCGCACAAATCTCTTCGGGAGCGACGTGGTGCTTACGGGCAATGCGGTGTACGTCGCCCATCCGCTCCTCTACCCACGCCAGCCGCTCTGGGTCCAGTTCGGTAGTGCTGGCCAGTCGGTGCAGCTCACTGGCGGCTTCTTCGACTTGAATGCGTGCATCGCTCAACATGGTAAGCGTGTTGGCAAGCGTGCCTTTATCGCTGCCGGGCAGTGCGCTCAGGTGGGCGTAGGCTTGGTTGAGAAGCGACAGGGCGCCCCCTTCATCGCTTTCGCAGCAGTCGGCGGCAAACTGGGTTTCACGCAGGGTCTCTTCGGCGTGGGCCAGGGTGTGCTGCTCCTCTTCCAAGGTTTGCAGCTCGCCTTCGGCAAGGCCTAGCTGATCCAGCTCCTCGACTTGATAGCGCAGCAGTTGGCGTTTGGCCTCGACTTCGCTGCCCTCTTCACTGAGTTTTTTCAGCCGACGGCGAGCGCTGCGCCACTCGCGGAACGTCTCGGCGAGCTGCTGGCTGCGTTCGCGAAGTCCGGCGTAATCATCCAGTAGCGCCAAGTGCGTCTCTTCCCGCATCAAGGCTTGGTGGGCATGCTGGCCATGAATCTGAATCAACTGTTCGCCGAGGGATTTCAAATCGGCAATGGTCGCCGGGTGGCCGTTGATCCACGCCTTGGAGCGGCCGTTGGCAGTGACCACGCGGCGCAGCAGGCACTCGTCGGCGGGCAGTTCGCGGGCCACCAGCCATTCGGTAGCGGCGGGCAGATGCTGAATATCGAAACGGGCGGAGAGATCGGTTCGCTCGCAGCCGTGGCGCACGCTACCCGCATCGGCGCGCTCGCCCAGGCAGAGCCCCAGGGCACCCAACAGAATGGATTTACCCGCCCCAGTTTCGCCCGTAATGGCGGTCATGCCCCGGGTCAGGTCGAGTTCGAGACGATCAACGATCGCGTAGTCTTGGATCGCTAGCTGCGTAAGCATAAGACCTCCTGAGGCGGTGCGGCACAGAAGCTGGATACTTATCCAATAATTGTTGTTTTATACAGTAGTCGATAACTCACTTCAATGCCCCTCTTGAGATGGCTTTTATGGCCCCCATATAGGCTGCATACGTGGTTAACACCCGCTACTTAACTCAGGTGGCCGCCACCGGCACCGTTACTTATTTCAGGAGCAAGGCATGGCAAAAGAACCGCAAACCCCGTTGGAAGATGAGCTGGCACGCCAAGAGCAGGAAGCAGAGGTCATCGACCAATCTGCCGAGGAGCGGTTGGTGGAAGGCGAGCTGGAAGGGCTGATCGATGACGATGCGCCGCTGGAAGGCAGCGCCGGCAGCCCCGAAGCCGACGTGTTGGCCGCCCAGGTAGAAGAGCTGGAGCAGAGCCTAGCGGAAGCCAAAGACCAAGCGCTGCGCGCCGCTGCCGAGGCTCAAAACGTTCGCCGCCGGGCGGAGCAAGAAGCCGAAAAAGCGCGCAAGTTTGCCCTGGAGAAGTTCGTCAAAGAGCTGTTGCCCGTGGTGGATAGCCTTGAGAAAGCCTTGGAAAGCATGCAGGACGACGCGTCCGACGTGCATCGTGAAGGTGTCTCCATGACCCTCAAAATGCAGCTAGACGTGCTGAGCAAATTTGGCGTCGAAAGCATCGAGCCCCAGGGCGAGCCCTTCGACCCACAGGTGCATGAAGCCATGGCGATGGTGCCGAACCCAGAGCTCGACCCCAACACTGTGATGGATGTGATGCAGAAGGGCTATCTGCTGAACGGCCGCCTCGTGCGCCCTGCCATGGTCGTGGTCAGCCAAAAAGCGAATTAAGCCGCGTTGACGCATTGCAGTAAAAAAAGCCCTTGAAATGCTGCAAGCGGCCCCCAAATAAAGGGCAACCCGCGGGAAAACCCGCAGACGCCAAGTAAGTAACAGCGGCGTAAAACATCAGTTTTGTTTCAACCGAATTCGAGGTTTTTGCTATGGGACGCATTATTGGTATCGACCTGGGCACCACTAACTCTTGTGTGGCCGTGCTCGATGGTGACAGCGCTAAAGTCATTGAAAACGCCGAAGGCGGTCGTACCACGCCTTCCATCATTGCCTACACCGACGACGGCGAAACCCTGGTAGGTCAGGCCGCCAAGCGCCAGGCCGTGACCAACCCGGAAAACACCCTTTACGCCATCAAGCGTCTGATCGGCCGTCGCTTCAAAGACGACGTCGTTCAAAAAGACATCAAGATGGTGCCCTACAAAATCGCTGAAGCCGATAACGGCGATGCGTGGGTAGAAGTGAAAGGCAAAAAAATGGCACCGCCGCAGGTAAGCGCGGAAGTGCTGAAGAAAATGAAGAAGACCGCCGAAGACTATCTCGGCGAAGCGGTCACCGAAGCGGTCATCACCGTACCGGCCTACTTCAACGACAGCCAGCGTCAGGCTACTAAAGATGCGGGCCGCATTGCCGGTCTGGACGTCAAGCGCATCATCAACGAGCCGACCGCCGCAGCGCTTGCCTACGGCATGGACAAATCCCGTGGTGATAAAACCATCGCGGTGTACGATCTGGGTGGCGGTACCTTCGATATCTCCATCATCGAAGTCGCCGACGTTGATGGCGAAACGCAGTTCGAAGTGTTGGCGACCAACGGCGACACCTTCCTGGGCGGTGAAGATTTCGACCTGGCGCTGATCAACTATCTGGTTGACCAGTTCAAGTCGGACAGCGGCATCGATCTGTCTGGCGACAACCTAGCTATGCAGCGTCTGAAAGAAGCCGCCGAGAAAGCCAAGATCGAGCTTTCCAGCGCGCAGCAGACCGACGTGAACCTGCCGTACATCACCGCCGACAACACTGGCCCGAAACACCTCAACGTGAAGGTGACCCGTGCCAAGCTGGAGTCGCTGGTCGAAGACCTGGTTCAGCGTTCGCTCGAGCCGTGCAAAATGGCGCTGAAAGATGCAGGCCTGTCCGCGTCTGAAATCGACGAAGTGATTCTGGTCGGCGGTCAGACCCGTATGCCGATGGTTCAGAAGAAAGCGGCAGACTTCTTCGGTAAAGAAGCGCGTAAAGACGTGAACCCGGACGAAGCAGTGGCCGTGGGTGCTGCGATTCAGGGCGGTGTTCTGGGTGGCGACGTTAAAGACGTACTGCTGCTCGACGTGACCCCGCTGACCCTGGGTATCGAAACCCTGGGTGGCGTGATGACGCCGCTGATCGACAAGAACACCACCATCCCGACCAAGAAGACCCAAACCTTCTCGACCGCGGATGACAACCAGACTGCCGTGACCATTCACGTCGTCCAGGGTGAGCGTAAGCAAGTGTCGCAGAACAAGTCGCTGGGTCGCTTCGACCTCGCCGACATTCCGCCGGCACCGCGCGGTGTACCGCAGATCGAAGTGGCGTTCGACCTCGATGCCAACGGTATCCTGAACGTGTCTGCCAAAGACAAGGCAACCGGCAAAGAGCAGTCCATCGTCATCAAAGCGTCCAGCGGCCTCTCCGATGAAGAGATCGAGCAAATGGTACGCGACGCTGAAGCCCACGCGGACGAAGATAAAAAGTTCGAAGCGCTGGTGCAGCTGCGTAACCAAGCGGACGGCATGATTCACGCCACTCGCAAGACCGTTCAAGAAGCGGGCGACAAGGCGACCGATGACGAGAAACAGGCCATCGAAAACGCCATCGCCGAGCTGGAAGAAGCGGTGAAAACCGATGACCAGGACGATATCCAGAAGAAACTGGATGCGCTGACCGAAGTGTCCGGCCAGCTGGCGCAGAAGATGTACGCCGAGCAGGCAGACGCCGCGCAGGCGGGTGGTGAAGGTGCAGAAGAGGCCAACACCAAGCAGGACGATGACGTGGTTGACGCCGAGTACGAAGAAGTCAACGACGACAAGAAGAAGCAGTAACCCACCTCTTTCTGCCAAGGAAAGCGGTGACGCGGGAGGCAACTCCCGCGTTGCTGTTTCCGCGGCCGAGACGCCTATAGTGCGTAGCTAACCAGGAGGCGTAGGACCCATGTCCAAACGCGATTATTACGAAGTCCTGGGTGTCGAAAAAGGGGCCGATCAGAAAGAGATCAAAAAGGCCTATCGCCGTCTGGCGCAAAAATTCCACCCTGATCGAAACCCGGACGATAACACCGCAGCGGAAAAATTCCGTGAAGTGTCGGAAGCCTACGAAGTCTTGAGCGACGGCGAGAAACGCGCGGCCTACGACCAGTTTGGTCATGCCGGTGTGGATGGCCAGGGCGGCGGCTTTGGCGGCGGTGGCTTCGGTGGCGGCGGCGCTGGCGATTTCAGCGACATCTTCGGCGATGTGTTTGGCGATATCTTCGGTGGCGGCGGTGGCCGTCGTCGTGGGCCCAACGCACCCGCACGGGGTTCCGACCTGCGCTACAACTTAGAGCTGGATCTAGAGAGTGCGGTGGCGGGCACCACGGTGGATATCCGCGTCCCGCGCCATATCGAGTGTGACCGCTGTGACGGCGGCGGTGCCGAGCCGGGCTCCACCAAAGAGACCTGCCCCACCTGCCACGGCCACGGTCAGGTACGCATGCAGCAGGGCTTCTTCGCGGTTCAGCAAACCTGCCCGACCTGTCACGGCAGTGGCCAGCACATCAAAGTGCCGTGCCACAAATGTAACGGCGAAGGCCGCGTGCGTGAAACCCGCACGCTCTCGGTGAAGATTCCGCCGGGTGTGGATACCGGCGACCGTATTCGTCTCAACGGCGAAGGCGAGAGCGGCGTGAACGGTGGCCCGGCGGGCGATCTGTACGTTCAGGTTTCCATCAAGCCGCACCACATCTTCAAGCGTGACGGTAAACACCTGCAGTGCGACGTGCCGATCAATTTCGTCGATGCAGCACTCGGTGGCGAGTTGGAAGTGCCCACGCTGGATGGCCGCGTGAAGCTGAAGATTCCGCCGGAAACCCAAACCGGCAAACTCTTCCGCCTACGCGGTAAAGGCGTGAAGCCCGTTCGCGGCGGCGCCCCCGGCGACCTGCTGTGCAAAGTAGTGCTGGAAACGCCCGTCAACCTCAACGACGAGCAGAAAGACCTGCTTCGCCAACTGCAAGAGAGCTTCGATGGCAGCAACAGCCACAGCCACTCGCCGAAGAAAACCGGTTTCTTCGACAGCGTGAAGAAGTTCTTTGAAGAGATGAAGCCGTAAGAACCCAGAGCGCTTTGAGGTAACAGCCCCAGCACCCCGGTGCTGGGGCTTTTTTATCTGCATCAACGCAGCAGGTGATCCATCCGCCACGACAAAGCCAGCGGATCAGGCTGGCTGTGCTTAGCTCTGGGGAGTATGACCGCTTGGCCATCCAACTGATGAAGCCATGCGTTGTCTGGCATCAGTTCATCAAGAGTGGGGCTGACATGCCACTTATGATCGGGGCCAGGGGCAATCAGGTAGTTGTCCATTGCCCAGTGCAAGTTCGGTGTTAGTGCTAACCCGTTGGAGGGCCGGTCATCGAAGCTCTCGGCAAAGGGAATCAAGTGAGCGGCCTCCACGAGGTAGCGATAGTCTGGTGTAATAAAGCGTAAACGAGTGGCCGCACAGCGATAGTCGTAAGCTTCCAGCACCAACATGCGAAATGCTGCAGAGCGTGCCTGCTGTTGAGCATTCTCTGTTACCTCGCCAACTAAGCGATCAGTTTGTTTCTCGTACTCGCCACTAGCAAAAGCGTTATTTAAGTAAACATTGAGATCGTTTTGCTGGTCAGAGCGAGCGAAATAGTGCGTCACGATGAGGGCGCAGGCCGAACGGGCGGTCGATGGATCTTGAAAGGCATTGAATAACGCTGGATCAAGCGTTGCCTCGGTGAACAGTGTAGAGAGCTTTTTAAGTGATTTCGGCTGCCCGATGCTGTCCGCGACATTGGCAATACTGCTCTCGAAGTTGGGTTCCCAAAGAGCACCTGTAACTCCTTGATCGCTCTTTAAGTGCCAAAGCGGTAAGTGAGGGTTGGCGGCATGCCGATCGCCGGTGGCTATCTCATACAGATCGAAATAGCGCGCAATTAAACGATCATCAATATACACCTGGGGTGTTGAAATATGGCCGCGTTGAATTTCGCATAGGATTGCGAGCAATAAGCAAGGTTTATTCGCTGCCAATTGGCCCCGGCTTCGGCCAGCGCGGAGGTTGGTCAGGCAGGTGAGCGTTACATCTTCCATTTTGTTCTCAAGTTCGGTTAAACCTGCGAAGTATTGTCTTGTGCTCAATAACGACCTTCTTGCCAAAAATGATCCACGTAGAAGGTACTGGATGCGTTAATGACACGTATTTTACGTCACAATAACAGCATCCGCTTATCAGTCGCTGGACGCTAACGAATGAAGGAAGTCACCTAATGCCTTTGGATGCTGTTGATCGCCCCTACGTAGGGATTTGGCTGCGCGTGCTGTCGGGGGTGCTGTTTACGGGCATGCTGGTGTGTATCAAAGCCGTGAGCGATGAGGTGCCGGTGGGGCAGTCGGTATTTTTCCGTTCGCTGTTTGCGCTGTTGCCGATCGTGGTGTTTCTGGCCCTACGCCGGGAGTTTCCTCAGGGGTTGGCGACCCGGCGGCCATTGGGCCATGCCTTGCGTTCAGGATTGGGCGCGGCGGCGATGTTTGCCTCGTTTGCCGCTGTGGCGGTGTTGCCGGTAGCAGAGACCACGCTGCTGGCGCAGTTGACGCCTATTTTTATGGCACTAGGCGGTGTACTGCTGTTGGGCGAGCGCTTTACGTGGGTGCGTGCGCTGGCCATGGGGCTGGCGATGGGGGGAATGGCCGTACTGGTGTTGCCGAACGTGGGCGGTGCTTCCCAGTCGGGCCAGCTGGTGGGCTATCTATTGGCGGTGCTGAGCGCGGTGCTAACGGCGGGCGCGTTACTGACCGTGCGGCGCATTTCGCGCACGGAAACGGCAGGCGCTATCGCATTTTACTTCATTTTAGTGTCGGCCTTGGCGGGGCTGGCGACGCTGCCGCTGGGCTGGGCAGCGTTAAGCCTAGAGGTGTTGAGCCTGCTCGTGCTGGCGGGGCTGTTGGGCGGGGCGGCGCATATCGCGATGACGCTGGCATTTCGCTATGCCGAGGCGTCGCGGTTAGCGCCGTTCGAGTACCTCGCCTTGCTATGGCCGGTGTTGGCAGATTGGTTGTTATTCGATATTCCGGCCTCGCACCACTTCTTCTTGGCGCTGCCTTTGATGTTGGGCGGTGTCGTCTTGGCGGCGCTGGAAGGTAAGCGCCTTAAATGGCCTCTTCGACGATAAGCTGAGGCCGCCCTTTCGAGCAGGGCTCGATGCGAGCGTTCACGTGGTAAACGCTGCGCAGCAGCTCGGGGGTAATGACGTCCTCCGTGGCGCCGCAGGCGATCAACCTGCCTTGTTCCAAGACCATGGCGTGATCGGTAAAGCGCAGGGCGTGGCCAATGTCGTGTAGGGCGACCAGGATCAGCATTTGCCGCTCGTCGGCTAGGCGTCTCAGTACGCTCAACAGGCTAATTTGCCGGTTGAGATCGAGCGCGGACGTGGGCTCGTCCAGCATGAGGATTTCAGGCTCCTGCACCAGCGCCTGGGCGGCGCTCACTAGCTGGCGCTGGCCGCCGCTCAAATCGCCGATGTCACGCTCGGCCAGCGCGCTAATGTTCAGCTCGGCAAGCGCTTTGTCCACTTGGGCAAGGTCGCCTGCTTGTACCGTCAGGCTACGCCCTTGCATGCGGGCCAACAGCACGGACTCATACACCGATAAGACGGCTTTGGCACCGGTGTCCTGGGGCATGTAGGCCACGGGCCGCTCGGCGGTGGTGTGCGAAATGAGCACGTCGCCGCTGCCTTTCAGCAACCCTAGAATGCGACGGAACAGCGTCGATTTGCCTGCCGCGTTGGGGCCAAGCAGCGCCACGACTTGCCCGCCTTGAAAGCAGGGCGTGGAGATGTCGTGAACAATGGTTTTGCGCCCATAGCGGGCGCACACGTTCTTGAGCTGTAGCGTTACCATGCGGCCTTCTTGTGATTGAGCACGAGGAAAAGGAAGAAGGGAATGCCCACGAGCGACGTGATGATGCCGATGGGAATGATGGTGCCGGGAATGATGATCTTCGACAGCACCGACCCCACCGAGAGAATCAGCGCCCCGCACAGGGCCGAGCCGGGCAGGAAG
The DNA here is from genome assembly GCF_024124605.1 of Halomonas sp. CnH100-B. Lineage (NCBI taxonomy): Bacteria > Pseudomonadati > Pseudomonadota > Gammaproteobacteria > Oceanospirillales > Halomonadaceae > Halomonas > Halomonas sp. CnH100-B. The sequence goes on along the minus strand of NZ_JAMXRX010000007.1, from coordinate 50,371 downwards.
AAGCGCTGATCTTCGCCCAGCAGCATACGGGCAATGTGCGGGCCCACCAGGCCAATGAAGCCAATCGTACCGACGAAGGCAACGGCGATGGCGGCCAGCAGCGACACAAGCACCAATACCTCTAGGCGCAGCGCGCGAGGGTTAACGCCCATGCTCTCCGCTTTGGCATCCCCTAAACGCATGGCGGTGAGCGCCCAGCCGTGGCGTGCCAAAAGCGGCATTACCAGGGCGAGTACGCCAAGCGCGATCCAGAACTTTGGCCAGGTGGCTTTGGTGAGGCTGCCCATCGTCCAGAACACCACGGCGGCCACGGCCTCTTGGCTGGCAAAGAACTGAATCAGCGCCATCAGCGAGTTGAAGATGAACACCATCGCAATGCCGAGTAGCACGATGGTTTCCACGGTGACGCCGCGTTTGAGGCTCAGCGCGTGAATCAAAAACGCGGTGAACATGGCCATCAGAAACGCGTTGATGGGCACCACGTATTCGATGGCGGTGGGGATGATGGCCACACCAAAGGCCAAGCCCAGGGCAGCACCGAAGCTGGCGCCTGCGGATATCCCCAGCGTGAACGGGCTGGCGAGCGGGTTGCTGAGGATGGTCTGCATCTGCGCGCCCGCCACCGAGAGGCTAGCCCCCACGACGATGGCCATGAGCGCGACTGGCATACGAATGTCCCACAGAATGACTCGCGCCTGCTGGCTGACGGCATCGGGAGTCACCAGCGCAGCGACCACTTCGGCCAAGCTGAAACGGGCGGGGCCGAGTGCCAAATCCACACAGAGACTGAGCAGCAGCGCGAGGGTCAGCCCCACCAGAATCAGCTGTCGACGCCACACTTGAGCGCGATAGAACGTGCGTCCGGCGGTTGGGTGGGCGACGTTGGCATTACTCATCATGAAGCGTTATCCAGTAGCCGGGCTGATAGTCGATCGGCAGAAACCGGTCGTGAAGCTCTTCCAAGGTGGCTTCGGGGTCTAAATCTTCAAACAGCTCGGGATGGAACCACTTGGCCAGCTGCTGTACGGCAACGAAGTAGTAGGGGCTGTTATAGAACTGGTGCCAAATCGCGTGAACGTTCCCTGTTTCGACGGCGTCGATGCCGGTCATGGCGGTGCGGGTCGTTAACGCTTGCAGTTTTTCCCGTGCCTGCGCCTGGTCGGCGCCGGGACCAACACCAACCCAGTCACCGCCTGGCACGTAGGCATCCCAACTGCCGCCCGTGACCACCACGTGCTGCGGGTTGGCGGCGATGATTTGCTCGGGGTTGAGGTTGCCAAAGCTGGCGGGGATGATGCCGTCGGCGATGTTGGTGCCGCCTGCCAGCGTCACGTACTCGCCAAAGTTGGCAGGGCCGAAGCTCATGCAGCACTCATCCGAATAGCCGCCTGCACGGTCGACGAAGACCCGTGGTCGTTCGGGATTGGCTTGCTCGATGACCTCCGTAACCCGGGCGAGCTGCGCTTCGGCAAAGGTGATGAACTCCTCGGCAGCGGCCTCGTCGTTCATCAACTGGCCGATCAGACGCATCGATGGAATGGTGTTCTCGATGGGGTCTTCGCGGAAGTCCACGTACACGATGGGAATGTCCAGTTCCGCGAGCTTGTCATCGTAGGCGGCATCCTCGGTGGCTGCTTTTGCCTCGATGTTCATCAGAATCAGGTCGGGATTCAGCGACGCCGCTTGTTCGACATCGAAGGTGCCATCTTTGAAGCCTCCAAAGGTGGGAATCGAAGCCATCTCGGGGAAGCGCTCTAAGTAGCGCTGGTAGTTGTCAGGGTCTGCTTGTGAAAAGTCTTCTCGCCAGCCCACCACGTGGGCCAGTGGTGCGTCGGGTTCGAGCATGCCCAGCAGATAGATTTGCCTGCCTTCGCCCAGGATGACGCGTTCGGCAGGGGCGTCTAGGGTGATCTGTCGGCCAGCAATATCAGTGACCGTGATGGGCGCCGCGATAGCCGACGCGCAAACGAGAGATGTCAGCGCACCGACGAAAGGAAGAGAGAGACGTAACAGCATAGTGGCATTGGTTACCTGAGTTCTTTAGCGTCTACGCTAACGATGAATGTTTAATCAAACATAGATGTTGATGTTAATTGCTATTCTCATGTCGGCATTATCCTCAAAAGCGGGAAAGGTGTCGAGGTAAGCGATAAGCGTTAGCGTTGAGCAACACGCCGTTGCAACGAATTCTCATTCGTTGCTTGGCTCTTGCGGGGGCGGCGATTAGGCTAGTAGGGCATCACGTCTGTCGACTTGGAGAGAACCGCATGCCTTTATCCCGAGCAGAGATTGCCACCCCATCCGGCGCGCGGTTGATCAACCGCCTGTGCAAGCACTGGGCCCATAAACTTGAGGTGGAATACACCGAGCAGGACGCCAAAATCGTGTTTGCCAGCGGTACCTGCCTGATGCACGCCGAGCCAGAGCGGCTGCTGGTCTCTATCGAAACCCTCGAAGAGGAGCACCTGGACCAGCTCGAAGGCGTGGTCGAAAGCCATTTGGTGCGGATGGCGAAAGACGAACCGCTAGAGATCGTCTGGGAAAATTGAAGTGATCGAGGGGCGGCGGCGTTAGCGCCGCATCGGCCGGGGTGGTCTGCTATAATCGCGGCCACCCTTTTTGTTTCTAGATTGATGCCAAATAGCGCACGCGTAGGAGTTTCCATGACCCGAATTGCCATTGTAGGCGTAGCTGGCCGCATGGGCCGCACGTTAGTCAACGCCGTCGAGCAAGAAGCCGATGCCTCCCTGGCGGGCGGTATCGTGGAGCCGGGCAGCTCCTTGGCCGGTGCCGATATCGGCGAGCTGGCGGGCGTAGGCAAGCGGGGCGTGGTGGCGGTCGATTCGCTCAGCGCCATCGTCGATGACTTCGACGTGCTGATCGACTTCACCGCACCACAGGTGACGCTGGCGAACCTGGCATTCTGTGCCGAGCACGGTAAGCGCATCGTGATCGGCACCACCGGCATGAACGATGACGAACTGGCCGAGCTGGATAGCTACCGCGATAAAGTCGCCATGGTCTTCGCCCCCAACATGAGCGTGGGCGTGAACCTAACGCTGAAACTGCTGGAAACGGCGGCCAAAGCGCTGGGTGATGAAGGGTACGACATTGAAGTGATCGAATCGCACCACCGCCATAAAGTCGATGCGCCTTCCGGTACGGCCATCAAAATGGGGGAAGTGGTCGCGGAAAGTCTTGGCCGCACCCTAAAAGAGCACGGCGTGTTCGAGCGGGTAGGGCAGTGTGGCCCGCGCACCGACAAAGAGATCGGCTTTGCGACCGTTCGCGCAGGCGATATCGTCGGTGAGCATACCGTGATGTTCGCCACCGAAGGCGAGCGCATCGAGATTACCCACAAGGCCTCAAGCCGCATGACCTTTGCCAAAGGCGCTGTGCGCGCCGCTCGCTGGGTCGCCAGCCAGCCTCATGGCCGCTACGACATGCAAGACGTCTTGGAGCTTCATTGATTGGCAAAGCGTTCTTTACCCTATGCTGAAAATAAAGGGCTAGCCGACGGTCGGTAAATCCTGTAACATTCCAAAAATTTTGGCCGAGTGGCTTTCAATAGCCAGTAAAACGCCTGCAGCGAATGTCTGTGGTAGTCGATGTCAGTGGAAAGTGAACCACGCTTGTTGCACTGGCCGTTAGGTTAGAGAAAAGAGTCAGCGAACTGCTGCGCCATGGTCACGACCGTTACGGTGGCATGGATGAGAACAACAAGCGGGATGAAACCGATGTTTTTATTGTCGGCTTCGTCCCGCTTTTTTACGACCCGACGTTTGCACGCAAACGCCGACAACCGGATCGCCGAGCCTGCGCCCACAGGCTCCCACCAGCATGGGAGAACTTGTCTTGAATAACCCCGCATTGAGCAAACCCGCGATATTGGCCCTGGAAGATGGCAGTGTGTTTCATGGAACGGCCATTGGCGCGGATGGAGTCACAAGCGGTGAGGTGGTGTTCAATACAGCCATGACCGGCTACCAGGAAATCCTCACCGACCCCTCTTACACCCGCCAAATCGTCACTCTGACTTACCCGCATATCGGCAATACCGGTATTAATTCCGAAGATGTGGAGTCCGCCTCCATTGCGGCAGCGGGCCTGGTGATTCGCGATCTTCCCCTGCTGGCCAGCAGCTTCCGCTCCGAGCAAACCCTCTCTGATTATCTGAAAAGCCAAAACGTGCTGGGCATTGCGGATATCGATACCCGCCGCCTAACGCGTATTTTGCGCGATAAAGGTGCCCAGAACGGCGCGATTCTGGCAGGTGCCGATGCAGAGGGCGACGATGCCGTCGAGCGGGCGCTGGCAGCGGCGAAGGCGTTTCCGGGCTTGAAGGGCATGGATTTGGCCAAAGAAGTCTCTTGCAAAGAGGCTTACGAGTGGTCGGAAGGCGAGTGGACCTTGGGCGAAGGCTACGCGGATGCGAGCCAGGGCGAGCGCCCCTACCACGTGGTGGCGTTCGATTACGGCGTGAAGTTCAACATCCTGCGCATGCTGGCGGCGCGGGGCTGCCGCTTGACCGTGGTGCCGGCGCAAACGCCTGCGGCAGAGGTGCTGGCGATGAACCCGGACGGCGTGTTCCTGGCCAACGGCCCCGGCGACCCCGAGCCCTGTGACTACGCGATTAAAGCGATTCAGGAAGTGTTGGAAACCGACACGCCGGTGTTCGGCATTTGCTTGGGCCACCAGCTGCTGGCGCTGGCCTCCGGTGCCAAAACCGTCAAGATGGGCCACGGCCACCACGGTGCCAACCATCCGGTACAAGACCTGGATACCGGCACGGTGATGATCACCAGCCAGAACCACGGCTTTGCGGCCGATGAAGCGACCCTGCCGAGCAACGTACGTGCCACGCACCGCTCGCTGTTCGACGGCACTCTGCAGGGGATTGAGCGTACCGATCGTCCGGCGTTTAGCTTTCAGGGCCACCCGGAAGCCAGCCCTGGCCCGCGCGATGTAGCGCCGCTGTTCGATCGCTTTATCGCCATGATGCAGGCGCGCCGCTAGGTTCGCCGCGCTGCCTCTCATTGCCTAGTTACGCCGTTTTGATGCTCATCGTCACCACTTTTTGCGGGAACCGTTATGCCTAAGCGTACCGATATCAATAGCATTCTTATCATTGGCGCTGGTCCGATCGTCATCGGCCAGGCCTGCGAATTCGACTACTCCGGCGCCCAGGCGTGTAAAGCCCTGCGCGAGGAGGGGTACCGGGTTATTTTGGTCAACTCCAACCCGGCCACGATCATGACCGATCCCGCCATGGCCGATGCTACCTACATCGAGCCGATTACCTGGCAGGCGGTCGAGAAAATCATCGAAGCCGAGCGTCCTGACGTGATTCTGCCCACCATGGGTGGCCAGACCGCGCTGAACTGCGCGCTCGATCTGGACAAGCACGGCGTATTGGCCAAGTACGGTGTCGAGATGATCGGTGCCAATGCCGATGCCATCAACAAAGCCGAAGACCGCGATCTGTTCGACAAGGCGATGAAGAACATCGGCCTGGAGTGCCCCAAAGCGAAAGTGGCGCACACCATGGACGAGGCGTGGGAAATCCAGGCGGAGCTTGGCTTCCCGACGATCATTCGCCCCTCCTACACCATGGGCGGCTCCGGCGGCGGTGTGGCGTACAACAAGGAAGAGTTCGAAGAGATCTGCACCCGCGGTTTCGAACTGTCCAACAACCACGAGCTGCTCATCGATGAGTCGCTGCTGGGTTGGAAAGAGTACGAAATGGAGGTGGTGCGCGATAAGAACGATAACTGCATCATCGTCTGCGCGATCGAAAACTTCGACCCGATGGGCGTCCACACCGGCGACTCCATCACCGTGGCACCGGCGCAAACGCTGACCGATAAAGAGTATCAGATCATGCGCGACGCCAGCCTCGCGGTGCTGCGCGAGATCGGCGTGGAAACCGGTGGCTCGAACGTTCAGTTCGGTATGGACCCGAAGACTGGCCGCATGGTCGTCATCGAGATGAACCCCCGCGTCTCCCGTTCGTCGGCGCTGGCCTCGAAGGCCACCGGCTTCCCAATTGCCAAGATCGCGGCGAAGCTGGCGGTGGGATATACCCTGGACGAACTGCAGAACGACATCACGGGCGGCCAAACCCCAGCGTCCTTCGAGCCGTCCATCGACTATGTCGTGACCAAAATTCCGCGTTTTACCTTCGAGAAGTTTCCCCAAGCGAACGATCGCCTGACCACCCAGATGAAGTCGGTGGGCGAGGTGATGGCGATTGGCCGTACGTTCCAAGAATCGCTGCAAAAAGCGCTGCGTGGCATGGAAACCGGTAACGACGGCCTCGACCCGATCATTACCGAGTTCACCGATGACGCCATGGCCCAAATCAAGGGCGAGCTGCAGGCGGCAGGGGCCGAGCGTATCTTCTTCGTGGCCGACGCCATGCGCGCGGGCATGAGCGTGGACGACGTGTTTGCGCTGACCAACATCGACCGTTGGTTCCTGGTTCAGCTGGAGGACCTGATTCTGACCGAGGCGGCGGTCTCCAAGCGCGCGTTGGCGGATCTCTCCGCTCGCGAGCTGTTCCAGCTCAAGCGCAAGGGCTTCTCGGATGCACGTCTAGCGAAGCTATTGGGTGTGTCCGAAAAAGAGTTCCGCAAGACTCGTCAGGCAGCCAATATCCGTCCGGTCTACAAGCGCGTGGATACCTGCGCTGCCGAATTTGCGTCGGACACGGCCTACATGTACTCCACCTACGAGGAAGAGTGCGAAGCGGACGTGTCTGATCGCCAGAAAATCATGGTGTTGGGCGGTGGCCCGAACCGTATCGGCCAGGGTATCGAGTTCGATTACTGCTGCGTTCACGCCGCCTTCGCCATGCGCGATGACGGCTACGAAACCATCATGGTCAACTGCAACCCGGAAACCGTCTCTACCGACTACGACACCTCTGATCGTCTCTACTTCGAGCCGGTCACGCTGGAAGACGTGCTGGAAATTGCCGATAAAGAGAAGCCGGTAGGCGTGATTGTACAGTTTGGTGGTCAAACGCCGCTGAAGCTGGCCCGCGAGCTGGAAGCTGCAGGCGTGCCGATTATCGGTACCACGCCGGACGCCATCGACCGCGCTGAAGACCGAGAGCGCTTCCAGGTGATGATCGACAAGCTCGGCCTGAAACAGCCGCCCAACGCCACTGCGCGCAGTTTCGAAGATGCCTTCGCCAAAGCCGAAAAAATTGGCTACCCCCTGGTCGTGCGCCCGAGCTACGTCCTGGGCGGCCGGGCGATGGAGATCGTCTACGACGCCTCCGAGCTCGAAAACTACATGACCAACGCGGTGAAGGTCTCTAACGACTCGCCAGTACTGCTGGATCACTTCCTGAGCGCCGCGGTGGAAGTGGATATCGATGCAGTCTCTGACGGCCAGCAGGTCGTAATTGGCGGTATCATGCAGCACGTAGAGCAAGCGGGCGTTCACTCCGGCGACTCCGCCTGTGCGCTGCCGCCTTACTCGCTGCCTGCCGACGTGCAGGACGAGATGCGCGAGCAGGTCAAGAAAATGGCCGTGGAGCTGGGCGTCAAAGGCCTGATGAACGTGCAGCTGGCGTGGCAAGATGGTGAGATCTACGTGATCGAGGTCAATCCCCGCGCCTCGCGTACCGTGCCGTTTGTTTCCAAGTGCATCGGCACCTCGCTGGCCCAGATTGCTGCGCGCTGCATGGCCGGTAAAACCCTCGCCGAGCAGGGCTTCGAGCGGGAAATCGTGCCGCACTTCTACAGCGTCAAAGAAGCGGTCTTCCCGTTCAACAAGTTCCAGGGCGTTGACCCGATTCTCTCGCCGGAGATGAAGTCCACCGGTGAAGTGATGGGCTCGGGCGATACCTTCGCTGAAGCCTTCTTCAAGGCGCAGCTAGGCGCGGGCGAAGCGATCCCGGCGCTGGATGGCGACCGTAAAGCGTTCCTGTCGGTGCGTGAACCTGACAAGCAGGGGATTATCGAAGTGGCCCGTTCTCTGCTAACATTGGGCTTCACACTTTGTGCAACACGCGGTACGGCAGCGGCCATAGAAGCCGCAGGGCTACCCGTGGAGCACGTCAATAAAGTCTACGAAGGCCGTCCCCATATCGTCGATCTGCTGAAGAACGACGAAATCGCCTACATCGTGAACACTACCGAAGGTCGTCAGGCAATTAACGACTCTTCGATCATTCGCCGTACTGCTCTCGCGCGCAAGGTGCCCTATGCGACCACCTTGGCGGGCGCTAATGCTGTTTGCATGGCGCTAGAGTACGGTAGGGAGATTACGGTGCGGCGCCTTCAGGATCTGCATGCAGGAGCAAGTCAATGAACAAGGTCCCGATGACGGTAGCGGGAGAAAAAAGCCTTCGCGAAGAGCTCAACCACTTGAAGGGCGAAGAGCGCCCCCGAGTGATTGCGGCCATCGCCGAAGCGCGTGAACACGGTGACCTCAAGGAGAACGCCGAGTATCACGCCGCCCGCGAGCAGCAGGGGTTTATTGAAGGTCGTATCCAGGAAATCGAGAGCAAGCTTTCGGGCGCCCAGGTGATCGATGTCACCAAGCTGCCGAAGACCGGTAAGGTAATTTTTGGAGTGACCGTGTCGCTGCTGAATCTCGATAGCGATGCTAGCGTGACCTACCGGATCGTGGGGGAAGATGAGGCCGACATCAAGGCGGGCCGTATCTCGGTCACTTCACCCATCGCTCGGGCGCTGATCGGTAAAGAAGAGGGCGATGTGGTGGTGGTGAAAACCCCCGGCGGCGACGTTGAGTACGAAATTGAGAGTGTTGAACACCTCTAATGCTGTGCAGATAGCGCCATAAAAAAGGCCCGATGCAGGTAGCTGCTTCGGGCCTTTTAGCTTAGCGGCGCTTGGCGCCGTGTCAGCATAGTGCTGTGCGCGTTAGTGCCGCCCGTGATGGTTCTCGAAGCGGGTAACGTTGGAGAGCTTGGGGTTAGCCTTTGGGTTGCGGCGATAAAGCAGCGCCATTTTGCCAATGGTCTGCACCAGCTCGGCGTTGCTGTCAGCCAGCAGCTCGTTGATCATCGCAGCGCGGTCATCCCGTTCGGGTAGGGCGAGCTTTACTTTGATTAGCTCGTGATCATTGAGCGCGCGGCTGAGTTCTGCGAGCAGATTTTCGGAGACGCCGTTCTCAGAAACGGTGACCACGGGGTTCAAATGGTGGCCAATGCTACGAAATGCTTTCTTTTGTGCCTGTGACAAGCTCATGGTATCTTGCGGTATCCCGGTTAGCGCTTAACGTTCCATCTTACGGTGAAATGCCGCTAAGTGAAAGCAATCACGTGAACGCGCCCATCTCTTATTCCAGTGTCAGATTCCCACATGCAGCAAAAGCCCCCAAGCCGTAAACATTCAGTGAGCAAAACCAGCAACAACTGGAAGAAAGAACACTTCGACGACCAGTATGTGAAGCAGAGCTGGCAGGATGGCTACCGCTCTCGGGCGAGCTACAAGCTGCTAGAGTTGGACGAGAAAGATAAGCTGTTTCGCAACGGGATGACGGTCATCGACCTCGGCGCTGCCCCAGGTGGGTGGAGCCAAATCGCTGCCGAAAAAGTCGGCCCGGAAGGGGTCGTCATTGCGTCGGACATCTTGGAAATGGACGCTCTGGCCGGTGTGGACTTCATTCAGGGCGATTTCACCGAAGAGAGCGTGCTCAATGCGATTCTTGAACGTTTGGGAAATCGTCCGGTAGACCTTGTTATGTCGGACATGGCCCCCAATATGAGTGGTATGGCAGCCATCGATCAGCCCCAGGCCATGTATCTCGTCGAGCTGGCATTGGAACTGGCCCGGGAAACGCTTTCACCCAAAGGTCGGTTTTTGGTCAAGGTCTTTCAAGGCGAAGGGTTCGATGCGTATCTAAAAGAACTGCGCGGCAGTTTCGACCGTGTGGTCACTCGTAAGCCAGACGCCTCGCGTGCGCGCTCTCGGGAAGTCTACTTTTTAGCGGAGGGCTTTCGCGGTTAACCAGGGCTGGCAAGGCGCTGGCGCAATAGCAAAGATTTATCACCGCGATTGCCAGACAGGCAAGCGCAAGGTGTGTCACATTAGGCACAATGGACGAGCGTGACACAGATGGCCCAACGCCCAATGGGCTTTGGCAATGGTTGAACGTTAAGCTCTAGTGTAAGGTCAGAGTATTAGCGGTTAACTGACGGATTCTTGTAATGAGGGTAGCCCCTTGAACGATATGGCGAAGAACCTGATTCTGTGGTTGGTCATCGCGGCCGTTCTACTGACAGTGTTCAATAATTTCAGTACGGAAAGCGCACCGCAGACCACGAACTACTCCCAGTTCGTGCAACAGGTGCAAAATCAGCAGGTACGTAGCGTCACCATCGATGGCTACACCATCACCGGTGAGCGCACGGATGGTTCGCAGTTCCAGACCATTCGACCAGCAGCGGAAGACCCCAAGCTGATGGACGACCTGCTCAGCAATAACGTCACCGTGGTCGGTAAGGAGCCAGAGCAGCAGAGCATCTGGACACGCCTGCTGATCGCCAGCTTCCCGATTCTGCTGATTCTGGCCATCTTCATGTTCTTCATGCGCCAAATGCAAGGCGGCGCTGGGGGCGGTAAAGGCGGCCCGATGAGCTTTGGCAAGTCCAAAGCGAAGCTGCTCTCTCAGGACCAGATCAAAACCACCTTTGCCGACGTGGCAGGCTGTGACGAAGCGAAGGAAGAGGTCGAAGAGCTGGTCGACTTCCTGCGTGACCCGACCAAGTTCCAGCGCCTGGGTGGAACGATTCCCCGTGGCGTGCTGATGGTGGGCCCGCCCGGTACCGGTAAGACACTGCTGGCCAAGTCCATTGCGGGCGAAGCCAAAGTGCCGTTTTTCTCGATTTCTGGTTCCGACTTCGTCGAGATGTTCGTCGGTGTGGGCGCGTCTCGCGTTCGCGACATGTTCGAACAGGCCAAGAAGCAGGCGCCCTGCATCATCTTCATCGATGAGATCGATGCCGTTGGCCGTTCGCGCGGTACCGGCATGGGGGGCGGCAACGATGAGCGTGAGCAAACGCTGAACCAGTTGCTGGTGGAAATGGACGGCTTTGAAGCCAACGAAGGCATCATCGTCATCGCCGCCACCAACCGTCCGGACGTTCTCGACCCGGCGCTGCTGCGCCCCGGTCGTTTTGACCGTCAGGTCACCGTTGGTCTGCCAGACATTCGAGGCCGCGAGCACATTCTGGGCGTTCACCTGCGCAAGGTGCCGCTGGCCGATGACGTCAAGCCGCAGCTCATCGCTCGCGGTACGCCGGGCTTCTCAGGGGCCGATCTCGCAAACCTGGTGAACGAAGCTGCTCTGTTTGCCGCACGCCGTAACAAGCGTTTGGTGGGCATGGATGAGCTTGAGCTTGCCAAGGACAAGATCATGATGGGCGCAGAGCGCAAATCCATGGTCATGACCGACAAAGAGAAGCTCAATACGGCTTATCACGAAGCGGGCCATGCGATCATCGGTTTGGTCATGCCCGAGCACGACCCGGTCTATAAGGTGACGATCATTCCCCGTGGCCGCGCGCTCGGTGTGACGATGTTCCTACCCGAAGAAGATCGCTACAGCCTGTCGCGTCAGCAAATCATTAGCCAAATCTGCTCGCTGTTTGGTGGTCGTATCGCCGAAGAGATGACATTGGGTGCCAACGGTGTCACGACCGGTGCTTCCAACGATATCAAGCGGGCGACCGAATTGGCCCATAACATGGTCGCCAAGTGGGGGCTCTCGGATGAGATGGGTCCGATCATGTACGACGAGGACGAGTCTCACCAGTTCCTCGGCGGCCCAGGCCAAGGTGGCGGCAAGCTGAAGTCGGGCGAAACCACGACGCGGCTCGATAAAGAAGTGCGCAAGATCATCGATGAGTGCTACGAGCAGGCGCGTCAAATCCTGCATGACAACCGCGATAAGCTGGATGCCATGGCAGAAGCGCTGATGAAGTTCGAAACCATCGATGCCAACCAGTTGAAGGATATCATGGAAGGTCGTGATCCTCGTCCGCCGGAAGGTTGGAACGACGGTGACTCCTCCGGTGGCGGCATGCGTGTCAGCGATGACAAGCCCGACACCAAGGCAGACGATCAAGCATCGAACGCATCGAGCGACGATGGTGAAGAGGATGACGACGAGCCTCGTCGTCGGCCCTCCGATCCGCTGGGCGGCCCTGCCGGCCCCTAGGCCACGCAGGTCGCGCAGCTAAAGGCGTCCCCAATGGGGGCGCCTTTTTGTTATGCTGTGAGGCAGTGACAGTTACGTTTCATTTTTGATTTTAGGCGGCAGCATGACTCCGAACGTTGACCCTTCATCGCCTTCACGCCAAGCAGAGAGTGCGTTGCAGCTGCGCTGTGGGCGCCATACGCTTGATCTTTCATTCCCGCGCGTCATGGGAATTTTGAACGTCACTCCGGATTCGTTCTCCGATGGCGGTCAGCATGTCGCGCTGGACGATGCGCTGCGCCACGCCGAGCGTATGCTGGCCGAAGGGGCGGCGATGATCGACGTGGGCGGCGAATCGACCCGTCCCGGGGCAACGCCGGTTTCCGAGCAGCAGGAGCTGGATCGGGTCGCGCCGGTGGTCGAGGCGCTGGTGCGGGAACTCGATGCGTTGGTCTCGGTGGATACCAGTAGCGCCACGGTGATTCGTGAAGCCAGTGCCTTGGGCGCAGGCATGATCAACGATGTGCGGGCCCTAGAGCGCGAGGGTGCTCTGGCCGCCGCCGCCAGCAGCGGCTTGCCCGTATGTTTAATGCATCGTCAGGGTGAGCCCCAGAGCATGCAGCAAGCGCCGAGCTACCGCGACCCCGTCGAGCGTGAAGTGGCCGCCTACCTTGCCGACCGCATCGCTGCCTGCGAAGCCGTCGGCCTGCGCCGTCAGCGCTTGCTGATCGACCCAGGGTTTGGCTTTGGTAAAACCGTCGAGCACAACCTGCGGCTGCTGAAGTATATGGACTCGCTGAGGGCGCTGGAACTTCCCATTCTGGTTGGCATGTCACGCAAAAGCATGATCGGTAAAGTGCTGGGGCGTCCTGTGGAAGAGCGGCTAGCCGGTGGCTTGGCGCTGGCGGCCATGGCGGTGGAGCGTGGGGCGAGCATCTTAAGGGTGCATGATGTAGGGCCAACGGTGGATGCCGTGAACATGGCGTGGGCGGTGCTGCAGGAAGGCTGTGAGCCGCCCGTGGATAAGGAACTTTGATAATGACAAGACGCTATTTTGGTACCGACGGCATTCGCGGTACCGTGGGGCAAGCGCCCATTACGGCCGACTTCATGCTCAAACTGGGCTGGGCGGCCGGGCAGGTGTTGCGCCGTGAAAAGGGGCGTACTCGCGTGTTGATCGGTAAGGATACGCGGATTTCCGGTTATATGTTCGAATCTGCGTTGGAGGCCGGTCTGTCGGCGGCCGGGGTCGATGTGTCGCTGCTCGGGCCAATGCCCACGCCGGGCATCGCCTACCTGACGCGCACCTTCCGTGCCGACGCCGGTATCGTGATTTCGGCGTCGCACAATCCGTTTGACGATAACGGCATCAAGTTTTTCTCTGCGGAAGGCAAGAAATTGCCAGACGAAGTGGAAGACCGCATCGAGACGATGCTGGAAGCGCCGCTCAGCACTGCCGATGCGGCGCAGTTGGGTAAGGCGACGCGCATCGATGACGCCGCTGGTCGCTATATCGAATTCTGCAAATCGACGCTGCCGGACCGGCTGAGCCTGCACGGACTGAAAGTGGTATTGGATTGCGCTCATGGGGCCACTTACCATATCGCCCCCAGCGTGTTTCGCGAGTTAGGCGCGGAGGTGAGCGTGATCGGTGCTGCGCCGGACGGCTTGAATATCAACCATCAAGTTGGCTCGACGCACCCGGCGGCGCTACGCGCGGCGGTCATCCAGCAAGGCGCCGATTTGGGGGTCGCCTTCGATGGTGACGGCGACCGCGTGCTGCTCGTCGATGCCGATGGCCGCGAAGTCGACGGCGACGATATTCTCTACTTGATTGCTCGCGACCGCCACGAGCGCGGGCTGCTGGACGGCGGCGTGGTCGGCACGCTGATGAGCAATTTCGGCCTTGCCATGGCGCTGGATCGGCTCGGCATACCTTTCCAGCGTGCCAAGGTAGGTGACCGCTTCGTCATGGAAATGATGGCCGCCAACGGATGGGAGCTGGGCGGCGAAGCCTCTGGGCACATCGTTTGCGGTCACGTGCAGACCACAGGCGACGGCGTTGTATCGGCGCTACAGGTGTTGGCGCTGATGGTGCGCGAGCAGAAACCGTTGCCCACCCTGTTGAAAGGGCTCGAAAAAGTGCCGCAATCGCTGGTCAATGTGCGCCTGCCCGCAGGATCGAATGCCAGCGACGTGATGATGGCCCAGCCGCTTCTCGACGCCGTGGCCGCCTTGGAAGCGGAGCTGGGTGATCAGGGGCGGGTGCTGCTGCGGCCATCGGGCACCGAGCCTTTGATTCGTGTCATGGTCGAAGGGCGCGCACATCTTGACGTTGATCGCTTGGCCCATAAATTGGCGGGCCAAGTCGAGGCGCTGCTTAGCTAACGATTTCGAAAAGTGGGAGCCGCTTTAGTGCGAAAAGCGCGCTGTGCCTGCGATTGGCCGTGCAACAGCGGTTGTCTTGACAAGGCGGCTCCTATACCATTTCGCTCCACCTTGAGTGAGGATTCTCCATGCGTACGCCATTGATTGCCGGCAATTGGAAAATGAACGGTTCCAAGGCGCTCATCGACGCGTTTGGCCAAGCCTTTGCGTCAGCGGCGCTGCCCACGTCCATCGACGTGGTCGTGATTCCGCCGTTTCCCTATTTAGACGCTGCGCGTCAGGCGTTTAGCGGCACGCCGTTGCAGTTAGGGGCGCAAACGCTCAACCCCCACCCCGCCGGTGCGCATACCGGCGAAGTGAGCGGCGGTATGCTCAAAGAGGTTGGCGCGGCTTACGTACTGGTGGGACACTCGGAGCGTCGGCAGCTCTACCGTGAAAGCGATGAGCAGGTGTGTGACCGTCTATTGGCGGCGCTGGACGCCGGGCTTACGCCGATTTTGTGTGTGGGCGAAACGCTGGAAGAGCGCGATGCGGGCCACACGATGGACGTTGTGCTAGGCCAAGTAGGCTATATCATGGATCGCCTATCGCCTGCACAGCGCTTGCAGGTCGTCATTGCCTACGAGCCTGTTTGGGCCATCGGTACTGGTCGCACGGCGACGCCAGCGCAAGCGCAAGAGGTCATGGCAGGCATTCGTGCCTATCAGGCAGGGTTTGATGCGTCGCTTGCTGAGCAGCTGACACTGCTTTACGGCGGTAGCATGAACGCAAGTAACGCGGCTGAGCTGCTGGCTCAGCCGGACATCGACGGCGGTTTGGTGGGCGGTGCCTCGCTCAAAACCGACGATTTCTACGCCATTTGTCAGTCAGCAGGATAACTCCATGCAAGTTGCAATTCTTATGGTTCACGTGGTGATTGCGGTCGCCTTGGTTGTACTCATCCTGCTTCAGCAGGGTAAAGGTGCCGAAGCAGGCGCGGCCTTTGGTGGCGGTGCATCGCAAACGGTCTTTGGTTCACGGGGTAGCGGTAACTTTCTTTCCCGCACGACCGGTATTTTGGCCGCAGGCTTTTTCGTGACATCGATGGCGCTGGCGTACTTTGCCACTCAGGCAGGCCAAGCACCGGAAGCCGGTATTCCCGATGCGCGAATGATCGAGCAGCAGCAAAACGTTCCAACGCTTGACGACTCCCCTGCAAGTATGGATAATACCGCGCCAGTGCTAGAGGAAAGCAGCGAGTAACATCTTGATGTCGCTTTCTTTAGCCTCCCCTGATGCCGAAGTGGTGGAATTGGTAGACACGCTATCTTGAGGGGGTAGTGACCTTACGGTCGTGCGGGTTCAAGTCCCGCCTTCGGCACCATCTGATTCGCTGGTTTACCAGCTTCCCAGAATGTCAGGATTGGCACCTGAGACGTAAGACGCATTTGAAACAAGTGCTCGGAATGAGTTCTTGACGTAACCTCTTCAAGTGTCTATTATCGTCGACCTAGATTGATGCGGGGTGGAGCAGTCTGGTAGCTCGTCGGGCTCATAACCCGAAGGTCATCGGTTCAAATCCGGTCCCCGCTACCATTTAGTTAGTAACATGGCATGTCTACAAGTGATCAAGATGGTACTTGGTGAGACGGCGAAAAGTTCGCGACATGTTGCTAGAATGGTACTACAGGTTTCTTTCGAAAAGCCCCTTCCTGTGAAGGGGCTTTTTGTTAGTAGCTTTTTGTAAATAGCTTTTTGCGAGCCAAGAGTGTCTCACGAGCGGATGTTGTCCGAATAGCCAGAGACACATTCCCAGGTAATGCCAATCAGCCACCTAGCTTTTCTTATGACTCCTGGCCAGGTGCCTGATGCAACGGCTATAGGAGCTTTGTCTGTGGCCACAAAACACGCTGCGCTTCACGCGCTGATCGAACCTGTCGTTGCCGCCATGGGCTTCGAGCTATGGGGTATCGACCATATTTCCCAGGGCAAGCATTCGCGGCTGGTGATTTACATCGAGCGCGAGAGCGGTGTCAGCGTGGAAGACTGCGCTGATATTAGCCGTCAAGTCAGTGCCGTGATGGATGTGGAAGACCCGATTCCCGGCGAGTATCGCTTGGAAGTCTCGTCGCCCGGCATGGCACGCCCCCTCTACTCCCTGGATCACTTTATCCGCTATCAGGGCCATCAGGTGGCTCTGAAGCTGCGCGTCGCGTTTGATGGGCGTCGCAAATACCAAGGGCTCCTCGCAGGTGTCGAGGGTGATGAAGTGCTGCTGCAACTGGAAGGCGAAGAGTACTGCTTTCCTATCGAAAGCATCGATTCTGCGCACGTTGTCCCGCAGTTCGACGAATAATACGGGTCGCGGCTTCCGGCAGGCGCCGGGATGATGCACAAAAGGACAGGTTTTCTGGCGAGGCAAACGCATGAGTAAAGAAATTTTAATGGTCGTGGACGCGATCTCTAATGAAAAAGGCGTCCCCCGCGATGTCATCTTCGAAGCGGTAGAAGCCGCGCTGGCCAGCGCGTCGCGCAAGCGTTTTGAGCATGAAGAGGCCAATGTGCGCGTGCATATCGATCGCCGCACGGGCGACTACGATACGTTCCGCTACTGGACCGTGGTCGAAGATGACGAATTCGAAACGCCAGACTACGAAATCAAAGAGAGCATCGCCGAGCAGCGCGATCCGCCGCTGAAACTGGGCGACGTGGTCGAGCAAAAGATCGAAAACGCCGTGTTTGGGCGCATTGCTGCGCAAACCGCCAAGCAGGTGATCGTGCAGAAGGTGCGTGAAGCCGAGCGCGCCGAAGTCGTGCGTCAATACGCCGATCGTGAAGGCGAGCTGGTGGCGGGTATCGTCAAGAAGACTACCCGTGACGGTCTGATCATCGACCTAGGTGAGAACGCCGAAGCGTTTTTGCCGCGCAACGAGATGATTCACGGCGAGCGCTACCGGATGAACGAGCGCGTACGTGCACTGCTAGTCAAAGTCGATCCGGATGCTCGCGGTGCTCAACTGCAGCTTTCGCGTACCTGTCCTGAGTTCATCATCGAACTGTTCAAGATCGAAGTGCCGGAAATCGCCGAGCAGCTGATCGAAATCAAGGGTGCCGCTCGCGATCCGGGGTCACGGGCGAAGATCGCCGTGAAAACCAATGATCGTCGCATCGACCCCGTCGGTGCCTGTGTCGGTATGCGCGGTTCTCGCGTTCAGGCGGTCTCGTCTGAATTGCAAAACGAGCGCGTAGACATCGTCCTGTGGGACGACAATCCCGCACAGCTGGTGATCAACGCCATGGCACCGGCCGATGTGGCGTCTATCCTAGTGGACGAAGACGCGCATGCCATGGACGTCGCAGTGGCTCAGGACAACCTGGCACAGGCGATTGGCCGTAGCGGCCAGAACGTACGTTTGGCGTCTGAGTTGACCGGCTGGCGGATCAACGTCATGACCGAAGACGAAGCCGAGTCCAAGCGCGAGCAGGAAATCGACAGCTTAGTGGATTCGTTCGTCCAGCACCTGGGTGTCGATGAAGACGTCGCTCGATTGCTGGTGGAAGAAGGGTTCACCACCCTGGAAGAAGTTGCCTACGTGCCGCTGGAAGAGATGCTCGAAATCGAAGAGTTCGACGAAGAGCTGGTAGAAGAGCTGCGTGCACGTGCGAAAGACGAGCTGCTGACGATGGCCATTGCCTCGGAAGAAGCGCTAGACGGTGCCCAGCCAGCGGACGATCTGCTGGAAATGGACGGCATGGAGCGCCACCTGGCCTTCATCCTGGCTAGCCGCGGCATTGTCACAATGGAAGATCTCGCCGAGCAGTCTGTCGACGATCTGGTCGATATCGAGGAGTTGGACGAAGCGCGCGCAGCGGCACTGATCATGACTGCCCGTGCGCCCTGGTTTGAAGTCGATGACGCATCGGACTCAAACACACAGTAAACAGGTCACGGGCTGAGGAGGGTCACTATGTCAGATATGACAGTTAAAGATTTTGCAGTAAAGGTGGGCCGCGATGTGCCCCGCCTCTTGGAACAGATGAAAGAAGCCGGTTTGAAACACCGTTCAGAAAGCGACGCCGTCTCTGAAGACGACAAGCAGACGCTGCTGAGCTTTTTGAAGAAAAGCCACGGCGGCGGCGACAGCGAGCCGAGCAAGAATCGCATTACGCTGACCCGTAAAACCCGCAGCCGTATCAAGACCGGCGAGCGTGGTAAAACGATCGAAGTGCAGGTACGTAAGAAGAAAACGTACGTCAAGCGTGAGGAAGAAGAGAAGCCGAAAGCGCCTGAGCCCAAGCACTCTGGTCCGCGTCAGCTAGTGGGCGACATGGCAGAAGCGGAAGCCGAGCGTAAAGCACGCGATGCCCGCGCCGCGGAAGAAAAAGCCGCAGCGGCCAAAGCCAAGGCTGCCGAAGATGCCGCGCGTAAAGAAGCGGAAGAGCAGGCCAAGGCCAAAGCCGCTGAAGTGCCGGATATCGAAGTGCCCGAGCTGGAAATCGATGATACGCCAGCGGCCGATGACCTGCCGCCTGCACCGCCGAAAGAGGGTCGTACCGACCGTCGTACTGCACCGCCCAAAAAGGCGGCTGCGAAGAAGAAAGGTCGTGACGACGACGACGATCGCGGCGATCGCGAAGAGCGCAAGCGTGGCGGCGGCAAGAAAGTGAAGCGTGCCGAGCGCCGTGGCGGACGCCGCGGTGGCGCAAGCCAAAGCGGCAACGGCAAGCACGGCTTCCAGAAGCCGACGCAGCCGATCGTACGTGAAGTCTCGATCCCTGAATCGATCAGCGTAGCTGAGCTGGCCGACAAGATGTCGATCAAGGCCAACGAAGTCATCAAGGCCATGTTCACCATGGGCGCGGCGGTGACCATCAACCAGACCATCGATCAGGATACCGCCGCGATCGTGGTGGAAGAGATGGGCCACAAGGTCAAACTGGTGAAGGATGACGCGCTGGAAACGGAAATGCTGGAAGGCATCTCCTACGAAGGCGAAGAGATCACCCGCTCACCGGTCGTCACCGTCATGGGTCACGTCGACCACGGTAAGACCTCGCTGCTGGACTACATCCGTCGTGCGAAAGTCGCCACTGGCGAAGCGGGCGGTATTACCCAGCACATCGGTGCCTACCATGTGGAAGATGACCACGGTGGCGTGACCTTCCTGGATACCCCGGGTCACGCGGCGTTTACCGCCATGCGTGCTCGTGGTGCGAAAGCCACCGACGTGGTCATCCTGGTGGTGGCGGCCGACGACGGCGTCATGCCGCAAACCATCGAAGCCGTCGAGCACTCGAAAGCCGCTGGCGTACCGATGGTCGTGGCCGTGAACAAGATCGATAAGCCCCAGGCCGATCCCGATCGTGTCAAGAACGAGCTGTCTCAGCACGGCGTCATCTCGGAAGAGTGGGGCGGCGATACACAGTTCGTTCACGTCTCTGCAAAGAGCGGTGAAGGCATCGAAGACCTGCTGGAAGCGATTCAGCTCGTGTCCGAGGTTCTTGAACTCAAAGCCGTGCCGTCTGCGCCGGGTAAAGGGGTCGTCGTCGAGTCGCGCCTGGACAAAGGACGCGGTCCGGTCGCTACCGTGCTGGTACAAAACGGTACGCTGAAGAAGGGCGATATCGTCCTGGCGGGCCTGCACTACGGCCGCGTTCGTGCGCTGACCAACGAGCTGGGCAAGCAAGTCGATACCGCAGGCCCCGCCATGCCGGTCGAGATCCAGGGCCTGGATGGTACGCCGGATGCCGGTGACGACTTCATGGTCGTGGCCGACGAGAAGAAGGCCCGCGAGGTAGCTAACTTCCGTCAGGGTAAATACCGCGAAGTGCGTCTGGCACGTCAGCAGAAGGCCAAGCTGGAGAACATGTTCAGCCAGATGGGCCAAGACGAAGTGGCCAAGGTCAACATCGTCCTCAAAGCCGACGTACAGGGCTCGCTGGAAGCGATCAAAGGCGCCTTGGAAGAGCTCTCCACCGAAGAAGTACAGGTGGCCGTGGTCTCCTCTGGTGTGGGGGGTATCACCGGTACCGACGCCAACTTGGCGCTGGCCTCGGAAGCCATCGTGGTGGGCTTCAACGTCCGTGCCGATGCCGCTGCTCGTGAGATCATCGAGCGTGAGGGTCTGGATCTGCGCTACTACAGCGTCATCTACCACCTGATCGACGAAGTCAAACAGGCGATGAGCGGTATGCTCGCCCCCGAGTGGAAAGAAGAGATCGTGGGTGTGGCCGAAGTACGCGACGTGTTCCGTGCGCCGAAGATCGGTGCGGTGGCTGGCTGTATGGTCGTCGAAGGCATCGTGTCGCGCAGCAAGCGTATCCGCGTTCTGCGTGACAACGTGGTCATCTACGAAGGTGAGCTCGAATCGTTGCGCCGCTTCAAAGACGACGTACAAGAAGTGCGTAACGGTATGGAGTGTGGCATCGGCGTGAAGAACTACAACGATGTCCAGGTCGGCGACAAGATCGAAGTCTTTGACCAAGTGAAGGTCGAGCGCAGCCTGTAAGGCCGCGCGAGGAGCAACCATGCGCGAATTCAAGCGTACCGACCGAGTAGCCGACCAGCTCCAGAAGGAGCTGGCGGTACTGATCCAACGCGAAGTGAAAGACCCGCGCTTGGGCATGGTCACGGTGAGCGGTGCAACCGTCAGTCGTGACCTTGGCTACGCCGATATCTACGTCACCCTGCTGGGTGAACAGGATCCCGAGCGTATCAAGGAGAACCTGCAGGTACTGAAACGTGCAGCAGGGTTTCTGAGAAGCCAAATCGCCCAGCGCATCAAGCTGCGTCACGTACCCGAACTGCGCTTTCATTTCGATGAAAGCGTGGTGCGCGGCCAGCACCTCTCATCGCTGATCGACGAAGCGGTCTCTTCTGACCGTGCCCGTCAAGCGGAAGACGAGGGCGGCAGTGAAGAGCAAGGTGAGGAGACGCGCTAATGGCCCGTCGCCGTCGCGGATTACCGGTCAATGGCGTGGTGCTGCTGGATAAGCCGAAAGGCCTCTCCAGCAATCACGCGCTGCAGCGTGTGCGCCGTCTGTTCGACGCGCAAAAAGCCGGGCATACCGGCACGTTGGACCCGATGGCGACAGGCTTGCTGCCTATCTGCCTGGGGGAGGCCACCAAGTTTTCCGCGCACCTGCTGGAAGCCGACAAGATGTATCGCACCCGGGTCGAACTGGGGGTGATCACCGACACCGGCGATGCCGAAGGCACGGTGCTGGAGCGTCGCGAGGTGCCAAGCCTTGCGGTCGAGGACATCGAATCCGTCTTGACGCGTTTTCGCGGTGAGATCGATCAGGTGCCCCCCATGTACTCGGCGCTGAAGCATCAGGGCAAAAAGCTCTACGAGTTGGCCCGCGAGGGGAAACAGGTTGAACGTGCAGCGCGGCGGGTAAGCGTGTATGATGCGCGCCTGCTTTCGTTCGAGGGCACGGCGTTCGAGCTGGAAGTCAGCTGCAGCAAAGGCACGTACATCCGCACGTTGGCGGAAGACATTGGCCACGCGCTGGGCTGTGGTGCCCATATCAGCCAGCTACGTCGGCTCAAAACCGGGCCGTTCGATGGCGATGCGATGTGGACACTCGAGGCGCTGGAAGCCCTCGCCAGCCAAGCCGACCGCGAGGCAGAACTGATGCCCGTGGACGTGCTGGTCGATCACCTGCCGTCGCTTAGCGTCGATGACACCTCGTTTGGCCGACTGGCCCACGGGCAGTCAGCCACGCTCGCCATCGATGACCTGGCCCCCGATGCGTTGGCACGACTTTATTACGCCGAGACGTTTATCGGCCTTGGCGTTGTAAAAGGGCCGCGGGAAGTGGCCCCCAAGCGGCTGTTAAGTACGGTCGCTATCTCGTAAAGCGTTGCAAGGATGTGGCGATTTGCGCGAAAATAGTCGCTTGAGACTGCAAATATGCGTGGTCTCACCCATTCATTTTTAGGCATATTGCTTACTGGAGAGACAGATGGCATTAACCGCTGAGAAAAAGGCCGAGATCGTCAACGAATACGGCCGCGGCGATAACGATACCGGTTCCCCTGAAGTTCAGGTTGCACTGCTGAGCGCCAACATCAACGGCCTGCAGGACCACTTCAAGACCAACAAGCAGGATCACCACTCTCGTCGTGGTCTGATCCGCATGGTAAACCAGCGTCGTAAGCTGCTGGACTACCTGAAGCGTAAAGATTTCGAACGCTATCAGTCTCTGATTCAGCGTCTGGGTCTGCGCCGCTAAGTTCTTAACGGCAATGATTCGAAACGGGCAGCTCCTTGTGGGCTGCCCGTTTTTTTGTTTCTGGTAGCCGTACGGCGCGTCAACGCCTAGAATGGTGGCGAGTCAAACGACCCAAGCGAAAAGACAAGTAGCTATTAATGTTAAAGGAAGTAGCCGTGAATCCGGTCAAAAAAACGTTCCAATACGGTCGCAGCACCGTCACCCTCGAAACTGGGCGTATCGCTCGCCAAGCCACTGGTGCCGTGATGGTCACCATGGACGAAACCGTCGTGCTGTGTACGGTGGTGGCGAAGAAAGACGTCAACCCAGGCCAGCCCTTTTTCCCGCTCTCGGTACACTACCAAGAGAAAACCTACGCCGTGGGTAAAATCCCCGGTGGTTTCTTCAAGCGTGAAGGCCGCCCGACGGAGAAAGAGACCCTCACGTCGCGTTTGATCGACCGTCCGATTCGCCCGCTGTTTCCTAAAGGTTTCATGAACGAAGTGCAGGTCATCTGTACCGTTCTCTCCACCGACCGTAACCACGATCCGGATATCGCGGCCATGCTGGGCACCTCGGCAGCGCTGAGTATTTCTGGCGTACCGTTCAATGGCCCGATTGGTGCCGCCCGCGTTGGCTTCAACGAAGAGCAAGGCTACTTCCTGAACCCCACCGTTGAAGAGTTGACGACCTCCGAGTTGGACATGGTCGTGGCCGGTACCGAAAACGCCGTGCTGATGGTGGAGTCCGAAGCGCAAGAGTTGCTCGAAGACGAAATGCTGGGTGCCGTACTGTTTGGCCACCAGGAGATGCAAGTCGCGGTCAACGCCATCAAAGAGCTGACCGCTGAAGCCGGTAAGCCGCGCTGGGAGTGGCAGGCACCGGCAGAAAACGTGGCGCTGAAAACGGCCATGGCCGATGCCTTTGAAGCCAAAGTGGGCGAGGCTTATCGCATCACCGACAAGATGGCCCGCCAAGATGCACTCGCGGCGCTGAAAGACGACGCCGTCGAGCAGTTGGCGGCCGCGGAAGGCGAAGAGGAAGCGGAAGGCAAGTTCAGCAAGGATGACGTGAAAGGCGCGTTCGCAGCGCTTGAGAAGCGTGTGGTGCGTTCCCGCGTGGTCAAGGGCGAGCCGCGTATCGATGGCCGCGACAACGTCACCGTGCGTCCGCTGAACATCGAAGTCGGCGTGCTGCCGAAAACTCACGGTTCGGCCATCTTCACCCGTGGTGAAACCCAGGCCATTGCGGTCGCAACACTCGGCACGCTGCGTGATTCTCAGCTCATCGAGTCGCTGGAAGGGGAGCGTAAAGACCGCTTTATGCTTCACTACAACTTCCCTCCCTACTCGGTAGGTGAAGCTGGCTTCATGGGTGGCCCCAAGCGTCGCGAAATCGGCCACGGCCGTTTGGCGCGTCGTGGTGTTCAAGCGATGCTGCCGTCTGAAGAAGAGTTCCCCTACACCATTCGTGTGGTGTCGGAAATCACCGAATCCAACGGCTCTAGCTCCATGGCGTCCGTGTGCGGCTCCTCGCTGGCGTTGATGGATGCGGGCGTTCCGCTGAAAGCCCCGGTGGCCGGTATTGCCATGGGCCTCGTCAAAGACGAAGACGGCTACGCGGTGCTGACCGATATCCTGGGTGACGAAGACCACCTGGGTGACATGGACTTCAAAGTGGCCGGTTCTGAAGAGGGCGTCACTGCCCTGCAGATGGACATCAAGATTGAGGGCATCAACGAAGAGATCATGGAGACCGCGCTGCAGCAGGCCCACGATGCGCGCATCGGTATCCTGGCGCAGATGAACGCCGTGATCAGCCAGAGCCGTAACGAGGTGTCGGAAAACGCCCCCTCCATGGCGACGATCAAAATCGATCCGGACAAGATTCGCGACGTCATCGGCAAGGGCGGCGCCACCATCCGCAAGATTTGCGAAGACACCGGCGCATCGATCGATCTTGATGACGATGGCACCGTTCGCATCTACGCCGAAGACAAAGCCGCTGCCAAGAAAGCGATCGATACCGTACTGGCGATCACTGCCGAAGCGGAAATCGGCAAGCTGTACAAAGGCAAGGTCGTACGTATCGCCGACTTTGGTGCGTTCGTGAACATCATGCCGGGAACCGATGGCCTGGTGCACATCTCGCAAATCGTCCAGGAGCGCGTCAATAACGTGCGCGACTTCCTGAACGAAGGCGACGATGTCATCGTGAAGGTGCTGGATATCGACAACCGCAACCGCGTGAAGCTCTCAATCAAAGAGATCACCGAAGAAGAGAAAGCAGCGTTTGAAGCTGCCGAGGCGGATGTCGCTAGCTAACTAGCGCTCAGCGTAGGATGTACCGCCCCCGCAGCCCTTGGCTGTGGGGGCGGTGTCGTTTTGATAGGTCAGGAATGCGAGGACATAGCATGGAGCAGCAGGAATCGCCGCGTTGGTGGGCGGTGGTGGCCGTGATGATCGGTATTTTTTTGTTGGTGACCGCAGAGCAACTACCTATCGGTTTGCTCTCTCAGGTGGCAGAGTCGATGGGCGTGACCCCGGGTATGGCAGGGTTGATGGTGACGGTGCCCGGCGTCGTGGCGGCGTTTTCAGCGCCGCTGCTACCGGTGGCGGTAGGGCGTCTTGATCGCCGTATCATGCTGACGCTGATGATGGCAGTGATGGTGCTGGGCAGCGTGCTCTCCGCCATGGCCAGCAACTTTGCCCTACTGTTGGCGGCGCGAGTGTTGGTGGGGATCAGTATCGGCGGTTTTTGGGCCATTGCGGGCAGTATTGCGCCACGCCTGGTGCCTAGCGATCAGGTATCGCGGGCCATGACCATCATTTTTGGCGGCGTGGCGGCGGCCTCGGTGCTCGGCGTACCGTTGGGCACGCTGCTGGGTGATATCAGTAACTGGCGCGTTGCCTTTGGTGCCTTGGGGGGCTTGAGTTTGCTCACGGCGTTGGCGCTTTGGCGCTGGCTACCGCCACTGCCGCCTCGAGAGCCGGTGCGGCTTCGGGTGCTGGCGCAACAGCTAAAGAATCGTGGCGTGCGGGTAGCCGTGTTGACCACGGGGTTTGTCGTGGTTGGCCACTTTGCGGCCTACACCTTCATTAGTCCTATTTTGCAAGAGATCAGCGGGGTAGCGCAGCGCCATGTCGGAAGCCTGCTGCTGCTGTACGGTGCGTCGGGGATTTTGGGCAATATCGTTGCGGGGATGTTTGCTGGCCGTCACCCCTACCGTGCGGTGCTCGCGATTCCTAGCGTACTGCTGGTGGTCGTGGCGATCTTCCCGGTGGTAGGCGTAGAGCCGACCAGTGGCGTGCTGCTGTTAATGCTGTGGGGCGCTGTATTTGGCAGCGTATCAGTGAGTATTCAGACGTGGATTCTACGCACGGCGCCCAACACGGAAGCCGCCACGGCGTTAATGGCGTTCGTCTTCAACATGTCGATTGGCCTTGGGGCCATGGTAGGTGGTCAAGTGGTCGATGGCACTAGTCTACCGGTGACGATGTGGGTCGCCTCGGGACTGTTTCTCATGGGCGTGCTATTGGTATGGCGCACGCCGTCGCGCATCGTTGGTGAAAAGCGCCGCTAATACGCGGTAGGCAAAAAAAGCCCCCGCCGTGGCGGGGGCACGCTTTAGCAAGGCACAGCGGGCGTTACGGACGCTCGATGGCCAGGGCAACCCCTTGGCCGCCGCCAATACATAGCGTCGCCAAGCCTTTTTTGGCATCGCGAGCAATCATTTCGTGGAGCAGTGTCACCAGCACGCGGCAGCCCGACGCACCAATGGGGTGACCTAGCGCGATGGCGCCGCCGTTGACGTTCACCTTCGACGTGTCCCAGCCCAGCTCTTTATTGACCGACAGCGCTTGAGCAGCGAAGGCTTCGTTGGCTTCGACGAGGTCTAGGTCATCCAGGCTCCAGCCCGCTTTTTCCAGGCATCGACGGGTGGCAGGGGCCGGTCCGATCCCCATGATGGCCGGGTCGACGCCTGCGTTGGAGTAGGCGGCAATGCGGGCTAGGGGCTCCAAGCCAAGCTCTTTGGCTTTTTCCGCCGAGCAGAGCATAACCACGGCCGCGCCGTCGTTCAGCGACGAGGCGTTACCCGCCGTCACGGTGCCGTCTTTCTTGAACGCAGGACGCATGCCAGCCAGCTTGTCTGCCGTGACTTCGCGAGGGTTTTCGTCGGTATCGAACACCACCGGGTCGCCTTTACGCTGCGGCACCTCGACCGGCACGATCTGGCCTTTGAATTTACCCTCTTTGATGGCGGCAGCGGCTTTTTGCTGGGACGCGGCGGCAAATTCGTCCATCTCTTCCCGGGTGATGCCGTACTTCTCTGCCAGATTTTCGGCAGTAATGCCCATGTGGTAGTTATTGAAAGCATCCCACAAGCCGTCGTGCACCATGGAGTCGATAGCTTTCCAATCGCCCATGCGCTGGCCGTTGCGCGAGTTCGGCAGGATGTGTGGAGAGGCGGACATGTTCTCCTGGCCACCGGCCAGCACGATCTCGGCATCGCCGCAGCGGATGGCTTGGGTCGCCAGATGCAGCGCTTTCAAACCCGATCCACACACCTTATTGATCGTCATGGCCGGGACGGTGTCTGGCAGGCCTGCCTTGATGGCCGCTTGGCGCGCCGGGTTTTGACCAACGCCTGCGGTCAGCACCTGGCCCAGCAGCACTTCGTCGATCTGCTCCGGCGCAACGCCGGTGGAAGCGATAATGTCTTTGATGACCAGCGCACCCAAATCGCTAGCTGGAATCCCGGCGAGTGAACCCCCAAAACTACCTACAGCGGTGCGGCGAGCCGCCACAATGACCACGTCTTGCATACAATAACTCCTTGAGTAAGTGTCGCATCGTTCCTACGGCAGATAGACGTGTCGCCTATCCATTGTTGTTAGCGTCGTTATTAGCGTGTCGTGTCAGGCTTGGCTATCAGCATAGGGGAAGGTTGTGCATTGCGGCAATACGCTTTTAACGCCAATAAAAAACGGGCCGATCAACGGCCCGTTCTTAGCGCGTCAGTTGGCTTACGCCAGCTGTACCGGAATGGCGTTACTGGTATGGCTGACGTGGTTGCCTTCCTGTAGATACACCAGCGCGGGCTGGTGATTCTCCAGCTCGGCCTCCGAGTAGTGCGCATAGCTGCAAATGATGATGCGATGCCCTGGCGAGGCCAAGTGCGCTGCCGCGCCGTTGATCGAGATCAGGCGCGATCCCTCTTCGCCACGGATGGCGTAGGTGGTGAAGCGCTCGCCATTCTCGACGTTGTAAATCTGGATCTGTTCGTTTTCGCGGATACCGGCCATATCCAGCAGGTCGCCGTCGATGGCGCACGAGCCTTCGTAGTTGAGAACGGCATGGGTAACGCGGGCCATGTGCAGCTTGGCTTTTAGCATGATGGTGTGCATGGAAACTCCTGAGTAACGGGCAAGCCTTGCAGGCTAGCGACGAGCAGCGCTGGGTAGCTGCACGCTGAGATTGTCGATGAGCCGGGCAGGACCGAGCTTGGCGGCGGCGAGCAGTACGGCATGACGCGTAGTATCGGTGACCGGGCCAAGGGTAGCATCCCGGAGTTCGAGGTAATCCGGCGTAAAGCCGGCATCATACAGCGCCGTTTTACCCCGGTGTAGTACCTGTTCGGCGGATTCCCCTTGTGCCAGCGCATCACGCAGTTCGCACAGCGTTTTGTAGAGCATCGGCGCCGTGGCGCGCTCCTGCGCGCTGAGATAGCCGTTGCGGGACGAAAGGGCCAAGCCATCGTCGGCGCGCACGATCGGCACGCCGATGATCTCGATGGGCATGTGCAGGTCGGCCACCAGCTTACGAATCACCGCCAGTTGCTGATAATCCTTTTCACCAAAGCAGGCGACGTCCGGCTGCACCAGGTTGAATAGCATGCTCACCACGGTGGAGACACCGTCGAAGTGGCCGGGGCGCGAGCCACCGCAAAGCCCGTCGCCGACCTCGGGTACGTGAACACGAGTCTGCGCATCCAAGCCGTTGGGGTAAAGGGCGCTCACCGTGGGGGCAAACAGCAGATCACAGCCGGCGTCGGTGAGCTGGCGCTGGTCGGCGTCGAACGTGCGCGGATAAGCGTCTAGATCTTCACCTGGGCCAAACTGCATGGGATTGACGAACAGGCTAGACACGACCACGTCGGCGTGCTGGCGGGCGGTGGCGATCAAAGCCAGATGGCCAGCATGCAGGTTGCCCATCGTAGGCACCAGCGCAATGCGCTGGCCCTTTTGGCGATAGTCGCGCAGCGTGGCGCGAAGCTCGGATATGTCTCGCAAAGTGCGCATAGTGAAGTCGCTGTTGCTCACTGAAAAACGGTTACTTAAAAACAGTGCTCTGGAGCGGGAAACGCTCGGGACTTGACCGCTTCATGGTACTGCTCGAAAGCACCCTGAATGGAGCTCGCTTCCGCCATGAAGTTCTTCACGAAGCGCGGTGTGCGGCCGTGGGTAACGCCCAGCACGTCGTGCATCACGAGAATTTGGCCGTCGGTGTCCGGGCCTGCGCCGATCCCAATGACCGGCACGTCCAGCGCTTCGGTCACTGCTTTGCCCAAGCTGGCGGGCACGCACTCCAGCAGAATCACCGAGGCGCCTGCCTCGACCAGCACTGTCGCATCGTGGATGATCTGCTCGGCTTGCGCCGCTTCGCGGCCCTGTACTTTATAGCCACCCAGTTGGTAAACGGTTTGTGGCGTCAAACCCAAATGGGCGCACACCGGTACACCGCGGCGCGTCAGTTCGCGTATGCCGTCGGCCATCCACGCTTCGCCCTCTACCTTGACCAGTTCCGCGCCTGCTCGCATGAGCGCCGCGCCATCTTCTAAAAGGCGTTCGGTGGTGGCATTGCTCATGAACGGTAGGTCGACCATCAGCAAACTGTGGCCTTTGCCGCGTGCGGCACAGCGTGTGTGGTAACAAATGTCATCTATGGTCACGGGCAAGGTGCTGCTGTGCCCCTGTAACACCATTCCCAGGGAGTCGCCTACCAGCAGGACATCGATACCCGCGGCGCTAGCAGCATGGGCAAAGGAAGCATCGTAAGCAGTCAGGCAGCTGAACGTTTCACCGGCGCGTTTATACGCCTGCAGAGTGCTCAGGGTGACGGTTTTCATGGCGTGCTCTCATTCAAACGTTATGGGGCCGATGCGGCGAGTGCACGTGAGGCACCTGCGCTCTGCTCGGCCATTATTATCGCAGCGTCCCTGCCTGCGCGATGTGGCGTAACCGGCAATTGTTACCTGATTGGGGGCATGGTGTCGAGATTTGTGTCAGATGGTAGCAGTGGCGGTGACATCGGTAGCACTTAAGTGCCGAATATCGCTCGTATTGAGGCGCGACAGCCACGCTTCTAGCGGTTGCTGGTGCAGCGTGATGGGCTGCTGAAGCGCCGTGGCGACCTCTGCCAGCGGTACGAGTACGAAAGTGCGGGCGTGCATCTGCCCATGAGGTACGGTCAAGCGGGGGTGCTGCAGGATATGTTCGCCGTAAAGCAGCACATCTAGGTCCAGCGTGCGTGGCCCCCAGTGGCGTAACCGCCGCCGCCGATGGCGCTGCTCCAGCGCCTGTAGCTGGTCGAGGAGCGCCAGCGGCGATAGACGTGTCTCCAAACAGGCGACGGCATTGATGAAGTCCGGCTGATCTTGAGGGCCGATGGGCGCCGTGGCGTAGAGCGATGAGCTGGCCACTTGCCGTGACAACGGCAAGGCGGCCAATTCCTGGAGCGCCTGCTGCACCTGCCCAATGGGATTCTCTAAGTTGCTGCCAAGGCCGATATAGCAACGAACGGCGTTATTCACTGTTTGCCTTCCGCGGTTTGCGGCGCTTTTTACGACGGCGGTCGCCTTGGCTGGCCGGGTCGCTGCCAACCTTTTGCAACAGGCGACGCTGTTCGTGATCGTCGCCTTTCTGGAAGGCATCCCACCAGTCGCCAAGGCCGCGAGGAATTTCGCCCGCCTGCTCACGTAGTATCAGCAGGTCAAAGGCGGCGCGAAAGCGCGGATGTTCACGGGTTTGGAACGCGCGCTTGCCCCGGCGCATCGGCAGGCGTGCCTGCAGCTCCCAAATTTCGCGCATGGGGATGCCAAACCGTTTGGGAATGGAGGTGTGCTGAAGCTGGCGCGATACGACCTGCTGAGCGGCGGTTTGTAGGGCGGGCACGGCAGGCATGCCCTCGCGCTCGAGCTCGGCCTGACGATGCACCACGGGAGCCCATAAAAAAGCCGCAAGCAGGAAGGCGGGCGTGACCGGGCGGTCGTCGGCAATGCGCTTGTCGGTATTGGCGAGCGCCTGCTCGATGAGCTCCTCTGCCCAGGCGGCGTCGGCCATGGCCTCTTCCGCTTCCGGAAAGAGCATGCCAAACAGGTTGTAGTGGCTCAGCAGGCGGAAAGTGATTAGCCCGTGGCCGGACATGAAGAGTTTGAGCACTTCATCGAACAGGCGTGCTGGCGGAATTTGCAGCAGCAGCGGCGCGAGGTCGTACATGGGCGCTTCGGTGGCAGGCTCGATGGTGAAGTCGAGCTTGGCCGCGAAGCGGACCGCGCGCAGCATCCGTACCGGGTCTTCACGGTAGCGGGTCGCGGGGTCGCCAATCAGCCGCAGCGTGCGCGATTCGATGTCCCGCGCCCCGTTGGCAAAATCATGGATCGTGAAATCGGCAATGTTGTAGTAGAGCGCATTGACCGTGAAGTCGCGGCGCAGCGCGTCCTCTTCGATATTGCCCCATACGTTGTCCCGCAGCAGCAGGCCATCGTCTGACTGGTGAGCGATATGGTCGCCGTGCTCGTCTTGAGGTTTGCCACGGAAGGTGGTCACCTCGATGACTTCGCGGCCAAAGCGCACGTGAACGATGCGGAAACGGCGGCCAATCAGGCGTGAGTTGCGAAACAGATCGCGAACCTGCTCGGGCGTTGCGTTGGTGGCAACATCGAAGTCTTTCGGCATTTTGCCCAGCAGTGCGTCGCGAATGCAGCCACCGACAAGATAGGCATCGAAACCAGCCCCATTGAGGCGGTACAGCACCTTGAGCGCGGCTTCACTGATTTGCTGACGAGAGACGGGATGCTCGGAGCGCGGAATAATACGAGGGCTGGGCGCATCGGAGGCGCTCTCTGGGGAATCGAGCAGGGATTTCAAGTGCTCTCCCGGACTATGTAATAAACGGGTAAATCCTTTAAACATGCGGCGATGTCGACTCGCAGTGTAGCGAAAACGGGTTCGAAAAACGTGACCGTATGGAGGACGGTAAGGGGTTGAGTGTATCCGACCCCCTGGGGCTTGCAAAGAGCGGTATGCAAAGAGCCGCCGACCAGAGCGTCGATGGGTGCCCATAAACGCGGAAAGGGGAGGCTACGTGAGCCTCCCCTATAAAGCAGACAATCAGCGTCCATGCTGCTGTTTTTATTCATGATGGCACATCGCCCTGAATACGCACCGCAGTCGGTAGGCGTAAAGAACCACTCTGATTCCGACCGCCTCGTATTCAAAACAATAATCCAACCGCGAACTTTTCTCTCCCGGCGAGTTGTTATTGGCTCCGGGGGTGTACACGTATGCTGCTATTGTTGTTGTTTGGGTGCAGACCCTTGTGTACGTCGCGTCCTTATTTGGGTACTTGCTGACTGTTGTTATTGTTCGCTGCGCTTTGTTGCATGGCTCCGCTTAGTGGCCTTGTGCTGCGCATGCAAGTAATGAGACTCAAGCCTGTTGTTCTTATTCGTGCCGTTATCTCTACCTGGCCCTGTTGTTTTTGTTTTGGCTCAGGTCGGGGCGGTGTCATGTTGTTCTTGTTAACGACTTACCGCGCTGCCCAGTTTGTTCTTCTTGCCTAGTAATAGTGCACTCGCCGTGCCACTCATTTGATACCCCATGTATTTCAGTGGTTTGGCGATTTTTGGGTAGGCCAGGGAACTATTTGGAAGAGAAAGTGTTACCCATTTTAGCGGCTATTTTGCGTGTCATTGTGTGGGAAGGTAACAGTGGTTGGGTAACGATTTTTGGATATTTCTCAGGTAAATCAATCTATTAGACGTTAGTCTTACGGCCAATGGCTAACGTCTTGACCGCTCTTATGGGGGCTAGCTTTGTCGGCGAGCGGTTTTCTTTCTCGGAATGCCCAGCCGCTGGCGGCGCTCCCACAAATTTTTACGACTAATCCCTAGCTTCTGCGCTAGCTCGGTTTCGCTCATTTGATCCTGGTGTTCCAGCACGAAATGTTGGAAGTAGTCTTCCAGCGAGAGGTCGTCTTCGTCGATGGTCGCCGCAGTCTCGCTGGGGGATGGAGCCGCGCTGGGCGCTGGCGGGTGAGAACGGTTGGTGACTGGGCCAAGCCCTAAATCGTCGGGATGAATCAAATGGCCTTCGGCAAGAATCACGCCGCGCTCTAGCGCATTTTCCAGCTCGCGCACGTTACCGGGCCAGGGGTAGTCGCGTAGATCCTGGCGGGCCGCTCTGGAGAGCCGTAGTCCTGGGCGTTCGTGGCGCTTGCAGGCCTTTTCCAGCAGGATGTCAGCGATTTTGAGTACGTCGTCTTCGCGCTCGCGCAGCGGTGGCAGGGCGATCTGCATCACGTTCAGCCGGTAGTACAAATCAAGCCGGAACTCGCCGCTTTTGGAAAGCGCGCGCAGGTCGCGGTGAGTGGCGGCAATCAGCCGAACGTTCACATGGCGGGTTTCCACGGAGCCAATTTTGCGGATTTCGCCCTCTTGCAGTACCCGCAGCAGGCGCGCTTGGGCATCCAGCGGCAGCTCGCCAATCTCATCGAGAAACAGCGTGCCGCCGTCGGCGGCTTCGACCAAGCCGGTGCGTGCCGCGCTGGCGCCGGTAAAGGCGCCTTTTTCGTGACCAAACAGCTCGGATTCGATCAGCGTTTCGGGAATCGCCGCGCAGTTCACGCAAATCAGCGGCGCTTTGGCGCGCTTGCTCTGCTGATGGATGGCGCGCGCGACCAGCTCCTTGCCAGTGCCAGATTCGCCTTGGATGAGCACGGTGACGTCCGCAGGCGCGGTTTTGCGGATGCGCGTGTAAACCTCCTGCATGGCGATGCAGTCGCCAATCATGGTTTGACGGCCGCCGCCTCCGTCGGTGATATCCGGCGGCGTGCCCTGCTGCATCGACTGCTTATGCAGAATGCGTTCAACCGTTTCCAGTAGCTCGGTGTGGTCGAAGGGCTTGGCGACATAATCAACGGCGCCCTGCTTGAGCGCATCCACCGCCGAACGCATGCTGGCGTAGCTGGTCATGATCAGTACCGGAGCGGGGGCCGCGAGTTCAATGAGCGTCGTGCCCGGCTCCCCCGGCAGGCGCAGGTCGCTGATGATGAGGTCAAAGTCGCTGAGTGGCTGCGTGCGGGCCTCTTCGGCGCTGGCCGCTTCGCTGACACTGTAGTGATGACGTTCCAGTAAGCGCTTTAACGCGCTGCGAATAATCGCTTCATCTTCAACAATCAGTATCCTGGGCATGGGGCAAGTGATCATCCTGTTGGTAAAGCGGTAGCCATAGCGTAATGGCCGTGCCGCGAGGCTTTCCGGGAGGTGGCGAAGCGACCTCTATTTTGCCTTGGTGCTCATTGATAATTTGATACGCCAACGATAGCCCAAGTCCGGTGCCTTCACCCGCCGGTTTGGTGGTGGTGAACGGTTCGAACAGGCGGTGTTTGACGCTGGGGTCGATCCCATGGCCGTCGTCAACGACGCGCCACCAAGCGTGGCGGGCCTGAGTGCCTGCCTCAATTAGCACCGTTCCCTGGGGGGAGCAAGCATCCTTGGCGTTGCTCAGTAAATTTACCATGACTTGGGTAAGACGCTGAGCATCACCGCTCACCACAATGTCACTTGGGCAGTGATTGGTAAAGGTGACATCCTCCCCCGAGCGGGCTAAATGGATCAAGTGCAGGGCGTCGTCGCTGACCGTTTTCAGCGAGGCTGGGGCGGCAGGAAGCGGCAGTGCCGGGCGTCCGCCATGGGCAAAGCCCACCAGTGAGTTGACGATTTTAGTCACCCGCTGAGTGAGCTGCTGAATTTGGTCGGCGGTTTCCAAAAGCGCCGGGTCGTCGGTGTCGTAGCGCAGGTTTTGCGCCAGCGATGAGATGCCGGTAATCGGGTTGCCAATCTCGTGAGCGACCCCAGCGGCAAGCTGGCCAATGGAGGCGAGCCGCGCGGCGTGCACCAACTCCTCCTCCAGCCATTTCATCTCGGTGTGATCCTCGACCAGAATGACGCTGCCGCCGCGGCTATCGTGGCCGCTGAGCACCGCTTTATGCAGCGTCAAAAAGTAGTCTTTGCCGTGCAGCGTGACCGCCTGTTTGTACAGCGGCGTTTGGCTGGCGTTCAGCACGCTGCCCAGTAGCGTGGGCCAGGGCGGCGGCAGGCTGTCGCGCCGGGAGCCGATCACGCTATCGCCGCTGATGCCAGAGAGCTGGGAGAGCGCTTGGTTCCACATCAGCAGCTCATCGTCGTCGCCCAACACGCACAGCCCCACCGGCAGATAGGCCAGGGTTTGCCGATGGTGACGGCGCAGCCCGTCGAGTTCTCTGGCAAGCCCGGTGAGACGCGAGCGGTAGGCTTCTAAGCGGCTCTCGACAAAGTGGATGTCGTCGGTGACAGGAGCATCATCGTGGCGGTAGGGCAGGTAGCGGTCGACGATATCCCGCGCCACCGACGGCCCCATCAGCCCTGATAAGTTGGCCTGAATACGGTCACGTAAACGGCGCAGCGCATAGGGTCGGCGCTCTTGCGGGGTCAGGTTGAGCGCTTTCAGGGCGCGGTCCACTTCGCGGCTGGCGGCTTCATCGCCAAGTGCCTGAGCCAAGTGGGCGGGGAAATCCCCCGCCGTAGCGGCTTCCAGCGGTAGGCGTTTCGAGCGGATGACCGCATCCACCGAGCAGGCTTCCGCCGCCGAGCGCTCGCCCTCGGAGATGCGCGTAAACAGCGACACTACGATCAGCAAGACGATATTCACCGCCAGCGAGATCAGCGTGGCGTTGTACCACGCGGGTGCATCGGCGGGCATCAACAGAGTGAACGGCAGTGCGGGGAGGGCGATATCGAACAGCAGCGGGAGCCATAACCCCCATAGCCAGACGCCAATACCGCCGATAAGGCCGGCAATCATGCCTTTGCGGTTGGCACCCGGCCAATAGAGCAGTGCTAGAAGGCCCGGCAAACACTGCGCCATGCCCACGAACGCGGCCAACCCAAGGTTCGTCAGGGAGTGATAGCGCCCGACGCTTTCGGCAAACAGCCAGCCACCGACAATCACGGCCCCGACCAGGCCCCGGCGCAGCCACAGCAGCCAGCCGTAGAGGTCGCTACGTGCCTCTGGCGGACGGGCGACCAGCACGATGTGGTTCAGCACCATGCCGGAGAGCGCGAGCGCAATCATCATCATGGTGCCGCTGGCGGCCGCCAAACCGCCAATGAACGCCAGCGCGCCGACCCACCAGTGCTCGGTCATCAGGTACGCCGCGTAAGCGGTCAGCGGTACGCTCTCGTTGGCCGACTGCGCCGCCCACAGGATCAGCGGCACCGGTAGCGCCATCAAGAGCAAAAAGAGCGGTAGCGTCCAGCTGGCTTGCAGCAAGGTATGGCGAGAGAGGCTTTCGGCAAAGGTGATCTGAAACAGGTGCGGCATCATGAAGGCCGCCGCGAAAAACAGCAGCAGAAGCGTGCGCCATTGGGGGGCTTCGAGCTGTGGGGTGGCGCTCTGGAGTGCCGCGCCCGGGCCTTCCAGCCAGCGCTGTAAGTCTTGAGGCCCATCAAACACCCACCACAAGGCAATGGCACCGAGCCCGAGCATGGCCAGGAGTTTGATCACCGATTCGAAGGCAATCACGCTCAGCAGCGTATCGTGGCGGTGCCGATGACTGTGGCGGGCGCCAAATAGCACGGCGCAGGCGGCAATGATGCCACAGAACAGCAGCGCTACCGCAGCACTGTAGCGACTGCCGGTCAGTAGTTGCACGGCATCGCTCAAAGTTTGCACCTGAATGCCTAGCAGCGGCAGCACGGCGAGCAGGCTCAAGAGCGTCACCAGCGTTCCCGCCCAGCGGGAGCGGTAGCGAAAGGCGAACAGGTCCGCCAGTGAAGAGAGCTGGTAAGTGCGGGTAATGCGCTGAATCGGTACCAGCAGCACAGGGGCGAGTAAGAAAGCTCCCGCTGGCCCTAGGTAGTAAGCGAGGTAGCCAAACCCGGCATTCGCGGCGAGTTCGATGCTGCCGTAGATGGCCCAGGCGCTGGCGTATACGCCGAGCGCTAGGGTATACACCATCGGGTGGCGAGTAATGCGCACCGGCACCCAGCTCCGCTCGACGGCCATGCCACAGCCAAACAGCAGCCCAAGATAGCCAAGCCCCAGTAATACGACGCCTACTAACTCAGCGTTCATCCAACTTCCTCTTCTGCTCGAGCCATAGCGTCAGGGCAATCAGGACCCCCCAAATGGCAAACGGGCGGTACCAGGCCACGCTCGGGTCAGCCCAGCCATCCATGAACAGCGGGGAGAGAAGATACCCGCCAAAGACAAGAAATAGCATGATGCGGTAAACGTACATCTTACGGCTCCGGTGGCGAAGAGCGGTGGGCCTGCGGGGCCAGCTGGGCCACCGACCAGTGCTCGATGGCCCAGCGTAGCTGCACGCTTGGCGCTTCATCGATTAGAGCCGGTGGCGGGGTCTGGTCGAGGAGTTGAAGCGCCTGAAATAGCTGGCGACGAATACCGCGGCTCTCCTCGGCCAGTGCAGGGGCGAGGTTTTGCTTGGAGAGCTTTTGGCCGTCCGCCGTGACTACCAGCGGCAGATGCAGGTAGCGCGGCGTGGGCAGCTGTAGCGCTGCCTGTAACTGCTGCTGCCAAGGCGTGTTATCCAGCAGGTCGTACCCCCGTACGACATCGGTGATGCCCTGATGGGCGTCATCCACGACCACCGCAAGTTGATAGGCCCATAGTTGATCTTTGCGTTTTAACACGACATCGCCCAGCTCGGTGGGATCGAAGCGCTGCTCGCCGAATAGCCGGTCGTGCCAGCCGACGGGGCGTTTGGCGAGGTCGCTGCGCAGCCGCCATGCGACCGGCTTGCTGGCATCGCGCACACCGTCTCGGCACCAGCCGGGGTAAATATCGTAAGCCTGCCACTGCTTGCGTGAGCAGCTACATGGATACGCCAGCCCCTGATCGATGAGCCGGTCCAGGGCTTGCTGGTAGGCATCATGACGATGGCGTTGCCATATTACCTCCCCATCCCATGTCAGGCCGAAGGCCTCTAGCTGGCGCAAGATGGTGCTGTCCGCGCTTTCTGGGCAGCGTGGTGGGTCGATATCTTCAATACGTACCAGCCACTGGCCGCCCGCAGCGCGGGCATCCAAATAGCTGCCGAGCGCGGCAACCAGCGAGCCAAGATGAAGCGGCCCGGAGGGGGTGGGGGCAAAGCGCCCTCGATAGTGAGCGGTGGCGGTCATGGCAACCCGTGCGTGAAAACGGTCAAGCGGTGAGAAGCACACAAGATGACAAACAAAAACGGGCACCTCAAGGGTGCCCGCTGTCGGCCATCGTCTTAGCTAGATGGCAGGATGCTTAACCGCCTAGCTGCTTCTCTTTCAGCTCGGCCAAGGTTTTGCAGTCGACGCACAGTGTGGCGGTGGGGCGTGCTTCCAAGCGACGAATGCCGATCTCCACGCCGCAGGCTTCGCAGAAGCCGTAGTCGTCATCATCGATCTTCTCGATGGTTTCGTTGATCTTCTTCAGCAACTTGCGCTCGCGATCCCGGGTACGCAGTTCCAGGCTAAAGCCCTCTTCTTGCGTGGCGCGGTCGGCGGGGTCGGCGTAGTTGTTAGCATCTTCCTGCAGGTGGCGTACGGTACGATCCACCTCTTCCATGAGGTCCTGTTTCCAGTCCAGAAGCAGCTGGCGGAAGTGCGCGAGCTGCTTCTCGTTCATATACTCTTCACCCGGTGCCGGCTCATACGGTGTGAAGGACTTGGACGCTTCCGGTTTCTTTTCCGCTACTGGCATGGGAGTGCCCCTTACGTATGTGACTGCTGATCGACCATGAGCGTGTGTCACGATCTCACGCCAAAGGGATGCTTGTTTAGCTGAAAATTGCGCGCGATGCAAGCATAATAGTGCGCTTTCGACCATGGTCCCACATCTTGTGCGACCTGGGTCATGGTTTAACTACTGCTAGGTGAAGGAGCCGTTATGGCCTGGAATTCGCGTGTCGATCACGTTGCGCCTTTTCGCGTAATGCACTTATTGGAAATGGCTCAGGCGCGTGAAGCGGCAGGTCATGACGTGATTCACCTGGAAGTGGGCGAGCCCGATTTCGCAACGCCCGCTCCCATCGTCGCCGCCGGGCAGCAGGCGCTTGCCGAAGGCAGAACGCGCTACACCCCCGCAGCCGGTTTGGCGTCGCTGCGTGAGGCCATTGCGGGGCACTACGCCGAGCACTTCAACGCCACGGTGGATCCCGCCCGTATTCTGGTCACCCCCGGGGCGTCTGGCGCACTGCTGTTGGCCAGCCAGCTGCTCGTCGAGAGCGGCGACCGAGTGCTCATGGCCGACCCAAACTACCCATGCAACCGGCACTTCATGGCGTTGGCAGGGGCCGAGGTCGACGCCGTGCCGGTAGGGCGCGACACCGGCTGGCAGCTCACCGCACCGCTGATCGAGCAGCATTGGCAGGCCAAGACGCGTTTAGCCATGCTGGCCAGCCCCTCAAACCCGACCGGGCATACGCTGGAGGCCCCGGCGCTCACGAAGGTGATCGACACGGTGGCGGCCAAGGGCGGCGATATCATCGTCGATGAGATTTACCAGGGGCTGAATTACGACGACGCGCCGCTGTCGGCCACGTCATTGTCGGATGACGCCTTTGTGGTGAACAGTTTCTCCAAGTACTTCGGCATGACCGGCTGGCGCTTGGGGTGGCTGGTCGCCCCGGAGCAGGCTGTCGAGCCGCTGACTCGGCTGGCACAAAATGTGTTCCTCGCCGCGCCAACGCCTTCCCAGCACGCGGCGCTGGCAGCGTTTACCCCGGAGTGCCGGGATATTCTGGAAACCCGTCGCGCCACCCTCAAACAGCGTCGCCAAGTGCTGCTGGATGGCCTGGCCGAGCTAGGGCTTGCGCCGGATCTACCGCCCCAGGGAGCGTTCTATCTCTGGCTGGATATCTCCCGCTACAGTCGCGACAGCCAAGCCTTCTGCGAGCGCCTGTTGGTGGAGGAGAACGTCGCCATCACGCCGGGTATCGACTTTGCCGTACAGGGCGGCGAGCACCATGTGCGCATCGCGTTCACCAACGACGTGGCACGGCTGCAGGAGGCGGTGGTGCGCATCGCGCGTTTTGTGAGCCGCTTATGATGACCTATCCAGGGCTGGTGCCCGGCACGCTGCTGCGCCGCTATAAGCGCTTTCTGGCCGATGTGCGCCTGGATAGCGGTGAGGAAGTGGTGGCTCACTGCCCGAATACTGGCTCGATGAAGGCGGTGAACGTGCCCGGCTGCCGGGTATGGCTCTCGCCCAGTCATAACCCCAAACGCAAGCTGGCCTGGACCTGGGAGTGGATAGAGCTACCCGAGCCAGATGGTGGAACGGCGCTGGCATCGGTTCACACCGGGCGAGCGAATGGCTTGGTCGAAGCAGCGATTAATGCAGGCGAGATAGCACTTCTTACGGGCTATCAAACGTTAAAGCGTGAGGTAAAGGTAGGCGAAGCGCGGCTCGATTTTCGCTTGGATGACCCTGAGAAGGGCGCCGCCTACGTGGAAGTCAAACAGGTCACGCTGAAAGAGGCGGATGGGCATGGTTACTTTCCCGACTCCGTGAGCGTGCGTGGTACCAAGCATTTGCACACATTGGCGGCGCTGGCCGAGCAGGGCGAGCGGGCAGTGCTGCTGTTCTGCGTGGCCCATGAGGGGATTGCGGACGTGGCACCGGCGACCCATATCGACCCTACCTATGCGGCAGCGTTAAGTGATGCGGTGAACGCGGGTGTGGAAGTAGTGGCGTATGGCGTGAGGGTGGAGTGGCAGCAGAGTGTACCGGTAGCGGCCCGCCTGGCGCGGTCGCTACCGGTACGGGTTTAGCGTTCGATATAGAAGCGCTGGATAAAACTCACTGGCTCGGGGTTTTCATTGCGGTCGTAGCGCACGTCGAGATTGAAGCGCATCGGCTCGTCTTGGCGCAGGGTGAACGTGGCAAGATGGTAGGTGGCATCGCCATCGTGAACGGTGCGAAAACTGAGCGGTTCGCGGGTGTCGGTGAGGTCGCTAACATAGCCCTCAACACTGGCGTTGACCGGTCGTGTGGAACCATCCGGCTGGCGCTCGCGCACGCTCACATTCACCAAACCGTGCCCGATACTGCGCTGGATACTGCTTGCCTGCGCCACTTCTGGAGTGAGAAAGCGCGTTTCGATGGCGTTGTAGTGGATCTCGTATTCGCCCACTCGCACCATCTGCTCTGCCGCTGCCTGGGTGGCGCTGAGCAGTGTCCCCAGCAGCACTAGCAGCAGTGGAAAGCGTCGCAGTGTCGCAATAGCCATAGCGTGTCTCCTCTCATGGGTGAGGTAAGTGCGGTATTAGGCGCGTCGGCGCACTCGGAAAATGGCGATTTCACCAAACAGATTCGGCCACCACTTCGAGGTCCAGTGCCCCTTGTGGTCGCCAACGCCCACGGCGCGGTCAACAATCACCAGCCCTTTCTCTTTGCACAGGTGCTCGAAGTCGTTAAACGTCGAGAGGTGGATGTTTGGGGTGTCGTACCACGCGTGGGGCAGTGATTTCGACACCGGCATGTAGCCGCGTAACCCCAGGTGAATGCGGTGACGCCAGTAGGCGAAGTTAGGGAAGGTGATAATGCCCTCCTCGGCTACCCGCAGCATTTCATCTAGCATCTTATCCGGGCGGCGCAGCGCCTGCAGCGCCTGGGTCATGATGACCTGGTCATAGCTGTTATCGCAGAAGCTGCCCAGGCCGTCGTCCAGGTTATGCTCGATCACGTTGACGCCGCGTGCCACGCATTGGGTGATGCCGTCGGGGTCGATCTCTAACCCATAGCCGGTCACACCTTTCTCTTGGGCCAGTCGCTCCAGCAGAATGCCGTCGCCGCAGGCCAAGTCCAAAACGTGTGCACCTTGGGGAACCCAGTCGTAAATCAGTTCAAGATCCGTGCGCATTAGCGTGTTTCCTCCGCGCCTGCGGCGTCGATGTGCTGCTCTCGGGCGACGCGGCCCATAAAGGCGCTGAACAGCGCTTGGTAACGTGGCTCGGGCAACAAAAAGGCATCGTGCCCATGGGGCGATTCAATATTGGCATAGCTCACCGATTTGCCCGCGCGCGTTAGCGCATCCACCAATTCCCGGGAGCGCGACGGCGGGAAGCGCCAATCGGTGGTAAAGCTGACGATCAAAAAGGGGCACTGCGCCGGTGCCAGGGCGCAGGCAAGATCGCCGTCGCAGCTGGCCGCCGGGTCGAAGTAGTCCAGCGCTTTGGTCATTAGCAGGTAGGTATTGGCATCGAAGGCGGTCGAGAAGGTATCGCCCTGATAGCGCAGGTACGACTCCACCTGAAACTCGACGTCGAAGCCAAAGTTCAAATCATCGCTGCGCAGGTCGCGGCCAAACTTGCTGCCCATGGCGTCTTCGGAGAGATAGGTGATATGTCCGACCATCCGGGCCAGCTTTAGCCCCCGTTTGGGCACGGTGTCGTGTTCGGCGTACCAACCGTCGAAGAACTCCGGGTCTGAGCGGATGGCTTGGCGGGCGACCTCGTTGAAGGCGATGTTCTGCGCCGAGAGGCGCGGCGTGGCCGCAATGACGACAGCATTGGCAACGCGTTCGGGGTAGGTGATCGTCCACTGCAGCACCTGCATGCCGCCCAAACTGCCGCCCACTGCCGCTGCCCAGCGCTCGATGCCCAGATGGTCGGCGAGACGCGCTTGGCTGGTGACCCAATCGCTCACTGTCACCACGGGGAAGTCAGGGCCCCACTGGCGGCCGGTGTCCGGGTTATGGCTCACCGGGCCGGTACTGCCGTGGCAGCCGCCTAGATTGTTCAGCGACACCACGAAAAAGCGATTGGTGTCGATGGATTTACCGGGGCCGATATGAGCATCCCACCAGCCAGGTTTGCGATCCTCGGCTGTGTGGTAGCCC
Organism: Halomonas sp. CnH100-B; assembly: GCF_024124605.1. Lineage (NCBI taxonomy): Bacteria > Pseudomonadati > Pseudomonadota > Gammaproteobacteria > Oceanospirillales > Halomonadaceae > Halomonas > Halomonas sp. CnH100-B. Next base: position 7,453 of record NZ_JAMXRX010000007.1, on the reverse strand, counting down.
GCAGCGTGATGATGCCCCGACAGCGCGTGGCAAATCAGCACCGCGTTAGAGCGGTCCGCATTCAGCGTGCCGTAGGTTTCATAGATAAGCTCGTACTCCGGCAGCGTCTTACCGCAGGCAAGCGGCAGCGGCGTATCGAACTTAACTACGTGAGGAGTCACGAGGCCAACGGAGTCCGCTGGCCGGTCGTCATAAGCAAGAGTGTCTGAATCAGGCATCGAAAGCGCTAGTCCTGCAAAAATAAGTCCTGCAAAAAGTAAGCTCGGGGCGTTCGTTGCATCGATAGGCGCGTTATAGCCCTACGAGTGCCCCCGAAATGCCTGCTGCACGAATCAGCGAGCCCACCACAACGCCGTCTACCAGGTTGATGGCGATAAAGACCACGATTGGTGAAAGATCGATCATGCCTAGCGGCGGAATCACTTTTCTCACTGGAGCCATGATCGGCTCGACCAACTGCATCACCAGCAGTGCGCCGGGGTGGCTGGCATTCGGCGCGACCCAGCTCAGAATGATCATCACGATCATGGCAAAGAAGTAGATCTTCAAAATGGCGTTGGCCAGCGCCGCCACCCCGGCAATCAGCAGCCCTGCAACGGGCGGCATGCCCACGCCGATCACCATGAAAATGGCAATCATACTGACGATTTTCAGCACGAAACCGGCTGCCAGAGTGGCAAGGTCAAAGCGACCGGCGACCGGCCCTAAAAAGCCTTGGAATAGTCCCACGACTGGCTGGGTGATTTTGACCACCGACTGGCTGAGCGGGTTGTAGTAATCCGCCCGGGATGCCTGCAGCAAAAAGCGCAGCATCAACAGAAACAGATAAATATTGATCAGCGAGTTCACCAGCATTAATCCGGCGCTGCCTAATTGACTTCCCATTGCGGCTTCTCCTCAAACATATCGTTCTTATTGCGTCATTCACGGCCCGTTAGCGGCGTGCGACTCATTCGTGTCCGCTGAGCTCTTTGGACATGGCATCGGCGCGCTCGGCGCAGGCCTGCATGGCGTCGGCAATGATCGTGCGTAGGTGCGCATCTTCCATATGCGCAATAGCGCGCTCGGTAGTGCCGCCGGGTGACATCACGTTCTGCTTCAAGGTGGCCGGGTCTTTGTCGCTGCGCTGGGCCATGGTGGAGGCCCCCAAGGCGGTTTGAATGGCCAAGCGGCGAGCGGTATCGGCAGGCAGGCCGAGCTTCACGGCGGCCTCTTCCATGGCTTCGAACATCAAGAAGAAGTAAGCCGGGGCGCTGCCGGAAACCGCGGTCACCGCATCCAGTAAACGCTCTTCCTCGACCCACTCGACAATGCCCACGGCTTCCATCAGCTGGGTGGCGAGGGTGCGCTGTGCATCGCTGACCGCCGCGTTGGCGTACAGGCCGCTGGCGCCGATACCGACCAGTGACGGGGTGTTGGGCATGCAGCGCACCAGGGCGTTGCCGCCGCCCAGCCACTGGTCGATGGTGTTGGCATCCAGGCCTGCAGCAATGGAAATTACCAGCGGCGCCTGCTGCTGAACGCTTTCACGCAGGGCTTCACAAACGCCGCGCATGATCTGCGGTTTGACCGCCAGCACGACCACATCTGCACCGTTAACCGCTGCACTGTTGTCGGTGTGGGTATGAATACCCAGGCGCGCCGCGAGCGGAGCCAGTTCGCTTTCGTTGGGGGCCGTGGCGGTGATGTCGCTAGGTGAGACACCGCTTTCGATCAGGCCGCCGATAATGGCACCGGCCATATTGCCTGCGCCAATGAAGGTGATCTTGCTCGCCATGGGGGTATCCTTTTTCGCAAATGGCTGCGTCTTGCAGCGTGTAAAGTAAACCGTGTGTTGTGTGAGCCGCGTGCTGTGTGAACCGTAGTTAGCCCCGAGCGCCAAAAATGGCGGTGCCTAAACGTACCAGCGTGGCGCCTTCTAAGACAGCCGCTTCTAAATCGTCGCTCATGCCCATCGAGAGCGTATCCAGCGGCGCTTCAGGCAGTGCCGTCTGGAGCTCTTCCAAGAGCTGGCGCAGCGCTGCCAGCGGCTGGCGCTGTGCCTCTAGCGTCTCCGCCGGGGCGGGAATCGCCATCAGCCCGCGCAGGGCGAGGCCTGGCAGGGCGGCAATCTCTTGGGCCAGCGCTAAGGCGTCTTCCGGCAGCACGCCGGATTTCGATGCCTCGCGGCTAATATTGACCTGCAGGCAGACGTTTAGCGGTGGTAACGCTGCCGGGCGCTGTTCGCTCAGGCGTTTGGCGATCTTTAACCGATCAACGCTGTGTACCCAGGCAAACTGCTCGGCCACAGCGCGGGTCTTGTTCGATTGCAGCGGGCCAATGAAGTGCCACACAATGCCGTCAAGATCCTCAAGTGCCGCTTGTTTATCCAGCGCCTCTTGCAGGTAGTTTTCACCAAACTCGCGCTGGCCGTGCTGCCACGCTTCGCGCAGCATCTCGGCGGGCTTGGTTTTGCTCACCGCCAGCAGGGTGGCGCTGGTGGGCGAGCGTCCGGCATCCTCAAGCGCCCGGCGCAGGCGTTCACGCGCAGATGCAAGTGACTTGTTGAGCGCGTTGTCTGTCATACTCAAGCACCTTACCGCAGCTGGGAAAGAGAGATGGATATTACCGAACTGCTGGCATTCTCGGCAAAGCAGAATGCATCCGACCTGCACCTTTCGGCGGGTCTGCCTCCCATGATACGTGTTGATGGCGATATTCGTCGGCTTAATGTGCCCGCCATGGAGAACAGCGACGTTCGGCGGCTGATCTACGACATCATGAACGATCGGCAGCGCCGCGACTACGAAGAGCACTTAGAAGCGGACTTCTCGTTTGAAGTGCCGGGGGTGGCGCGCTTTAGGGTCAATGCCTTTAACCAGGCACGCGGGGCGGGGGCGGTGTTCCGTACCATTCCCAATAAGGTGCTTTCCATGGACACCCTGGGCATGGGCGAGGTGTTCCAGCGCCTTTCGATGCTACCTAGAGGATTGGTGCTGGTGACAGGGCCCACGGGGTCGGGCAAAAGCACGACCTTGGCGGCGATGATCGACTACATCAACGAACAGCGCTTCGAGCATATTCTGACCATCGAAGACCCAGTGGAGTTTGTGCACACCAGCAAACGCTGCCTGATCAATCAGCGGGAGGTTCACCGCGACACCCATAGTTTCTCTGGGGCGCTGCGTAGTGCGCTGCGCGAAGACCCGGACGTGATTTTGGTGGGGGAGCTTCGCGATCTCGAAACGATCCGTTTAGCGCTGACCGCGGCTGAAACGGGGCATTTGGTATTCGGCACCTTGCACACCACTTCCGCGGCGAAAACTATTGATCGGATTATTGATGTGTTCCCCGGTGAAGAGAAATCCATGGTGCGCTCGATGCTGTCTGAGTCGCTCCAGGCGGTAGTCTCGCAAACGTTGTTGAAGCGCCAGGGTGGCGGACGCGTGGCGGCCCACGAGATCCTGATTGCCACGTCTGCGGTGCGTAACCTCATTCGCGAAGATAAGGTGGCGCAGATCTACTCCGCCATCCAGACCGGCGGCGCACTGGGAATGCAGACCCTGAATGCCTCGCTCGCCAAGCTGGTTAAAGAGGGCGTGGTGAGTATGGAGGAAGCCCAAGCAAGGGCTAAAGGCACGCTGACGTTAAAAGATGAGTAAGGCGGCAAAAGGATAATAGACGCGATGAGTGAGCCAGCCAGCGGTATGACCGCGACCCAGTGGCTGCACCAACTGCTGGGCATCATGGTCGAGCAGCAGGCATCGGACCTGCTGATTTCGGTGGGCGCGCCGCCCAGCTTGAAAACGCCCAAGGGGCTGATGCCGCTGGGGCGTCAGCCGCTCTCCTCTAGCCAGGTGCGCAGCCTGGTGCTGAATGCGGTTCCCGAGAAGCAGCGGGAGCGATTTCATGAGGAGCACGAGGCGAACTTTGCCCTAAGCCTAGAGAGTGCGGGGCGGTTTCGGGTAAGCGCCTTTCAACAGCGCAACGAGCCCGCCATGGTGGTGCGCCGCATTGCGCAGACCATTCCGACCCTCAGCGCACTGGGCGTGCCTAGCCAGTTATCGACGTTGGCCAATGCCAAACGCGGGCTGGTGCTGGTGGTGGGCGGCACGGGAACGGGGAAATCCACTACCCTGGCGGCGATGATTCAGGAGCGCAACGCCTCAGTCGGTGGGCACATCATCACCATTGAAGACCCCATCGAGTACCTGCATCCGCATCAGCGGGGCATCGTTAATCAGCGTGAAGTGGGGGTGGATACGGAGTCCTTCGAGGTGGCGTTGAAAAATACGCTACGCCAAGCGCCGGATGTGATCTTGATTGGTGAAGTGCGTACCCGCGAGACCATGGAGCACGCCCTCACTTTCGCGGAAACCGGGCATCTCTGTTTGGCGACATTGCACGCCAACAACGCCAACCAAGCCTTAGAGCGCATCCTTCACTTCTTTCCCCATGAGCGGCACGAGCAGGTGCTGATGGACCTGTCGCTGAATCTGCGTGCCGTGGTCGCGCAGCAGCTGCTGCCTACTCAGCAGGGTGGCCGCTGCGCGGCGATCGAGATTCTGCTCTCGTCGCCACGGGTGGTGGATCTGATCCGAAAAGGGCGTATTGATGAATTAAAGCAGGCCATGGCAGGCTCCCGCGACGCGGGGATGCAAACTTTCGATCAGGCGCTTTATGCGCTTTATCAAGCGGGCCAAGTCAGCCAGCAAGTGGCGCTGGCCCATGCGGATTCCGCCAACGACCTGCGGCTGATGATCAAGCAGGGTGACGCTGCTGCCAGCGGTAAGCCGTTAGATGCGCAGGTGCCGTCTCATCTGACTCTACGCGACGGTGACGATTATTGATGGCCTTCGCCGCTAGGGGGCATAAATACCGCCCAGCACCCTCGGGCCGCTGGCGCCTGTCACGGAAGGCAAGTTGCCGGGTAGCCCGTGCAGGCGCTGGTGGGCGAGCCAGGCAAAGGCTCCTGCTTCAATCCAATCCTCTGGCCAGCCCAGCGTAGCGGGAGAGAGCAGCGTGACCTTGGGCAGGTGCGCGGCTAGCCTTTCCATCAAATAGGCATTGTGAGCACCGCCACCGCCCACCAGCAGCGTGGTGCTGGGCTGGCTTAGTGGCAGTTGGGCCACCCCTTGCGCGACACTCACCGCCGTCAGTTCGGCCAGCGTTGCCTGAACATCACGGGGGACTTCGTCGCCATTGAGGTGGTCGCTCAACCACGCTAAGTGAAACAGCTCGCGCCCGGTGCTGCGCGGCGGCGGCTGATGAAAAAAGGGTTCTTGCAGCAGGCGGGCGAGCAGCGCTTGGTCGATTTGCCCGCTGGCCGCCCAAGTGCCGTTCTCATCAAATCGCCCGGTGTGATGCTTGGTAAACCAGGCATCAAGCAGCACGTTCGCCGGTCCGGTATCGAAGCCCACCACGGCGCGCTCCTGCTCTTGAGGAAGCCACGTAAGGTTGGCAAAGCCGCCCAGATTCAGCACGAGCTGTTCGCCTGGGCGCTGCCCAAACAGCGCTTGGTGGAACGCGGGTGCTAAAGGCGCTGCTTGGCCGCCAGCGGCCAAGTCCCGGCGGCGAAAATCGGCCACCACCGTACATCCCGTCAATTCTGCCAGCAGGCTCGGGTTATCTAGCTGTAGCGTATACGCCGGTCCCCCCTGGTGACCTTGTGGCGCGTGCTCAATTGTCTGGCCGTGGCTGCCAATCGCCGTAATCTGAGCCGGGACGAGCCCCTGTTCCGTTAAGAGTGCTGTAACGGCCTGGGCCTGGAGGCGGCAAAAGGCATCCTCGGCGGCGGCCAGTTCGGCAAAGCGCGCTGCTGGCGCGTGGCAAAGGTGCAGTAGCTGCGCGTGCAGCGTATCGGGCATGGCAACGGCGGCCGTGGCTAATAGCTTAGGTGGCGTGCCAGGAGTGATGGCGACCAGGGCGGCATCAATGCCGTCCAAGCTGGTGCCTGACATGAGCCCGATATAGTAGGCCGTCGGTGTGGAGGAAGCGGTTTTCATCATGCGAGTCATCCAAAACGGGGTGAAGGCTCAACCAAGGCGGTGGAGCGTGATAACATCGCCCACTATTGATTATTTAAACGCCTTTAACGGCACATAGTACATGGAGAGAGGCAATGAGTGAGGTGGATCAGGCGTTAGCGCTGCTGTCGCGGGGGACGCATGAAATCCTGGTAGAAGACGAGCTGCGTAAAAAGCTCGCGTCCGGTCGCAAGCTGCGTATTAAAGCAGGGTTCGACCCTACAGCACCTGATTTGCACCTGGGCCACAGCGTACTGCTGACCAAAATGCGCCAGTTCCAAGATCTTGGTCACACCGTTATCTTTTTGATTGGTGATTTCACTGGCCGCATTGGTGACCCGACCGGTAAAAACGTCACCCGCAAGCCGCTGACCGAAGCCGACGTCAAGGCGAACGCTGAAACCTATAAAGAGCAGGTGTTCAAAATCCTCGATCCAGAAAAGACCGAGGTGCGCTTCAACGCCGAGTGGTTTGGCGAGCTAAGTGCCGCCAAGATGATCGAGCTGGCCGCGCAAAGTACTGTAGCGCGGATGCTGGAGCGCGATGACTTTGAAAAGCGCTACAAAGCCAACCAGTCCATCGCCATTCATGAATTCCTCTACCCGCTGGTACAGGGGTACGACTCGGTCGCGCTGGAAGCCGACGTGGAACTGGGCGGTACCGACCAGAAATTCAATCTGCTCATGGGGCGCGAGATTCAGAAGCACTTCGGCCAGGAGCCTCAGGTGGTCATCACGATGCCCCTGCTAGAAGGTTTGGACGGCGTGCAGAAAATGTCCAAGTCGCTTGGCAACTACGTGGGCGTGGATGAAGCACCGGGGTCCATGTTCAATAAGCTGGTCTCCATGCCCGACAGCTTGATGTGGCGTTACTTCGAGCTGCTCTCGCTCAAATCGAACGAAGAGATCGAGGCGCTGAAGCAGAGTGTCGAGCAGGGTGCGAATCCTCGCGATGTGAAAATGGAGCTGGCTCGTGAACTCATCGCTCGTTACCACGGTGATGAAGCCGCCGCGAATGCGCACAAGTCGGCGGGTAACCAACTGGCCGATGGTGAGCTGCCGGAAGACCTGCCGGAAGTAGAGGTCGATTTCGAGGGTGGCGAGCAGGCGCCGATTGCAGCCGTGCTCAACCGCTCTGGTCTGACCAAAAACAGCGCGCAAGCGAAAGACATGCTGAAAAACGGCAGTGTCAAAGTGGATGGTGAGGTCGTTGCTCAAGACACCATGCTCGCCACTGGTAAAGTGTATGTGATTCAAGCGGGCAAGAAGCGTTACGCTCGCGTGACCCTGGTGTGAACTTTCTGAAAACTTTTTCACATTAGCTCTTGCCAACCCGGCTTCGAATCCGTAAAGTACGCATCCGCTGCCGGGGACGCCAAGCGTTACCAGCGGTGAATGAGGTTAAAAACCTCTGGTTTGTCAGGAAGTTAGCACCGTCTCGTTATTGAT
>NZ_JAMXRX010000006.1:0-252060 GCF_024124605.1 Halomonas sp. CnH100-B | reverse complement strand
GATGGTAGTGTGGGGTCTCCCCATGCGAGAGTAGGTCATCGTCAGGCACTTATACCGCAAAGAACCCAGCCAAACGGCTGGGTTTTTTGTTGCGCGCTCGAAAGCGCGCCATGACCAGCCCCGGGCACCCTGTGCTCGGGGCTTTTGGGCTGTGCCTTCCGAATGTCCAAGCATTGAAAAGTGACGCCACGGGTGCACAAAGTTTCCTTGAAACGACTGTTTTAAAAAAATAAATAACAGGGAGTTACTGCTCTTTGGTGGCGGCAGGGCTGCCGAGCAACTAGTATGAGCGGGTACCTATCATTTAAGCAGCATCTCAGGAGGAGACGCGATATGAGTACCCCATTGATGAAGAAGCTAGCGGTTGCGCTACTGATGGCCATGATGATGGGCGGTTTAGCTGCCTGTGATAACCAGGGCCCTGCCGAAGAAGCAGGTGAAAACATCGATGAGAGCATGGAAGATGCAGGCGAAAGCCTAGAGGACATGGGTGAGAATATCGAAGAGTCTGCAGAGGAGTAAGAAAACGACTCTTTGCAGCGTATCGATATGCTACCGATATAAAAACAGCCGCTTAGAAGCGGCTGTTTTGCGTTTTAAGGCTTGGAAAGTAGTTTGGTCATGCACCTGGGTTTTGCTCGATACCCTGTAGATACCAAGGTGCCTGATCGCGCATGGCACGCGTCAAGTGCCACGTTTCGTTGAACTCGGTTTGCTCACCGTTCTCTTCCAAAATACCGTGGAAGATGACGGTGGCTTCGGCGTGGCCATCGTACTCATTGATATCGCCAAGCTCTGCAAACAGTCGCACGATCTCAGTGCGATTATTGGCAGGCTGCTCGGCGCGCTCCTGGCGAAGCAGGTTGTAGAGCTCTGGCGTCACGTACTCCTGGATTTGGTTGAAGTCGTTATTATCCCAAGCACGCTGCAGCGTCATGAAATGCTCTTTGGCACCGCCTAGAAAACGCTCCTTGTCAAACCAAGCCGGTGTGCTTTGTAAGCCACTGGCTAAGCTGCCTGGAGACGCTGTGACGTTGTTTGGGGTGTACTGAGTCTCTTGGCGTTCGCGCTGATAGCCTGCCGGGTGGGCGGATGCAGGACGACGCTGACGCATGAAGGCGCGGAAAGCGAAGATCGCCAGCGCAGCAACGCCTACCATGACGAGCAGATCCATCAGACGCAGCTCGTCAAACGCACCACCGAAGAAGAGCGCTGCCAGCAAGCCGCCTGCCAGTAGGCCGCCCATCATGCCACCCATACCTCCACGGCGAGCAGCGGTGGCGGCGCCTGCGCCCTGCTGGGTGCTTTGGGCCTGTTGCTGTGCGGGCGTGCTAGCCGGTCGGTCAGCGGAGCGTGACACGCTACCCATGCTGCTACCACCGCCTAGGCGGCGTGCCTCCGCGTGTTCGATGGCGGTGCTAACGCCCATGACGCTCACCAATAGCATGACAAAGAATTGCCTTAACATGTTGATTCTCCATTGAGGATGCAGGTAATGCCAAACGCTTCAGTGCGAAGCAGATAGAAAAGGGTGGGCCATCAGTTTACCGTGTAATACCTCGCCTAGGTGATGGTGAGAGTCACTATAAAGACAAAAAAAGGAGCAGAAAGTGCGTTTAGATCAGGCTCGAAGCATCTTGTTGATGATCGATTTTCAGGCGGGTTTATTGCCCGTGATCGAAGGCGGTGAGGCGGCTCTTCGAGAGGCGGCTTGGCTGGCAGGTGTCGCCAATCAGTTGCAGGTGCCGGTATGGCTCACCGAGCAGTATCCCGAGCGATTAGGCGGGACCGCAGCGACCCTGCTGGAGAGCTTGGACATACATACGACATGGCAGAAGCGACACTTTAGCGCGACCGAGGAGCCCGCGTTTTCGCAGGCGCTGGCAGCGTTGGGCCGCAGCCAGGTCGTGGTGTGCGGCACGGAAGCCCATATTTGCGTATTGCAAAGTGCACTGGGCCTGTTAGCGGCAGGGTATGAGGTGTTTTGGCTGAGTGAAGGAGCCGCCAGCCGCCGTCCCGAAGAGGCGCGTCTTGCGCGCGAGCGTGCCTGTGCCCAGGGGGCGGTGGCGGTGTCTGCCGATATGGTGGCCTATGAGTGGCTACACCGCTGCGATACGGCCACCTTTAAAGAGATTCACCGCCGGTATTTAAAGCCAAGATCGGCGCAAACGGTCACATTTTATTAACCTTAACGCTCCGTTTCGCGACGAGTGAATACGAGCGTATCGCCTTCGGAAGCGGCGGCATCAAAGCGGTAGCCTGCCACATCGAAATCTTTGAGCGCGTTGGGGTCATTGATCTGCTGCCGAATGATCCATGCGCTCATCAACCCCCGCGCTTTTTTCGCATAGAAACTGATGATTTTGAACGTGCCGTTTTTCTCATCCTTGAAGACGGGAGTCACCACTCGGGCATCCAGTTTTTTCGCTTCGATGGCTTTGAAGTATTCGTTGGAGGCTAGGTTTACGAGTACCTTCGACCCACTCTCGGCGATCGCGCTATTCAGGGCAGGCGTCAGGATCGGCTTCCAATAGGCGTAAAGATCCTTGCCTGCGTCGTTGGGCAGTTTGGTACCCATTTCCAGACGGTAGGCTTGGATCAAGTCCAGCGGGCGGAGCAAACCATAGAGGCCCGATAGAAGGCGCAAATGCTGCTGGGCAAACCGATTGTCTGCATCGCTGAAGGTTTCGGCTTCCAGGCCAGTGTAGACGTCTCCCTGAAATGCCTGCACGGCGGGTTTGGCGTTGTCCAACGAAAAGGGTGGCTGCCACTCGGCAAAGCGAGCCGCGTTCAGGCCTGCTAGTTTGTCGCTGATGCCCATTAGGTCGCTGATTTGCTGAGGAGAGTAACCGCGTAAGATATCGATCAGCGGCTGGCTGTACTCGAGAAAATCTGGCTGGCTGACCTTCTGGGTCGTCGGGGGTGTTTCAAAATCCAGCGTTTTGGCGGGGGAAATAACGCTCAGCATGGCGTGCTCCTTGTGCCGTGACAAAAGAGGGTCGCTTCTCGGCATGAGATGCGACCACTAAATAGCTAGCAAGATTATATCAAGCCTCGGCGGCGGCCGAGGCTATCGACACGATAGGAGCCGTTAGGGGCAGGGATTCGGCATGCGACGATGGATATCGTCGATGGCGGTCAAAACGTCGTCGTCGAGCTTCAGGCTCTCACTGGCGAGGTTGCTTTCCAGCTGCTCCATCGTCGTGGCCCCAATGATATTGCTGGTCAGGAAGCTGCGTGAATTGACAAATGCCAGCGCCATTTGCGCGGGGTCGAGCCCATGCGCTTTGGCCAGGTCGACGTAGGCGTGTGTCGCGGCCTCGGCTTCGGGTGATGTGTAGCGCTTGAAGCGCTCATAGAGCGTCAAGCGGCCCTTTGGCGGCTGGGCGCCGTTGAGGTACTTCCCGGACAGCACGCCAAACCCCAGCGGAGAGTAAGCCAGTAACCCGACGTCTTCGCGATGGGCAATTTCTGCCAAGCCCACTTCGAACGAACGGTTCAGCAGGTTATAAGGATTTTGGATGGAGGCAACGCGTGGCAGGCCCAGCTGGTCTGAGAGCTGCAGCATTCGCATGACGCCCCAGGGCGTTTCATTGGATAGACCGACGGCGCGAATCTTACCGGCATCGACGAGCTCTTTCAGAGCGGAGAGCGTCTCTTCCAGCGGGGTGGCGTCTTCCTGCTCAGCATGAGTATAGCCGAGCTTGCCAAAAAAGTTGGTGTGACGGTCAGGCCAGTGCAACTGGTACAGATCGACGTAGTCCGTTTGCAGGCGCTCCAGGCTGGTATCAATGGCCTGGTGGAGGTGGTCGCGGCTCATTTTAGGGCCGCCGCGAATATGTTCTAAACCTGGCCCTGCCGCTTTGGTGGCAATGATCACATCGTCGCGAGCGCCTCGGGCTTTTAACCAGCTGCCGATATAGGCTTCCGTTAACCCTTGGGTTTCCGCCTTTGGCGGAACGGGGTACATCTCCGCCGTGTCGATAAAGTTAATACCAAACGCTACTGCGCGGTCGAGCTGTTCATGAGCCTCAGCTTCGCTGTTCTGTTCACCAAACGTCATGGTGCCTAGACACAGTCGGCTGACCTCCATTCCGGTTCTACCCAGTGGGCGCGTTTGCATGGTTGTCTCCTCGCGTGGGCGAAAACGTTGCTGGAAAGTGAGCGATGCCAATCGCCGTTACCAGCCTGTGGAAGGCATGTTAGCGAGGGTCTACAAAAGCAGCAAATCAAGAGGGTTGAGTCGGGGCGAAGGCAGGCGTATGCTTGCCAGCCCATCGACCGGCCAAGCGCCGGTTTATCGCATGGTTAGCCGTCGTGGAAGGTGAGATGGTTAGCCGAAGGTCTCAACAGATAGGCAGGGTGGTTTGCCATGCCGCAGGCATCATCGTTGTTTACCCGGTTGGAATTTCGTCTAGCCGAGCAGCTGTTTCACACCCGTTGGTTACTCCCGCGTTCACCGCGTACGCAGCGCCTCACCATGCGACTGTTCAAGCGGTGTGCCGAAGCGGGGCACCCGGATGCACAGTCCATTTATGGGCACATGTTGTTTCACCGCAGCTTGTCTCCACAGGACAAGGCACGTGGCGCACGCTACGTACTGGAAGCGGCCCAGGCAGGCGATGTAAAGTCGCAGTATCAGGTGGCACAAATTCATGAACACGGCTGTGTGCAGTATCCCCGCCGTGAAGATTATGCGGTGACTTGGTACGCCCGTGCGGCGCAGGCAGGCCACTACCTGGCTGCGGAGCGTTTGGCGCTTGCCTACCGCTTGGGTGAGCTAGGCTTAGCAGTGGACCATGAGCAAGCCGACTACTGGCAGCGCATGGCCGAACGGCAGCCTGCGGTGGAAATGGCCGCCGCCTGAGCCCCGTATCCGGTGGCGAGACAGAAAAGAGGAAATCAGTGTCCGAGACGCTACCTACAGTGCTAGATATCGAAGCGTCCGGATTCGGGCGCGGCAGCTACCCGATCGAAGTGGGCATCGCCCGCGCCGACGGTAGCTGCTGCGCGTTTCTTATTCAGCCGTTGGATGAGTGGGTGCATTGGGATCCCAAAGCCGAACTGCTGCACGGCATTTCGCGTGAGCGGCTGATGAAAGAGGGTTACCCGGTGCGCCAAGTGGCCCAGTGGCTCAACGATGAGCTGCGGGAACTAGGTAAGGCGTATAGCGATAGTTGGGGCTACGATAACACTTGGCTGTCGTTACTGTTTCATCACGCTGGCATGCTGCCCCGTTTTCGTCTGGAAGCGCTGCGCATCCTGCTCAGTGAAGAGCAGCAGGCGCTGTGGAGCGATACCAAAGAGTCCGTCGTGGCCGAACGGGGCATCCACCGCCACCGTGCAGGGGAAGATGCCCGACTGCTCCAGCTTACCTATCAGCGCACTCGCACACTGACTCTCAAAGCCTAATCGTAGCTCGACGTTCGTTAATCCAACTGGGCTTCCAGCGCCTCTAAAAGACGCTCTGGCGTCGAAGCGTCGAGCAGCATGTCACGTGTCGTTTGGGCCAGAAAGCCGTGGCTGATCGTGCTATCCAAAAACGCCAGCAGCGGCGCGTAAAAGCCTTCGGTATCCAGCAGCCCCATCGGTTTGTCGTGAAGCCCCAGGTAGCCCCACGTCCAGATTTCGAACAGTTCTTCGAACGTACCAATCCCGCCCGGTAGAGCAATGAACGCATCGGCATTCGCCGCCATGGTGGCTTTGCGCTCGTGCATGTTAGGGACGCGAATCAGCTCCGTTAAGCCAAAGTGTGCCTGTTCGCGTTCGACCAAGTGATCCGGCATAACGCCGAGTACGCGACCGCCCGCCTCGAGAGCCGCATTGGCCAACTCTCCCATGAGCCCGACCCGTGCACCGCCATAGACCAAGGTGTGGCCGCGCTGCCCAAGGGCCGTGCCAAGGGAGCGCGCGGCCTGCCGGAAGGCCGGGCTGTTACCTTCCCGAGAACCGAGGTAAACACAAATACGTGACATCGTCAGAGCGTCCTTATCGCAGCGGGGTAGAGAGAAGCGGGCGGCGTTAGCCTAGGCAGCGCTGAACGTCATAGTGTTCGTCCATCCACTGGCCGATGACATTGTTCCCGCACAGATGGTGAGCGTACTGGGTGTGTAGACAGCGCACCTGCTGCCAGTTACTGATGCCGCCTACACCGCGTTCGGTGAGTACGTCGGTGTAGCCCAGGCGAGCCACTTCTTCGCGCTGAGCCTCGCTCATCGAGCGCCAGCGGGCATCGACGTAATCGCGATGACTTTGCTGATAAGCGGCGAGGAAGTCCGGCTCTTCCTGCAGACGCTGCTCGAGGGACTTGATCACGCCCACGGCTTCGATGCGCGAAATTTCGATTTTCAGCAGGTCCGAGCAGAGCCAGTACAGCGTCGGGAAAGGTTTACCATCCACGATAGGTGCCATCCGCAGTACGAGCGGCGTACCTTGGGCGTCGGTGGCTGCAACGGCTTCGATACCGCGAGGCGCTCGCCCGAGCTGTTGAGTAATGATCGCCAGCTGGCGCTCGTCGGGTGCTTGGTCGGTACGAATTACCATTGCGTCAACGTCTCACTTTCGGTCGTCTTGAACAAATTTAGTCGAACGGCCAACGGCGCGGAAAAAGCAGCGGTTGAGCTGTTCAGGAGAGGCGACGTAGCGCCACTTCTCCTCGCAGTACTCGGCGGCGCGAGCCATCAGCACGTCGTAAAGTCGATTGAACGGGGCATCATAATCGTACGGGTCTGCACCGAACAAGCGGATATGCGGGTAGTCGGCGAAGCGCTCCATGAAATAGCGCTCCAAGTCGGCTTCCACGGCGCGGTGCTGCGCCGTGTTGTCCGGATCAATCCAGAGATTATAGCGGATGGCCATGGTGACTCCTGGAAGGCCCCACCATGTCAGGCGGGGGAATTAAGCGGAAGCGGGCGCCGTCTCTAAATGCGCCAACAACGCCTCACGCAGGGCACCCTCGATAGGAACGGCTCGCTTCTCCTGATGATCGTACTGCACCATCACCGTGTGCCCCAAGTTGGTTAGCGTACCATGCTGCCGGGCTTCCTGGGTGACGGTAAACGAGCTGTTGCCTAAACGGGTCAAGTAGGTACGGATTTCGATATCGTGGCCGTAAAACAGTTCAGCGCGGTAGTCCACTTCCATGCGCGCCATGATCAACCGCCACTGTTGGGGGTTCAGGTCGGGCGTGAAGAGTTTGAACAGGTCATTACGCGCCAGCTCGAACCACGCGGGGAGGCGCGTGTTATTGATGTGGCCCAAGGCATCCGTATCGTAAAACGCCGGTTCTATGGTGCGAGTAAACATGACGCGATCCTTATTATTAGTGTGCGAAGTAGCCCTGCTCCAGAATTAACCCAAGCGAGCGCTTGGTCAAGTGTTGCGGCGCTGGCGCCATGCCGTCAACTGCATCCAGCCAAGTAGCCACAGCGTGGCGGCGAGAAACCCCGCCAGCGTTCCCCAGAATAGCCCCAGCGTACTATAAGTATAAGAAACGCATAGGGTATAGCTGAGTAGCGAACCAAGGCCCATGGGGTAGTGCTTGATGACCGTAGCGACGGGAGCGTGACCGTGCCCCACGTGAAGAATCAGTAAAAATGGCAGCATGGTGACGGGAAACGCTGCCAGCGTGCCAGCCCATTCGGGCGGAAGCCAGTGGGCAATGCGCGTGATGACAAAAATGATGGCTGTGGCGAGTCCAGCCCGAGCCACCAGCGCG
Source organism: Halomonas sp. CnH100-B (assembly GCF_024124605.1). NCBI lineage: Bacteria > Pseudomonadati > Pseudomonadota > Gammaproteobacteria > Oceanospirillales > Halomonadaceae > Halomonas > Halomonas sp. CnH100-B. The sequence goes on along the minus strand of NZ_JAMXRX010000006.1, from coordinate 244,343 downwards.
GGCCAAGAGAAGGTGCTGCTAGCGGTGCTCTTCACATCTGGAATGGTGCGAAACAGCCAGCTGAAGAGACCAATGGCGCACAGGGTGACCAGCGTACCGCTAAGGCGCGTGAAGTTGAATTGGGCCAGCAGCGTGCTGACCGCCAGCCACGCAGCAAAGCCCCCTAGCACGCCGCCCAATACCCCTTTGATGCCTGGCTGGCGGCCTGTGATGAGATACCCTGCGCCTAGCGCCATGGTCGCCGTGAATCCCGCTAGGGTATGCACGGCACTTTGGGTGGCAAAAGCAGGCGATATCTCCAAGCCGATAAAAAATAGCGCCAGTGCCGTGCCCAGCGGATAGCCCGAGAGCAGCCCAGCAATGCGGGGGCTAGCCCGCACGGCGACGGTGCCCAACCCCAGCACCATGCTGACGGAGAGGCCAAGTTTAGCCAGTTGCCAAGTGAGTGGAACGTCTACCATAGGGCGTTTTCCTTTCGTTATTATGGGGGCATGAACATGGCGCAACGGTTATTAGCGCAATGGGGATGTACCACCGTTTCATCATTATCCGTTTGGGAGGCTTGCTGCCGTGACCCATTCTCCAGACTCAGGCGCCCATGCGCTTTCCCCGCCGCCCAAGCCCGATGGTTGCGAACTTTGTCAGCGCGCATCGCCGCTGACCAAGCATCATCTCATTCCCAGAACGCTGCACAACAAGCCGCGTTATCAAAAGCGCCATAGTCGTGAGGAGCGGCTCACGGCCATCGTGTGGCTGTGCCACCCGTGCCATAAGCACATTCACCGGTTGTACAGCGAACGTGAACTGGCCGACCGCTTTGCCAGTTTGGCGGCGCTCAAGGACGATGCCGATATTCGCGCTTTCGTCGAATGGCTGGCCACCAAGCCGGCTGGTTTCAAGCCAAAATCGCCCGTGCGCAAGCGACGCTAGACCAGTCGAAGCCCTTGCTGGTCGCGCCAAGCAGCGTCCAACGCCTCGGTGAGCGGCTCGACGAGGTGGCCGGGCAGCGCGGCACGAGCCGCCTCCAGCGAATCGAACGAGCGATTGCGTAACCAACAGTAGGCCCAGGCGCAGGCTTCCTCGTCGCTTTGCGGGGTAGGCCGAGCAGGCATTTGGTTGAGGAGAAAAACGGCCGTTCGCGGTGCCCACAGGGGCATCTCGCCCTGCTGGTCTTGGCTCCACTGCTCCAGCGTGGCTCCGCTTGGCGTGGCCTCCGGAGTGCCTAATTTGGCGACCCTAGCAGTTTCCGCCAAAATCAGCGCGAGCTGGTCGGCATCCGCCTTTCCCAGCGAGCGCCATTGCCGCAACAGCGCCGAGAGGCCTGCGCGCATCTTGGTATAAAAGTCATCTTGCGGCATGCTCAGTGTCTACTCCCGTAGAAATAAGTGAGATGTGTTATGGCGTTCGATTTTGCCACGCCCGTGGAAAGGCGCGCTCCCGAAGGACAGTATGCCTCGCAGAAGTGGCACCGCTACGCGGCGGACGTGCTGCCGCTGTGGGTCGCCGATATGGACTTTCACTCGCCGCCCGCGGTGATCGACGCGCTCCAGCGACGGGTCGCTCACGGCGTTTATGGCTACGGCGAAGTGCCCGCCACGCTGAGTGAGGCGCTGTGCCAATGGAGCGCTCATCACTATGCGTGGTCCATTGAACCCGAATGGCAGCAGTGGCTGCCGGGCGTGGTGCCTGCACTGCACTTTGCCGCCATGGCCTTGACTCAGCCTGGCGAGGGCGTGCTCACCATCGCGCCGATCTACCCGCCCTTTCTGGCCGTGGCCGAACGCACCGGGCGGCTAGCGCAGCAGGCGATGTTAGCGGAGCCTGCTGCCCCTGGCGAGCCTTGGCGGCTGGATATCGAGGCGCTGGAAGCGGCCATCACCCCGCAGACTCGGCTGCTGCTGTGGTGTCATCCGCATAACCCGACCGGGCGCGTATGGACACTGAGAGAACTTGAGCAACTCGCCGCCGTGGTCGAACGCCACGATTTATGGGTGGTCTCCGACGAGCTGCACTGTGATTTGCTGCTGGATGAAGGCGTGCGCCACCGCCCCCTGGCGGCGCTGTTTCCTGAGCTGGCCAAACGCACGATTACCCTCTGGGCACCCTCGAAAACGTTCAATCTGGCCGGGCTCACCAGCGCCTGTGCGGTCATTCCTGATCCTGCGTTGCGGCACCGTTTCGCCGAGGCTACCAAAGGCTTTTTGCCGGACGGCAACGTATTGGGCTTAGTCGCTGCCGAGGCAGCGTATCGCGAGGGCGAACCCTGGCGTCAAGCGCTGCTGGACGTTCTACGCCGCCATCGGACAGCGCTGGAAGCGCGTGTAGCAACCTGGCCTGGCGTGTCGCTGAGCGCACCAGAGTCGACCTATTTGGCGTGGCTGGATATGCGTGATGCGGGCTTGGGGGAGACCCCTGCCCAAACGCTTTTGGAAAAGGCAGGGGTAGCACTCTCTGAGGGGGCGGCTTTTGGTTGCCCTGGGTTCGTGCGGCTCAATTTCGGCACCACCGCTTCCCAACTGGAAGCGGCGTTATCACGGATGGATGCGCTGTTAAAAGCGTAACGTTGCCTTCGTCAGGCGCTATCAATAGAGCAGGGCGAACAGCTTGCGGCGATAGGTGACCGTGAGAGGGTGGTCAGCCCCTAACGCATCGAATACCTGTAGTAGCGTTTTGCGGGCCGCGTCATCGTTATAGGCGCGGTCCTGCTTCATCAGCGTCAGCAGTGCGTCGAGGCCGGCATCATACTGACCATCGGCCACTTGGCGCAGCGCCCGCTGGTACTGCGCTTCGCTGTCAGTGCGATCACCCAGCGCGGCAATCTCTTCCGTTGAGAGCGCCTGTTCGCTGAACTCGATGCTGGCGCGAACGCCACGAGCGGGTGCTGCATCGCGCTCCTCTGGCGGCAGGTTATCCAGCACGCTTCGCGCTTCGTCGCCGCGCCCCTCCGCCACCAGCGTTTTGGCAAAACCAATGTGGTACGCGTAATGCTCCGGGTATTGGCTCATCAGCGTTTGGTAAATTTCCCGCGCGCCTGCAGCATCGCCCGCGCTCAGGGCGTCTTCTGCCTGCTCTTCGGGGCTGGGCGGCGCGTCACCGGGAGCGGGGAAGTAGCGGTTGAGCCACTCGCGTACTTCTTTCTCTGGCAAAGCGCCCTGGAAGCTATCTACCAAGCCTCCCTGGCTCACCAGCTTCACGTCCGGCACCGAGCGCACGCCTAACTGACCTGCGATCTCTGGATTCGCTTCAACATCTAGCGTTGCCAGCAAAAACGCACCGCCGTACTCGATGGCCAGCTTCTCGAGCACTGGCATCAGGTTTTTACACGGCTCGCACCAGGGTGCCCAGCAATCCAGCAGCACCGGTACCTGCATCGAGGCTTCTAATACCTGCTGGATGTTGCCCGCGTTGAGTTCAATGATGACCTCTTCGCGCGTCACGCTGGGGCGCTCGCCACCGGTAGGCGTGGCAGTGTTCGCGACAGGGTCGGCAGTCATTGGGTTGCCGGTACGGGGATCAATAATCGACATGGGTAAACTCTGCATCGGATGGAAAAGGTTGCTCCATGATATGCAGGCAGCCGCCCGGGGATTCAAGGAAGTGAAGGGAAATAAAGCGCGGAGACGGAAGAACGCACACAAAAAAGCCGATTCTCGAAAGAATCGGCTTTTTCTATGTTTAGTAGCGGGGGGCGGACTTGAACCGATGACCTTCCTGGGGTGATAAAGAGCTGAGCCCGATGAGCTGCTTCCACAAGCATTGCTTACCGTATGCGCACAAAAAAGCCGATTCCCCTAAAGAATCGGCTTTTTCTATGTTTGGTAGCGGGGGTCGGACTTGAACCGATGACCTTCCTGGGGTGATAAAGAGCTGAGCCCGACGAGCTGCTTCCCTAAGCATTGCTTACCGTAAACGCACAAAAAAGCCGATTCCCTAAAGAATCGGCTTTTTCTATGTTTGGTAGCGGGGGTCGGACTTGAACCGATGACCTTCCTGGGGTGATAAAGAGCTGAGCCCGATGAGCTGCTTCCACAAGCATTGCTTAACGTATGCGCACAAAAAAGCCGATTCCCTAAAGAATCGGCTTTTTCTATGTTTGGTAGCGGGGACCGGATTTGAACCGATGACCTTCGGGTTATGAGCCCGACGAGCTACCAGACTGCTCCACCCCGCATCAACGTGTGGCGTATTCTACGTATTTTTGACGCTAAGTCAACCCCTGCCATGAAACGTTTCCTTGCTGGCGGTCAGCTTCATCGTGCTGCAACATTGAAAGAGTAAAGCTATGCTTCCAATAGGCATAATAAAAAGCTTACTGTCGGTGTGTCGCCCAATAGAACAAGCGGCGTGCTGTGAGTGAAAGAAGCGCGAAAGCGCTTATTCAGAATGGCTTGCGACGCCATAACAGTGCTTAAGGTCCAAGCCATTTGTCATATCAGGGAGGTAGTCAATGGCCAATCAAGCCCCCGTCGCCTGGGTAACTGGTGGAACTGGTGGAATCGGGACGGCAATTTGCCGTTCGTTGGCGGATGCGGGTTATCTGGTCGTGGCGGGGTATCACAATCCCGACAAGGCCAAGACCTGGCTGGCAACACAACAAGCCGACGGCTATAACAACATCGCGCTGTCGGGTGTTGATTTATCCGACCACAATGCCTGCGTCGAAGGTGCCCGTGAGATCCATGAAACGCATGGTCCGATCAGCGTGCTGGTCAACTGTGCCGGTATCACTCGCGATGGCACCATGAAGAAAATGTCCTACGAGCAGTGGTATCAAGTCATCGATACCAACTTGAACAGCGTCTTCAACACCTGCCGCAGCGTCATCGAAATGATGCTGGAGAACGGTTACGGTCGCATCATCAACATCTCTTCCATCAACGGGCGCAAAGGCCAGTTCGGTCAGGTGAACTACGCCGCAGCCAAAGCGGGCATGCATGGCTTGACCATGTCGTTGGCGCAAGAAACGGCCACGAAGGGCATTACCGTAAACACCGTTTCGCCTGGCTACATCGCCACCGATATGATCATGAAAATTCCGGAGCAGGTGCGCGAAGCGATTCGTGAAACGATCCCGGTCAAGCGCTACGGCACTCCCGAAGAGATCGGCCGCTTGGTGACGTTCCTGGCCGATAAAGAGTCAGGTTTCATTACAGGGGCTAACATCGATATCAACGGTGGCCAATTCATGGGCTAGGCCCGAGCCATCTGACACGGGCTCTTTCCACAAGAAAGAGAACGCAAAACGGGAGGCGATCTGCCTCCCGTTTGCTATGTGACGCTCATCTATTGAGGGCTACGATTAGGGCTGCGGTGGGCGCGCTAGGCGGCCCAGTAGGTTGTCCAATTCGTTGACCTCTTGCTGCCAAAGACGGTTTGGCATGGGGCCGAGGGCCAACAGGTCGACCAGCACTTCCTCCAGTTCGTCCGCTTTGCTGCGTTCGGCGTTCAGGCCGTTATTCAAGCGCTCTACCTGAATGGCAAGCCGCAGCGGCTCGTCTCGCTGCTTAACGCTGCCTAGGGCAAGCAGCGATAGATGCACCCGCAGTCGAGCCAACTGCTCCTCGACGTCGCCCTGCTGTTCGCTGGAGAGAGGCAGCGTGGTAGACGAGCGAGCCTCGTTTCGCCGTTGATGCGCATCGCCATACGTTGCGGGCAGCGGTGTGGACAGCTCGCTATTGGCGTCCACCGGCGCTGGATGACCACCACTAAGCGCCTGATGGTCGGCCGCTAGGTGCGCATTGATCAGGGGCAGGAGGGCGTGCCACTGCTGTACCTTGTCGACGACCTCAAGGCGGCTCAAGCGTTCGCGTTTGGCGCGTACGATGCCGCCAAGCCGCTTCTGCATGCCGTCGCTACGGCGGTTGCGGGGCAGCGGCTCTAGCTGTTGAAGGCTGGCTAGGTAGGCGTCCAGCCGCTCGGACTCGTCGGCGTGTGTGGGTTGCCAACTATCCATGTCGTCGATGAGGCGCTGAAGCTGGTCGAGCGTTTGCTGCTGACGAGCGGCTTGCTCATGTTTTTGAGCGTCGCGCTGCGCAAAGAGCTGATCACAGGCGCTGCGAAAGGTCTTCCAAAGCGCTTGCTCATCGCCCTTCGGCGCACGCCCTAGTGAACGCCACTGCTGCTGTAGCCGCTTGGTGTGTGCAATGCGCGCTGTCAGCGACTGCTCGGTATCGTTCTGTAGCGCTTGGACCTGCTCGATCAGTGCGCGCTTTTGCGCAGCAATCTGCTCGGCGCGCTGGTCGATCAGCGCTTGCAGGCGATGGCGAATCGCCCCAAAGCGGCGGCCAATGGCTTCGGCGTGTTCCCGGGGGACGGGTGAGTAGTGGCGCCACTGGTGGCGCGCTTTGTCACGAATCTCCCGCAGCACGTCGGGGTCGGCGTCCTCGGCGGGCTGAGCCAGTAGCGTTTCGAGCTGCTCACAGAGCGCTTCGCGTCCGCGCAGGTTGGCGTCGCGCTCTTGATCGAGCTGGGCGCGCCAGGGTGCCAGGCGCTCATGGATACGATCGGACGCTGCCCGAAAGCGCGCGGACTGCTCTTTATTGGCCGCCGCATCGCCTAACGCCTTCCACTCTTTCACCAGTTGGCGATGATGACGGTCCAGCGCTGATTCGGCCATGTGAGGGTCGTCGGCCAGAGCGTCGATACTCGCGCAGAGCTGCTCACGCTTGGGGCCTGCCACAAAACCGCGCCAGTCGCGCAGCTCAGCAAGCCGCGCGCCAAGATGTTTCAAGCGACGCTTGAGCGGCTTGGCCTCCTCGCCCGTAAGGGCATCGAGAGTCGGCTTCAAACGTTGATGGAGGCGGCTGGCGCTCTTGAACGCGCCGCGTTCCAGCAAGTGCTCGAAATTATCGAGCTCCGCTTCTAACGCATTGAGCGACGCTCCGGTGGGGGTGGCTGCCATTGGCTGGGTAGCCAGCTGCTTTTGCGCCTGGGCAAGCAGCGCGGGCGGTGTCAGTGTCTCGGGCCAGCGGCACGCTTTGACATGCTTGGCTAGCGCTTGGTCATCGCTGTTGGCCAGGGCATGCTCCACGGCGAGGCTTTCCGATTGCCAGCGCTGCCACGCCTCCATGCTCTGTTCGTACTGCGCCAGCGCCTGGCTGTAACGCTGCTGAGTGGTGTCGTTAGGGGGGTGGAGATCGGACAGCGCCTGCCAGCGCTGGCCTAAGAGCTGGCGTTGGGCGCGCAGGCTGTCGATATCCTGGGCGGTCAGTTCGTCGGCGTGGGCCAGCCCTTCCAGGGTCTCTTCTAACCCCTCTAATAAATGGTCGCGAGTGCTTTCCGCTTCGGCACGGCGAGCGAGGCTTTGTTGACGCGCCTGCTCCTGGGTATCGTGATCGTGCAGGGTTTTGCGGCAACTCAGCATGGCCTGATGGAAGCGTTGCTCCTGGCTGAGGCTGGGTGAATGGCTGAGCTGCTGCCACTCGCGCTCCAAGTGGCGCAGTCGACCACCGTAAAGCGGCTCCCAGGGCGCACGCGCGTGCTGCTCTAATTGGTTCAATAGGTGCTCGCGCTGGGCCTGCTGCTCTTCGAGCCACTGTTCGTCGTTGCGCCGCTGGGTGAGCTGCTCCTTGGCGTAGCGCATGACCTGGCGATCACGCCGCGCCTCTTTCAATAGCCGCTTGAGCGACGCCTCACCGCTAATACGCTGCGCGGCCTGATGGCGTACCGCGGCCACGCTGTTGTGGCACGCCTGTTGGACGAGATCGTCTTCATCGTGCAACTGTTCAACGGCAGTGAGCCGCAGCCCCAGGTTATCGCCCTGCAGGGCAATCGCGTTGAGCAGTCGCTGGTCGCTCAGCAGGGCTACCTGCGCTTGGCGCTGCTGTAGGTCGATATGGCCCTCGGCACCGGTGAGGCGTTGACACACGGCATTGAACCACGCTTCGTCCTCGTGATGCTGCGGATAGGCGGCCAGCAGTTTGTCGATATCGTCGAGCGCGAGCAGGGCCGCGAGCTGAATGGTACTGTCGCTGTCGCCAGCGAGAGACAGAAGGGCCTCCCGCTGCTCTGAACGCTGCGGGTCGAGGGATTGAAGTGCCTTGCGGCGCACCTCGGGATCGGGGTGTTGCCACCGAGGAGCGAACAGGCGTCGTAACAGTCCGTGCATGGATCATCCTGCTGTGAGGTGCGGAACGTGAAAAAAATCAGACATCGATGAGCAGGCGGTTGCAGTCCTCGTCGCTGTCGCTTAGCTTTGCCGTTGCGCGGTGAGTTTTCCAGCCGGCCACCCCGCAAGGCGCGAGATTGCGCTACCCTTATCTTACCTGAACATGACATGGAGTTCGGCCATGAGCCTCAACGCCAACAGTGCCGACGTAGCCTTCACCTTCAAGGGCGGCATGCTGCCGATGACCGTCATGGAGTTGACGAGCGCTGACCCGGAGCGTATCCGGCGGCAGCTTGCTGGCAAACTGTCGCAATCTCCCGCGTTCTTTCAGCATACACCCGTTGTGCTTAGCGTGGAAAAACTCGATGAGCCGCACCTCGCCCTGGAGCGGATCTGCGCAGTATGCCGTGATCACAAGCTGTTACCCGTGGCCGTCCGTGGTGGTGCCGAGCCGATTCGTCAGTCGGCGTGGGCGCTGGGGCTGGGCTGGTTTGCCCCCGTGGAAGAGGGGCGAGCCCGTGCGTTGGAAAGCGTCGAGCCCGTTGCCGACCCCGACGAGGTCGGCAGCGAACCGGAGACGAGCGGTTTGGGAGCCACCCGGCTGTACCGGGGGACGGTGCGGTCCGGCCAGCAAGTGAGCGCCGCCGAGGGGGATTTGATCGTGATCGGTGCGGTCAACGCTGGCGCAGAGGTGCTGGCAGCAGGCAGTATTCACGTGTACGGGGCCTTGCGTGGCCGCGCGTTGGCCGGCATCCATGGTAATACCCAGGCAGGTATTTACTGCCGCGAGCTGGAGGCCGAGCTGCTCTCCGTAGCGGGTAATTACAAACGGCTGGAGGATATCGACTCCCAGCTATTAGGGCGGGCAGCCGAAGTCCATTTTATTAAAGAACAGTTAGATATTAAGCCGCTGGGGTAAGCCGCATGAGGGAGTGCCGGTTAGTGCTTCTTGCCTAGCGACGCCACCGCTGCGATCCGTTACAGTGTGCTGTTTTGATGACATTGATGTTCCCGTTATGCGGGCAGCGCCACGCGATCGCGCTCGCAATGAACGACTTCAAGAAGGAAGTGACTCTTGGCCAAAATTATAGTTGTGACCTCAGGTAAAGGGGGGGTCGGTAAAACCACCAGCGCCGCGGCGATTTCGACAGGGCTCGCGCTGCGTGGCAAGAAGACGGTGGTGATCGACTTCGACGTAGGATTGCGCAACCTGGATTTGATCATGGGCTGCGAGCGTCGGGTGGTGTACGACCTAGTCAACGTGATTCAAGGCGAGGCGGGGCTGAATCAAGCGCTGATCCGCGATAAGCGCGTTGAGAATCTGTTCATTTTGCCAGCCTCGCAAACCCGGGATAAGGATGCGCTCACCCAAGAGGGGGTCGAGAAGATCCTGGAGCAGTTGAAAGACGACTTCGACTACATCCTGTGCGACTCTCCCGCCGGTATCGAACGCGGTGCGCAGTTGGCGATGTACTACGCCGACGAAGCCATCGTCGTGACCAACCCGGAAGTTTCGTCGGTACGTGACTCAGACCGTATCCTGGGACTTCTAGGCTCGAAAACCCAGCGTGCCGAGCAGGGGCTTGACCCGGTGAAAGAGCACCTGCTGATTACCCGTTACAACCCTGCCCGTGTCACTTCCGGCGACATGCTGACGCTGGACGATATTCGCGAGATTCTTGCGATCGATCTACTGGGTCTGATTCCCGAATCCGAAGCCGTACTGCGTGCCTCTAACCAAGGGGTGCCCGTCACTCACGATGGTTCGAGCGATGCCGGTCAAGCGTATGCCGATACCGTGTCACGCCTGCTGGGAGAGGAGATGCCGCTGCGCTTCCATGAGATGCAGCGCAAAGGATTGCTGAGCAGGATGTTTGGGGGTAGTCGTCGATGAAACTGCTGGAGTTCTTGAAGCGTGAGCGCAAGAAATCCGCCTCGGTGGCCAAAGAACGGTTACAAATCATCGTGGCGCATCAGCGTAGCCAGCGTGGTCAGCCTGACTACATGCCGCTGCTTGAGCGCGAACTGCTCGAAGTGATTCGTCGTTATGTGCATGTGGACGACGACGCCATTCAAATTTCGCTGGATAGCGAAGATAACTGCTCGGTGCTGGAGCTCAACGTGACGCTGCCCAAAAGCTAAGCGTACACGAGCACGGTGAGGGGCGGCGAGAAGCGCCGCGGGTGTGCTAGTCTTGGGCTTTTGTTCCCATCCAGCGAAAGATGTCACGGCGCATGGGTGGGCTGTCACGCTCAAGGGAGTTTGCATCCATGGCGCCACCGAATGCCGCCCCTGCCAGTTTTCTCTGGCACGATTATGAGACCTTTGGTGCCGATCCGCGTCGCGATCGGCCCGCTCAGTTTGCTGCATTACGCACCGATGCCGACCTCAATGAAATCGGCGATCCCATCGAGCTCTACTGTAAACCCGCCGATGATTACCTGCCGCACCCCGCCGCCTGCCTGATCACCGGCATCACGCCTCAAAAAGCGCAGCGTCGGGGGCTTCCCGAAGCCGAGTTCGCGCGCCAGGTACAGAGCGCCATGAGCGAGCCCGGCACCTGCGTGGCCGGCTACAATAGCTTGCGTTTCGATGATGAAGTCTCCCGCCACCTATTTTATCGTAACCTGCTCGATCCCTATGCCCGCGAGTGGCAAAACGGCAACTCACGCTGGGATTTGATCGACGTGGTGCGGGCGTTCTATGCGCTGCGCCCAGAGGGTATCGAATGGCCCCTGCGGGAAGATGGTGTGCCCAGCTTTAAACTGGAGCACCTCACCGCGGCGAACGGCATCGCCCATGAGGGTGCCCACGATGCGGTGGCCGACGTGCGCGCCACCATTGCACTGGCGCGGCTGCTGAAAGCGCGTAATCCCAAGCTGTTCGATTACCTGCTTGGCCTGCGCGGCAAGCGCGCGGTGGCCAAGCAGCTCGACCTCCCCAGCGCCAAACCGCTGCTGCACATCTCCCGCCGTTACCCGGCCAGCCGAGGCTGTAGCGCCTTGGTGATGCCCCTGGCGGAGCACCCTACCAACCCTAACGGGGTGATCGTGTACGATTTGAGCGTCGACCCCGGCGATTTGCTGTCGCTCAGCGCCGAGCAGATTCGTGAGCGGGTGTTCGTCAGCCAGCAGGACCTTTCTGAAGGGGAGGCGCGCATCCCGCTCAAAGTCATTCATATCAACCGCTGCCCGGTGATCTTTCCAGCCACGGTGCTGAAAGACGTGGAGGGCGAGCAGAAAGGCGAGTACGGCGCGATCGTGGCGCGCTTGGGGATTGATATCGCCGCCTGCCGAGGGCACTGGAAAACCCTGCGCGAGGCCAGCGGCGTGGCGCAAAAGGTGACCGAGGTATTCAGCGGCGGCTACGAAGAGTCGCCTCAAGACCCCGATTTGATGCTCTACTCCGGCAGCTTTTTCTCTGCGGCGGATCGTCAGCAGATGGAGCGGGTGCTGGCGATGGATCCTTGGGACTTGGTGGGCCAACGCTTTGCCTTTCAAGACCCGCGCCTGGAAGAGATGCTGTTTCGCTTTCGCGCGCGCAGTTACCCGGACACCCTAGAGGGCGAAGAGCGTGAGCAGTGGGAGGCGTTTCGTTGGATGCGCATGAATGACCCGGCGCTATCGGGTTTTACGCTTAAAGCATTTGCCCGGGAAATCGAGCGTTACAATCAGCAGCCGCTCACCGATCATGAGCGGCAGATTCTCGAAGAGCTGGTGATGTTCGTCGAAGCCATGATGCCAGCCCAGGCGTTCGATGCCTGAGCTGGCGAGCGGTTAGCGTGGGTCGAAGGGCGCGAGCGTCTCACGGTAAGCGCCGATGTCGCTGGGTGCATCGCCCGGGTTGAATCGGATGTCTAGCGGGTGAGCGAGCAGCGAGGGCCACAACGCCTGTAGCTCTTCGACGCTGACCTCGAGTGCCCGCTGTGCGATGTGCGCCTGACGGTCAAAGCGTACCTCGTCCAGTGCGGTGGCTTGCCAATAGCGGTTAGCCATGCCCTGCAGGCTGGTATCCCGCTGGCGCAGGCGGTCATGAACCGCTTGCCGGTGGGCCGCCAGCTCTTCATCGCTCAGTGTCTCGAGCCGCTCACCGGCGGCTGCCATGAAAGCGTCCATTCGTTCGGCAATGGTGCCGCTATCCACATCCGGTGACTGTACGACCAGGCCAATGCCCGGCGCTTCCAGCAGCGGTGAATAGCCCGCGTTGACGATGTAGCCAAGCTGCTCCTCGGTACGCAGCTGTTGATAGAACGGCGTGTCCAGCCATTGGGCGAGCACGCTCAGGCGCGCCTGCTCGTCGATGCTAGTGTCGCGTCCCTGCAGGTAGCGCAGTACCAGTGACTCCTCCCGGGTGCTATGGGGGTGAAGTATCGTTGGCTCCTCGCTCGCCTCCAATGGCGACAGAGGGGGAATGTCATCCCGCGTTAAGCGGGGTGTCAGTGCGCCGCGAATAAGGTTGGCCTGCTCCCGTGCCTGATCGGCAGTCAGGTTACCCACGGCCATGGCGTCGATGTACAGAGCATCGAGGAAACGCTCGCGGAAATCTTCCAGATGATGCTTCTCAAGCCGCTGGCTGGCGGCCAGCAGTTCGTCCGTCGACCACTGCGGGGAGAGCAGCGCCTCACCCAGGGCTCGGCTGGCTTGGCCGGTCAACGACGCGCGTGGCGCGTTGCGCCACTCCCGCTGTAGCTGATAGCGCACCCGCTCAAAGGCGCCAGCAGAGATATCCGCCTGCTGAAGCTGCTCGATGGCTTGCTCGATGAGCGGCGTTTGGCCATCCCGCCAACCAGAAAACGACAGCGTCATACCGCGCGCGTGGGCGTATGCGCTAAACGACTGCCCGGCAAGCCACGCGGGGTAAAGCGACTCGTTGAGGCTGTCGTTCAGCCAGCCTGCCAACAGACGCATGAGTACCGCTTCTTCTGCCGAGTAGCTAGCGCTGGGATGCTGCAGGCTCACCCGCCACTCCACGCTGGGCGTATTGAAACGGCTGTCCTGCATGTGCCAAGCGGTAAACGTGGGCGTCTCGATTAGTGTCGAAGGCTGCTCGTCCTGGCCCGCCTGAAGGGTGAGGTCGCTGGCAATGAAGGGGTTCGGCTCGGGAAGCGCGAGACCGTCCAAGGCCTGACCGGTCGTGGTGGGCGGCTGCTCTTTCCACTGAGTGTTGAACCAGGGGGTTACGGTGTCGCTCTCTACGTCCGGCGCGGAGTAGACGCGCAGCATGTTGTCGGACGTTAGGGCGTCCAGGTAGCGCTGCTGGCGCTCGCTATCCATGCCGTCCATGCGGTACGCGGCGTATTGCACGTCCTCGACCGGGTAGCGCGAAAGGCTCATGGCTAGGCGGGTAGCCTCTTGCTGAGGAGCGCCGTGCTGCTGAAAGCGAAACGCCTGCTCGCTGAGGCTTTTTTGCTCGTCGTAGCGCCACTCGGTCAGCCCATCTGCCCGAATCTGCTCGATCGCGGCAAACAGCGTGGCTTCGATGTCGTCGAGGCGTTCGGCACCTGCGGGCGTCAGGCTAATGGAGACGGTAAACAGCGCCTCATTGCCATCGCCGCGCCCCACGCCCGCAGAGAGCCCGTCGGCCAAGCCTGCTGCACGCAGCACGGCCAGTAGACTGCCGTCGCCCTCATCGCCCAGTAAATGCGCGATGAGCTGAGTTGGCTTGGTGCGATACTCGTCTGTAGGGTCAGGAACGGGGAAGTAGAAGCGCAGTTGGCGACGATCCTGCAGCGACTGGCGCTCGATATAGCGCGGCAGCGTGTCGGTGTCGATCAGTGGCGTGTCAATCGTGGGGGCGCTCAAGTCGTGATCGGGAATATCGGCAAACCGCTCCACCACTAAGGCTTCCAGTTCGTCGAGCGGTTGGGGGGCTACTACCGCTAAGTTCATCACGTTGGCATCGTAGTAGCGGTGGTAGAAGTCGATCACCCGCTCGCGCAGCGTTGCCTCGCCTTCGGGCGGGTTTGCCAGCGTGTCTCGGCTGCCCACTGCAAAGCCGGTGGTGGGGTTCTCCGGGTTGAGCAGTTGATTCAGCACGTCGTTCTCACGCCGCGACTCATCGCGAATGCGCGCCATGTACTCGGAGTGCACAATGTTGCGTTCGCTCTCCAGGTGGTCCGCGTTGAACAGCGGCGAGAGGAAAAACTCGCTAAAGCGGTCCAGTGCGCCGGGCAGCGCTGAAGGTTCAATATCGAAAAAGTAGTTGGTGTCCTGCTGAGCCGTAAAGGCGTTATGAGAGCCTGCGTTGTCGGAAATGTATTGCTGGTAGGCATCCGACTGGGGGTAGGGCTCGGTGCCCAAAAACAGCATGTGCTCCAGAAAGTGGGCCAAGCCCTGGAGGTCGTCGGGATCCTGAGCGCTGCCGACCCGCACGTTCATGGACGCGGCGGCCTTGTCGGCATCGGGGTCGCTGACCAGCAGCGCCTGTAGGCCATTGTCGAGGGTGATGACCCGGTAGTCGCGGTCATCGAAAGGACTGATGGTCGGGGTAATGGCCTCGGCGACCGGGCTCTCTTCTGCCCAGAGGGGAGTGGCGGGCGCCAAGAGCAGGCCGATGGTCAGGCCAACAACCGCGCGCCTTGCCTGCAGGCGAGGCGGAATAACAGACATAGTGGGCAACATTACGGCTCCTGTGACACGGTCCAGCGCAGCATTGGCCCTGTGGGGTGCGCGCAAGAGGGTGACTGGTAGGCAGGGTTATTCACATGCTTTGATACCGGAAAAGCGCCCAACAGTTCCAGCGGGGCGGGCATCAAAAGCGGTGTCAGCGACGCAACGTCCGTGTTGGGGTCTAGCCATTGGTGTAGCGCCTCTGGTGGAAGGATCACCGGTAAGCGATCGGTGAGCGACGATAGGCAGGCATTGGCAGGCACGCTGATCAGCGCCGTCGAGTCGGTAAAGGTGGTCAGCGTGGTGTGGTAACGACACCAAAGCGCGCCGAGCAGCAGCGGGGTGCGATTCACGTGGGTCACCAAAAACGGCTGCTTACTGCGTGCCTGGGGCTTCCACACGTAAAAGCCACTCACCGGAATCACGCAGCGCCGCGCACTGAAGGCCTCCTGGAACATGGCTCGTTTGCTGAGCGTTTCCGCCCGCGCGCAGTGCGGAGCGTGGTCGAGAACCTTGAGCCACGGCGGCGTCAGCCCCCAAAAGAGCGGCGTGTGGGTCAACTGCCCCTGCTCTAGACGAAGGGCCGACACGGGCTGGCGCGGTGCTAAGTTGGGAGACTCGATGAGCGAAGCAGTGCTTTTGAGGCTGGGCGCAAGGCGGGCGAGCGATAGGCGCTGTACGTGTAGGCGTCCCGTCATGCCGGTCTCCTTTAGGCGCGATACCTGCGGCGCTGATGCAAAATGGCAAAGGGAAGTCGTAATACGTTAAATGTGGCGTTTTAGTGTCGAAAACAGTGTTCGATGTAAGGTATCCTATCGTATACCTTGCTCACGCTAAAGCGCGAGGAGGCATTCTTCCCTGTTTGCCGTTGACCTGAAGAGATCGCCATGGCCCGTCCTAGACAGCATGCGCCCGATGCCCTCCACGCGCAGGTCATGCACGCTTGTGATGAGTGGTTGGCTAAGCAGCCAGTCCATGGTTTATCACTGCGTGCTTTGGCCAGAGAGGTGGGCTGCGCGCCCAGTACGCTGCTAAAACTCTACGGCAGCTTTAACAATTTATTGCAGCACGTCAACGTCGAAACCCTCGCACGTTTGCAGCACACCATTACGAGCCTGGCCGAAGACGACCCCGAGCCGTGGTTGCGCTCTCTGGCCCACGCTTACTGGCGATTCGCCGAGCAGGATTGCTACCGTTGGCAGCTACTGTTCGACTACCCGCTGGCTCAGGAAGGCGAGCTGGACCAGCGTCAGAGCGATCTCATCGAAGCCCTGTTTACCCAGGTGGAAACGTCGTTAAAGCAGTATCAGCCCGTTCTAGACGATCTGGAAGCGCGCCGCCTTGGCCGCACGCTGTGGGGCAGCGTTCACGGCTTGGTACAGCTGGGGTTGAACGAGCGGCTTGGCTACTGGCAGGGGCAGCAGCTCAAGGTCGATGAGCTGTTGGATCAACTCATGAGCACCGTGCTGGCCGGGTTACGACACCGGGGGGCAGCGACGTGACATGGGGGATCAACGCCACTCGGTGCCTGCTGCGTCGTGTCATTTACGTGGCCATGCGCGGCTGTTACCGGCTGTCGGTGCATGGCCAAGGTCACGTACCTAAACAGGGCGCGGCGCTGGTCGTCTGTAACCACGTGAGCTTTATGGATGCGCTGGTGTTGGGTGGTGGCAGCCCTCGTCCGCTGCGCTTCGTGATGGACCAGCCCATTTTTGAATCCCGCTGGCTGAAGTGGTGGTTTCAACTGGTGGGGGCGATTCCCATCGAGTCGGAGCGCCATAGCCCAGGAGCGCTGCGGCGTACCTTGGATGAAGTGAGCAAGGCGCTGCGCCAGGGCGATATCGTGATGGTGTTTCCCGAGGGGCGTTTGACCCCCGATGGCGAGATCCACACGTTCCGCCGTGGGCTCGAAACCATCCTGGCTCGTGACAATGTGCCGGTGATTCCAGCAGGGTTGGCCGGGCTGTGGGGGTCGTGGACGTCTCACTACGGCGGTAAGGCGCTGAAGAAGTGGCCGTCACGCTTTAGGGCGCCGGTGAGCCTCCATTTTGGCCCGCCCATTGCCGTCCATGAAGTCGAAGGTGTCGCGTTAAGGCGCTTTTTGGAGCAGCGTGTCAGAGCATTGAAGGCCGCAGGCGACAGCGAGATCGCCCGCAGCCAGTCAACAACGCAGAGTTAGCGGCGAGGCAGACGCAGCTTTTGCCAGCAGCGCGCTGACGTGATCAGGTTGTCGCGAATCTCCAGAATCTCCATCCGCGTATTGCCGATTTGTAGACAGGCCGGGCCTTCCGGGAAGGCTTCCAGGTGCTCCAGAATCAATCCGTTCAGCGTCTTGGGGCCGTCGGTGGGCAACTGCCAACCGAGCATCTTATTGATCTCGCGGATATTCGCCGTGCCTTCGATGACATGGCTGCCATCGTCCTGTTGATGAATCTCGTCATCTTCGGACACGTCGGTCGTGAACTCGCCGACGATCTCTTCGAGAATATCCTCCAGCGTGACCAACCCTTCTACATCGCCGTACTCATCCACCACGATGCCGATCCGTCGCTTCTGCTTCTGAAAATTCAGCAGCTGGGTATGCAGCGGCGTGGACTCGGGAATGAAGTAGGGCTCCCGCGCTTCTTGAACGATGGCCGCTTTGGTGACTTCGCTGCGGGATAAGAAGCGTGCGGCGTTACGCAGGTGCAACATGCCAATGATGTTGTTGATATCGCCTTTGTAGACCGGCAGGCGTGTGTGCTGACTGGTCCGAATTTGAGTCAGAATATCTTCCAGCGAATCGTCCAGGTCGATGCCCAGCACTTCGTGTCGGGGCACCATGATGTCGTTCACCGTAACGTTCTCAAGGTCCAGAATCGACAGCAGCATTGCTCGGTGGCGGTAAGGGATCAGCGTGCCTGCTTCGTGCACCACGGTGCGCAGCTCGTCGCGGGTCAGGCTGTCGCCGCCGTTATCCACGCTTTTGACACCGACTAACCGCAGCAAGCCGTTCGACATCACGTTGACCAGCCATACCAAGGGGTAGAGCAGTTTGAGCAGCGGCTCCAAGGCAAAGGAAGTGGGGTAAGCGATGCGCTCGGGTTTGATGGCCGCGTACGTCTTGGGCGTCACTTCCGCGAAAATCAGAATGGTGATGGTCAGCAGTGCGGTAGAAATAGCAGGGCCTGAGACGTCGCCAAAAAAGTGAATGGCGATGATGGTGGCAATCGAGGCTGCCAGGTTATTGACGAAGTTGTTGCCAATCAGGATGACGCCAATGAGACGATCGGGCCGGGTGAGCAGGCGCATGACACGCTTGGCGCTACGGTCGCCGCTGTTGGCTTGATGGCTAAGCCGGTAGCGGTTGATCGACATCATGCCCGTTTCAGAACTGGAGAAGAAGGCAGACAGCAAGATGAGTAAGGCTAGCAGGCCGAACAGTAACCCCAGGGGGAAGTCGTCGCTCAAGTCGAAAGTTCCTTTATGGCGTATTAAGCTCGATTTGTAGAAGTATGGCAGTAGCGTGTCAAGCGCGCGTCCAACGCTGCGTTAACCGCTAGGCCCATAGGCTTAGCGGTTAAGCAGAATTTCCAGCACGAATTTACTACCAAAGTAGGCCAGCAGCAGAAGGGCACAGCCGCCAAGGGTCCAGCGCACGGCACGCATGCCGCGCCAACCAAACCGGTAACGCCCGACCAGGAGCGTGGTAAAGATGACCCAGGCGCCCAGCGACAGCACGGTCTTGTGAACCAAGTGCTGAGCAAACAGGTTGTCGAGGAAAATCAGCCCGCTGATGATCGATAGGGTGAGCAGCACGATGCCTGCCCACACCAGCTCGAACAGCACGCGCTCCATGGTGGTCAGCGGTGGTAGCGACTGGACGATGCCGCGAATGTGATGATGACGCAGCGCCTGATTCTGCAAGCCCACCAGCACCGCCTGAACTGCCGCAATGGCCAGTACGGCAAAAGCCAGTGCAGAGCTGACCGCATGCAGTAAGATGCCCGGCGTCAGGCCGCTATGGCTGCCTTGGCTCGGTAGCCACGTCGCCACGATCAGCGCAATACCGGCCAGTGGGAAAAGCGCGATGCCGGCATTCAGTACCGGTTTGAAGAGGCTGGCGACGAGCACCACGTTGACGGCCACGGCCATCAGCAGCGTGGCGCTGGTGGTAAAGCCGGGGAGCAGGCCGGGGGAAGCGCCCACCAGTTTGACGACGACGGGAATGTGTAACAGCAGGCCGAGTGCACCCAGCAGGCGCACCATGCCCTGGCGGGGAGGCACCCGGCGAAACAGCGTCATGCCCTGCCAAATGGCAGCGGCGACATAGAGTATAAAAGCGATCGTGGCGAACGGGAGCGCCTGCATGATGCTATCCATGCGCCTTGCAGCGCGTTGTTGAACAATAGGGCCAAAACGGCGACAGCGTTTGCTGAGGAGCACCTTACCAGTGTGCCTCAGGCTTTCGTCCGTTCCCTCTAGAACGGCTACCCTACTATAACCAATCAAGGCGGCGTCGCACAGCCATCGAGCGCCAACGCTGACGACCATGGAGACTCAGGCCGCGAGCGCGTATAATCGCCGCCACATTCGTCCGGTGAATACGCCCGGCGACAGCGACGGAGGCAGAGGCCCCATGTTTCAGAATCTGAGCGAGCGTCTTTCCCAGACGCTGAAGTCGATCAAAGGCCAAGCACGGCTAACCGACGACAACATTAAAGATACGTTACGCGAAGTACGCAAAGCGCTGCTGGAAGCCGACGTGGCGCTTCCGGTCGTTAAAGCCTTCATCGAGCGTGTGCGCGAGCGGGCGGTCGGCCAAGAGGTATCGAAAAGCCTCTCGCCGGGCCAGCAGTTCGTCAAAATCGTCCAGCAAGAGCTGGAAGCGATCATGGGCGAGGCCAACGAAGGCTTGAGTTTGAAGGGCTCGCCTGCCGTCGTGCTCATGGCGGGTTTACAGGGGGCGGGTAAAACCACCTCCGTCGCCAAGTTGGCCCGCTACCTGCGTGAGCGCGAGAAGAAGAAAGTACTGGTCGTCTCGGCGGACGTCTATCGTCCGGCCGCCATCGATCAGCTTGAAACGCTGGCGAAAGAGGTTCAGGTCGACTTCTTCCCCTCGCGCTCCGATCAGCAGCCGGTCGATATCGCCAATGCGGCCATCAAGCACGCCAAGATTCAGTTCCATGACGTGGTGCTGGTGGATACCGCCGGCCGCCTGGCCATCGATGAAGCGATGATGGCGGAAATCCAGGCGCTGCATAAGGCGATCTCTCCCCAGGAAACGCTGTTTGTCGTCGATGCCATGACCGGCCAAGACGCGGTGAATACGGCCAAGGCCTTCCATGACGCGCTGCCGCTCACCGGTGTCATTCTGACCAAGGCGGACGGTGATGCACGCGGCGGTGCCGCGCTCTCGGTACGCCATATCACCGGCAAGCCCATCAAGTTCATGGGCGTGGGTGAGAAGGTCGACGCCCTCGAACCCTTCCATCCTGACCGGGTCGCGTCGCGTATCCTCGGCATGGGCGACATGCTGTCGCTGATCGAAGAGGCCGAACGCACCGTCGATAAGGACAAGGCCGCGAAGCTGGCCAGCAAGGTCAAGAAAGGCGACGGTTTTGATCTGGAAGACTTCCGCGACCAGCTCCAGCAGCTCAAGAAAATGGGCGGTATGGGCGGCTTGCTCGGCAAGCTGCCGGGAATGGGGCAAATGGCTGAATTGGCGCAAGGCCCTGGCCCTGAAAAAGAGCTGGGCAAGCTGGAGGCGTTGATCAACTCCATGACGCCCAACGAACGCCGCAAGCCCGATATCATCAACGGCTCTCGCAAACGTCGTATCGCGGCGGGGGCTGGCCTTCAGGTGCCCGACTTGAATCGCCTGCTCAAGCAGCACAAGCAGATGCAGAAGATGATGAAGAAAGCAGGCAAGAAGGGCGGCATGCAGAAAATGATGCGTGGCATGTCGGGCATGATGGGCGGCGGTGGCGGACCGGGTGGCCCCGGCGGCATGGGCGGTATGGGTGGTCCAGGCGGTCTACCCTGGCGTTAACACGCCTAGCGAGCACGCTTGAGTGCGCTCGGCACGGTTGACGGCCTGTGAGTTTTCTGGCTGTCAGGCTTTCCAAGCCGGGCGCATTTGCGTAGAATGCGGCCTCTTCATGCGTGGGTGTTGGGAAAACGTGCGTTAGCGCGGCCCTCGACACTACCCAGTGAAGGTCCTGATGGCGCCTCGTCCAAGCTCGTATGAGCCGGTGGCGCGCCAAGAAAACAGTATGACGAGTGTTCTGATAGCGGCTTGCGCTATGTCCCACTCGCGTAACCTCAACCGAAGGATAGTTATCGTATGGTTACCATTCGTTTGGCACGTGGTGGCGCCAAAAAGCGTCCCTTTTATCACCTGACTGTGACCGACTCTCGTAACGCCCGTGACGGCCGTTTCATCGAGCGTATCGGCTTCTTCAACCCGGTTGCCCGTGGTCAAGAAGAGCGTCTGCGCGTCGATCTGGACCGCGTGACTCACTGGCAGAGCCAAGGCGCCCAGCTGTCTGGTCGTGTTGCTGAGCTGGTTAAAGAAGCGCGCAAACAGGCATAAGCCTGTTGCCCGTCGCACGTTGTAGCAATAGATGCTGTTGTAGCTGGAGTGGTCGTCGATGACGCGTTTCAATACTAGCCATACTGACGACACGCACGTGGTGCTTGGTAAGCTCACCAGCCCTCACGGGATCAAAGGTTGGCTGAAGGTATACTCTTACACCAATCCCATGGACAGCATTCTAGAGTACCCCGAATGGTGGGTGCGCCAAGGGGAAACCCTCACGCGCATGACCGTCCTGCAGGGGAGTCGGCAAGGCAAAGGGCTTGTCGTGCAGCTGAAAGGCGTAGATGACCGAACCGCCGCCGAAGGGTTGGCACAAGCGGACATCCTGATGCCCAAAGAGGCACTGCCCGAGCTTACCGACGATGAGTATTACTGGCATGAGCTTGAAGGTCTCACTGTCTTCACTCAGTCAGGCGAACGGTTAGGGCAGGTCAGCTATCTGTTTGAAACCGGCGCGAACGATGTCATGGTGGTACGCGGTGATAACGACGCAATCGACAAGCGTGAGCGGCTGTTACCCTTCCTGCCCGATGATGTGATCGTTGAGATCGACCTAGAAGATGGCCGCATGGTGGTCGACTGGGACCCTGAGTTCTGATGAGCCAAGACGCTTTGAACGAACTGTCAGCGGACGATCCAACGGTGGCGTCAACGGTGCCCGAAGAGCGTCCAACAGACGTACCGGCGATGTGGATTGGCGTGGTATCGCTGTTTCCCGATATGTTCGATGCGATTACCCAGCAAGGCGTGATCGGTCGAGCGGTAGAGAAACGGCGCATTTCCCTGGAGTTCTGGAATCCGCGGGATTACGCCACCGACCGCCACCGCAGCGTGGACGATCGCCCCTATGGCGGCGGCCCAGGCATGCTGATGAAGGTAGACACGCTTCGAGCGGCTATCTTCGACGCTCGCCAACGCGCCGAGCAGGCCACCGGCCTGACGCCAACGGTGATCTACCTGTCGCCCCAAGGGCGTCGGCTGGATCAGCAGGGCGTACAAGCGCTCGCTTCGGCAGGCCCGCTGGTCGTGGTCGCCGGGCGCTACGAAGGTATCGACGAGCGCGTGGTGGAGAGTGACATCGATGAAGAGTGGTCGATTGGTGACTATGTGTTGAGCGGCGGCGAGCTGCCCGCGATGGTGCTGATCGATGCAGCGGCAAGGCTGGTACCCGGCGTGCTGGGCCACCAGGATTCCGCGATCGAAGACTCGTTTAACGACGGTTTGTTAGACTGCCCGCACTATACCCGTCCTGAAGTGATCGACGGGCGCCGAGTGCCTGACGTGCTGCTAAGCGGAAATCATGCAGCCATCAAGCGCTGGCGGTTGAAGCAGTCGCTGGGGCGTACCTGGCAACGTCGTCCTGATCTGTTGGCAGGACGTACGCTTAACGCCGAGCAGCAGGCGCTGCTAGACGAGTTTATCGAGGAATACGCTTTGTCCTCTACGGCGGCCTCCCGCCCGTAGCGCAAAGCGGCGGTGCAGGACGCCAGCCATGTGTGCGTACCTGCGTCACCCATAACGACTCCCGCGTAGCTCGCTTCGAGCGCCGGGATCACGGTTTGCCCCTTCCACGACTGCGTGGCAAGCCATTACGTTATTTAGGAGTATGAAGATGAGCAGCAAGAACAAGGTGATCCAGGCGATCGAAGCCGAGCAAATGAGCAAAGAGATTCCTGCTTTTGCACCGGGCGACACCATCGTCGTTCAGGTTAAAGTAAAAGAAGGCACTCGTGAGCGTCTGCAGGCGTTTGAAGGTGTGGTCATCGGTAAGCGTAACCGTGGCCTGAACTCCGCTTTCACCGTGCGTAAAATCTCCCACGGTGTTGGCGTCGAGCGTACCTTCCAGACCTACAGCCCGCTGGTGGACTCCATCGAAGTCAAGCGTCGCGGTGACGTTCGTCAAGCCAAGCTGTACTACCTGCGTGAGCGTAGCGGTAAGTCGGCGCGTATCAAGGAAAAGCTGGCTTAATCGCCACTTTTTCTCGGGCGCTTGGCGCTCGGATACGGAAAACCCCGTCACCGCTTTGCGGGGCGGGGTTTTTGTTTATGGCTTTGCAATGAGACCGTTAGCCTATGAGCGTGATTGATGCGTACCTGGATGCCCTTTGGTTAGAGCAGGGCGCCAGCGACCATACGCTAGCGGCCTATCGGCGTGATTTGACCGCTTGGCAAGAGCAGCTTGAACGCGATGATGAAACGCTGCTCACGGCGTCCCCCGCGCGGTTTGGCGCCTGGATGGAGCAGCGCCGCGAGCAGGGATACCAGCTGCGCAGCAATGCACGGGTGTTGTCGTCGCTACGCAGTTTCTATCGCTGGGCACGACTGTATGGGCATATCGACAGCGACCCGCTGGCGAATGTCTCGCTGCCCAAAGTACGCCCCAGCCTGCCCAATACGCTGGAGGAAGACGAGGTTGAGCGCCTGTTGCTGGCCCCGGATGTGGGCACGCCGCTGGGTGTGCGTGATCGCACCATGCTGGAACTACTTTACGCTTGCGGACTGCGGGTATCGGAACTGGTCGGGCTGACCGGTGACGCGGTCAATCTGCGTCAAGGCGTGGTGCGTGTGCGCGGTAAAGGGGATAAAGATCGTCTGGTGCCGATGGGAGAAGAGGCCGCCGAGTGGTTAGCGCAATATATCGAAACGGCGCGGCCAGTCTTGATGCAAGACCCCACACGCCCGGCGCTGTTCCCCGGGCGAGGCGATAAGGCCATGACGCGGCAGACGTTTTGGCACCGTATCAAAGCCCATGCCATCACGGCGGGCATTGCTCGGCCGCTCTCTCCTCACACGCTGCGCCACGCCTTTGCGACCCATTTATTGAATCATGGGGCGAATTTGCGGGTCGTACAGCTGCTGTTGGGTCATAGCGACCTTTCCACCACGCAAATTTATACCCATGTTGCCCAGGCACGCCTGGAGCAACTGCATGCTGACCACCATCCGCGAGGTTAACCAAAGAATGCACCCACGTATGCCATCCGTTGCGAAATCCTGTGCCCCTTGGCTGGTGCTGGCGGGCAGTTTGTTGCCTATGACCGCCTTCGCCGATGACGTTGCCGAGCGCTTGGCTGAGAACTTACAAGTGAACGGCCAGCCGATGCCGGTAGAGCAGGTGAGCGCCACGCCGATGGAAGGGATCTATCATGTTCGTCTGGAGAGCGGTGAGTCGTTTTACTCCAATGCCGACGGTAGCCACTTTTTGGTAGGGGACCTCTACCAAAATGCGGATAATGGACTAGTGAATCTGACCGAGCAGTCCCGCAACCAAGAGCGAGCAGCGGCGCTGGCGGCGATTCCCGAGAGCGAGCGCGTCGTGTTTAGGGGCGTCGAGGAGCCCAAGGCCACGGTGGTGGTGTTTACCGATCCTACCTGCCCCTACTGCGAACGCCTCCATGAAACCGTTCCCGAACTCAACGAGCGGGGGATTGCGGTACACTACCTCGCCTTTCCGCGGGCCGGTATGGGCAGTGGCGCTGCCGATACCTTGCAGCAGGTATGGTGCTCCGAAAATCGCAGCGAAGCGATGAATCAAGCCAAAGAGGGCCAGACGATCGCCGCTTCGGCCAGCTGCGACAACCCGGTGGCCGACCAATACGCCCTGGGGCAAGCGCTAGGGGTGCAAGGGACGCCCGCCATCATCCTGCCCGATGGGCAAATGGTGCCTGGATTTGTACCCCCCGAGCGGCTCGTTGCCATGTTAGGCTTGGAAGACGAATAACGTCACATGAGTGGCGAACGAACACGCTGAGACACTGATTCAAGAAGTGGCACCTGCGGGTGCCCAACACGAAAGGGGAAGTATTTTGAAACCGGTAAGAGTAGGCATTTGTGGGTTAGGTACTGTAGGTGGCGGCACCTTCAACGTATTGACGCGCAACGCGGACGATATTAGCCGTCGTGCAGGCCGCCCGATTGTGATTGAGCAGGTGGCTCACCGCAGTATTCATCCCGACTGCGATATTACCGGCATTAACGCGACGACCGACGTCTTCGAAGTCGCCAACAACCCCGACGTGGACGTGCTGGTCGAACTGATCGGCGGCTACGATATCGCTCGTGAGCTGGTACTCACCGCGATTGCCAACGGCAAACACGTGGTCACCGCCAACAAGGCGCTGATTGCCGTCCACGGTAACGAAATTTTCCGCGCCGCCCATGAAAAGGGCGTGATCGTTGCGTTTGAAGCAGCCGTCGCGGGAGGCATTCCCGTCATCAAATCGTTGCGTGAAGGCCTAGGCGCCAACCGTATCGAGTGGGTCGCGGGCATTATCAACGGCACTGGCAACTTCATTCTGACCCACATGCGCGACGAAGGCCGTGCCTTTGAAGACGTATTGGCCGAGGCCCAGGCGCTTGGCTATGCCGAAGCCGACCCGACGTTCGATGTGGAAGGCATCGATGCCGCCCACAAGCTGACCATTCTTGCCTCCATTGCTTACGGCGTGCCGTTGCAGTTCGAAAAAGCTTTCACCGAAGGCATTTCGCGTATCACCGCCGAAGACGTGGAGCAGGCCGACAACCTCGGTTACGTCATCAAGCATCTGGGGATCTCCAAGCGCACCGATCAAGGGCTGGAGCTTCGGGTTCACCCCACGCTGATTCCCAAAGAGCGTCTGCTGGCAAACGTCCACGGTGTGAAAAACGCCATCGCCGTCATGGGCGACGCGGTTGGCCCCACGCTGTACTACGGCGCGGGAGCCGGTGCCGAGCCAACGGCGTCAGCCGTGGTGGCGGATCTGCTGGACGTGGCGCGCGACATCGCTACCGACCATCACTACCGCGTGCCGTACCTGGCGTTTAGCGGCATCGACGAAGATGTCAGCCAGCTGCCGATCATGCCGATGGAAGAGATCACCACGGCGTACTACCTGCGCCTGCTGGCGGTGGATCGCCCCGGCGTGCTGGCCCGTGTAGCGACCATTCTGGCCGAGCAGGGCATCTCCATTGAAGCGCTGATTCAGAAAGAAGCCACTGAAGGCGAGCTGGTACCGATCATTCTGCTGACGCATCGCACCAAAGAGAAGCAGATGAACGAAGCGATCCGCGAGATCGAAGCCATGGCCGATATCGCAGGCCCCGTCACGCGTATTCGCGTAGAAAGCCTGGACGAAGGAGAGTAACCGATGCGCTATATCAGCACGCGTGGGCAAGCGCCCGCGCTCTCTTTCGAAGAGGTGGTGCTCACCGGTATGGCCAGCGACGGCGGCCTCTACGTCCCGGAAACGCTGCCTGAGTTCTCCAAGGAGGAGCTGGCCGACATGGCCGGGCTCTCCTACGCCGAGATCGCCTTTCGGGTGATGAAGCCGTTCGTCAACGGCGAGATCGACGACGAGACCTTCCGCCGTTTGGTGACCGAGGCGTACGCCACGTTCAACCACGACGCGGTGTTGCCGTTAAAGCAGCTGGATGCCAGCCACTTCCTGTTAGAGCAGTTCCACGGCCCGACGCTGGCGTTTAAAGACGTGGCGCTGCAACTGCTGGGGCGACTACTGGATCACTTCCTGAAAAAGCGCAACGAGCGTGCGGTGATCATGGGGGCCACCTCCGGGGATACCGGCTCTGCGGCCATCGAAGGCTGCCGCCACTGCGACAACCTCGATATTTTCATACTGCACCCCCACAACCGCGTCTCCGAAGTGCAGCGCCGTCAGATGACCTCGGTGCTCGCCGACAACGTCTTCAACATCGCCATTGAGGGCAACTTCGATGATGCTCAGGCGATGGTCAAAGCCAGCTTTGCCAATCAAGACTTCTTGAACGGCACGCGGCTCGTGGCGGTGAACTCGATCAACTGGGCGCGCATCATGGCCCAGATCGTCTACTACGTGGCCGCAGGCGTGGCGTTGGGCGCGCCCCAGCGGGAAGTCAGCTTCTGCGTGCCCTCGGCTAACTTCGGCAACGTCTTTGCGGGCTATATGGCTTACAAGATGGGCCTGCCGGTGAAGCAGTTCATCATCGCCACCAATGCCAACGATATTCTGCACCGCACGTTGGCGGCTAACGACTTCTCCAAGAAAGAGCTCGCGGCCACGCTGGCACCCTCTATGGATATCGTCGTGTCGTCCAATTTCGAGCGCCTGCTGTTCGATGCCTACGACCGCGATGGTGCCGCCGTGGCAGCCCTGCTGGAGCGCTTCCAGCAAGAGCCCACCGCGCTTGCCGATGCGCCGCTGGCCAAGCTGCGCGAGAAGTTCGCCAGCCACAGTGTCGATGACGAGACGATTCTGGAAGTGATTCGTGAAGCCCATCATCGTACCGGCGAGATTCTCGATCCGCATACGGCTACCGGCTACCGAGCGGCCGAGCGGGCACGTGTAGACACCTCCACGCCGATGATCACCCTGGCCACCGCCCACCCGGCGAAGTTTGCCGAAGCCGTGGTAAAAGCGGGCTTCCAGGGCGTGCCGCTGCCGACCCACATGGACGACCTGCTGGAGCGCGAAGAGCGCTATACGGTGTTGCCCGCAGAATTGAGCGCGGTACAGCAGTTCGTTGCTGACAACCGTCGCTGAGGTGATATGACCCAGGTGTCACCCCTTTCTCAGCAGAGTAACCAGCCCCGCCTAGAGCCTCGTCCCCTGGACGAGGCTGTCTATTTGCGCGCGCAGTCAGAAGGGCTGAGCGAGCTTCAGGCAAGGCTTTTAGCGTCGCGGCTGCCCGGCTATACCGGGGAGCTTGCGCCGCTGGTGTCGCCCAGCCTGCGCTATCTCGTGCATCCTGAACAACTCGCCGATGGCCGCCGCGCGGCGGAGCGAGTTGCCCAGGCAGTCGCTGAAGGCGAGTCCATTGGTATTCTGACCGACTACGATGTGGACGGCATCACCTCCCACGTGGTCATTCGGCGTACGCTGGTCGAGCTATTTGGCGTGCCGGAGCACAAGCTGCATAGTTTGATTGGCCATCGTATTCACGACGGCTACGGCATCAGCCTGCCGCTGGTGGAGCGGACGCTGAGCTTAAAGCCGCTGCCGACGCTGGTGATTACCGCCGACTGCGGCAGTTCTGACGAGCCGCGCATTGCGCGGCTGAAAGCAGCCGGTATCGATGTGGTGGTCAGCGATCACCATGCGCTGCCCCTGGAAGGCCCACCGCCCTCGGCGTATGCCTGTGTGAACCCGACCCGCAGCGACTGCGACTACCCGGATAAAACCATTGCAGGTTGCATGGTGGCGTGGCTGCTGATGTCGCTCGCCCGCGGCGTACTGGTGGATTGGGGAGCGTTGCCGGAGGCCACGCCGAAGCTCTCGCCGTGGCTCTCCTATGTGGCGTTAGGCACCGTGGCGGACTGCGTCTCCCTCGGCGGAAGCCCCGCCAATCGGGCGGTGGTGAGCTACGGCTTAACGCTGATCAACCGCATGGACGCCGCCTGCTGGCGGGCCATGGCAGCGCGCTTAGGGGCTGACAGCGTGCCCTTCAACGCTGAAACCTTGGCGTTTCAGATGGGCCCCAGGATCAACGCCCGTTCGCGGCTAGATGACCCCTACGCGGCACTGCACTTTATGCTGGCAGAGAGCGACGGCGTCGCGAACCGGCAGCTTGAAGTGCTGGATCAGGATAACCAGTCCCGTAAGGCCATCGAAGCGGACATGGCCGAGGAGGCGCGGGCGCTCGCCGCTCCCGCCTTAGAGGCCAACGAGCCTGCCGTTGTGGTGCTGTTGGAAGATGGCCACCCCGGTGTGCAGGGCATCGTCGCTTCAAGGCTGGTGCAGGCCTACGGACGCCCAGCCGTGGTGCTGACGCGGGCAGCGGCACCCAACATGCTCACCGGCTCTGGCCGCTCCATCGAGGGGCTGCACCTAAGAGATGCCCTGCAACGCACCTTCGAACTTGCGCCCGAGGCGCTGCCGCGCTTCGGCGGGCACAGTGGTGCCGCAGGCGTGGGCGTGCCACGGGAGCAGCTAGCGGCCTTTAAAGCCGCGTTTTTGCAAGCGGTGGGCGAGCAACTTGGCGATACCCCGCTCTACCCGCGTCTGTGGACCGATGGCGAGCTCTCGACTGCCCAGCTCTCGTTGGCCACGCTTGAAGAGATCGAAGCCTTGGGTCCCTACGGGCGGGAATTCGACCCGCCGCTATTTGAAGGGCGCTTTATTGTGGAAGCGCTGCGCCCAGTGGGGGCAGAAGGTTCGCACTTGATGATGGAGCTCTCCATGGGGGCCGTGACCAGCAAAGCGATCTGGTTTCGTGCGCTCACGCCGGGGGAGCTGCCCTCGTTTAGCGTGGGCGATACGCTGCACTGCGCTTACAAGCTCAATCGCAACCGCTGGCGCGGTCGCGAGTCACTGCAGCTGATGGTGGAGCACGCTAGCCCCGTTTAATACTCTCCGCTATCCTCGCGTCCTTGGCCGCTTAAGCGGCCGCTCTAATAATCCCAAAAAAGGACGCACTCATGCGCATGGAAGACCTGCCTAAAGACCCCCACAAGCCCTATGAAGACATCATGGCGATGCTATTGGGGACGCTGTTTGTTGCTCTCGGAGTGACGTTCTACACTCACGCAGTGCTGCTTACCGGCAGCACCGCAGGGATGGCGCTACTGCTCAATTACCTGACCGGGTGGGGATTTGGCGTGTGGTTTTTTGCCATCAACCTGCCGTTTTACTATCTGGCGATCAAACGCATGGGGTGGAGCTTTACGCTGCGCACCTTTGTCGCCATCGGCTTGGTCTCGCTGTTCTCCGAGCTTACTCAGGGGTGGGTCGAATTTGCCAACATGCCGTCGCTCTACGCGGCGCTGATGGGCGGCGCATTGATGGGGATTGGCATGCTGATGCTGTTTCGCCACCGCACCAGCCTCGGCGGTATCAACATTCTCGCCCTCTACCTCCAGGACAAGCACGGCCTGCGGGCGGGCTATGTGCAGCTCGGCATCGATGGCGTGATTCTGCTTATCGCCCTAACCCAGCTACCCCTAGACCGCGTAGGCTACTCGGTACTCGGCGCACTGATGCTCAACCTGATTATCGCCCTAAACCATAAGCCGGGACGTTACATAGGGGTTAGCTAGGCAGTTGCTAGTTAAGCCAAAACCACCAGACGACCAAGCCAATGACGGCGATACCCGCAAGGTTGATCAGTAAACTCATACGGCCTCCTGTTGGCTGGGCTTCCATAACCGCAGGCGGTTGGCGTTGCTGACCACGGTGATCGAAGAGAGTGACATGGCAGCGCCTGCGATAATGGGAGAGAGCAACATGTCAGTCATGGGGTAGAGCACGCCAGCGGCAATCGGGATGCACAGCACGTTATAGCCAAACGCGCCGATCAGGTTCTGTTTGATGTTAGAGAGCGTGGCACGGCTCAGTTCAATCGCCGTGGCCACGCCGTGCAGCGAGCCGCGCATCAGCGTAATACCGGCGCTCTCCATGGCGATATCGGTACCCTGACCAATCGCAAAACCCACGTTGGCCCGGGCCAGCGCGGGGGCGTCGTTAATACCGTCGCCCACCATGCCGACCACTTCGCCTGCCGCTTGGCGGCACTCAATCTCGGCGTGCTTGTCGTCGGGCGTCATGCCTGCCTTGAACTCGCTAATGCCGACCTCGCGGGCCACCGCAGAAGCGGTATGCTCGTTATCGCCCGTCAACATCACCACGGTTAACCCATCATCCTGCAAGCGCTTCACGGCGGCAGCGGCATCTTTGCGCAGCGGGTCGCTAACGCCGAAGAGGGCGGCCAGCTTGCCATTCACCGCTAAATAGACCAGCGAGCGCGCCTTGGCTTCCAGCTGGCGAATGTGCTGGTTTGCTGGGGAAAGGTCGACGCCAGATGCTTCCAATAAGCGCGCATTGCCCAGCAGCAGCGTGTCATTGGCTTGGCTGGTGCCTTTCACACCGCCGCCGGTCACGCTATCAAAGCTAGCCAGCCTATCGGCGCGGGCATCATGCTCTTCGGCGTAGGCCGTCAGCGCTTTGGCAAGGGGGTGCTCGGAGCGGCTCTCTAGGGCGGCCACCCAGGCCAACACTTGGGTGCTGTCGTTATGCAGCACCGTTGCCTCGGTCACACGAGGTTTGCCTTCGGTCAGAGTGCCGGTCTTGTCCACCACCAGTGTGGTCAGGCGGCTCGCGGTTTGCAGCGCTTCGCCACTGCGCACCAGCACGCCATGCTCGGCGGCTTTGCCCACGCCAATCATAGTGGAAATGGGAGTGGCCAAACCCAGCGCGCAGGGGCAGGCGATAATCAGCACGGTGGTCGCGGTCACCAGCATGTGAATGACCACCGGAGCAGGCCCCAAGTTGTACCAGGCCAGCGCCGTCAGCACTGCTATGATCATCACGGCGGGCACGAACACGCCGGAGATTTTATCGGCCAGCTCGCCAATCGGCGGGCGGGAGTTTTGTGCGCTGGCCACCTGCTCGGTGATACGTCCCAGGCGGGTATCGCGGCCAATGCGGGTGGCGCGGTACACCAAGCTGCCGTTGCCATTCACCGTGCCCGCGCTCACCTCGTCATCCGCTGTTTTGTGCACCGGCACGGGTTCGCCGGTGAGCATCGACTCATCGATATAGCTCTGGCCGTCGAGCACTACGCCATCCACCGGCAGCCGCTCACCGGGGCGCACGCGAATATGATCATCCAGCGCTACGTCGTCTACCGCAATCTCTTGCTCCACACCGTTACGAATGACCCGTGCCGTTTTTTCCTGTAAGTCGAGCAGGCGTTTCAGCGCGCTGCTGGTGCGGCCTCGGGCGCGTAGCTCCATAGCGTTGCCCAGCAGAATAAGCCCGACCACCATGGCCGACGCTTCAAAATAGATGCCCTGAGCCACCTCCGGCAGCCAGGGGGCGAAGAGCACCACCATCATCGAGTAGAGCCAGGCGGTGCCGGTGCCCATCGCCACTAGGGTGTCCATGTTGGCTTGATGATGCTTGAGCTGTTTCCAGGCGTTGGTGAAAAAGTGCCGCCCGGGAAAGGCCAAAATAGCGAGCGTCAGCAGGCCAATCACCAGCCAGTACAGGCGGCCAACGCCCATGGGGTGTGGGTGATAGACGAACATGCTCAGCATCAGTGGAATCGCGAGGGAGAGTGACAGCACGCTGCCCTTGAGGCGCTGGCGATAGGTAACGGCCTCTTGCGCCTCGCGAGTACGCTCGGCTTCGCGCATATCCACAATCGGCTCGGCGCGATAGCCCGCCTCGGCAACGGCGGCCATTAGCGCTTCCTGAGTAGCGCTGCCGGTGACGTGTGCGGTGTGGGTGCCAAAATTCACCGAGGCGCTGTTTACACCGTGCGTGTTGGCCAGTGCTTTTTCGACGCTTTTGACACAGCCCGCGCAGGTCATGCCGCTAATCAGCAGGCGCAGTTGGGGTGCATCCGCGTTGGCGCTCTGCGATTCAGCGAGTTCAGGCGCGTCGGGATGTAGTGCGTCACTCGCGTCGTCGCTGGGTGGATAGCCCGCTTCGTTGAGTGCACTATCCAGCGCCTGATCATCGAGGGAGCTGGTCACTTCCAGGCGCTTTTCGGCAGGGAATCCATCCACCTGGGCGGCCGGGTCCTGGGCTTGAATGGCCTCACGCATGCGCTTGACGCAGCCCTGGCAGTTCATGCCCGGAACGGTGCGTATCAGCATCACGGTTTGTTCGGTGTCGCGCTGCATGGGGCCTCCTCAGGAAAACTTTCGATCAAACGGCACAGGCTGTGACCATCGGGGGTGCCGTCGGGCATGTCTTGCCAACTGACGAGCGCTTGCTCCATTCGCTGGGCGAGCGCTTCGAGTTCGGCGATGCGTGCGCGTATTTGCGGCAGCCGATGAGCGAGCAGATCACGCACTAGCGGGCAGGGGGAGTCGCCTTGATCGGCATGAGCCAGAATGTCGCGAATTTCCGCGACGCTGAATCCCAGTTTTCGCGCCCGCTGAATAAAGTGCAGCCGCTCCAGGTCGTTATTAGAAAAGAGCTGGTAGCCGTTTTCAGGGTGCCTACGAGGGGAGAGCAGGCCTTCGCGTGTGTAGTGGCGAACCGTCTCTGGCGTCACGTGAGCACGCTTGGCTAGCTCCCCCACTTTTAAATCGCTCAATGACATGCCCAATCCCCGTGTAATTGACGTTCTGTGAGTGTAAAACCCTTGGGTAACCCATAGGTCAAGCGTTACCGTTGCCTCAGTCGAAAGGACTAAAACACTGATTTAAAACGGTCGTGCGACTAATGTATAAGTAAAAAACAAAATAAAACGCTCGTTTGCCCTTGAACCAAACCCGACATTGGGCGAAAACTGAGATGTAGGAACAACGCGGGTGGATGGCAGAGTCCGCCGGATCATCGGGAGAGAGGCCCACAATGCATAATAACTTCAAAAAACTAACCCTAGTGGCCGCGGTAGCAGCAGTAGCTTTTGCTAGCCAAGCCAACGCAGGCGGATATCAAATCAACGAGCAAAGCGTCAGCGGCCAGGGCTACGGCCATGCAGGACGCAGCTCCAACGTTCATGATGCCACGATCGTGTACGGTAACCCGGCGGGTATGTCGTTCCTCGACCGCGCTCAGATTACAGCGGGTGGTACTTTCCTAAGCGTCGATACGGATATTAGTAATGTCTCGGCCAACCGTACGTTGGATGTCGGGGTTGCTCAAGGCGGTGCCCCGGTAGGGACTCAGGTGCCCATCGGTGCGATTCCGGGCACGAATGATGGCGATATGGTGCCGGGTACTTTAGTGCCTTTCGCGTTCTATGCTCACCCAGTCAATGAACAACTGGCGTTTGGTTTTGGCGTTTACGCCCCGTTCGGTTCTAAAACCGAGTACGAAGATACCTTCCAAGGCCGCTACTTTGGCGACTACACCGAGCTTCGTGTAGTGAGTGCGCAGCCGACCGTCTCTTACCGCTTTAACGATCAGTGGTCGGCCGGTATCGGCATCACGTACAACCAGGTAGAAGGCGAGCTGCGTCGTCAATTGCCTACCAGCGCCGCTTTCAATGCCGCCGAAGATATAGATTCGCGGGTGGAGGGTGACGACGATGGATGGGGTTATAACCTGGGGGTGATTTATCAGCCAGTGCCCGAAACCACGCTGGGTTTGACCTATCGCTCAGCCGTGGATTACGAGCTGGAAGGCACCTTCCAAGCCACGGATCCGCTGGGTAGCGTAGTGCGTGCGGATACCGCTAACCTGGATCTGACCACTCCTGAAACGGTTAACTTCTCGTTGACCCAGCAGATGACGGATCGCCTGAAGCTGATGTTTGGGGCTTCTTGGGTGCGCTGGAGTCAGTTCGAGGAAATCTCGATTCTGGGCAGCCAGGGTAATGAAATTACTAACGAGCAGCAGAACTATTCGAACGCTTGGGCCTTTGCAACGGGCGGCGAGTATCAGCTTACACCGAGTCTTGCGCTGCGCGCGGGTGTTACGCTCGACTTCACACCCACCAATGACCAAGACCGTAGCGTACGCATCCCCTCCGATGAGCGTCGTATCTTCTCTATCGGGGCGGGTTGGAGCCCCACACCCGACCTGACCCTGGACTTCGCTTATTCCTATCTCACTGAGCGTAGCACCTTTGTTGAGCAAGACCGCCAAGATTTGCTTGCCAGTGCCCAAACCGGTGGTGTCCCCGTTGGCGGTGCCACTTACTCTGCGGACTACAAAAACGAAGCCCATGGCTTCGGTGCCCAGCTGACCTATCGGTTCTGATCGGCTGCTCGCGCTTACTGATCGATCTGCGACACACTGACCCGGCTTCGGCCGGGTTTTTTACGTGAGGAACGAAGGGCTGGGTGGATGCGGTGAGCGCTGGGTTTCGTTACAATGCGAGCCAGAATATCGCCGCTGGGGTAGCTCGCGCAGGTGTCTCCGCCTAACCGTGAGCCGCTCCAGCGGCGCCTGTCTCTTTTATGCCGTGTTGAATACGGCCGTGAGACATCGCCCATTACTGACCAAGGCTAGAGCGATCCATGTTGGAAACCAACCCGATTCATCACCAGATCAAGGACCTGTCTGAGCGGACAGACGTTCTTAGGGGGTATCTTTGACTATGCCGAGCGTAAAGATCGGCTAGAAGAAGTTTCCCGCGAACTCGAAGACCCCAACGTCTGGAACGACCCAGACTACGCCCAAAAGCTAGGCAAAGAGCGCGCCTCCCTCGAAGCCATCGTGGCGACCATCGACGAGCTGGACCAGGGCTTGGCGGATAGCCGCGACCTGCTGGAACTCGCCGAGATGGAAGAGGATGAAGGCACCGTCGAGGAAGTGCGTAAAGAGCTCAACGGCTTGCAAGGCGCGCTGGAAAAGCTCGAGTTTCGCCGCATGTTCTCGGGAGAGATGGACGAGAACAACGCCTACCTGGATATTCAATCGGGCTCCGGGGGCACCGAGGCGCAGGATTGGGCCAACATTCTGCTGCGCATGTACCTGCGCTGGGCCGAAAGCCACGGCTTCAAAACCGAGATCATCGAGATTTCGGCGGGGGAAGTAGCGGGCATCAAGTCTGCATCGCTACATATTCAGGGTGACCATGCGTTTGGCTGGCTGCGCACGGAAACCGGCGTTCACCGCCTGGTGCGCAAAAGTCCGTTCGATTCCGGCGGCCGCCGTCACACCTCGTTTGCATCGGTGTTCTTGTCGCCGGAAATCGACGATAGCTTCGAGGTCGAGATCAACCCATCCGACCTGCGTGTCGATACCTACCGCTCCAGCGGTGCCGGGGGGCAGCACGTCAACACCACGGATTCCGCCGTGCGGATTACCCACGAGCCGACCGGCATTGTGGTGGCGTGCCAGAGCCAGCGTAGCCAGCATGCCAACCGCGACTTTGCTATGAAGCAGTTGAAGGCGAAGCTGTGGGAACACGAAATGCAAAAGCGCAATGCGGCCAAGCAGGAGGCGGAAGACTCCAAAGCCGATATCGGTTGGGGCAGCCAAATTCGCTCTTACGTACTGGATGATCAGCGCATTAAAGACCTGCGTACCGGCGTTCAGTCCAGCAACTGCGACAAAGTGCTCGACGGCGATTTAGACCAGTTTATCGTCGCCAGCCTGAAGCAGGGTTTGTAATCTTTTTAGCGTTCGAACATGAATAGGGTGCCCGATGGCTAACCAAGACGCGTCTTCTCTCGATAATGAAAATCACCTGATCGCCGAGCGCCGTGCCAAGCTGGCGGCCCGCCGTGAGCGGGCGGCCGAGCAGGGCAAGAGCGCTTTCCCGAACGATTTCCGCCGCGACAGCCTCACCGTCGAGCTGCACAACTTGCTGGGCGAGAAAGACAAAGCCGAGCTGGAAGCGTTGAACCACCCAGCGTCGGTGGCCGGTCGTGTGATGCGCAAACGTGGTCCTTTCATCGTGATTCAGGACGTGGCGGGCCAGATCCAGCTCTACGTGGATAAAAAGGGGCTGCCGGAAGACGTGCTGGAAGACATCAAGGGCTGGGACATCGGCGATATCGTCGCCGCCCGTGGCCCGGTGCACAAATCCGGCAAGGGCGATCTGTACGTCATGATGGTCGAGGCGCAGCTGTTGACCAAGAGTCTGCGTCCGCTGCCGGACAAGTTCCACGGCCTGACCGATCAAGAAGCCCGCTATCGCCAGCGCTACGTGGACCTGATCATGAACCCGCAGTCGCGTAAGGTCTTCGAGACCCGCGCAGCGGTGATCAGCTCCATGCGCCGTTTCTTCGAAGCCCGTGGCTTCATGGAAGTGGAAACGCCGATGCTGCAGCCGATTCCCGGCGGTGCGGCGGCGCGCCCGTTCATCACTCACCACAATGCGCTGGATATCGATATGTACCTGCGTATTGCCCCGGAGCTTTACCTGAAGCGTCTGGTGGTGGGTGGTTTCGAGAAAGTGTTCGAGATCAACCGCAACTTCCGTAACGAAGGCTTGTCCACGCGGCACAACCCCGAGTTCACCATGGTGGAGTTCTACTGGGCCTACGCGGATTACCGCGACCTTCTGGACATGACCGAAGCCATGCTGCGCACCGCGGCGCAGGAAGTGCTGGGCACTACTACGATCACGTACCAAGGGGCCAGCTACGATTTCGGCCAGCCCTTCAAGCGTCTCACCCTGCGCCAAGCGATTCTGGA
Source organism: Halomonas sp. CnH100-B (assembly GCF_024124605.1). Classification (NCBI taxonomy): domain Bacteria; kingdom Pseudomonadati; phylum Pseudomonadota; class Gammaproteobacteria; order Oceanospirillales; family Halomonadaceae; genus Halomonas; species Halomonas sp. CnH100-B. Next base: position 207,032 of record NZ_JAMXRX010000006.1, on the reverse strand, counting down.
TCACGGCGACGGCATCACCGACGCCGAGCTGGACACCCTGGATGCTGCCCGTGCTGCGGCAGAAAAACTCGGTATCAAGGTCAAAGAGAGCTGGGGGCTGGGTAAAGTCCAAACCGAGATTTTTGAAGAAGTGGCGGAACACAAGCTGGACCAGCCGACGTTCATCACCGAATACCCGGCCGAAGTCAGCCCGCTGGCGCGTCGTAACGATGCGGACCCCTTCGTCACGGATCGCTTCGAGTTCTTCGTCGGTGGCCGCGAGATCGCCAACGGCTTCTCGGAGCTGAACGACGCCGAAGACCAAGCAGAGCGTTTCCGCGAGCAGGCGGCCGAAAAAGACGCCGGTGACCTGGAAGCCATGTACTATGACGCCGACTACGTGCGCGCCTTGGAGTACGGCATGCCGCCGACGGCGGGCGAGGGCATCGGCATTGACCGCTTGGTGATGCTGTTCACCGATAGCCCCTCCATTCGAGATGTGCTGCTGTTCCCGGCCATGCGCCCCGAGGTGGATTAACGCTCAACCAGGCGGTAGCGGACGAAAAGTTGGTAAGGGCGCGATTTAGCGCCCATAATGGTCAACGTTTCGACGGCGAGGAGAATCCCATGAAACTGCTAAATCGCTCTGCCCTGAGCGTCAGGCCGACCCAGACCTTCGTGGACTGGATCAATGCGCTCGAACCCACCATGGGAGACGACGACCTGACCTTGGACGACGTCGAACGTGAAAGTACGGTATACCTGATCCCCGAGATGGATACCCCAGAGGCGTTGGAGACGTTCGTGCGTGAGCGTCACGTAGAAATCCTGGAGACCGAGCTGCGCGCTTGGGAAGAGGATGAGCGTCAGTGGCCAGAAAAACTCGATTGGTCGCTGTTTCAGGACTTCCTGCGCGTGGAGCACAGCTACCTCGCCATCGACCTGGACGACGAAACGGCTCTGGAAATCTCGGATGTTGACGACGCACTGCTGCTCGACAACGAACAAGATTAGCGTGCTATTATTTTTAGCATGAGCGCACTGTAAAACCGGCTTCGGCCGGTTTTGCCGTTTCAGAGGGTGTTGTTCAGGAATTCATCACCATGCGACTGTTTGAAACTCGCCCCGGCGACGATGGGCTGCCCGGGCCTGAGCGTTTGTTGGCCGTGCTGGCGCTAGTGACCGGCACGCTGATGGCGGTAGTCGATACCACCATGATCAATTTGGCCTTGCCGACCATCGCGGCGGACCTAGACGTCTCGGCATCCCGGGCGGTGTGGATCACCAATCTCTTTCAGGTCGTCTGTGCGGCCTTTTTGCTCGTGTTTGCCGGAATCAGCGAGTTGATCACTCGCCGACGGCTGTATCTGTTTGGCTTGGCCACTTTCGTGCTGGCGGCACTCGGTGCCGCGCTGTCGCGTAACCTCGAAACGCTGCTCGTTTTTCGTGCGCTGCAGGGCTTGGGCGCGGCGGCCACGCTCTCCATCGGGCCGTCGCTCTATCGCGCTATTTTTCCCTCTCGGCTGCTTGGCAGCGCGCTGGGGCTGAGCGCTCTGGTCGTGGCTGGCGGCTATGCCGCAGGCCCCACGCTCAGCGGTGTGATTCTCTCGTTCGTGGAGTGGCCGTGGCTGTTCGCGCTCAACCTGCCGCTGGGGCTCTGCTCACTCTGGCTGGCGCGACGCGCACTGCCGAAAGAGACGCCGCGACAAGGCAGCTTCGATACGCTGGGGGCGCTCTACTCGATGCTGATGCTGGCGAGCTTTTTTATCGCCATGGACGCCGTGGGGCACGCCGCGCCGGTGTGGCAGAGCGGCGGTTGGGGGCTACTGGCAGTGGCAGCCTGCGTGCTGTTCGTGCGTCGCCAGCACCGGGCACCTTACCCGTTGCTGCCGCTCAGTGTGTTTGCCGAGAAGCGCTTTACGCTGGCGGTGTCGGCCTCCGGTTTGGCGTTTATCGGTCAAGGACTCACCTTTGTAGCGCTGTCGTTTTTCTACCAAGAACAGATGGGGTTTTCGCCTCTGGAGACGGCGTGGCTGTTCACGCCATGGCCGCTGGCGATCATGCTGGTGGGGCCCGTCGCAGGGCGCTTGGCGGATCGCGTTAACCCCAGCCTGCTGTCGAGTACGGGACTGGTCCTGCTGATCGTCGGACTGGTGGCGCTGGCGCTGGTGGACGAGAGCACGGGAGTGGTGGGTAGCCTGTGGCGGACGGCACTCTGCGGGATCGGCTTTGGGCTTTTTCAGCCGCCGAATAACCGCGAAATGATGGGCAGCCTGCCGCCAGAGCGCAGCGCCAACGTCTCCGGTGTGATGAGTACGACCCGTACGGTGGGGCAATCTTTCGGGGTGGCGCTCGTAGGGGCGGCGCTGGCGCTGGGTGCGCCGATACAGGTCACGCTATGGCTGGGGGCAGGAACGACGCTGTTGGCGCTACTGGCGAGCCTGTCTCGGGTGTCGCTGGCCCAGCGGGCGCTCATCGAGCGGCGGGCATCGTCTGTTGGGAAGTAAGGGCGTACAATAGAGGCGTTGCTGACGGAAGGAGAGTCCCATGGCGATACAGACACAAATTGAGCAAAAGTTGGCGTCGCTCACCCCAGACGTGCTCCGAGTCGAGAACGAGAGCCACATGCATAACGTGCCGGCCAACTCGGAAACGCACTTCAAAGTCACCCTGGTAAGCGATAGCTTTGACGGCATGATGCCGGTGAAGCGTCATCAGCAAATATACGCCCTGTTGGCCGACGAGCTCTCGGGCCCGGTCCACGCGCTGGCGTTACATCTCTATACGCCCCGTGAGTGGCAGGCGCGCGGCAGCGAGCGTCCCAACTCTCCCAACTGTCGTGGCGGCGGCCAGTGACCCCAGAAGTCACTCGTCGGCACTATCTGGATGCCATGGGCATTACGTCCTGGGCGTCCCGTTATCAGTTGCCCAACGCCCTGCCAACCGGCGCCTGTGAGTGGGAGGACGCACCGGCCAAAGCGGCCCCGCGCGAGCGCCTGCAGGCGTTGCTGGACGACGCCCCTGCGCCTCGCCCGCCGCGTCAAGCCGATGCCGAGCCAAACGCGCCGTCGGTGACGTCGCCTTCAGCCGTCAAAGCGCTGTTAGGGCAGGCCGTGACGGCGCCTCAACCGGAAGCCGCCCCTGCGCCTGAGCCGGCGGCCCGGCCCCGCGAGCGCGCCAAACCGCTGAACTTCAGTCTTTCCTGCGTCTGTCTTGGCGGGCGGTGGTTGAGTCTCTGTGAAGGCACGCTATCGGTGGTGGAACAACAGCTGCTGGCCAATATACTGCGTGCTGCGGGCATCTGGCGCGGCGAGCTGCCGACGGTGACTCACTTCACCTGGCCACCCATGGCCACCGCTTTCGAGCCGGAAGAGCCCCTCGAAGAAGCCCAAGAGGGCGTGGCGGCGTTCATTGCCGGGGCGGCAAGTCGGCAAGGCTGGCAACTAGAGCAAGTGCTGTGGTGGGGCGCAGAGACGGCCTCGCCCGACTTGGCACGCGTCATTGCACTTGATGAAGGGCAGAGCCAAACGCTCGCGCTACCGGTTTGGCAAGGCCCCTCGCTGGCAGCGCTCATCCAGAACGCTAGCGCCAAGCGCGCGCTATGGCCCCATTTGGTGGCATTAGGCAAGCAGTGGGGCAAGGTTTGATTCGTCGGCTGAGCGCGGTCGACCGAGCGCCTTTGCTCGCGCTCGAAGCCCTCGCGCAAAGCGGCGCCAGTGGCCAGCAGCTAGAGGAGGCGCTGGCCGATGAGCAAGCGTGGGTCTTGGGGGATTGGCAGGGCGACGCGCTCGCAGGCTACGCCCTGGTCGCGAAACTACCGTTCGATGCCGAATTACAGGCCATTGGCGTGCGGCCTGATTGCCAGGGGCAAGGCATAGGGCGACGCTTGTTGGATGAGGTCATTGCCATGGCAACGGGCTGGCAAGCCGAGCGATTACTGCTGGAAGTGCGCGCCGGAAACCAGCGAGCCATTGCGCTCTATCGGCAGGTAGGTTTTCAGGAAGATGCTCGTCGGAAGGGCTACTACCCGGCCGCCAACGGCGCGACCGGGCGGGAAGATGCGCTACTGATGTCTCGAACGCTGGCTTAGGACGCGCTGCTGTCGTCCATACCGTCGAACTTGCTGAGCACACCCTGCAAACGGCGCTCCCACTCTTCGCGCTCTTGTTTTAGCTGCGCATTTTCGTTGCGCAACTCTTCGTTTTCCAGCTTCATCATCTCCAACGCCTCGACGGTGTCGGTGACTTTCTGCTCCAACTGATTGAACAACTCAAGGCTCATGCCTACCTCCAGTAACGAACGACAGGCGGCTGCCTGTCGTCTTGTCATAAAATGGATCGCGATGTGTGACGTAATGGGGCGAGCGTAACGCCGCTGTTACTTGGCGGCAAGCGCTTTACGCGGGTAACCGTCGATAGAGCCTGGCCATGCTTTCACCTGCCTGGGTTTCACGATGGAGCTGCCAGTTGGCCGGTACCGTTGGCGTCAGGCTCTGTTCGGTTTCCAAGTAGATCATCGCTTCCTTGGCTAACCATCCGTGTGCTTCTAATGCGCTGCAGCAAGACGCGGCCCATCCCTGGTGGAAGGGCGGGTCGAGAAACACCACGTCCATCGGCTGGCCTGGCGACGCGACGAACGCTAGGGCATCGGCGGTGATGACCTTGCCCTGCGCGGCTTTCAAGGTGGTGAGATTCTCACGAATATGCGACGCCACCTGGGCGTCACGCTCGACGAACGTGACCTCGGCGGCCCCCCGTGAGAGCGACTCGATGCCTAGCGCGCCGGTGCCTGCAAACAGGTCCAGCACCTGCTTGCCGTAGAGGGCCTGGCCTAGCCAATTGAACAGCGTTTCGCGTACGCGGTCCGGCGTGGGACGCAGGCCCGGGCGATCGAGTACGGGTAGCTGACGGCGGCGAAAATCACCGCCGATGATGCGCAGCTTCCCTGGCGGTTTGGCTTGGCCGCGAGAGGATGTCGATGGGCGCGAGGAAGCGCGAGAAGGGCGTTGTCGTTTCATATCGCGATTGTAGCGGGCTACTTATCCAAAGTCTTGGTCTGCGGTGGTAGGATAATCCCAATGATCACCTATTTAGTCGGATGACACCTATGTTCGGTTTTTTCAAACGTAAGAAAAAGCACGACTCCCAGCAGGAGCCTCAAGACGCCCAGGAGCAGCCAGCGCTGCCGGAAGAGCCCGAAGGCGCGCCCGATACGGCGCCTGAGGCGGAGGTTTCAGCCCCGGCGACATCGCCGGCTGAGCCGCAGGAAGAAGAATCCCTCAAGCCGGCAGCACGCGAGGACGCCGACGCGCTCGCTCAGGAGCAGTCGCCCGAGCCGGTGAATAAAGAGGATGTGCAGCCCACCGGGGTCGATGAGGACGTGGCCCCGGCGCCGATGATGGATACTGTGCCAGAGCCAGAGCCAGAGCCAGAGCCAGAGCCAGAGCCAGAGCCAGAGCCAGAGCCAGAGCCAGAGCCAGAGCCAGAGCCAGAGCCAGAGCCAGAGCCCGCCGCGAAGCCAGCCCTTCAAGAGAAGCCAGTGGCGGAAAAGGGCGAAAAGAAAGGCTGGTTTGCGCGTATCAAGTCTGGTCTAGGGAAAACTCGCGCCAACCTGACCGACGGCCTGGCCGATCTGTTCCTCGGCAAAAAGCATATCGATGACGAGCTGCTGGAAGATCTGGAAACTCAGCTGCTCATGGCCGATGTGGGTATCGAAGCGACGAGCGAGATCATCGAGCGCTTGGAAGCGCGGGTGTCCCGCAAAGAGCTGAACAACCCCGAGGCGCTCTACCGTGGCTTGCAGGAAGAGTTAGCCGCGCTGCTGGCCCCCGTGTCGGCTCCGCTCAGCTTCGAGAAAGAGAGTGATGGCCCCTTCGTGATTTTGGTGGTCGGGGTCAATGGCGTTGGTAAGACCACCACCATCGGTAAGCTCACCCAGCGCTTTCAGCGCGAAGGTAAGAGCGTCATGCTGGCGGCCGGGGATACTTTCCGTGCCGCGGCGGTCGAGCAGTTGAAGGTGTGGGGCGAGCGGAACAGTGTGCCGGTCATTGCTCAGCATACCGGTGCCGACAGCGCTTCGGTGATATACGACGCGGTGGCGGCCGCCAAGTCTCGCGGCGTGGACGTGCTGATCGCCGATACCGCCGGGCGGCTGCACAACAAGAGCCACCTGATGGAAGAGTTGAAAAAAGTCCATCGGGTAATGCAGAAGCTCGATGACACAGCGCCCCACGAGGTCATGCTGGTACTGGATGCGGGCACGGGGCAGAACGCCATTTCCCAGGCCACGACCTTCAACGAAGCGGTGCCGATTAGCGGGATTACCCTGACCAAGCTGGATGGCACCGCCAAAGGCGGCATCATCTTCGCGCTGGCAAAGCAGCTCGAGACGCCGATCCGCTTCATTGGGGTAGGCGAAGGTCTGGACGACCTGCGCCCCTTCAACGCCAACGATTTCGTCAACGCGCTGTTTGACCGCCAAGGAGACGATGGCCGCGCATGATTGCCTTTGAGCACGTGGGGAAGCGCTATGGAGGGCGCTTCGAGGCGCTGGCACACCTGAACTTTCGCGTCGCGAGAGGTGAAATGGTGTTTCTCACCGGCCACTCGGGAGCGGGAAAAAGTTCGCTGCTGCGCTTAATCATGCGGCTGGAAAAACCCAGCCGGGGACGCGTCGTCGTGGCCGGGCACGACATCGCCCAGCTCCACGCCAGCCAAGTGCCGTTCTACCGCCGTCAGATTGGCGTGGTGTTTCAGGATCATCAGCTGCTGTTCGATCGTAGCGTGTTTCACAACGTCTCGCTGCCGCTGGACATTCAGGGGGTGGAACCCCGCGAAGCGGCCCGGCGCGTGCGCGCCGCGCTGGACAAGGTTGGCCTGTTACACCGTGAAAAAGCCTTGCCCATCGAGCTGTCGGGCGGTGAGCAGCAGCGCGTGGGCATCGCCCGCGCCGTGGTTAACAAACCCGCACTGCTGCTGGCCGACGAACCCACCGGAAACCTCGACCCCCAGCTCTCTGCCGATATCATGGCGCTATTCGAAGACTTTAACCGTATCGGCACCACGGTGATGATTGCGAGTCACGACTTGGCGCTGATCGCGCGCCTACGTCATCGAATTCTGCGCCTGCGTGATGGGCGTCTCGTAGCCGATGAGGGGGCCGTATGAAGCGCTCGACCACCCCTCGCCAAAGCGGCGCTGCTCCGCGTCCGCGCGCCGCCCGCGCGCCCGTGAAGCCCGCTACGCCTACACCCGAGAAAACGCCCCGCAGCGGCGCTCGCTCTCAGCAAACGCGCGTTAGCAGTCGCCTGCGAGCGTGGGGCCGTCACCATCGTGCCATGGCGCTGGATAGCCTTTTTCGACTGGTGCGCTACCCGCTGGGCAACTTGCTGACCATGCTGGCGATTGCCATCGCCCTGGTGCTTCCCGCAGCCCTGTGGCTGACGCTGGACAGCGCCAAGCTGCTGGACGCCGAGCTGGATGAAAGCGCATCGCTCACCGTGTACCTCGAGATGGGCGTCGACGCAGCGCAAGCGTCCCGAATCGAAGAGGCGGTGAGCGCTGATGACGGCGTGGCCAAGACGCGCATGATTAGCCCTGAGCAAGGCATGGCGGATTTTCAGCAGTCGCTGGGTATCGACGATACCCTAGCAGGGCTCGAGGACAATCCGCTCCCCGCGAGCATCGTCATTTCCCCCCAAGATGTAGAGCCCGCTGCGATGGCCGAACTGGCCGAGCGATTGGAGGGGTTAGCTGGCATCGACGAAGTCCGCGTGGATTTAGCCTGGGTCGAGCGGCTGCGCCATTTGGCGGCACTCGGCCGCCGCGTTGCGCTGGCGCTGGGCGTGCTGTTCGGTTTCGGTGTGCTGCTGGTCGTTGGCAATACCATCCGCTTGGCGGTGGAGAGTCGGCGTCGAGAAATCGAAGTGGTGATGCTGATCGGCGCGACACACGCCTTCGTGCGTCGCCCCTTCTTGTACAGCGGTGCCTGGTATGGCGCGGGGGGAGGGCTCTTGGCGCTGGGGCTGTTGGCCTTGGGCAACCACTGGCTATCGTTGCCAGTGGCCGCGCTGGCGGCCAGCTACGGTGCCAGCTTCAGCTTGCCGCAGTTGGACGTGACAGGCTCTACAATTCTGCTATCTTGCAGTACACTACTTGGCTGGCTGGGCGCTTGGCTTGCCGTCACGCGTCATCTGTCCAGTATTCGCCCGCGCTGAGCCGACGCCTGCACCGCTGTCATCATAGAGTTACATGCAGCGTCTAGACTCGACACCCTGTGTCATGCGGGCAACCACGGGGAATATCTACCCCCGTTGGTCGATGCAGTGTTGGCATCGGTCATTTGAACCTTAGGCTTCGACTAAGGTCTTAAGCGTTAATGCAAGACGTTTGGCAGCACGTATTCACGTCACGCCAGCACGTCAACCACGATAGGTTTTAAGGGAGACCACCTGCACATGAGCACTAGTCTTCTACCGGTGGGACAGCTTTCGCCAGGTAACGACCTGGGAGGCTATATTCAAGCGGTGAATGGCATCGCTGTGCTGAGCGTCGAGGAAGAGCGCGAGCTAGCGTTCCGCCTCTACGATGAGGGCGATCTGGAGGCAGCGCGCCGGTTGGTGCTGTCGCACCTGCGGTTTGTGGTGCACATTGCCCGCAGCTACTCAGGCTACGGCCTGCCGCAAGCGGACTTGATCCAAGAAGGCAACGTAGGCTTGATGAAAGCCGTGAAGCGCTTCGACCCGAATCAAGGGGTGCGCTTGGTGTCGTTCGCCGTGCATTGGATCAAAGCTGAGATTCATGAGTTCGTGCTGCGTAACTGGCGTATCGTCAAAATCGCCACCACCAAGGCGCAGCGTAAGCTGTTCTTCAACCTGCGCAGCGCGAAAAAGCGTTTGGCATGGCTGAACAACGACGAGGTCGATGCAATTGCCAAAGACCTCGACGTGAAACCGGAAGTCGTGCGCGATATGGAAGGCCGCCTCTCGGCATTCGATGCCGGGTACGATGCGTCGCCCAGCGACGACGAAGAGAGCACGTACCAAGCGCCAGCGTACTTCCTCGATGATGCCTCCGCCGACCCGGCAACGCAGCTCGAAGATAGCGACTTCGAAGAGGACTCCACGCGCCGTCTTCAATTGGCGCTCAAAGGGCTGGATGAGCGCTCGCGGGATATTCTGCAGCGCCGCTGGCTCACCGACGATAAAGCCACGCTGCACGATTTGGCCGATGTGTACGGCGTTAGCGCCGAGCGTATTCGCCAGCTCGAAAAGAACGCCATGAAGAAGCTTCGCCAGAAAATGGGCGACGCGGTGATCGCAGCGTAACGCTGAGTCGTCACGATAAAAAACGCCCCGACGGTTCGCACCGCCGGGGCGTTTTCGTTTGCCTCGTTCGTCTGTCACGTCATGCAGGTTGGGCAGTGGCCCGTAACAGCTGGCCCGAGATCAGCGTCCACTGGTCGTCCCAATACTCGGTAGGTAGCCGCTTGAAGTCGCTGCGTACGTATTGCGAAATACGCCCCTCGGCCTGAGCGATCAACAAATTGGCGGCGGCCGAGGCGGAAATGCTGGTGCGCAGCCCTTCGCGCAGCTCGGCTTCACGGAGCACCTGCTTGAGCTGGGTCTCTAGGCGCTCGAAGAGCTGGTGTACCCGCTGGCGCAGTCGAGCGGTCTCTCCGGTGAGCACATCGCCTCCCAGTACCCTGGCAAGCCCTGGGTTCTTCTCGGCAAACCCAAGCAGGAGCGAGAGAATCGTTCCGCAGCGGGTGGTTGCGTCGGGAATATCATCGAGAATGCGGGTGATTCGGGCGAAAATGCTCTCTTCGATAAAGTCGATCAAGCCCTCGAACATGCGCGCCTTGCTGGGAAAATGGCGATACAGCGCCGCTTCGGAAACGCCCACTTGGCGCGCCAGGGCAGCCGTGGTGATGCGTTTACCGCTATCCTCTTCCAGCATGATGGCCAGCGCCTGCAGTATCTGCTCGCGGCGGCGAGGTTTGCGATCGTCACTCATGACTCTTGCCCTCCGTCGCGATTAGCCTGCGTCAGTGATCAGGGTGCCTACCCCGGCGTTGGTGAAAATTTCCAGCAGTACGGCGTGGGGCACACGCCCATCGATGATGTGGGCGCTGTTCACGCCGCCTTTCACCGCGTCCAGCGCGCAGCGGATCTTGGGGAGCATCCCGCCGTAGATGGTGCCGTCGGCAATCAGACCGTCCACCTGAGCGGTCGTGAGCCCGGTCAGGACCTTGCCTTCGCTGTTCATCAAGCCTGCCACATTGGTGAGCAGCATCAGCTTTTCGGCGTTCAGCGCTTCGGCCAGCTTTCCTGCCACCAGGTCGGCGTTGATGTTGTAGCTGTTCCCTTCGTCATCGACCCCGATAGGCGCGATGACCGGGATGAAGTCGCGAGCGGCCAGCATCTCGATGAGGTCGGTGGAGATCGACTCCACTTCGCCCACGTGGCCAATATCGATGATCTCCGGCGCGGTCATCTCCGGGCTTTGGTGCTCTACCTTGAGCTGGCGAGCGCGAATTTGAGCGCCATCTTTTCCGGTCAAACCAATCGCTTTGCCGCCGCTTTGGTTGATCAGGTTGACGATGCTCTTGTTGACCAAGCCGCCCAGTACCATCTCGACCACGTCCATGGTTTGGGAGTCGGTGACCCGCATGCCGTTGACGAAGCGGGATTCGATATTGAGCTTCTCCAGCAGGCTGCCAATTTGCGGGCCGCCGCCGTGCACCACTACCGGGTTGATGCCAACCTCTTTCATCAGCACGATGTTACGAGCAAACGAGTCGATCAGCGTGTCTTCGGTCATGGCGTTGCCGCCGTATTTGACGACGACGGTTTTACCGGAAAATTGCTGAATATAGGGAAGTGCTTCTGACAGCACCTCCACAACGACCTGAGGGTCGCGGCTAGCTGAACTCATGACGATGTCCCTTGGCTCTTTTTTAATGTCGGTTGCGTCGTTGTGCGCGGCTGGCAATCACAGCCTGTTTAACACGTCGCGCGTTCTAAAGGCGCGATCATGCCGTTGTGGTGGCCGGTATGGTCAGTGTAGGTGCGACACCGTGCAGCGCGTTTGCAAAGCGTTCACGGATGCGAGCAAGTGCTTCGCTGTCCTTTCCCTCGAAACGCAGAACCAGTGCAGGCGTCGTGTTTGAGGCGCGGCATAATCCCCAGCCGTCTGGGTAATCAACGCGAATGCCATCCAGCGTGGTTTTGATACCTTCGCCGAAGTCGCCCTCTCTGGCAAGCGTCTCGATAATGGCAAATTTTTCTTCATCGGCAACGCTGATATTGATCTCTGGCGTGCTGACATCCTGGGGGAACTGGTCGAAAAAAGCGTCCGCATCGCCTTGGAACTGGGCAAGGATCTCCAGCAGTCGAGCGGCCGAGTAGAGGCCGTCATCGAAACCGTACCAGCGCTCTTTGAAAAAGAGATGACCGCTCATTTCACCGCCCAGCAGCGCGCCGGTCTCTTTCATCCGCGCTTTGATGAGCGAGTGGCCGGTGCGCCACATCTCGGGGTCGCCGCCTGCCTCGCTAATCACCTTCGCTAGGTTGCCGGTGCACTTGATATCGAAGACGACTTTGGCGCCTGGGTTGCGCGACAGCATATCGGTGGCAAACAGCATCATCAGGTGGTCGGGATAAATCATGCGCCCTCGGGGCGTGACGACGCCTAGACGGTCACCGTCGCCATCGAAGGCCAGGCCGACGTCGGCACCGGTCTGTTGAACGTGGCGAATCAGGTCCTGCAGATTTTCAGGCTTACCGGGGTCGGGGTGATGGTTGGGGAAGCGCCCATCGATCTCGGCGAACAGCGGCGTGGTGGCGACGCCCAAGCGTTCGACGAGCTGGGGGCCTAATTCGCCTGCCACACCGTTGCCGCAATCCACCACGGCGCTGAGCGGGCGTGCCAGCGTCACATCGCTCAAGATGCGCTCCAGGTAGGTGGCGCGCAAATCGTGGTGGCGAACGCTACCGTTGCCTTGAGTGAAATTACCTGCCTGAATGCGCTCAAAGAGCGCAGTAATCGCGTCGCCCGATAAGGTGTCGCCCGCCAGGACGATTTTAAAGCCATTGTAGTCCGGCGGGTTGTGGCTACCGGTGAGCATCACGCCTGAGCGGCTCTCTGCCAGCGTATGCGTGGCAAAGTAGAGGACCGGTGTGGGCACCATGCCGATGTCGATCACGTCCCGCCCTGCGGCCTGTAGGCCGCGAATGAGCGCCGCCTGCAGGCGCGGCCCAGACGTCCGGCCATCCCGGGCCACGATCACCGTCTGTTCGCCACGAGCGGCCGCTTCGGAGCCGACGGCGCGGCCAATCAGCTCGGTGGTGGCGTCGTCAAGTGTGTCATCTACTACGCCGCGTATGTCGTAGGCGCGAAATATCGAAGCGGGTACGGTCATCATCGATCCTTGAAAACGCTGATAGGGGAGTGAGTCGGCGCGTTATTGACGCCCGGTGCTGCCAAAACCGCCGCTGCCGCGGGACGAGTCGGTGAAGCGATCGACGAGGTCGAGATCGGCTTGCACCACGGGCACCAGAACGTATTGGGCGAGCCGTTCGAAGGGGGTGATCGTGAAGCTGGCCTGACCGCGGTTCCAGACCGAGATCATCAGCTCGCCCTGGTAGTCGGAGTCGATCAAACCTACCAGATTGCCCAGTACGATGCCGTGTTTATGGCCAAGGCCAGAGCGCGGCAAAATCATGCCCGCTAAGCCTGGATCTTCGATATAGATGGCCAGCCCGGTGCGCACGAGCTGACACTCGCCAGGGGCGAGCGTCAGCGGCTCATCCAGCAACGCCCGTAAGTCCATGCCTGCAGAGCCTGCCGTGGCGTAGGTGGGCAGATAGTCATGCAGACGCTCGTCCAAAACGTGGCACTGTAGGCGCGGGCGGGGGCTACTCATGGTCAGGCTCCAGAGTTGGTCAAGGAGAGTTGTGTGAAAGCGCGTTGAACGATCAGCGCGGCCAAGTGGGTTTTGGGTTGCGGCGCCGCCGCCCATTGCTCGCTTCCATGGGGCGTTCGCCATAGCAGGAGCGCGGCGTTGTCGTCGCTGCCAAAGCCCAGGCCCTGCTGGGAAACGTCGTTGGCGACGATCATGTCGAGCCCTTTGCGGGTGAGCTTGTCCTGGGCGTAGCGCTCCACGTCCTGGGTCTCGGCGGCAAAGCCCACGACGAAGGGGCGCTGGCCGTCTGGCAGTGCCGCCACGTCGGCAATGATGTCGGGGTTTTTCACCAGCGTGAGCGTCAGGGTGTCCTGGTCGTCGGTTTTTTTCAGCTTGTGCTCGGCCGCATGGGCGGCGCGGTAATCGGCCACCGCTGCGCAACCAATGAACAGCGCTGCCGTTGGTGCGAGACGTAGCGCTGCCTCGTGCATCTGCAGGGCCGTATCGACGCTGATCCGCTCGACCCCCTGAGGGGTGGGCAGATTGACCGGGCCGCTGATCAGCGTTACCCGTGCCCCTTGCGCGGCGGCTTCGGCTGCCAGGGCATAGCCCATCTTGCCTGAGCTGTGATTCGACAGGTAGCGGACGGGGTCTAATGCTTCCCGGGTAGGACCAGCAGTAATCACCACGTGCGGAGCATCTTGGGAGGCAATGGACGGTGGAGCAAAATGGCGGCGAAGCGCTTCAATGATCTCCTCAGGCTCGCTCATTCGCCCTGGGCCGACGTCACCGCAAGCTTGGTCGCCTGCGGCGGGGCCAATGAGCTGCCAGCCGTCGCTGGCCAGCTGGGCGACGTTGCGCTGAGTGGCGGGGTGGCGCCACATGGCTTGATTCATCGCTGGCGCGATGAGTCGTGGCGCCTCGGAGGCCAAGCAGAGCGTAGTGAGCAGGTCATCAGCCATGCCGTGCACCAGCCGCGCGATCAGGTCGGCCGTGGCGGGGGCGATGACGATGGCATCCGCCCAGCGGGCGAGCTCGATATGTCCCATGCCGGCTTCCGCGTCAGGATCGAGGAGCGAGGTCCGCACGGGCTCGCCCGAGAGCGCCTGAAGCGTGAGGGGCGTGATGAAGGCTTGGGCCCCCTCGGTCATGACCACGCGCACTTCGCAGCCCGCCTGCTTGAGCAGCCGTACGATCAGCGCGCTTTTGTACGCCGCGATGCCCGCGCTAACGCCGAGCAGCAGGCGCTTACCCGCAAGTGACGACAAAGGGGAGTGCGAAAGTGAGGCCATGGTGGGCAGTCCAGTGTGACGATCAACAAGGGGCTTACCATACCATTTGACCGATTATTTTGGCATGCTCAGGCGAGCGCTAATAAAGCTAGGTAAAGTGAGGCATGCGGTAGGCATCGCTCATCAAGTGTAGAGGCAGGGAGGCGTCGAATGGGAATTAATCACTGGCCTGAGGGCGAGCGGCCACGGGAAAAACTGCTCAATATGGGCGCTCAGGCGCTCTCGGATGCGGAGCTTCTGGCTATTTTTCTTCGCGTAGGGGTGCAGGGGCGATCTGCGGTGGATTTGGCGCGGGACCTGCTGACCAGTTTCGGGGGGTTAAGGCAGTTGCTGGAAGCCGACCAAACCCAGTTCTGTGCCGCTCGGGGGCTGGGGAGCGCTAAATTTGCGCAACTACAGGCCACACTTGAGCTTTCAAGGCGGCATTTAGCCAGTCAACTGGCGCGTGGCAATGCGTTAACCTCACCTGCCTTAGTGCGTCACTACCTGAGCTCTCAGCTGCGTCATTTGGGGCATGAAGAGTTCGCGGTACTTTTTTTGGATACGCAGCACCGAATTATTCGCTATGAATCCCTGTTTCGCGGTACCCTAGACAGCGCATCCGTTTATCCCCGCGAAGTTGCCAAGCGTGCGCTGGAACTACACGCTGGCGCTGTCATCCTGGCCCACAATCACCCCTCGGGTGTGGCTGAGCCCAGCGATGCCGATCGACGTATCACCGAACGCTTGAAAGATGCCCTTGCACTCTTTGACGTGCGGGTTCTCGATCATTTTGTGGTGGGAGACGGAGACGTGGTGTCGTTTGCCGAGCGTGGCTGGCTATAGCCGTCATATCAGCAGGAGAAAACGTGCGGCGGGTCGTAAGGCCAATGCCTCTTTTCTAAGTAAATTGTCCAAAAACGCGCTTTTTTGGCCTTTTTGGGCGGTTTCGCTTGCTGGTAGCTAGGTGCTCTGGTATAAAGTGCCACCTTTGAACTTGGGTTGAATAACGGATTTGGGTACAGCTAGGCGGTTAACTGCGTCGACTCCCTCCCTGCTCCGGTTTGCCCGACAGTTTTGAACAACTCGCCAAGCGGTTGGAGGCTCTCATGTCCAAAGTATGTCAGGTTACCGGCAAGCGTCCGGTAACTGGTAATAACGTTTCTCACTCCCAGCGTAAGACACGTCGTCGTTTCTTGCCGAACCTGCACACCCATCGTTTTTGGGTTGAATCCGAAAACCGCTTCGTCAAGCTGCGCGTTTCCTCCAAAGGCATGCGCATCATCGACAAGAAAGGTATCGAGACGGTTCTGGCCGACATCCGCAAACGCGGCGACGCTATCTAAGCTAGCTTCTGCTAAGCACTTTTGGGAGAGTTAAACCATGCGCGATAAGATCAAGCTGGTGTCTAGTGCCGGTACTGGCCACTTCTACACCACTGATAAGAACAAGCGGAACACCCCGGATAAGTTCGAATTCAAGAAATACGACCCGGTGGTCCGTAAGCACGTCATCTACAAGGAAGCCAAGATCAAGTAATCGCGGTTACGATGATCGGCTTTCACCGCAGGCGAGCGCCTGTTGAAAAACCCGGCCCAAAGCCGGGTTTTTGCATGTCTGTCGTTAGTGCCCTGGCTGGTCCTGGCTGTCACGGCGCTGTCATCATAGGCTTTCATCATGCCCGAACTGCCTGAAGTAGAAACCACACGACGTGGCATTGCCCCCTATCTCGAAGGACAAGAGATTACCGAAGTGCGAGTGCGCCAGCCGCGCTTGCGCGTGCCGGTGCCTGACGATCTGGCCGATCGCCTGATCGGCGCGCGCGTCGGCGAGCTGGCGCGCCGCGCCAAGTATTTGCAGATGCCGCTAGCCATGCCCGATGGCCATGCCACGCTGCTGTGGCACTTGGGCATGTCGGGAAGCCTGCGTATTGCGCGCCTGGGCGACGTGCCTAAAAAACACGATCATGTGGATCTTGTGACGGCCAGCGGCTATGTGCTGCGCTACCATGACCCGCGGCGGTTTGGGTTCGTCGACTGGCAGCAGGGCGACGGCAGTCGCGATACCCGCCTTGCGCATCTTGGCCCCGAGCCGCTGAGCGAGGCTTTCGATGGCCAGTGGCTCTACCGCCTGTCCCGTGACAAGCGCGTGGCAGTCAAACCCTTTTTGATGGATAACCGCGTGGTCGTGGGTGCGGGCAATATCTATGCCGCTGAAGCGCTGTTCATGGCTGGTATCGACCCGCGCCGTGCGGCGGGGCGTATCTCCCGGGCGCGCTACGATGCGCTGGCGGCCGCCGTCAAAGAGGTCTTGGCGGCAGCCATTACCCAGGGCGGCACCACGCTGCGCGATTTCGTCAGCGGCCAAGGAGAGCCCGGTTATTTCGCCCAGCGGCTGAACGTTTACGGTCGCCACGGGCAGCCCTGCCTGCGCTGTGGCAGCGAGCTGAGGCGGATCACTCTGGGCCAGCGGGCCAGCGTGTTTTGCCCCGGCTGCCAGCGCTAATCGCCGCCTTGGGCGGCGACCTGTTTTGCTTATGCGGGCAGCGCGTCGACGTTGCTCGCCTGCTCTTTTGGAGATTGTTGTGACTCAACGCCTGCGCCTGAACAAGAACGCCGATCGCCGCTTGAAGGCTGGCCATCTGTGGATCTACTCCAACGAAGTCGATATCAAAGAGACGCCGCTGAAAAACTTTGCGGCGGGTGAGCCTGCGCTCGTGGAGGCGTCCAACGGAAAAACGCTGGGCGTGGCTTACGTGAATCCCCACTCGTTGATCTGTGGGCGCGTCATGTCCCGCGATCCTGAAATGCGCCTGGACCGCTCGCTGTTCGTGCATCGTTTCAATCAAGCGCTCGCGCTGCGTCAGCGCGTGTTCGATCAGCCGTTCTATCGTCTGATTCACGGTGAAGGCGATCTGCTGCCGGGCTTGGTGATCGACCGGTTTGGCGATGTGCTGGTGGTGCAGCTCAACACCGCCGGTATGCAGGCACTGGCAGAGGAGATCGTCGATGCGCTGGAGAAAGTCGTCAAGCCGAGCGCCATCGTCTTCCGTAACGACACCGGTGGCCGCCGTCAGGAGGGTCTGGAAGCCCACGTGGAAGTGGTCAAAGGCACGCTGCCCGATGAAGTGCTGCTGGTCGAAAATGGCGTCACCTTTGCCGTGCCGGTGCTGAACGGCCAGAAAACCGGCTGGTTCTACGATCACCGCGTCAACCGCGCTTGGCTCAACAGCCAAGTGGCGGGTAAGCGCGTGCTGGATGTCTTCAGCTACGTGGGTGGCTGGGGCGTTCAGGCAGCGGCCAGCGGGGCATCAGAAGTGCTCTGCGTAGACGCATCCGGTGCGGCGCTGGAGCAGGTGGCGCGTAACGCCGAACTCAACGGTGTTCAAGAGCAGGTGGCGATTGGCGAAGGCGACGCCTTTGAAGCCCTGGCGGCATTGAAGGCCGATGGCGAGCAGTTCGACGTGGTGATTCTCGATCCGCCTGCGTTCATCAAAAAGCGCAAGGACATTCCCAACGGTGAGCGCGCCTACTCGCGTCTCAATCGTGAGGCGATGCGTTTGCTGGGCCGCGACGGCCTGCTGCTGTCGGCGTCGTGTTCCATGCACTTGGCGTCCGAGCGCTTGGTCGACGTAGTCCGTGGCGCGGTGCGCCACCAGGATCGTCACGGCCAGGTCATCTTCCAGGGCCACCAAGGGCCGGATCATCCGGTGCATCCGGCCATTCCGGAAACGGCCTATTTGAAGGCGCTGGGCGTTCGCGTATTCCGCGATTGAACCCCCCGCTAACCGTCAATATGAGGTAGAACAAGGAGAGAGCCACATGGAGTGGGCATTGCCAGACCCGTTTGTGATCGACCTGAAGGTGCTGCCCGAGGCGATCGATGCCTATCAGCACGTCAATAACAGCGAGTACTTGCGCTGGGTTGAGCAAATTAGCTGGGCGCACTCCGAGGCACTGGGGCTCTCTCTTGAGCGCTACCGAACGCTGGACAGGGCAATGGTGGTACACCGCCATGAGCTGGACTATCTCGCACCCGCCTTTTCCGGCGATGCGCTGCAGCTTGCGACTTGGATCGTCGCCTGCGACGGCCGGTTTAGCCTAACCCGTCGCTTTCAGTTGAAGCGTGTGGAGGATGGCAAAACGCTGCTCAACGCCCGCACCCGATTTGCTTGCGTGGCCCTCTCCAGCGGCCGCCCGAAGCGTTTGCCCGACGAGTATCAGCGTATCTATGGCAGTGCGGTGATCGAGGAGCGATGAGGCGGCGCTGAGGAGCGTCGATTTTTTCGTGTGCCGCGCTCACGCACTAGATCTTTCTGTTAAAAAACGCCTTAGCCGACGTTTTTTTCGTTTTGATTCATAGGGGTGGTGGTTCTCACCGGCTGTGCTGTAATGCAGTGAGCGACGTGTCGTTCATCCGAATTGTGGAGAATTCAGCCATGAAAATTGCCGTTCCCAAAGAGATCAAAAATCACGAGTACCGAGTCGCCCTCACGCCGACAGGGGTGCGCGAGCTAACCAGGCGTGGCCACCATGTCTACGTGGAGAGTGGCGCGGGCGACGGCGCAGGCTTTCCCGATAGCGCTTATCAAAGCGCGGGCGCCACCATCGAAAAAAGCGTGGAGGCGCTGTGGCAACACGCCGAGCTGATCTTGAAAGTCAAAGAGCCGCAGCCAGAGGAGGTCGCGCGTCTCACCCCGGAGCATACGCTGTTTACCTACTTGCACTTGGCCGCTGAAAAGTCCCTCACCCAAGGGCTAATGGAAAGCGGTGCCACTTGTATTGCCTACGAAACCATTACCGATGCCAAAGGCGGCCTGCCACTGCTTGCCCCCATGAGCACCGTCGCTGGCCGAATGGCCGTACAGGCGGGGGCGCATAGCCTGGAGAAAGCGCAGGGCGGTTCTGGCGTACTGCTGCCGGGTGTCCCCGGTGTGTCGCCAGGCAAAGTGACAGTGATCGGCGGTGGCGTGGTGGGCGAGAACGCTGCTCGCATGGCGCTGGGACTGGGCGCGGACGTCATGATTCTGGATAAATCCATTGCCCGGCTGGAAGTGCTGGATGATCGCTATCAGGGGCGCATCAAAACCGTTTACTCCACGGCCGACGCGCTGGATCACGCGGTACGAGAGTCGGACATGATCGTGGGGGCCGTGCTCATTCCGGGGGCTGCAGCCCCCAAGCTGATCACGCGTGCCATGCTGGCAGACATGAAGCCGGGGAGCGTACTG
Source organism: Halomonas sp. CnH100-B (assembly GCF_024124605.1). Classification (NCBI taxonomy): domain Bacteria; kingdom Pseudomonadati; phylum Pseudomonadota; class Gammaproteobacteria; order Oceanospirillales; family Halomonadaceae; genus Halomonas; species Halomonas sp. CnH100-B. The sequence goes on along the minus strand of NZ_JAMXRX010000006.1, from coordinate 187,649 downwards.
GTAGACGTGGCGATCGATCAGGGCGGTTGTTTCGAAACCAGCCGGCCCACCACCCACGCCGAGCCTACGTATCTCGTGGATGGCATCGTTCACTACTGCGTGGCCAACATGCCCGGCGCCGTAGCGCGGACCTCTACGCTAGGGCTGACCAATGCCACTCTCCCTTTCGTGCTGGCGCTCGCCGATAAAGGTTGGCAACGAGCCCTCGCCGACGATGCGCACTTTTTACCCGGCTTGAACGTACATAACGGTCAGATCACGTACCGCGCGGTCGCAGAGGCCTTTGGGTTGGAGAGCGTGGACCCCGGCAGTGTAGTGGGGTGATAAAGGGGTGAAGCGTGGTCTAGCGCTCAATAGTGGGGCGGAACGTCATCTTCAGGGCGGAAACTGCCTTGGGTATCACCCGCCTGGAGCGCCTGATGCTGTTCCCGTAGCCGTTCGCGCATCAAGGCGCTAAGTTGCTCGAGTTTTTCCAAGCGGCGCTCTTGCTGGGCGACCGCTTGGTCGAGCGTATCCAACCAGTGTTCCTGATAAGCCAGCCGACTCTCCATCGATTCAAGACGTTGAGTGAGCTCGGCAGGCGATAATTCGTTTGTCATGATAACATCGTCACCTTGTGTAGTATGCTCGGTACTGTTAGGAATGGGCCTGGTAGTTCGAGTATTGTCCTTCGTCTGTTACCCATACAACAAGAGAGCTTTCATCATCTATGAACCCAAAAGTTGTTTTTCGCTGTTTCTTTATCAGTATCTTACTCGCCGCCCCCACGCCGCTTTTGTTGGCGGGGATCGTTCATTTAACCAATGCACCGATGGCTGATCAGTGGTTGGCCGAAGCGGCGTTTAGTGTGTATGCCGCCGTGGCCCTTGGCTGCTTTGTCATGTTGTTTGTGGGCACGTTAGCCGCAGCGGCTCTGGCACCGCCGATGGTGGTGAAAGCGGATGTGGCACGAGTAAAACCAGCACCGCGCCAGCCTCAAGCGCCTGCTCCGGTGGCGGAAGATGATGAAGAGGAAGATATCATCGACCCCAACGATGGCCGTGAAGAGGGAGAGGTCAAGTGGTTCAACACCAATAAAGGGTACGGCTTCATTACCCGCGATAACGGGGAAGACGTGTTCGTTCACTTCCGTGCGATTCGTGGCCGTGGCCCGCGCATGCTGGCAGAAGGTCAGATCGTTCGCTATCACGTCATTAAAAACGATCGCGGCCTGCAGGCCGATGACGTCAGCATTATCGAGTAAGCGTTCAGGCGCTGCCGCATAGGCGTAGCGCTAACGGGCGTGTCGGCGTGCCGATAGAGAAAACCCCCGCAACGTGCGGGGGTTTTTGCGTTTAGCGGCCTGAGTCCGGCCATTCGATGGCGCTCTCCTGCCCGCCGGGCAGCACTTGCCAAAAGCGGTCAGGGTCATCGCCGGGGTGCCAGCCTCCCAGCGAGCAGCGGACTTCCACCTGCAGCGCTTCGGCGGCGTGCTGGGCGCACTCTTGGTCGGTGTGCCACGGCGTCTGGCTGCTGTCGAACCAGAGACTTGCAAAACCATCGGCAGCGTTGTCCACCAGCAGCACCGGCACGCTATCGCCCTGATGTTGGCCGCGGGTTTTCCATTTCCCCTTGCCTGCCGGGCTGAGGGGTGGTGCGCTCAGAACCTCGGCCAGCCAAGCATTGACGTCATCCAGCGTGACCCGCGCCAGATACACTTCGATATCCGGAAACCGCTCCATCATACGCTTACCTCATCGGTGGTCAGCAGCGCTTGCAGGGTTGCTTCGTAGATGCGGCTCAGCCCATCCAAATCGCTGGCCCGCACGCGCTCGTTCACCTTGTGAATGGTGTCATTGAGCGGTCCGAGTTCGACCACCTGGGTGCCTAGGGTGGCAATGAAACGGCCATCGGAGGTGCCGCCGCTGGTGGAGAGCTGCGGACGCTCACCGGTCACGGCATCCACGCCACGAATCGCCGCATCCACCAGCTCGCCTTCTGCGGTCAGGAATGGCTCGCCGTTCAGGGTCCAGTCAATGTGGTACTCGAGGCCGTGCTGATCCAGAATCGCCTCGGTGCGTGAGCGCAGCTCGTCATGGGTGACTTCGGTGGAGTAGCGGAAGTTGAACACCACCTCTACCTCGCCAGGAATCACGTTGGTGGCTCCGGTACCGGCACGCATGTTCGAGATCTGAAAACTGGTCGCAGGGAAGAAGTCGTTGCCTGCATCCCAATGCTCGTTGACGAGCGCATCCAGGGCTGGCATCGCTTGGTGAATCGGGTTGCGCGCTAGGTGAGGGTAGGCCACATGGCCCTGCACGCCTTTTACATGCAGCACGCCGCCCAAAGAGCCACGGCGCCCGTTTTTGATCACGTCGCCCAGGCGAGCGGTAGACGAGGGCTCGCCCACGATGCAGTAGTCCAAGCGTTCATTGCGCTCGCGAAGGTGTTCGACCACCGCGCGGGTGCCGTCGATGGCGGGCCCCTCTTCATCGGAGGTGATCAAAAATGCGATCCGCCCCTCGTGGTCGGGGTAGCGGGCGACAAAGCGCTCCACCGCCGTCAGCATCGCTGCTAGGCTGCCTTTCATGTCCGCCGCGCCGCGCCCGCAGAGCATGCCTTGGTCGTCGATACAGGGCTCGAAAGGCGGAAATTCCCAGTTGGTGTGTGGCCCGCTGGGCACCACGTCGGTGTGTCCGGCAAAGGCAATCACCGGGCCGTGATGACCGCGTACGGCCCAAAAGTTCTTCACGTCGCCAAAGGGGAGCTGCTCGATATGGAAACCGAGCGCCGTTAAGCGCTCGATCATCAGGTCCTGGCAGCCTTCATCGTCGGGTGTCACCGATGCCCGGCTAAGCAGCTCGAACGCCAGCGTCAGTGTCGGTGACAGTGAGTCAGGCTCAGTTATGGGCATGCAGCGCCTCGTTCAGCGCAATGGCGCTTTTATTGGTCAGGCACTCGATGCGGCCACTCTGTGAGTTGCGGCGCAGCAGCAGGTCGTCTTGGCCTGCCAGCTCGCGGGCGGCAACGGTGTTGACTTCCTGGCCCTGGTCATCCAGCAGCGTCACTTTGGAGCCTGCGGTGATGTAGAGGCCAGCTTCGACGGTGCAACGGTCACCCAGCGGAATGCCGATGCCGGCATTGGCACCAATTAGGCAGCCTTCGCCCACCTTGATGATGATGTTGCCGCCGCCCGATAGCGTGCCCATGGTCGAGCAACCGCCGCCCAGGTCAGAACCTTTGCCGACCATCACGCCTGCGGAAATGCGCCCTTCGATCATGCCGGGGCCTTCGGTGCCCGCGTTGAAGTTGACGAACCCTTCATGCATGACCGTGGTGCCTTCGCCCAGGTAAGCGCCCAGACGTACGCGGGCGGTGTCGCCGATGCGGATGCCGGTGGGCACGACGTAGTCGGTCATTTTGGGGAATTTGTCCACGCAGTCGACGGACAGCGTGCGGCCAGCCAGGCGTGCCTTGAGACGGCGGGCGGGCAGCTCTTCAATGTCGATGGCGCCTTCGTTGGTCCAGGCGATGTTTCGCAGCAGGCCGAACATGCCGGTCAGGTCCAGACCGTGAGGCTTCACCAGGCGATGCGACAGCAGGTGCAGCTTCAGGTACACCTCAGGGGCGGTTTGCGGCGGCTGGTCGCTCTCCAGGAACATCGCCACCAGCGGGCGCTGGCTAGTGGCCAGCGACTCGGCCAGGGCGGCCTGCTCGGAGTGGCCTGCCGCTTCCAGCGCTTTGGCCAGGCGGGTGCAGTCTTCCGGCAGGAAGCTCACCGGGGCATTGCCTGCCGGTGCATCCAGCGCTTCTTGGGCGGCGGCGACCAGGCTCGCATCCGGATTGAGCAGCGGGGCCGGGTAGTAGATTTCCAGCCAGTCGCCCTGGGTGTTTTGGGTGCCGATTCCAAGCGCGAAGCTCAGCATAACGCGTATTCCTTAGAGGTTAGTGAGAGAAAGTGAGTGAGAGAAGGCGAGTCCGGGTTAGCCGCTTAGCGTGTCATAGTCGCCGTCACGGTAGCCGATCATGATGGTGCCGTCGTCGAGTTCCAGCAGTGGCCGCTTGAGCAGCGTGGGGTGCTGGAGCAGCAGCTGACGCGCCGAGTTGGCATCGTAATCTTTCTCTTCGTCAGAAAGATCCCGCCAGGTTTTGCTGCGCTTGTTGATTACCTCGACCAGCGGAACACGGTTCAGGATGTGTTCGAGTAGCGCCGCCGACAAGCCATCTTTACGCAGGTCGTGGGTTTTATACATCAGCGCTTTGTCGTCCAGCGCTTTGCGCGCTTTACGGCAGGTGTCGCAGTTATGAATGATGTAGAGCGTCAGCATAGAGCCTCCTGTCGTCGTCTTAGGCGGCGCGGACTAGCCGCGCTCGATCAGTTGGCGAAGGCGCGTGGCCGCTTCCAAGGTCGGCTCAAGCTCCGCCACTAAGGCTAAGCGTAGCCGACCCGCGCCAGGATTATGGCCGTTGTGGCCTGGGCGGCCCATTAAACTGCCGGGAAGCACGCTCACGTGTTGTTCGCTGAATAGCCGCTGGGTAAAGGCGATATCGTCGCCGCCCGGTACTGCAGGCCAGAGGTAGAAGCTCGCTTCGGGGGTGGGGAAGTCCATCACCGGGGCGAGTACTTCCGTCACCGCGCTGAACTTTTCCCGGTAGGCGTCGCGGTTGGCGCGCACGTGGGTTTCGTCCTGCCAGGCTGCGATGGACGCGTGCTGCAGCGGCAGCGACATGGCGCAGCCGTGATAGGTGCGGTAGCGCTTGAACGGGGCGAGTAGGTTCGCATCGCCCGCCACGAAGCCAGAGCGCAGCCCTGGTAGGTTGGAGCGCTTGGAGAGCGAGTGGAAGACCACACAGCGGCGGTAGTCATTGCGGCCAAGCTCGGCACAGGCTTGTAAAAGCCCGGGCGGCGGCGTGTTCTCGTCTAGGTAAAGCTCGGAGTAGCACTCGTCGGAGGCGATGATGAAGTCGTGCTCATCGGCCAGGGCAATCAGCTGTTTGAACTCGGCCAGCGGCGTGACGGCCCCGGTCGGGTTGCCCGGCGAGCAGATAAACACGATCTGCACGTCGCGCCAAGTGTCGGCGCTGACCGCTGAAAAATCGGGGCGGAAGCCGTTTTCGGCGGTGCAGTCCAGGTAGAGCGGCTCGCCGCCTGCCAGTAGCGTCGCGCCTTCGTAAATTTGGTAGAACGGATTGGGCACGGCCACCTTGGCGGGGCGCGTGCGATCCAGCGCGGCCTGCACGAAGGCGAAGATCGCTTCGCGGGTGCCGTTCACCGGCAGTACCTGGCGTTCGGCGTCCAGCCCCGCGAGGCCAAAGCGCTGGGTCGCCCAGGCGGCGATGGTCTCACGTAGCGCAGGCAGGCCGTTGGTGGCCGGATAGCGGGCCATGTCGAGCTGATGGGCAATGAGAGCGTCCAGCGCGCCTTGATAGGGGGCGTGCTGAGGTTCGCCGATCGTCAGCGGAATATGCGTCAGTCCCGCCGGGGGCGTGAGCGTCGCTTTGAGGGCAGCCAGCTTTTCAAACGGATAGGGGTGTAGGGCGTTGAGATCAGGGTTCATGGCGCGTCCGTTGAGAGCGTAAGGGCGGGAGCGGTAGGCAAAACCATTTATCGAACCGCCGATTATAGGCAAGCCCTGGGGCAGGCTCAAACCTAACCACCAGGGCAGGGCGACTTTATGGTTTAGACGCCTAGCACTTCTATCAGCCGTTCGCGAAGCTGCTGCTGGCGTTCGGAGTCGGTGAGCGGCTCGCCTGCCTTGGTGGTAATGAAGAACACGTCCTCTACCCGCTCGCCCAACGTGGCGATCTTGGCGGCCGAGAGGGCAATATCCTGCTCCATGAAGATGCGCCCTACCCGAGCCAGCAGGCCGGGGCGGTCGGGGGCGGTCAGTTCCAGCAGGGTACGCTCGTTGGCCGGGTCCTGTTCGATCACCACTTCGGTTGGCACTTTGAAGTGTTTGAGCTGGCGCGGCGTGTGTCGGGTGACGATCTCGGGGTAGTCGTCTGGGTCGTCCAGCTCTTCTACCAGGTGGCTGCGCATCTCTTCGATGCGCTCCGCGTCGCGAATCGGCTGACCGTGGCTATCCAGCACGATGAAGGTGTTGAGCGTCCAGTCGTTGTGCGACGTGGCAATGCGCGCATCGTGAATCGAGAGCCCGAGCTGTTCCATGGCGGCGGCGGTGGCGGCGAACAAGTCATCCACCGAGCGGGTGTGAATGAACACTTTGGTGCCGCCTTCGGCCATGTCGGCGGTGGGCGCGCTGATCAACACCAGCGGCAGCGGCGAGGGCTGGTGCGCCAGAATGCCTTGTGTCTGCCAGACGATCTCGCTGGGCGCGTACTGCAGGAAGTAATCTTCCCCCAGCGACTCCCACAGCTGGTCGATTTGGCCACTATCGACGCCCACCGTTTGTAGCAGCGAGCGTGCCTCAGTGCGAGTTTCGCGCACCCAGTCGTCTCGATCCGGTGGATTTTTCAGCCCACGGCGCAGGGCGCGTTTGGTTTCGGCGTGGAGCTGGCGCAATAGAGATGCCCGCCAGCCGTTCCATAGGGTGGGGTTGGTGGCGTTGATGTCAGCGACGGTGAGCACGTAGAGGTAGTCCAGGCGGGTCTCGTCGCGCACGATCAGCGCGAAGTCGCGGATTACGTCGGGGTCGCTGATGTCACGCTTCTGGGCAGTCATCGACATCAGCAGATGGTGCTCCACCAGCCAGCTCACTAGGTTGGTGTCGTGCTGGGAAATGTGGTGGCGATGGCAGAACTGCTCGACATCCCGCGCGCCGATTTCGGAGTGGTCACCGCCACGGCCTTTGCCGATGTCGTGGAACAGGCCCGCAATCCACAGCAGGTCCAGCTTGGGTAACTGGTGGATGAGCGTCGCTGCCACGGGGAAGTCGCCCTTGGCCTCTGGCTTGCGGAAACCGTGCAGGAATTTCAGTAGGCGCAGGGTATGGGCATCGACCGTGTAGATATGGAACAGGTCGTGCTGCATCAGCCCCACGGCGCGACCAAACTCCGGCAGGTACTTGCCGAGAATGCCGTAGCGGTTCATGCGTCGCAGCTGGCGAGGAACGTTCCCCGGTGCCCGCATGATGGCCATGAAGAGTCGCTGGTGGCGCGGGTCTTCCCGGTAGTGATCGTCGATTTGATGGCGATGGTCACGAATCAGCCGAATGGTGTCGGCGCGAACCCCCTCGATCTCCGGGTGCTTGGCCATCAGCAGGAAGAGTTCCAGCATGGCCGCGGGGCGCTCGCGAAAGAGGTTGCGCGAACGTACCTGGATATAGCCGCCCTTGGTTTCGAAGCGCTCGTTGAGCTTGACGGTTTCCAGTGACTCCTTGCCGCGCAGAATCACTTCGTCGAAGTGCTGCAGCAGCATGTCGTTGAGCCCGGCAAGGGCCGTTACATGGCGATAGTAACGCTTCATGAACTGCTCGACGGCGAGCCTTTCGGGAGTGTCCTTGAAGCCGAACATCTCGGCAATGGTGCGCTGGTGATCGAACAGCAGCCGATCTTCGGCTCGGCCTGTGAGCATATGCAGGGCGTAGCGCACCTGCCAGAGAAATGCCTGGCCCTGGCTAAGAATGCGCAGCTCGGCGTCGTTCATGAAGCCGTTGGCGACGATGTCGGTGTACTGCTCGGTGCCGAAATGGCGCTTGGCCACCCAGCCAATCATCTGGATATCGCGCAGGCCGCCGGGAGAGCTTTTGAGGTTGGGCTCCAGGTGGTACTCGGAGTTGTTGTAGCGGTAGTGGCGGGCGATCTGCTCCTGCCACTTGGCCTCGAAAAAGCGGTCGGCGGGCCACAGGTTCGGCGTGCTCAAGCGTTCGCGCATTTTCTCGCGCAGGCTCTCCGGTCCGGCGATGAGGCGCGACTCCAGCAGGTTGGTGATCACCGTCACGTCTGCTTCAGCTTCCCGTTCGCAGTCGTTGAGTGAGCGCACGCTGTGGCCGATCTCCAGGCCGATATCCCAGAGAAAGGTGATAAAAGCGCTCAGCGGCTCCCGGTAGGGGGTGTCATCGTCGTGTTCGAGCAGTAGGAGGAGGTCGATGTCCGAGTGGGGATGCAGTTCACCACGCCCGTAGCCTCCCACCGCTACCAGCGCGACGCCGTCGTCGGGCCAGGCGTGCTGGGCCCAGGCAATGGCGAGAAGCTGGTCGAGATACCACGCCCGGCCGCGAACTAGGTCGCGGATATCGGCACCGGCGCGAAACTGCTCGTCCAGCCGTGCCTGAATGTCTCGTAAAGCCGCTTTGAAGGGGGCGATGGGAGAGCGTGACCCGGCAAGCTCGGTGCGAAACAGATCGAGATCGTAAAGCGACGTGTCCGGCTCGAACCGGTAGTGGTGAAGAAGCATCAGCGATTCAGGAAGCTAAAGTCTTCGTCGCTGCGTGCCGTCAGCACGTCAACGCCGGTGTCGGTGACGAGCAGGGTGTGCTCCCACTGGGCCGATAGGCTGCGATCTTTGGTGACGGCGGTCCAGCCATCGCGCAGTACCTTGGTTTTGTAACCGCCCACGTTGATCATCGGCTCGATGGTGAAGCACATGCCCGCTTCCAGGCGGATGTCGGCATCGGGGGCGTAGCCGTCGTAGTGCAGGAACTGCGGGTCTTCGTGAAAGTCGGCACCAATGCCGTGGCCGCAGAAATCACGTACCACCGAGTAACCATGGGCTTCGGCGTGCTGCTGAATCACACGGGCAAGCTCAGAAAGACGCACGCCAGGCTTGACCAGCTCGATGCTTTTATAAAGGCACTCTTGGGTGATGCGGCACAGGCGTTCGCCCTGAATGGTGTCGCCCACCACGAACATCACGCTGGAGTCGCCGTGGTAGCCATCGGGCGTGCGTACGGTGATGTCCAGGTTCATGATGTCGCCGTTTTTGAGCTTTTTGGCGTCATCGGGGATGCCGTGGCACACCACATGGTTGATGGAGGTACAGGTTGCTTTGGGAAAGCCGTGGTAGTTCAGCGGTGCCGGCGTCGAGCCCAGCTCGTTAACGATGTACTCGTGGCACAGGCGGTCGATCTCGCCGGTGCTGATGCCCGCTTTGACGTGGGGCGTGATCATTTCGATAACGCTGGCCGCCTGGCGACCGGCTTCGCGCATTTTCTCGATTTCAGAAGGCGTCTTGATGGGAACGTTCATGAATTCTCGATGTGGCTTCTGGGTAAGTGATGAGCGGCCAATTGCGCGTCGAAACGCGCCTGCGGCTTCATCTTGGCAATGATCTATGGTATAAAGCCGCGCGCTTTCCTGCAATCGCCATCCAATGCTTCTTTACTGGCTGGCGCGGCGCGAAAGGGCAACGAGATCGCAACGCAGCACCGCTGGGTTGCACAACAGCAAGCCTTGAAAACACACATGCACCGGCACATGGTCCCGGGTGCCTTTAGCGACGTTCGAGGACGCTACTGGTCGGATCCATGGGGTGCGTGGAGGCCTAACCCGAGTTTCAGGAGTTTTACCATGTCTCACGTCAATATGCGTGACCTGCTGAAAGCAGGTGCTCACTTCGGTCACCAAACCAAGTACTGGAATCCGAAGATGGGTAAATTCATCTTCGGCGCGCGCAACAAGATTCACATCATCAACCTCGAGCACACCCTGCCGGCGCTGAACGAAGCGATCGACGTGGTCGAGAAGATGGCGGCATCCAACAACAAAATTCTGTTTGTTGGCACCAAGCGCAGCGCTAGCAAGATCATCAAAGAAGAAGCGAATCGCGTTGGCCAGCCGTTCGTCAACCATCGCTGGTTGGGCGGCATGCTGACCAACTTCAAGACCATTCGTCAGTCCATCAAGCGTCTGCGTGACCTGGAAGTCATGCGCGAAGACGGCACCTTCGAGAAGCTGACCAAGAAAGAAGTCTTGATGGCAACGCGTGAGCAAGAGAAGCTTGAGCGTTCTATCGGCGGTATCAAGAACATGGGCGGCCTGCCGGACGCACTGTTCGTTATCGACGTTGACCACGAGCGCATCGCGATCAACGAAGCCAACAAGCTGGGTATCCCAGTCATTGGCGTGGTAGATACCAACTCCAACCCGGATGGCGTTGATTACGTGATCCCGGGTAACGATGACTCCATTCGTGCCATCCAGATCTACGTGAAGGCGATTGCCGACGCGTGTGGCCGTGCGAAAGAAGGTCGTCCGGACGAGTTCGTCGAAGTGACTGAAGAAGAAGCCGCTTCTGCCGACACAAACGCTGCCGCCGAGTAAGGCGACAGGGGTGCGGCGGGCAGGTTGAGCCGCATCGTGTTAAGAGGGGGCCTTATGCCCCCTTTTTCCCGCTTTGGGTTCGCCCTGGCGGGCCGATCACGCCGGATCAATGCCGGCAAGCGCTCTGCACAGTGATACGCAACGGTCATTTATCGTGCTTATACTCTGTAGCGCGTTTAACTCTCAGTTAGAACCATTTCCGAGGTGAAATCTCATGGCAGCTATCAGCGCCTCTCAGGTGAAGGAACTGCGCGAACGTACCGGTCTTGGCATGATGGAGTGTAAAAAAGCACTCACCGAAGCCGACGGTGACATCGAAGTCGCGATCGAAAACCTGCGTAAAAGCTCTGGTCTTAAAGCCGCGAAGAAGGCGGGTCGTACCGCTGCTGAAGGTGCGGTCGTTACTCGCGTAGCAGACGATGGCAGCTACGGCGTCATGGTCGAAATCAACTCTGAGACCGATTTCGTTGCCCGTGACGACAACTTCATCGACTTCTCCAACAAGATCGCGGATGCGTTCTTTGCGGCGAAGAACGAAGACGTGGCCGCGGTGATGGCGGGTGACCTTGAGTCCGCTCGTGAGCAGCTGGTTCAGAAAATCGGCGAAAACATCGGCGTACGTCGTGCCGTTGTCGTCGATGCCGTTGACGGTGGTCTGGTGGGCGAATACGTTCACGGCGGCCGCATTGGCGTTCTGACCGTCCTGAAAGGCGGCACCAGCGAAGCAGCCAAAGACGTTGCCATGCACGTTGCGGCGATCAACCCGGCCGTTGCCCATCCGGAAGAGATGCCGCAAGAGCAGCTGGACAAAGAGAAAGCGATCATCCTGGCCCAGCCGGACATGGCCGGTAAGCCTGAGCAGATCGCTGAGAAGATGGTTCAAGGCCGCCTGAAGAAGTACCTGGCCGAGAACAGCCTGACCGAACAGCCGTTCGTCAAAGACCCGAACCAATCCGTTGCTGAGTTCGTCAAAGCAGCCGGTGGCGAAGTGGTCAGCTTCACTCGCTTTGAAGTGGGCGAAGGCATCGAGAAAGAAGAAGTCGACTTCGCTAAAGAAGTCATGGAACAGGCTGGCCGTCGCTAAGGTCAGAGGTTCCAGCAAGAAGATGGCGTGCGCGCGAGCGCACGCCTTCGTGTATCCGGCCCCTGTGAAATACAGGCGCTGCCTCGCCCACCTGTGCCCAGGTCTGCCTCAGGAGAGATGCCATGTCACGTGATGTTCAAGAGTCTACCCCCACTGCTGCCACCAAAATCGACAAGTCGAAGTCGAAGTACAAGCGTATTTTGCTGAAGCTGTCGGGCGAAGCGCTGATGGGTGAGCACGATTTTGGTATCGATCCGAAGGTATTGGATCGCATGGCGCTGGAGATCGGCCAGCTGGTGGGAATTGGTGTACAGGTCGGTATCGTGATCGGTGGCGGTAACCTGTTCCGTGGCGCGGCGCTCAACGAGGCCGGTATGGATCGGGTCACGGGTGACCACATGGGAATGCTGGCAACGGTGATGAATGCGCTCGCCATGCGCGATGCGCTGGAGCGCTCCAACATTCGCTCCCGCGTGATGTCAGCGATTCCCATGAGTGGTGTGGTGGAGCATTACGACCGCCGCACTGCCATCCGCTATTTAACGTCGGGCGACGTGGTGCTGTTCTCTGCGGGCACCGGAAACCCGTTCTTCACCACGGACTCTGCGGCCTGTTTGCGCGGCATCGAAGTGGATGTCGACGTCGTCATCAAGGCCACCAAGGTGGATGGCGTGTACAATAAGGACCCGGTGAAGCACCCCGACGCCGTAAAATACGACCAGCTCTCCTATGACGACGCTCTGGACCAGAAGCTGGGCGTAATGGATTTGACCGCAATCTGCCTGGTACGTGACCATAATATGCCGGTGCGGGTATTTGATATGAACAAGCCTGGTGCCCTGCTTAACCTCGTGGTTGGAGGCAAGGAAGGCACGCTGATAGACAGAGGGTAACAACGTGATCAACGACATCAAGAAAGATGCAGAGTCTCGCATGAAGAAGAGCGTTGAGGCGCTGCACAGCAACTTCAACAAGATCCGCACGGGCCGTGCTCACCCTAGCATCCTGGATGCCGTGACCGTCGAGTATTACGGTGGTCAAGTGCCGCTGAACCAAGTGGCGTCCGTGAACGTTGAAGATGCGCGTACCTTGACCGTGGCTCCTTGGGAGCAGGGAATGGTGCCGAAAATCGAAAAAGCGATCATGACCTCTGACTTGGGTCTGAACCCGTCCAGCGCTGGTAACGTGATTCGTGTACCGATGCCGATGCTGACCGAAGAGACCCGTAAAGGCTACATCAAGCAGGCGCGTAGCGAAGCGGAAACGGCGCGTGTGGCCGTGCGTAACGTGCGTCGTGACGCCAACGGTGACTTCAAATCCTTGCTCAAGGACAAAGAGATCACCGAAGATGATCAGCGTCAGGGCGAAGACGAGATCCAGAAGCTGACCGACAAATATATCGCTGAGATCGACAAGGCGCTGGCCGCAAAAGAACAGGATCTCATGCAGGTATAACCCCCTGCGTTCACTCTGCCACGGGCGGCTTGGCCGCTCGTGGGCCATCGCTTGGCTTACTTATGACTGATCTTTGGTGCGAGAACCCATGACGTCTCCGCAGCTTCCCCAAGAGCAGCCGGGCGGCACGACGCTTTCTCGATCCGAGGAAGCGCTGCCGTCCCATGTTGCTATCATTATGGATGGTAACAACCGCTGGGCGCGGGCACGTGGGCTGTCGGGTGTGCGCGGTCACCGCGCCGGTGTCGAAGCCGTGCGCGCAGTGATCGAGCGCGCGGCAGAGCGAGGCGTCCCGACGCTGAGCCTGTTCGCGTTCTCCAGCGAGAACTGGAAGCGTCCCGCCGCTGAGGTGAACGCGCTCATGGAGCTGTTTTTGATGGCGCTCAAGCGCGAAGTCAAAAAGCTCAACGAGCGCAATATCCGCCTGTCGATTATTGGCGAGCAGCGTGGCTTTTCCCATGCGATTCAAAAGCATATCCAGCGCGCCGAAGCGCTGACCGCCGAGAATACCGGCATGCATCTGGTGATTGCCGCGAACTACGGTGGCCAGTGGGACATCGCCCGTGCCGCCCGCCAGCTTGCCGAGCAGGTGGCCGCCGGAGAGCTGTCGCCCGAGGCCATCGACGAAGCGCGCTTGGATGCGGCCATGAACACCGACCAAGTACCGCCGGTGGATCTATGTATCCGTACCAGCGGCGAGCAGCGGCTCTCGAACTTCATGCTCTGGCAATTGGCCTATGCCGAACTGCATTTTTCGCCCTTATTATGGCCAGATTTCGATGGGGCGGCCTTCGACCAAGCACTCGACGATTTCTGCTTACGACGTCGCCGCTTTGGAATGACCGACGAACAAATAGAGGCGCAAGGTGCTTAAACAGCGGATGATCACCGCAGCCTGGTTGGCGCCTGTGACGCTGATCGGTCTGTTCGGCTTACAGGGAGGTGCCTTTGCGCTGTTTACAGCGCTGATCGTGCTGTTAGGTACCTGGGAGTGGACCAACCTGGCGGGCGTAGGCGCTTCGCGTACCCGGCTGGCACTGGTCGCGGGAATGGCGGTGCTGCTGGCGCTTTTATGGCTCGGCGGCGCGGCGTATGCGGTGTGGCCGCTGTGGCTCGCTGCTGCCGGTTGGCTACTCAATCTCTACTGGGTGACCCAGTACCCCCACAGCAGCCAGCAGTGGCACACCACGTCGCGCCGCCTGCTGATGGGCGTTTGGGTGTTACTGCCGTGCTGGGTGGGTTTCAATGTACTGCGCGATAGCGGTGCGGTGTGGCTGCTGTTCGTGCTACTGCTGGTCTGGACGGCCGATATCGGCGCCTATTTTGCCGGCCGTCGCTGGGGCAAGCGCAAGCTGGCCCCACGGGTGAGCCCGGGAAAATCCTGGGAAGGCGTCTACGGCGGGTTGGCCGCCACGACGCTGCTGGCGATGCTCTTTGCGCTTTGGCAGCCTCTTGGACCCATGGGCGGGGTAGCGCTGGTGGTGATTACTGCCGTGGTGACGCTGACCTCCGTGCTAGGGGATCTGTTTGAGAGCATGTTGAAGCGCTACCGCAATATCAAAGACTCCAGCCAGCTACTGCCGGGCCACGGTGGTGTGTTGGACCGTATCGATAGCCTGACCGCAGCTATTCCCATCTTCGCGCTGTTCTATCTGCAGGTACTGTCACTTCAGGTGAGCGCGCTATGAGTCACGTCTCAGTTCAGTCGGTCACCGTGCTCGGTGCGACCGGCTCCATCGGTAAAAGCACCCTGGACGTCATCGCCCGCCACCCCGACCGTTACCGTGTGCATGCGCTGACGGCGCATACGTCGAAAGAGGCGTTGCTCGAACAGTGCATCGCGCACTCACCGCGGTTTGCCGTGCTGGATACCGATGCCGATGCCCAGTGGTTGCAGCAAGCGCTGCGCCGCGCAGGGGTCAGCACAACGGCGCTGGCTGGACAGGAGGCGCTGTGCGAGGTTGCGCGGGCGGCAGAGGTCGATACCGTGATGGCAGCGATCGTAGGGGCGGCGGGGCTGTTGCCCTCACTGGCGGCCGCCGAGGCGGGCAAGCGCGTCCTGCTGGCCAACAAAGAAGCGCTGGTGATGAGCGGTGCGCTGTTCATGGATGCCGTCGCGCGCTCTGGGGCCACGCTGCTGCCGATCGATTCTGAACATAATGCCATCTACCAGTGTCTACCCAGCGAGCATCGTGGCGGGTTAGCCAAGCACGGTGTGCGGCAGCTGCTGTTGACGGCCTCCGGTGGGCCATTCCGTGGCTGGTCGGCGGAGCAGATCGCCAGTGCCACGCCCGATCAAGCCTGTGCGCATCCCAACTGGTCCATGGGTCGCAAGATCTCGGTGGATAGCGCGTCGCTGATGAACAAAGGCCTCGAACTCATCGAAGCATGTTGGCTGTTCGATGCCACGCCCGAGCAGATTCAGGTGGTCGTCCATCCGCAGAGCGTCATTCACTCCATGGCGGCCTACGACGATGGGTCGGTGATCGCCCAGTTGGGGAATCCCGACATGCGAACGCCCATCGCCTATGGCTTGGCTTGGCCTGAACGGATCGACGCCGGCGTGGAAACGCTCGACCTGTTCCAAGTCGCCCGGCTCGATTTCGAAGCCCCTGACGAGACACGCTTTCCCTGTCTTCGCTTGGCCCGGGAGGCCATGCAGGCCGGTGGCGCGGCCCCGGCGGTGTTGAACGCGGCCAACGAAGTGGCCGTCGAGGCCTTCTTGGCGGGGCACATCACGTTCGGGGCGATTCCAGAGCTGGTCGCAACGGTCATGGGGCTGGCGTATCCCGGTCAAGCCGATTCGCTGGAGCGAGTGCTGGCGGCGGACCGCTGGGCGCGCGAGCAAGCGGCAATCACCTTACGTCAGTTAACCGCTTAATCTCAGTCAACGCTGAGCAGCGCGTCGTGGAAAGGAGCGAAAAGTGGGCCTGATACAGAATATCTTAGCCGTCATCGTCGTGTTGGGACTGCTAGTGACCTTTCATGAATTTGGTCACTTCTGGGTGGCGCGTCGCTGTGGCGTCAAAGTGCTGCGGTTTTCGGTAGGGTTTGGTAAGCCGCTGTGGTCGACGGTGGATCGCCACGGCACCGAGTTTGCGGTGGCGGCCATTCCGCTGGGCGGCTACGTCAAGATGCTAGACGAGCGCGAAGCGCCGGTGCCAGACGATCAGTTGCAACACGCCTTCAACCGCAAGACCGTGTGGCAGCGCATTGCAATCGTCGCCGCAGGCCCCATTGCCAACTTCCTACTCGCCATCGTCGCCTACTGGGCGCTGTTCGTGGCGGGCACGACGACCGTGGCCCCCCTCGTAGGCGAGATCACGCCGAACTCGCCCGCTGCTCAGGCTGGCTTGGAACAGGGAAGTGAGATCACCGCCATTCAGGGCGAGTCGATGCGCTCCTGGGAGGAGATCAACCTGAAACTGGTGTCCATGATCGGTTTCAGCGGCGACCTCACCATCGAGGCCATGCCGGAGGGAGCAAGTGCGACGCGCGGCTATCAGCTGCCGGTCGATGATTATATGGTGCGCCAAGACCCACCGCAGCCACTGCAAACGCTGGGCTTCTCTCCTTGGCAGCCTAACGTGCCGGCGGTGCTTGGTCAGGTCGTCGAAGGACAGGCGGCCGAGGCGGCCGGGCTTCGAGCCGGTGATCGTATCGTCTCGCTCAACGGTGAACCCATCGACGACTGGATGCAGTTTGTCGCGGTGATTCGCGATAGCGCTGGCGAGACCCTGCGCGTTGGGTACCAGCGTGATGGGGAGCAGGGCACGCTTTCGCTCACCCCAGGACGTAATACGCTGGAGAGTGGTGACGAGGTTGGGTACATTGGAGCCGGTGCAGAGCCGTTTAGCTGGCCTGAGTCGCTGCAGCGCGAGATTCGCTACGGGCCGATCGAGGCCGTCGGGCAAGCGCTGTCACGCACCGGTGAGATGGTTCTGCTGACGGTGGATGCGATCCGTAAGATGTTGGTAGGGCTGATCTCCCCGTCCAACTTGTCCGGGCCGATCACCATCGCACAAATTTCCGGCGATTCGGCACGCGCGGGGGTAGAAGCTTTCGTGGGCTTTATCGCGTATCTTTCGATCAGTTTAGGGGTGCTGAATTTGCTGCCCATCCCCGTGCTCGATGGCGGTCATCTGCTTTACTATTTCGTCGAGGTATTACGTGGGCGGCCGGTTTCTGAGCAAACACAAGCGATAGGGCTGCGCATCGGGTTAGCCATGGTCGGCACTCTGATGTTGATGGCGCTCTATTTCGATTTGATGCGCCTGTGGTAATAACGCGTGTAGCGCGCAGGATGCCTTGTCATCTGCCTGCACAAATGTATATGGTGCCTGTCTTAACCGACGGGCAGACCAACGCGAGCGAACTGACTGCATGAAAATCAAGACCCTTGGAATGGCGGCACTCTTGCTGGTAGGCGCCAGCGGCGCCCAAGCACAATCCTTTGATGTTTCAGACATTCGTGTGGAAGGACTGCAGCGGGTTTCCGCCGCCTCGGTCTTTAATGCGTTTCCCGTGAGCGCGAACGATCGCGTCGACGAGCAGCAGCTCGCCGCCGCCGCACGGGACCTGTTCGCGACCGGACTGTTTGAAGACGTCTCGTTGGCCCGGGAAGGCGACGTGCTGGTGATCCAAGTGGTCGAGCGGCCTACCATTGCGCGCTTGAACATCGAAGGCAACGACCAGATCTCCGATGAAGATCTGCGCAACGGCCTGCGCGAATCGGGTCTGTCGGAAGGCCAAGTGCTACAGCTCTCCACCCTCGACGAGATCGAGCGTGAACTCGAGGGCGTGTATCAAGCCCAGGGGCGCTATAGCGCTGGTATCAATGTGGACGTCGAGGAGATCGATGAAGGCCGCGTACAGGTCAACATCGATATCAACGAAGGCGAAGTCGCCAAGATTCGTCAGATCAACATCGTCGGCAACCAGGATTTCGACGATGAAACCCTGCGGGACATTTTCGAGTTGAATGACCGCCCAGGGCGCATCTTCGGCTGGTTCTCCAACGACGAGTACTCTCGGGAAGCGCTTTCTGGCGATATCGAGCGTCTACGGTCATTCTATCTGGACCGTGGCTACGTCAACTTTGACGTCACGTCGACCCAGGTATCGATTGGCCCCGAGAAGTCCGACATCTTCATCACCCTCAATATCGATGAAGGCGGTCAGTACCGCGTAGGCGATATCCGCTTTGCCGGCGATCTGCAGATCAGCGAAAACGAAGCCCGCAACCTGCTCGAAATCAACAGCGGCGATATCTTCTCCCGTGGCGATGTCAACGCCTCGACGGAAGCGCTGCGCCAGCGCCTGGGCGCGGAAGGCTTCGCCTTTGCCGAGGTGCAGGGCATTCCTGAAGTGGCCGATGACGGCGAAACGGTCGATCTCGTGATCGCCGTGAATCCAGGTCAGCGCGCTTACGTGCGTCGTATCGAGTTCTACGGCAACACCACGACCCAGGACGAAGTGCTGCGTCGTGAGATGATCCAGCTCGAAGGTGCCCCGGCATCGACGGAGTCGATCACTCAGTCGCGTCAGCGTCTGGAGCGTTTGGGCTTCTTTAGCCAAGTGGAAGTCGACACGCAGCCGGTGCCGGGTGAGCCCGATCTGCTGGACGTGACCTATAACGTGGAAGAGCAGCCTTCGGGTTCGGTCTCTGCCAGCGTCGGCTTTTCGCAGAGCGCGGGCGTGATCTACGGGGTCGGCCTGGCTCAAAACAACTTCCTTGGCACCGGTAACCGCGTCAACGTCGGCGCCCAGCGCAGTGACACCTTCACCAGCGTCAATTTTGCTTTCACCGATCCTTACTGGACGCTGGACGGCATCTCTCGCGGGTACAACGTGTTCTACCGCGAAACCGACTATGCCGACTCCGATATCTCGACCTTCTCGACCGATGCCTACGGTGCCGGTATCAACTTCGGCTACCCCATCAGCGAGCTGTCGCGTCTGAACTTTGGTGCCAGTGTCGAAGACGTCACGGTGAAGACCTACTTCGACACCGCCTCTGAAATCCGCCGCTATGTGGAAGATCAGGGCGAAAACGCACAAAGCCTCAAGCTGACCGCGAGCTGGACACGCAACAACCTGAACCGCGGCATCATGCCGACCGCCGGTAACTACCAGCGCGTCTCGTTGGAAACCGGCGTGCCGGGTAGCGATGCGGAGTACTACAAACTCCAGGCCCGCGCGCAGCAGCTCTTCCCGTTTAACGATGACGAAACCTGGGCGCTGAAGTTCAGCGGTAATCTGGGCTACGCCGATACGCTGGGCAGCAACGACCCCTACCCGTTCTACGAAAACTTCTATGCAGGCGGCCTGGGCTCGGTGCGTGGTTTTACCTCCAACACTTTGGGTGAGCGCACCACGCCCGCCCGTGAGGGTGGCCGTGACCGCACCTTGGGCGGTAACGTACTGGTAGAAGGCTCCGCCGAAGTGCTCTTCCCGATGCCGTTCGTAGAGAACCAGCGTTCGGTGCAGCCTTCGCTGTTCTTAGATGCCGGTAACACCTTCTTGAGCTCGTGCTACGACGTGCTCGACGCCGATGCAGGACGCCAGCAGTGCAGCTCCGGCGTGGATCTAGGCGACTTGCGCTACAGCGTGGGTGTGGGTCTTTCGTGGCTGACGCCGGTGGGCCCGCTGACGTTCAGCGTGGCTGAGCCGCTGAATGACGAAAGTGGTGACGATACACAGTTCTTCCAGTTCTCGCTGGGTCAAACGTTCTAATTTAAGGAGTATCACCATGATGCGTAAACTGACCGCTGCTGTGTGTCTATTGGGGGCGATGACTCTCCCGGCCTACGCCGCTGAAGTCGCGGTGTTGGATTGGCGTGCGGCACTGATGAATACTCAGTCGGCCCAATCCTCGCTGAGCCAGCTCGAAGGGCAGATCGGCAGCCAGCAGCGCGAAGCCGAAGCGCTGGGTGGCGAGCTGCAGCAACTCCAGACGCGTCTTCAGCAGGAAGGCGAGACCATGTCGCAATCCGAGCGCGAGTCGCTGATTGCTGAATTGCAGGAGAAGGGCGGCCGCTTCGAACAGCTGCGCCGTGAAGTGCTGCAGGCGCAGCAGGCTTCCGAGCAGCAGTTCCTGCAAGGGGCCGAAGCCAAGCTGGAGCAAGCAGTAGAGCAGGTGCTGGAGCGTCACAACATTGACGTGCTAGTGGAGCCGCAAGGCGTACTGCACTCCTCGACGGACCTGCCCAACGTGACGAACGAAGTCACTCAGATTTTCGATTCGCTGAACTAATTTTATGACCCTCGGTGCGGCTTAGCCGCACCACTGCTTCCTTGGGCTCCCATGACGCACGCTTCTCACTACCTCACCCTTGCGGACATCGCACGTCATCTCGACGTTGATTTCGAAGGCGACGCCAATCAGCCAATCCGCGGTTTGGCAACGCTCAAGGAAGCAGCGTCGGATCAGGTCGCTTTTCTAGCCAATCGCGCCTACTTGAAAGACTTGGCCACGACGAAGGCGGCGGCCGTTCTGCTGCATCCAGAGCATGGCAAGAACTGCCCGGTGCCACGCTTGGAGATGGAAAACCCCTACTTGGGTTACGCCAAGCTGTCGCAACTGTTCGATCCGTTACCGGCGCGAGACGTGCCGGGCATTCACCCCTCTGCCGTCGTCGCCGATGGCGTCACGCTGGGCGACGGTGTCTGTGTGCAAGCGAATGCGGTGATCGAGTCTGGCGTCGTGCTGGGAGATCGCGTGGTCGTCGGGGCAGGCAGCGTGATCGGCGCGGACTGCGTGATTGGCGACGACACGCGGCTGCACGCCAATGTCACCGTGTGCCACGGCGTCGTGATGGGCAAGCGCGTCATCCTGCAAAGCGGCTGTGTGATTGGCGGTGACGGCTTCGGCTTTGCTCACGATGGGGCAGGCTGGCACAAGATTGCGCAACTGGGTGGCGTGGTGCTTGGCGATGACGTGGAAGTCGGCAGCTGCTCCAGCATCGACCGGGGCGCGCTGGGGGATACGGTGATTGGTAACGATGTCAAAATCGACAGCCAAGTCCAGATTGCGCACAACGTCACCATTGGTGACCACAGCGCGCTGGCAGGCTGTGTTGGCATCGCCGGCTCTACCAAAGTGGGCAAGCACTGTATGCTGGGCGGCGGTGTCGGGCTGTCGGGCCACCTGACCATTTGCGATGGCGTTCAGGTCACGGGCATGAGTTTGGTCACCAATTCGATTCACGAGCCGGGGGTGTACTCGTCGGGTACCGGCGCCATGAGCAACACCCAGTGGCGAAAAAATGCGGTGCGCTTCAAGCAGCTCGACGATATTGCCAAGCGCTTGGCGCGGGTGGAAAAAAGCCAGCGAGAATCGTGAAGAAAGAAGGATTTCCTGAGGGAGTGGCTTGAGGCTTCATAGCAGCAGGTTATAATCCACTGCCTTTTTACCAGTAGGATTACTGGTGCGCGCCTGATACTGCTCAGGCCTTTTGTCATTTTAGAGGTCGTTACGATGGTTATGGATATCAACGAAATTCGCGAATACTTGCCCCACCGCTATCCGTTCTTGCTGGTGGATCGAGTCACGCAGTTAACCGTGGGCGAAACCATCGTTGCGTACAAAAACGTGAGCATCAATGAGCCGTTCTTCAACGGCCATTTTCCTCACCACCCCATCATGCCCGGTGTACTGGTCGTTGAAGCGCTGGCTCAGGTATGCGGTATCCTAGGGTTCAAAACGGTCAATAAGCTGCCGGCCGACGGCTATGTATACTACCTCGTAGGCAGCGACAATGTCCGCTTCAAGCGTCCTGTCATGCCGGGTGATCAACTGACGCTGGAAGCGAACGTGATTCGCGGCAAGCGCGGTATCTGGAAATTTGCCTGCCGTGCCACGGTAGACGGCGAGCTGGCCTGCGAAGCAGAAATCATTTGTGCCGAGAGGAAGGTGGCTTGATACATCCTACTGCTTTGGTCGACCCAGCGGCACGGCTTGCTGATGACGTTGAGGTTGGCCCGTTCAGCGTGATTGGGCCTGACGTCACGATTGGCGCAGGCTCGGTCATCGGCCCCCATGTGGTGATAAAAGGCCCCACGGTGTTGGGAGAGCGTACGCGTATCTTTCAGTTTGCCTCGGTGGGCGAAGACTGCCAGGACAAGAAGTACGCAGGTGAGCCGACGCGCCTAGTAATGGGGGACGACAACGTGATTCGCGAGGGCGTAACGCTGCATCGCGGCACCGTGCAAGACCGAAGCGAAACCACCATCGGCTCCCGTAACCTGTTCATGGCCTACGTACACGTGGGCCATGACTGCGTCATTGGCAACGACTGTATTCTTGCCAACCAGGTGACGCTGGCGGGCCACGTGACGCTGGGCGATCATGCCATTTTGGGTGGCCTGGCCGCCGTGCACCAATTCTGCCATTTTGGCGACCATGCCATGGCGGGGGGGGGCTCGATCATCACCAAGGACACTCCGGCCTACGTGATGATCAACGGTAATCCGGCAGAAGCGCGCGGGCTGAACCTCGTCGGCTTGAAACGCCGCGGGTTTAGTCGCGAAGCGATCGCCGCGCTAACCTCTGCTTACAAGCTGGTGTATCGCCAAGGCTTGACCGTCGAACAAGCGGTCAGTGAAATGCGCAGCCGTTTCGA
Source organism: Halomonas sp. CnH100-B (assembly GCF_024124605.1). Classification (NCBI taxonomy): domain Bacteria; kingdom Pseudomonadati; phylum Pseudomonadota; class Gammaproteobacteria; order Oceanospirillales; family Halomonadaceae; genus Halomonas; species Halomonas sp. CnH100-B. The sequence goes on along the minus strand of NZ_JAMXRX010000006.1, from coordinate 165,287 downwards.
TCTACCGGAAGTCGCGCTGTTTGCCGACTCTATCGAGCGTTCAACCCGCGGTATCGTTCGCTAACCCTTTTCTAACCGGCTCTCCCGTCACTATGACACTGCAGCGCGTATACCTTGTGGCAGGCGAACTCTCTGGCGATATCCTCGGTGCGGGATTGATGCAGGCGCTGCGCGCCCGTCACCCCCAGGTGGAGTTTCGCGGTATGGGCGGTCCCCGCATGGAGGCCCAAGGCCTGAAGAGCCGTTTCCCCCTCGAAACCCTCTCGGTGATGGGGTTGGTCGAGGTGCTCAAGCACCTGCCAGAACTGGTTCGCGTGCGTCGCACCCTGCGCGAAGAGGCGCTGGCCTGGCAGCCGGACGTCATGATCGGTATCGATGCCCCGGACTTCAACATTGGGCTGGAGAAGCAGCTGCGTGCCGCTGGCGTCACGACGGCCCACTACGTGAGCCCCTCGGTATGGGCGTGGCGGCAGGGGCGGGTGAAGAAGATCGCCAGCGCCGTGGATGCCATGCTCACGCTGCTGCCCTTCGAGGCGGACTTCTATCATCGCCACCGAGTGCCGGTCGCCTTCGTAGGCCATCCGCTTGCCGACGAGTTGCCGCTGGAGAATGACCGTGCCGTGGCCCGCCGTACGCTAGGGTTGAACGCGGACGCACCGGTTCTAGCGTTGCTGCCCGGCTCCCGGCGGAACGAAATCCGCTTCATGGGTGCCACCTTCTTGGATGCGGTGACGCTGCTGTGCCAGCGCCACACAGGGTTGCAGGTGGTGATACCTGCGGCCACTGCCCAGCGCTATACCGAGCTTGGCGAGCTGCTGGCAGGCTACCCCGCGTTGGCCCAGCAGGTCACGCTGCTGGAGGGCCAAGCCCGCGAGGCGATGGTCGCCAGCGATGCGGTACTGCTGACCTCCGGTACGGCGGCGCTAGAGGCCATGCTCTGCCATCGCGCCATGCTGGTGGCGTACAAAATGGCGCCCGCGACCCATTGGCTCGCCAAACGGCTGGTGAAAACCCAGTGGATCTCACTACCCAATTTGATTGCCCAGGAGAGCGTGGTGCCTGAGCTGATTCAGCACGCGGCCACGCCGGAGGCAGTTGCCGAGCAGATAAGCCAGCTACTTAGCGATGCCGAGACGCGTCACGCTCTGGAGGCACGCTTTGCCGCGATGCATGCCACGCTGCAGCGCACGGCCAGCGAGCGCGCCGCGCAGGCGATTACCGCCTTGGTTGCAGGCGAGCCGCTGGAGGCTAAACCGGATGGCGACTAAACCAGCCGACTTTCCGCCGCTCGTGGTGGAGTATGCGGGGGATTTTCTGGCGGGGGTCGATGAGGTCGGCCGTGGGCCGCTGGTGGGGAGCGTGGTAGCCGCCGCCGTGATTCTGGACCCCAAGGCACCTATCGACGGCTTAACCGACTCCAAGAAGCTCACTGCCCGCAGGCGTGAGTCGTTGGATGTGCTCATTCGCGAGCGTGCGCTGGCGTTTGCAGTGGCGGAGGCGAGCGCTGAAGAGGTCGACTCGCTCAATATCTATCATGCGACGCATCTGGCCATGCGCCGCGCGGTGGATGCGCTGCTTCCCCAGGCCGAATACCTGCTGGTGGATGGCAACCGCCTGCCGGGGCACGCGCTGCCGGGCCAGGCCGTGGTGAAGGGTGACGCCCGCCACCCCGCGATTGCCGCCGCCTCGATTCTGGCCAAGGTGGCGCGGGATGCACAAATGGCCGAACTGGATCTGCGCTATCCTGAATATGGGTTTGCCCGCCACAAAGGGTACCCCACCAAAGAGCACCTGGCGGCGCTGGAAGCCCACGGTGCACTGGCCGAGCACCGCAAAAGCTTCGCGCCCGTACAGCGCCAGTTAGCGCTGCTGTAGTCGCACACTTCATTTTGTTAAGCGTTCAATGCTGAGAGTCCCATGACGGTTCCGTTCGTTCATCTTCGTTTGCACAGTGAATACTCTCTGGTCGATGGCTTGGTCAAACTCAAGTCACTGGTCAGCACGACCGCTGAGCGCGGGATGCCGGCGCTGGCGCTCACCGACGAAGCCAACCTGTTTGGTTTGGTCAAATTCTACAAAGCCGCGCAGGGCGCCGGGTTGAAGCCGATCATTGGCAGCGATCTCTGGCTCTCAAATCCCCACGACGATGCCCACCCGTACCGCATCACGCTGCTAGCGATGAACGATGTGGGCTATCGAAACCTGACCGAGCTGATCTCCAAGGGCTGGACCGACGGCCAGCGCCAGGGACGGGCAATCCTCGATAAACAGTGGGTGCTGGCGCAAAGCGAGGGGTTGATTGCCCTGTCGGGCGGGCGCGAAGGCGAGATTGGCCGCCATCTGCTCTCCGAGCACGAGCGGGAAGCGCGCCAACTGCTGGAAGAGTGGCAGCAGGCGTTTCCCGACCGCTTCTACCTGGAACTCATCCGTACCGGCCGACCTCTGGAAGAGGCGTGCGTACACGCCAGCGTTCAACTGGCGATCGACACCGGCACGCCGGTCGTCGCCACCAACGACGTGCGCTTTCTAGAGCGTGAAGACTTCTGGGCCCACGAAACCCGCGTTGCCATTGGTGAGGGGAAGGCGCTGGACGACCCGCGCCGCGAGCGCCGCTACACCGAAGAGCAGTACCTCAAAAGCCCGGAAGAGATGGCAGCGCTGTTTGCCGATATTCCCGAAGCGCTGGAAAACAGCGTGATGATTGCCGAGCGGTGCAGCGTCGATGTGCGCTTGGGAGAGATCTTTCTGCCCGAGTTCGGCATTCCTGAAGGCATGACCCAGGATGAGTTCTTTCGCAAGGTCTCCCACGATGGCTTGACGGAGCGGCTCGATTTCCTGTTCCCCGCCGAGCAGTACCCGAGAGACAGTGACGCGTTTCGCGAGATCGACCAGCGCTACCGTGACCGGCTGGAGTTCGAACTCAACGTTATCATTCAGATGGGGTTCCCTGGCTACTTCCTGATCGTGATGGACTTTATCCAGTGGGCCAAGGACAACAACGTGCCGGTAGGCCCGGGGCGCGGCTCCGGTGCGGGGTCTCTGGTGGCCTATGCGCAAAAAATCACCGACCTGGACCCTATCGGCTACGATCTGCTGTTCGAGCGCTTTCTTAACCCTGAACGTGTCTCCATGCCCGACTTCGACGTCGATTTCTGCATGGAGAAGCGCGACAAGGTCATCGAGTACGTGGCTGACCGCTATGGCCGTAACGCGGTCTCCCAGATCGTCACGTTCGGCACCATGGCCGCCAAAGCCGTGGTGCGCGACGTGGCCCGCGCCCAGGGCAAGCCCTACTCACTGGGGGATAAGCTCTCCAAGCTGATTCCCTTTGAAGTGGGCATGACGCTGGCCAAAGCCATCGAGCAAGAGCCAGCCCTCAAGGAGTTCATCGAGAACGACGAAGAGGCCGAAGAGATCTGGGAAATGGCCCTGAAGCTCGAGGGCACCACGCGCGGTACCGGCAAGCACGCGGGCGGCGTGGTGATCGCCCCCACCAAGCTCACCGACTTTTCGCCGCTGCTGTGTGACGAAGATGGCTCGGGGCTGGTGGTGCAGTTCGACAAGAACGACATCGAAGACGCCGGGCTGGTGAAGTTCGACTTCCTGGGCTTGCGCACGCTGACCATCATCGACTGGGCGCTGGAGATGGTGGACAAGGTGCGCGACGCTGCTGGCCAAGGCCCGCTCAATATCGACGCCATCCCCCTGGACGACGGCAAAACCTTCGAGATGCTCAAACGGGCGGAGACCACCGCGGTCTTCCAGCTCGAATCCCGCGGGATGAAGGAGCTGATCAAGCGCCTGCTGCCGGACTCGCTGGACGATATGATCGCCTTGGTGGCCCTATTCCGCCCCGGTCCGCTGCAGTCGGGCATGGTGGATGACTTCATCAACCGGAAACATGGCCGGGCGGAAGTCTCTTATCCACACCCGGATTATCAGCACGATCTGTTGAAACCGGTGCTGACGCCCACCTACGGGATCATTCTCTACCAAGAGCAGGTCATGCAGATCGCTCAGGTGATGGCGGGGTACACCCTTGGCCAAGCCGACATGCTGCGCCGTGCCATGGGTAAGAAAAAGCCCGAAGAGATGGCCAAGCAGCGGGCAGGCTTCATGGAAGGCTGCGCGGCCAACGGCATCGATAAGGATCTGGCGGGCAACATCTTCGACCTGGTAGAGAAGTTCGCCGGTTACGGCTTCAACAAATCACACTCGGCAGCCTACGCGCTGGTGTCGTATCAGACCGCATGGCTGAAGGCGCACTACCCAGGCCCCTTCATGGCGGCGGTGATGTCCACGGAGATGGATAACCTGGACAAAGTGGTGCCGCTGATCGAAGAGTGCCGCCACTTGAAGCTCACGGTGACGCCGCCGGATGTCAACGTAGGTGGCTACAAGTTTACCGTGGATACCGACGGCCGGGTGGTGTACGGCTTGGGGGCGATCCGTGGCGTCGGTGAAGGGCCGATTGGTGCCATCGTCGAAGCGCGTCAGGCCGACGGGCCGTTCAACGATCTGTTCGACTTCTGCCGTCGTATCGATCCGAAACGGATGAACAAGCGCACCCTGGAAGCGCTGATACGCTCTGGCGCGTTGGATAATCTGGGGCCCAATCGGGCGGTGCTGTTCGCGGCGATGGAAGATGCGCTGAAGGCCGCCGCACAAAATCATGCTAACCAGAACCTGGGCATGATGGACATGTTTGGCGATGCCTTTGCTGCCGAGGAAGAGACCAGCGATGTCTACGCCGAGTATCGTCATGTGCGCGAATGGACCGACCGTGAGCGGCTCTCCGGTGAAAAGGACACCCTGGGGCTCTACCTGACCGGACACCCCATTGACGAGTACGAACGCGAACTCAAGCGCTTCGTGTCGACCCGTATCAGCGATTTAAAGCCTTCTCGGGAGCCGCAGCGGGTAGCGGGCTTGGTGGTCGCCATGCGCACCATGAAGTCCAAACGTGGCGACACCATGGCATTCATCACCCTGGACGACCGCACCGGACGTATCGAAGCGTCCCTGTTCGGCGAACTTTTCGAGCAGCTACGTGGCCAAATCGAATCGGATCAAGTGATCATCGTGGAGGGCGAAGTTTCCAGCGACGACTTCTCCGGCGGCCTACGCCTGCGCGGTAAAGACGTGACGCCGATGGTCACGGCCCGCGTGCGCTACGGCCAAGCCGTCGAGCTAGCGCTGGATGCCGGACAGATCAATGGCCGCTTGGTCGACAGCCTGCGGGATAGTTTGACGCCCTTTCGGGATGACACCGGACTGCCCGTGCGGCTGCAGTACCGCCATCCGGACGCGGTCGCTTGGCTGGAGCTGGCCGAGGAGTGGAAGGTTGCGCCGAGCGATGATCTGCTGCTTGCGCTGCGTGATGTGCAAGGGCAGGTAGGCGTCCAGCTACGCTACCGTTAATCACCCCGCGTGTGAGCGCTCCAGGGCGCTCGTGCGGAATTGGGCGGGCATTGCCTTGCGTGGCAGGGTCAGGGTGCGATAATGGCGCCCAATATGCGCGTTTCGACAAGGCTTATTTTTTATAGGCAGCTTATAGGCAGAGCCGATGAATCCTAACTATCTCGATTTTGAACAGCCCGTTGCCGAACTCCAGGCAAAAATTGAGGAGCTGCGTTTGGTGAGTTCCGACAGCCAAGTGAATCTCTCTGATGAGATTTCACGGCTGGAGGAGAAGAGCCGCAAGTTGACGGAATCCATCTTCAAAGACCTGACACCGTGGCAGGTGTCGCAGCTTTCGCGGCATCCCCAGCGTCCTTACACGCTGGATTACTTAGCGCACATCTTCACCGATTTCGACGAGCTGCACGGCGACCGTAACTTTGCCGACGATGCCGCTCTGGTCGGCGGGATCGCCCGCTTGAACGATGCCCCGGTCATGGTGATTGGACATCAGAAAGGCCGCGACGTAAAAGAGAAGGTGCGCCGTAATTTCGGCATGCCACGCCCGGAAGGCTACCGCAAGGCCTGTCGCCTGATGGAGATGGCCGAGCGTTTCAAGATGCCGATTTTGACCTTCATCGACACCCCAGGGGCCTATCCGGGTATCGACGCCGAAGAGCGCGGCCAGTCGGAAGCGATTGCCTATAACCTGGCGGTTATGTCGCGCTTGAAGACACCGATCATCTCCACCGTGGTGGGCGAGGGCGGCTCCGGCGGCGCGCTGGCGATCGGCGTGTGCGACGAGCTGCATATGCTGCAGTACTCCACCTATTCGGTGATTTCTCCGGAAGGCTGTGCCTCCATTTTGTGGAAGAGTGCCGAGAAAGCCTCCGACGCGGCCCAGGCCATGGGCATCACCGCCGAGCGTTTGAAAGAGCTGGGCTTCGTTGACTCGCTGATCAAAGAGCCGCTGGGCGGCGCTCATCGTCATCCGGTCGACACTGCTGCACGGGTGAAGGATGCGCTGTCGGCTAGTCTCGAGCGACTGCAGGCGCTGGATAGCGACGCCCTGCTAGAGCGCCGCTACGCGCGCTTGATGAGCTATGGCGCCCCAGCCGCCTAACCGGCTGTTAGGCCTGCTCGATGACGCCCTGGCGGAGACCCCGCCGGGGCGTTGCGTTTGGGTCGCCCTCTCCGGCGGATTGGACTCCTCGCTGCTGCTGGCGCTGGCTGCCGAGGTGTGTCGCGGCAACGGCCATAGGCTGCGCGCGCTGCACGTCAATCACGGTCTTCAAGCCGCTTCCAGCGCCTTCGAGCGTCACTGCCAGCGGCTGTGCGAGCACCAGGGCGTCCCACTCACCATCGAGCGTGTGACCGTCGATGGACAGGGGGACGGGGTGGAAGCCGCTGCCCGGCGTGCCCGCTACGCGGCCTTTGCGCTGCATGTGCCTGCGGGTGACACCCTATGGCTGGCGCAGCATCAGGACGATCAGGCAGAAACGTTGCTGCTGGCGGCGCTGCGGGGCAGCGGCATTCGCGGGCTGGCAGGCATGCCATACCGGCGGGAGTGGCAGGGCATCACGCTACTGCGCCCGTGGCTTGGCGTCAGTCGCCAAACGTTGGCCGATACGGCTCACGCGCTATCGCTTGACTGGTGTGAAGACCCCAGCAATCGCGATGTGGCGTTTGATCGTAATCGCTTGCGCCATGAGGTCTTGCCAACGCTGGCGCAGCGCTGGCCAGGGGCGGTGCGCTCGCTGGCCCAAAGCGCAGGGTGGGCTGGCGAGGCCGATGCGCTGCTGGCCAGCTACGCCGTCGACGAGTTGGCCGCACTCACACTAGCGCCGGGCTGCCTCGACGCGTCGGCACTGGTGGCGCTGCCAATGCCCCGCCAGCGCCTGCTGGTGCGTACGCTCTGCCAGCAACGAGGGCTGCCAACGCCTCCCCAAGCGCGTTTGACCAGCTTGCTCGACCAGCTGAACGCTGCCCGGGATGCTCAGGTGCTAGTGGAGTGGCCCGGTGTCCAGGCGCGGGTTTGGCGTCGCAGGCTATATCTCATGACACCTGTGAGCGCGCTACCGCATTGGCAAATGCCTTGGGACGGCACGCCGGGGGTGACAACGCCCCTGGGGCCGCTGCAGCTTCGCCTGGCTGATGATAGCGATTCAGTCGCCCCCGTCATGCTGCGCAGGCGACGAGGCGGCGAGGTGCTCGACCTGCCAGGGCGTGGTCGACGCGACCTGAAACGCTGGCTGCAAGAGCAGGCACTGCCACCCTGGGAGAGGGAGCGTTTGGTGATCGTCATGGCGGGGGAGCGCTGTCTGGGGGTGCTGCAACCGCCTGCCCAAGTGCTCTGGCAGGCGGAAGGGACGGTGTTTCAGCGCGAGGGTTAGGCAGGGTTGTTCAAGTGGAGCACGAACCCTGCATTGGCCATGAAGGCCTGCTCCTGCTCCAAATCGGTGCTGAGCAGCGTGGGTTCATCGCTGGGGGGCAGCGTGATGGTCAACGACTCGTCTTGGCTGTCCGCGTTGATGTCGGGCGGTAAGGGAGCCCCTTCCGGGCGGGAGTGGTTGATCAAGACGGCGAGGCGCAGCAGGCGAGCCAGTTTGGCGGCGCTTGGCTGCTGCGAGGCCGGCAGGGCTTGCCACTCCTTGGTCGGGAATTTACGCCGATGAGCGCGCACCAAAAACGCCAGCAACCGCTGCTCAGGGCGAGAAAAACCGGCCAGGTCGGAGTGTTCGAGAAGATAAGCGCCGTGGCGATGAAACTGACTGTGAGAGATCGCCAGTCCGATTTCATGCACATGGCTGGCCCAGGTCAGGTAGTTCGCCTGCTCGGCGGTCAGTTTCCATGCCGTTTTGACCTCATCGAACAGACGTGTGGCCGTATCGGCCACGTTTTCCGCTTGGCGTGTATCGACATCGTAGACCCGTTTGAGCATCTCCAGTGTGTTGGAGCGGGTGTCTTCGGCGCTATTGCGCCCGGCCATGTCGTACAGCACGCCTTCGCGCAGCGCGCCATCGGCAAAGCGCATCTGCTCGAGATCGAAAGCCTCGAAGATGGCGCTCAAGATGGCAATGCCCGCAGGGAAAACGCGCGCCCGATCGGGTTTCAAACCCTCCAGTTCGACTTTGTCGAGCTGTTTGCACTTGAGCAGCCGCTCGCGCAGCTTCTTGAGTCCGCTGCGCGTGATCACTCCCTCTTGAGGCGTGTCACCATAGGCGAATAGGACGCTAGCGGCGGCCTTGATCGTGCCGCTGGAGCCCACGGGGTCGTCCCAACCCAAGCGCTGGTAGGGGCGCTGGATGTTGGCCAGCTCCGAGAGGGCCGCCAGCTCGGCGCGGCGCATGCGTTTTTCCGTCAATTCGCCGTCGGCGAAAAAGCGCCCGGTAAAGGTAACGCATCCCATGCGCAGGCTCTCCAGCGCTTTGGGTTCGAAGGCCTCGCCGATAATGAACTCGGTGGACCCGCCGCCAATATCGACAATCAGGCGGCGGCCGCTTTCGGCCAGCGCGTGAGCGGCGCCCAGGTAAATCAGGCGGGCTTCTTCGCGCCCGGCAATGATCTCGATGGCGTGGCCGAGCTGGGCTTCCGCGCGCTCAATGAACGTTTGGCTATTGTGAGCGTCACGCAAGGCGTTAGTGCCCACGACGCGAAGGTTAGGGCCTTCGATATCGGTCAAAAACGGCGCAAAGCGGCCCAGGCAGTCGAGTGCGCGCTGCATGGCGGCCTCGCTGAGGTAACCGTTCTCGTCAAGTCCTGCCGCCAGTTGGACCTTTTCACCCAAGCGTGCCACTACTTGTAAACGTTCGTTCTGGTAGTTGGCCACCAGCAGGTGAAAGCTATTGGAGCCAAGGTCAATGGCGGCTAGGCGCTGCGGCTCACCGCTCTCGAACTCGGCAGTGGGGGCGGCGATGGGGAGCGAAATGTCCTTGGGCATGAGCTATCCTTCAAATTGGCTATGCCAAGGTTGCGGTGACCTCTGACTATTGTCAATTGCCAAAGGCTTGCGTTTGTCGCGGGCCTTGACTACCATCGAGCTACTGGCTTGATCCGAGTTGGCTTGTTCGTCTTAACAAGCGCACTGACTCGGGCACCCCGAGCAGTACGTATCCAGATGGCATCAGCCAGATGTCCAAGTCGTCAGATAACCCGCTGAAACGCATTCTCCGTGCCAATCAGATTAACTAGTTTATTTGCACCCTCATGCTAAGCAGTCAGTAATGCCACGTCTACGTGTTCGGCATTGTCGCGGCGACTGCCCAGCTTTTATCACTCGAGCGTGTGCCTAGATGGGGTCTGAACGCATCACTCGGCGCTTAGCCCTATGATTTCGGCCACGCCTCCTGTCTTATTCCCGGCGCCTAGCGCCTAGCTTTCATGAGCAATTTTCTAACACACCGATGAATCTCACTGAACTCAAGCAAAAAACCGTTCCCGAGCTGCTCGATATCGCCCGCGAAATGGGCATCGACAATCTGGCCCGTTCGCGCAAGCAGGACATCATTTTCGCCATCCTCAAGAAGCACGCCAAAAGTGGCGAGGATATCTACGGCGACGGTGTGCTGGAAATTCTTCAGGATGGCTTTGGCTTCCTGCGGAGCGCCGACAGCTCGTACCTCGCCGGACCGGACGATATCTACGTATCGCCTTCACAGATTCGTCGTTTCAATCTGCGCAAGGGCGACTCCATTTCCGGCAAAATCCGTCCGCCCAAAGAGGGTGAGCGCTACTTTGCCCTGCTCAAAGTCAGCCAGATCAACTTTGACCGCCCGGAAAACGCCAAGCACAAGATTCTCTTCGAGAACTTGACGCCGCTGTTCCCGGACGACCGTCTGCGCATGGAGATCGGCAACGGGTCGACCGAAGACCTGACGGCCCGAATCATCGATTTGACCGCGCCGATTGGTAAGGGCCAGCGCGGCCTGCTGGTGTCTCCGCCGAAAGCGGGTAAGACGCTGATGTTGCAGAACATTGCTACCTCCATCACGCGCAACAACCCCGAATGTCATCTGATCGTGCTGCTGATCGATGAGCGCCCGGAGGAAGTCACCGAGATGTCCCGCACCGTGCGCGGTGAAGTGGTCGCTTCCACCTTCGATGAGCCGCCTGCCCGCCACGTGCAGGTAGCCGAAATGGTCATCGAAAAAGCCAAGCGCTTGGTAGAGCACAAGAAAGACGTCGTGATTCTGCTCGACTCCATCACTCGTCTCGCGCGTGCCTACAACACCGTGGTACCCAGCTCTGGCAAGGTGCTCACCGGTGGTGTGGATGCCCACGCGCTCGAGAAGCCGAAACGCTTCTTTGGTGCCGCGCGTAACATCGAAGAGGGCGGCAGCCTGACGATCATCGCTACTGCGCTGGTCGATACCGGTTCGAAAATGGACGAAGTCATCTTCGAAGAGTTCAAGGGCACCGGTAACATGGAAGCGCACCTGGACCGCAAGCTGGCGGAAAAGCGTGTCTTCCCGGCCATCAACATTCGCCGCAGCGGTACGCGTCGCGAAGACCTGCTGGCCTCTGAGGATGAAATGCAGCGCATGTGGATTCTGCGTAAACTGCTCAACCCGATGGAAGATACGGCGGCCACCGAGTTCTTGATTGATCGTCTGAAAGACACCAAGACCAATCTGGAATTCTTTGAAGCCATGAAGCGCCGCTAAGGCGCTTTGCATAGGCGTAGCGCCAAACGGCATCAGAGACAGCCGGGTTGAGGAGAGGGCATTGAAGTACAACGACTTGCGCGACTTTATTGCGGCGCTAGAGGCCAAGGGTGAGCTAAAGCGCATCACGGCCGAAGTAGATCCCTACTTGGAAATCACCGAAATCTGCGACCGCACGCTGCGTGCCGGTGGCCCTGCACTGCTGTTCGAAAATGTGAAGGGTCACGACATGCCGCTGTTGGGCAACCTGTTCGGTACTCCGAAACGGGTAGCGCTGGGCATGGGGCAGGATTCGGTCGAGGCGCTACGAGAAGTGGGCAAACTGCTGGCTTTCTTGAAGGAGCCGGACCCGCCCAAAGGCCTGAAAGATGCCTGGGACAAACTGCCGATCTTCAAGCAGGTGCTCAGCATGGGGCCCAAAAGCGTCAAGCGTGCGCCGGTGCATGAAGTCGTTTACGAAGGCGATGACGTGGACTTGGGCCGCTTGCCGATCCAGCACTGCTGGCCGGGCGATGCGGCACCGCTCGTCACTTGGCCGCTGGTGATCACCAAAGGGCCGCACAAAAAGCGCCAGAACCTGGGGATCTATCGTCAGCAGAAAATCGGCAAGAACCGCCTCATCATGCGCTGGCTCTCCCACCGCGGCGGCGCGCTGGATTTTCTCGAGTTCCAAAAAGCCCATCCCGGCGAGCCGTTCCCCGTGGCGGTGGCGCTCGGCGCTGACCCAGCGACCATCCTTGGCGCAGTGACGCCGGTACCCGACACGCTGTCAGAGTACGCCTTTGCAGGTTTGCTACGCGGTTCGCGCACCGAGCTGGTCAAGTGTGGCCATGCGGATCTGGAGGTTCCTGCCTCCAGCGAAATCATTCTGGAAGGCTTCATCTACCCAGACGATATGGCACCGGAAGGGCCATTTGGTGACCACACGGGGTACTACAACGAGGTGGATCACTTCCCAGTCTTTACCGTGACGCGGATGACCATGCGTCGCGATGCGATCTATCACTCCACCTACACCGGCCGTCCGCCTGATGAGCCCGCCATTTTGGGCGTAGCGCTCAACGAAGTGTTCGTGCCCATTCTGTGCAAGCAGTTCCCTGAAATCGTCGATTTCTACCTGCCGCCAGAGGGCTGCTCCTACCGTATGGCAGTCGTCACCATGAAGAAGCAGTACCCCGGCCACGCCAAGCGCGTGATGATGGGGGTATGGAGCTTCCTGCGACAGTTCATGTACACCAAGTTCGTCATCGTGCTGGATGACGATGTGGATGCACGCAACTGGGAAGACGTGATGTGGGCGATCACTACGCGCATGGATCCCGCTCGTGACACGGTGATGGTGGAAAACACGCCCATCGACTATCTCGACTTTGCGTCGCCGGTGTCTGGGCTTGGCTCCAAAATGGGCTTGGACGCGACCAACAAGTGGCCCGGCGAAACCGACCGTGAGTGGGGAACGCCCATCGTCATGGACGAGGCGGTGAAAACCCGTGTCGACGAGCGCTGGGACGAGCTGGGCATCGACATTCCGTTACCCACACCGCGCCACGGTTAACCGGCCGTGCGGGCCGAACGATTTTCCATAAAGAGGCTTTCATGAGCGCTACGTTAACGTGCAAAACGCTAACCTGCCAGGTCACGGCCGTTGAGGATCTCAATCCCGACGTGTTCAAAGTGACCCTCGCCGGGCGCGCCGAAGCAATGCAGCACGCCCCTGGTCAATACCTTGAGTTAATGCTGGACGAGGCGACGTGGGTGCCGTTCTCGATTGCGAGCTGCGATCGGGGCGACGGTACACTAGAGCTGCAGATTCAGCACTGGCCCGAGCGGGACAACTCCCAGCGCCTGCGCCAACTGCTGCAGGTGGCGAATCAGCTCACCGTTCGTCTGCCGAGCGGTGAGTGCGTGTTGGATACACAAAGCGAGCGCCCGCTGCTGCTGATTGCCGCTGGCACGGGGTTTGCTCAAATGAAAGCCATCATCGAGGCCGCACTGCGTGATCAGCCTGCACGGCCCATTTCCCTATGGTGGGCGAACCGCGAGCATCGCGACCTGTATGCAGAAGATCTCGCCTGTGCGTGGGCACGGCAGCATGATCAGGTGGCGTTTCATGCGGTCACCGAGTTTCCGCTCACCGAGCCGCTCGCACCTGGGGAGCGAATCACTCACCACCAGGGCCGCGTCGATTTGGTGCTGGAGAGCGAACTGGCCAAGGCCCCCATCACGCCAAGCGACTGTGATGTCTACCTCTCGGGCTCGCCGGGCATGGTCTACGCCTGCGTGGACGTACTGGAGCGCTTGGGCGTGAACAGCGAGCGAATGTTCTCGGATGTATTTGCCTACGCTCCCCGGCCTCACTAGAATAATCCATCACTTTTGGCGTACGGCCCGTGCCGTGAACTCGACCCATTATGAGGAGGCTGTCATGGCCCATCACGACGACAATTTCAAAGACGACTCTGGCATCCTGCCGATTATTCTCGGTATTGTGATTCTGGTCGGTATGAGCGCGCTGCCCGCCACCATTGGCTGGATTCAGGCGTTCGGCAGCTAATCATTTGCCTGATCTAACCGGCGCGTAATTCCCGGTTGCCATTTGGCGAATGCGCAGGCAGGATAAAGACAGTTCGTTATTGATCGATTGAGGAAGCCCTATGTCACACGGTACGCCATCATCCAGCGTCACTGCCAAACCGGTAACGGTGGCGTGCGCCTGGGCGAGCGTGGGGACGACTCAATTCGGTTACTATGCAGCGTATTGGTTTAGCCACGGTGTGCCCCTGGCCGACGCCTAACGTCGCGCCAGCAGGCACACCGCCTAGGTTGCCTGCCGCATGCAAAGAAGCCTCGGTGGGTAACTCCACCGAGGCTTCTTTCGTTTCATTCATCCGCATTTTTCATAGGTAGATTATCAAGGAGCTGCACCATGTCTTACCGCGCTTACTCCATCGCTAGCCCCAACACCATCCGTTATCCCGGTTATGGCTATGGCTGGCGATTTAGCGTCGCGCGGTCGGTGCAAGCTGCCACCTCCGACCGTGCCCATTTGGGTGGCAAGTTGGTGATGCGATGTCACGCGTTATGTCATACGAATTCGGAGAGTTAACCTATGAATGCCCCTATCAACACCGCTTGTTCCCCTACTGCCCAGGCCTCCACACTAATGTCTGCAACGGCGCTACCGCTACCGGCTGAACTGCGTCAACGGGTGGTGGTGAACAGCACCCTCAGCGCACAAATTGACCATCAGCGCCAAGCGGTACAGCGCATTCTCAATGGGCAGGATGACCGCTTGCTCGTTGTGGTAGGCCCGTGCTCGATTCACGACCCGGACGCTGCACTGGAGTACGCGGATCGGCTAGCAGCGCTTAGCGATGAGGTCAGCGAGCAGATTTTGCCGGTGATGCGAGTGTACGTTGAAAAGCCGCGCACCACGGTCGGTTGGAAGGGGCTGGCTTACGACCCTGATCTTGATGGCAGCGGCGACATGCCGCGCGGTATCGCCCTTTCCCGTGAGCTTATGCACGCCGTCGCCTCCCGTGGCCTGCCGGTAGCCACCGAGCTGTTACAGCCCTTGTTAGCCCCGTACCTGGATGACCTGTTGAGCTGGGTAGCGATTGGGGCGCGCACGACGGAATCCCAGCTGCACCGGGAACTGGCCAGCGACCTCAGCGCTGCCGTAGGCTTCAAGAATGCCACCAGTGGCGATGTGCAGGTGGCGATCGATGCCATGCAGGCGGCAGCCCACTCCCATCAGCGTTTTGCCATGGATGCCCAGGGGCGTCCCATCATGCAGGAGAGCGCCGGCAACCCGCATACCCATGTGGTGCTACGCGGCGGCCATGGCGAGCCCAATTACCAAGCCCACCATGTGCGCAGCGCCGTTAATACGCTGCGCGAAGCGGGTCAGAATCCGCGTTTGATGGTGGATTGCAGTCACGCCAATGCACGCAAGGATCACCGCCGCCAAAGCGAAGTGATGCTGGATGTGCTGGCCCAGCGTCAAGCAGGGGATACCAATCTGGTCGCGTTGATGCTGGAGAGCCACCTGTTCGAAGGCAAGCAAGCGTTGGCGCCCAAGGCGCTGCGTTACGGTGTATCGGTCACCGACGCTTGTGTAAGCTGGGAAACCACTGAGCGACTGCTAAAAACTGCCGCTGAGCGTATTGCTTAGTTTTCGTACAAATCCTAGTGCGTTGACTGCCCCGGCCAGCCCCGTATCATAAGAGTTCCTTTTGATCACGAGGTTGGCCATGGCCTTTTCCCTTGAACAGCACGACCCCGATACGTACCGGCGTAAAGCCCGCATTATCAGCGTGGCGATGGCCGGGCAGCTGATTATTTTTGGCCTGCTGTTTTCCATGCTCCTCACCACGACCTTTGGTAGCAGCGTCTGGCTGAACGCGCTGGGCGTATTGTTGGGCTTGCTTGCCACCAGCGCTATGTTCGCGGCACTAAGAGAGCGCCCCTGGATGGCCGAGATGCGCTATGTTTGGCAACTCAAGCACCACCTGTCGCGTATCAGCAGCTACCTGCAGCCGCTACGTCGCGCAGTGGAAGACGATAACCGCCTAGCGCTGGATATTCTTACCTTTTACCATCAGGGCATGGCCCAGCTTGCCGAGCTGAATGGCCGTACCACCGATGACGATGCCGAGCGGTTAGCGGAAAAAATGCAGGTCAAAGTGAAGCGTGAAGCGTTAGGCCTACCCAAAGACGTCACCACGTTCGACCCACACGACCTGAGCGCTTTTAAGAAGTAAACCGTGCATTAAGACATATCATGAGGGATCTGACAGGGAGCACGTTCGATGAAGGCTAATGCTGCATTACGACGATTCACCACGGCAGCGGCTGCCGGTGTGCTGCTAGCTGGTTGCGCCACCCGTGCGCCCGACCCTGAGCCGCCGGTAAAAACCACCGTGCAAAGCAGCGCACCGCTACTGCCTTCGGTGCTGTTTCCCGGTAGTGCCGAGCGCTTTCAAGCTTGGAACTGCCAACCAGCCAATCAAGACTTGGTCACGGCCGTCAATGGGGAAGAGTTACGGCTGTGGTCGCTACATGGCGCGTGGCGATTGCCTCAAGCCGTCGTGGCCAGCGGTGCCCGCTATCAGGATGGCGATATCAGCTTCTGGAATCGCGGCGACCAGGCGCAAATCGAAACGCCCCGTGGGCAGCTACAGTGCCAGCAGGGAGTTCAGCGGGAGATCGCGACGCGTAGCAGCCATCCTGGCGTGATGCTGCTCGCTCGCGGTAACGAGCCCGGCTGGACGATCGAGCTGGCGAACGATGCGCCCGTGATGACCTGGACTACCAACTACGGCAGCGACACCACCACCATGCCTTATATGGTCAGCGTGATGGACAACGAGGCAGGCAGGGTAGTGATCGAGAACGCCAACGCCGAGCAGTTTTTCCGCGTTCGCATTGAATCGGGTGCCTGCTTCGATGACATGAGCGGCGAGCCTTATCCTGCTCGCGTGACGCTCACCATTGGCGGCGAGCAGTACAAAGGGTGTGGCCAGGGCATCGCGCCCTAGTCATCACGCCCCGGCCCACTAGCAGCGGTATAGAAACGGCTCTGCGCGCCACTGTGGTTCCACGTAATCGCTGGCGCACAGCGCCGAGACATCACCACCCGCTCGGGCCGCCAGCCGCGCCAGTGTGGCTAGGTGTAACCCCCTGGGGGAGCGCACCTCTTCGCTGATGGCCACCGGCATCCAGCGGTCGCCCTCACGGGTTGCCAAGGTGAAGTTGAAGGGGTGAAAGCCTGGGAAGCCCAACCGAATGTCGGTGGCGATCAGCGTCTCTTGTCCATTGATATCACGGGTTTCGAAACGTAAAAACGGCCCGGTGAACCACGTCAGCCGCTGCCCTAGCGGTCCCTCCAAAGCGTTGGCCTCCAGTTCGACGTTACGACGCAGCGGCTCCAGTGCGGGGACTCGGTCACGATCGAATACACTGATCAAACTCTCGTAATAGCGGTCTTCATCGATGACCGTTGCCCGCCATAGTGCGATGTTGAACGGCGTGGGTTGGATGAGTACGGGGGCAGCTTGTAAGTTCGCCTCGGCTAGGGCTGGCGTTAGGCGCTGCTCGACGCTCCATTTGGCACCTGCGGCCATCATGAGGTAAGCGCAGGAGATCACCAGCCCCGTGCGGCAGGCACTGCGTACCTTGCCCGACACGCTGCCGATGATCAGCGCCATAAGCAGCGGTAGCGTGTAGAACGGATCGATGATGAAGACGATAGGCCACGCGGCGGGCGGTGCGTCTAGCGGCCAGAGCAACTGTGTGCCGTAGGTGGTCAGCGAGTCGAGCAGCGGGTGAGTCACTAATATCAACGTAAAAAAGCACCACCAGCGACCCAGCGAGATGTCCCGTGCTGGAGCAAAGCGGGCACTCAGCACGGCCAGCAGCGTGCCAAGACCCGTCAGTACGAACAGTGAATGGCTAAACCCGCGATGCTCCGTGACATTGGCAATGGCGTCGCCATAATCCAGCGCGACGTCCAGATCGGGCAGGGTACCCAGCAGCGCACCCAGTACGATGGCTTTGCGACCCAGACGCTTACCCAGTACGGTGCCCCCGACGGCTGCGCCAAGCGCTGCTTGCGTAATCGAATCCACAGACTTCTCCTCGACGTGCTGATAGCGAATCGTGATCGTCACCCAGACATGACACACGAGATGAATCGCCGTGACGTCATTATACAACGTGTCTACTTTCTATTTTACTGTCGCACTGTTGTCTATGTTTTAATGGTGCTACGTGACCGGCTCGGCACCGCACTCGGCGGTTGCACGGGATATAATTACCATTCTTCAATGAAGAGGAAATGACATGCAGTTTTTACACACCATGGTACGTGTCAGCGACTTAGACGCCTCGCTTCACTTTTATTGTGACCTGCTCGGCCTGAAAGAAGTGCGCCGCAAAGAGAACGAAAAGGGCCGTTTTACGCTGGTGTTCCTGGCGGCTCCTGAAGATGAAGCGCGCTCCGAGCGCCTCACGGCCCCTGAGCTTGAGCTGACCTACAACTGGGACCCGGAGGAGTACACTGGCGGTCGTAACTTTGGTCACCTGGCCTACCGGGTCGATGACATTTACGCCCTTTGCCAGCATCTGCAGGATAACGGCGTCACCATCAACCGACCGCCCCGCGATGGCCACATGGCCTTCGTGAAGTCGCCGGACGGCATCTCCGTGGAGTTGCTGCAAAAAGGCGATGCGTTGGCCCCCCAGGAGCCCTGGGCTTCCATGGAAAACAGCGGTAGCTGGTAACACTACTCTCGGTGGCGCTCTTTATAGATGTCGCCACTGAACTCCATATGGAGTTCAACCGCCTCGCCATAGGGGTTCATTGCGCGTAGCTCCACATGGCGAGGCTTGTACTCGACGCCGCCCAGCGGTTGATAACCCGCCTGCTCGGCGCGCTGCATAAAAAAAGCATCGCTATTGGGCCGCTCGGTGAGCGGAGGCGCGGAGACTGGGGCCGAGCGGTTCAAGCGGTCTCCGGGTAAGCGAGACGCGTAGGGCTCTTCCACTTCGACGAGCGTTTCACCGATCACCAGCCAGCGAGCCTGCATGCGCTGGCCCGTCGGCAGGCCAAACACACCGATCTCATCACCCGCGTTCGCAGTGAGTGCTGAACGCCCCTCCGGCCAGGTATCGACTAAGACGCGACCGCTCTCATCTTCAAGAATGAAACTATTACCGAACCGCTCGCTAATGCGGCCTTTCAAGTAAACCCCCGCGCTTTGCGCAGTGGCAATCGGGGTGGCGGGCGTTTCCAGAGACGGTGGTGCCGCAAGCACCGGTAAGCCCAGCAGCAGCGTGAGTGTACACAGCAACAAGCCGCGCATCGTGTTCACCCAGGGTAACCAAACACGCCGTTTTAGCAGTACGATAGAGAACATCATAGGTCGGGCCTCACTTAGCGCCAATGCAACGAGTATACGCACCGAAAGCTGACGATAACCTGAATGGCGCGCTTGTTCAGTCAAGGTTAAGGCGCTTCCCGTTATAGTGTTTGATTACTCTTAGAGTATGGCGTTTGCCAGGAGTCTTTTATGAACAGTGACCATCGCGGCAGCGTGCTTCGCTGCGCCCTGCTGAGCACACTCTTGTTCGTCAGCGTTCCCACCCCGGGGGGCGCTCAATCCGCCCTGACGGTGGATGACGCCATCGCCGTGGTACAGCAGCGCTATGAGGGCGAACTACTCGATATCGAAATGAAAAGCGGACGTGGCTGGGAAAATAGCGAGCAGGTGTATGAGCTGCGCCTGCTGACGGCCCAAGGCAACGTACTCAAAATTCGCATTGCCCGAGAAGATGGTCGTTTTCTTGAAATTGACGGCAGGGGCCAAATTGAGGCGCGTTTGCCGCCTACCCGCGATAACGGCGGAGCCTAATAATGCGAGTGTTAGTTGTCGAAGATGAGCAGCATCTCGCGGCTCAAATGCGTGAAGCGCTTGAGGGTAATGGTTTCGTCGTCGATGTTGTCAACGACGGTAACGAAGCCGTGTACATGGGCAATCACGAAACCTATGACGCGGCGGTGCTGGATCTGGGTCTGCCTGGGCGGGATGGCTTAAGTGTTCTGCACGATTGGCGACAACATGGCCGCACGCTACCGGTGGTGATTTTGACCGCCCGGGATGGCTGGAGTGAGAAGGTGCAGGGGTTCCGCGCCGGGGCGGATGACTACGTCACCAAACCCTTTCGCATGGAGGAGATTATCATGCGGCTGCGTGCGCTGATTCGCCGCGCGTCGGGCCACGCTGATGTGATGATCCGCAGCGGCGAGCTAGAGTACGACACTCAGCTAGGCACCTTCCATCTCGCTGGCCTGCCGTTAAAACTCACCGCCTTTGAACATCAGCTACTCGTGTATCTGATTCATAACGCTGAGCGGGTGGTCAGCCGTACCGAGCTCTCCGAACATCTCTACTCTTACGATAACGACCGTGACCATAACTCCCTCGAAGTGATCATCAGTCGGTTGCGGCGCAAAGTGGGGGCAGAGCGTATCGAAACCCTGCGTGGTCAGGGATATCGGCTGTGCGGCCGCTCGTGAAGCTGTCACTGCGAGCGCGTCTGCTAGGATCCGCTGGCCTATGGAGTGCCATTGCGTTAGTGGGCGTGGGGCTATTTATCTACTGGCTGTTCAAAGATCACGCCGAGCGCACCTTTGACGCCCGGCTGGACGCCAACCTACTGGGGCTGATGGCCTCTGTAGAGTTCAATGAGCAGGGCCAGTTGATCAAAACCCGTGATATTGGCGGCCCTCAGTTCGATCGCGCCTACTCGGGGTGGTATTGGCAAATTGTCCACGATGATGAGGTGCTGATTGCCTCGCGTTCGCTGCTGAATGCTAGCCTGCCCGCGCTGACCAGCGATGTTTCTCAGGCGTTGGCGCTGACCGGGCCAGAGGGCGAGGCGCTACGCGCCCGAGGCCGTCACTTCTCAGCCCCAGGCAGCGGCCCGCCGTTGAGTATCACCGTGGCCGGCCCCCAAAACGACATTGATAATGCCCTGTCGCGCATCGTCCTTCCTTTAGTGGCTTCGCTGGCGCTGCTGGGAGTCGGGCTAGCGGTGGCGGTGTGGTGGCAAGTTCGCTGGGGGTTAAAGCCGCTCACCCGGCTGCGTCGCGACCTTCTTGCGGTACGTCAGGGGTACCGCGAACAGTTAGCCCACGCCACGGTGGAAGAGCTACAGCCGCTGGTGGATGAGATCAATGCGCTGGTGACCCATAACCGAGAGGTGATTGCCCGTAGCCGTCAACACGTGGGCAACTTGGCTCACGGCCTCAAAACGCCCCTCGCGATGTTAGCCAACAGCCTATCGGCTCAGCAGACACACGACGCCACCACTGAGGAGGCATTGTCACGTCTGCAGCGCTTGGTCGACCACCATTTGCGCCGCGCTCGGGCCGTCGGTGCGGGCTACCACATGGGCGAGCGCACCCAGGTAGCAAACACGTTAGAGGGGCTAGTGAGCGTGATGCGCCATGTATACGCCCGCGGCCCCGCGCCACTCCATATCAGCGTTCAGTGCGATGATGCGCTAGCGTTTCGAGGTGAGTCACAAGACCTCGATGAGCTGTTAGGCAACCTGCTGGATAACGCCTGCAAGTGGGCGCGTCAGGAGGTGATGATCGAGGCACGCCGGGTATCGCCAGAGCAGTTGACCGTGGTGATTAGCGATGACGGCCCGGGTATGCCCGAAACCCAGCGGCTAAAAGCTGTGGAGCGAGGCGAGCGCTTCGATGAATCGACCCCCGGCGATGGTTTGGGGCTTGCCATCGTGCAGGATCTGGCGCGGCTTTACGGTGGGCATTTGGCGCTTGCCGCTAACTCGCCCAGCGGGTTACGCGTCGAGCTGACGCTACCCGCCGCCGAAAGGCCGCCCAAGGGCGACCTTTCCGGTACATCGTAACGCCAAAAGATTAGTGAGTTTATTCAGCGGGCCACGCGGGGAGGCGTTTTTCGCGGTAAACGTCGCCGCGGTAGTCCACATGCAGTATGACCTGCTCTTCGGCGTCATTCTGCGCCATCCACTCCATATGGCGGCCCTTGAAGTCGACCAGGGCGGCATTACGGTAGCCCTGTTCGCTCAGCGCGTTCTCCACGTCACTCTGCTCTAGGGTCGACAGGCTCTCATCGCGGTGAGGGCGGTCATGCCCAGGACGTTTGATGTGCCATTCCAGTAACTCACCGTCCGGTGAGAAGAAGCTGTGAACGTCGACACCTTCCTCATTAATGCTAGTAATGCGATAGACGTCGTCGCGGCGCTTCAGTTCAATCATCTCACCGAAGCCTTGTTCATCGAGCTGGCGCTGTAGCGCCTCGACGTCGGGGGCGACGACGCGCGCTTGTGGCTGGTCACCGTTATCGGGCTCATCTGCCGAGCCGCGAAGCGACGAAGCGGTGACGGTATCGCCTTCCAAGCGGCCTTCCACCATAATGTCGTCGCCTACTTGGAAGCGCTCACCACTGTTGCCTTGCGGGCGAACCAGCAGACGATGGTCGCCTTCATCGACCACGAGCAGGTCATTGAAGCGTTCGACCACTTCGCCGTTGATGCGCACCTCTTCCTGCGCCGCCAGCGGAGCGGAGAGGGCAAGGGTGCAGATGGCAGCAGCCAGGGCTTTTAATGGAGTCGGTTGCATAGCGGTTTCCTCTTGTTGGCAAGTTGGGGCAAGCTTGTGAAGAGATAGCCCCGCAAGTGACAATGCCAAGCCTACGCAACCGCTGCTGAACCGAGACTAAATCACCGGTTCAAGTTTGATTCAGGATTAACGAGCTGATCGGATAAGGGAGTCGAGATGACATCACAGGGCATGAAAGGATGGCTAGCCGCGCTAAGCATGGTCACGCTGGCAGGCTGCAGCAGCGCACCGCAACAAGAGCGCATCGACGCGCCGCAAGGCGGCACGCTCTCTGGGCCAGTGGTCGAGCAGCGCTGGAACTTGCTGTTGGTAGGGACCGATGAACGGCTATCAATGCCCGAGACGCCGTTTTTCCGCATCGGCCGCGACGGCAAGGTTAGCGGCTCGGATGGCTGCAACCAGTTCACCGGCAAGGTGAGCCTGGGCGAAAGCCAGCGCATTGAGTTCAGCGAACTGGCCTCCACCCGAATGGCCTGCCCCAATATGGAAGACGCCAAGCGGGTCACCGATATGCTGGATACCGCGTATCGCTACTTGATCGACCACGACCGTTTGGTGTTCTTCGGACCGGATAGCCGTGTGCTCGGCGGTTGGCGGGAAGCTAACTGACGGTCAGTGACGGCGCTGGTACAGGGCCATACAACCCGCGCCAATGGCGATACCGACAATGAGTAAAAACCACTCATCGTGCTTGCCAAAGCCACCAGGTCCGTGAAGACCTTTACAGCCGGCAAGCATGAACGCGAGAAACAGTAGCGTGATGGATGTTTTCAATGTGTGCAGTGAGCGCATAAGAGATCCTCAAACAACACGGAGAGGGGGAACTGTTTTCAAGTCGCTGAAAACAGCGGGGTGCTTGAGGTTACCCCTGGCCTGCTGAATGACCGCTGAATCAGTGGTTCAGGCTCTATTTACTCTCTTTGCGACGCATGAAAAGGCGGATTGAAGCGAGCGATAAAGCGCGCATCAATCTGCTTTTTCCACTGCCATACCCAGCGCCCCGAAAAGCCAATCGCTCCGCGGCTGGCAATGGCGTGACCGTCGCCGGTGCCAATCAGTGCCAGCACGCGACGCGGAGGCTGCCACGGGGTGAGCTGTTTGCCGTGACAGGCAGCCCGTAAATTCTCTGCCAATACGGGCCCCATTCGCACCGCATAAACGCCTGCCTTAGGCAGCGGTGACGAGCGCAGCGCAGCGCAGTCGCCAGCGGCAAAGATGCCCGGTTGGCCGATGACCTCAAGTGACGTCTCCACCGGGATAAAGCCTTGCTCATCCAACGGCAGCGCCGTTTGCTGCAGCCACGTTTGGCCCACGGCTCCGGTCGCCCAGAGCACGATATCCGCGGCGATGTGGTTGCCGGTGTCGGTTTGCACGCCGCCGGGTACCAAGGCGTGCCCTCGCACGCCTGTATCGACGCGCACGCCCGCACGTGTGAGCGCTCGCGCCGTTAACCGGCGGGGCAGCCAGCCAGCGCCGGGCAGCAGCGTTTCGGCGGCGCTGATCAGCTCGCCTTGCCAGTGAATGTCCGGGCGCTGCTGGCGAAGCTGCGCCAGGACGCTCATCAGCGTCTCGCAGCCTGCTGCGCCGCCGCCTACGCTCACTACGTTCTGGAGCACTCCTGCAGGCAGTTTGGCCACCTCTTCGCGTAATGCTTGCCAACGGTGGTGCAACGAGCTGAGTGGGCGCATGGCCAGCAGCGTGGGCAGCGCACTCACCTCAATACTTTTCGCCCCGATACACTCATCGCTTTGCGGGGCAATAACTTTCGGCAACGCGAGCGTCGAGCCGACGTTGAAGGAGGCCACGTCAAACGCAATCACACTGCCATCCGCCAGCGTTACCTGGCGCTCGCTCGTGCTGAACGCCACGGCTGGAGAAACAATAAAGAGAGCCCCCGCCCGCTGGCAGAGCGCCGCGATATCCATCTGAGTCTCCCGCAGCGTGCACTCCCCAGAGAGCCACGCAGGTACGCTGCCCGAGTAGGCGGCCAGTTGGCTGTCGCTCACGACGGTGATCGATACCGCTTTATCCGGGCGTTGAGCAAACGCCTCCAGTACGAAGGCGTGGGCGTGACCCGCGCCGATGAGCAGTAGCTGCATGTCCGCCTCCTTGAGGGAGCGATGAGACGACGTTGTTAGCGCATTGTTATTTACCGATAGTCACTCGATTTTTGCCAGCTTTCTTGGCCAAGTACATACCGTGATCGGCGCGTTCCACCAAATGACGCACTGTATCTCCAGTCTTCTTCGACGTAAGGCCAATGCTGATCGTCACGGGGAGCGGCAGTTTGAAAGGTGTCGTTGACACAATACTGCAAAGACGTTGTGCAAGAAGCAAGCTGGCAGCGGTATCTGTCTCTCGAATGATGATGAGGAACTCTTCTCCTCCCCAGCGGCCAAGATGATCCTCTTCACGAAGCGTGTTTTGGACAACTTGGCTTAGACGCCTCAGGACGTCGTCCCCCACAGAATGGCCGAACGTATCATTGATATTTTTGAAGTCGTCAACATCGAACAGTATGACAGATAGGGAGACGTCCGAATCGATTAGGCGGCTCAGTGTCATTTCTGTGTAGTGCCGATTCCAACACTGGGTTAATGGATCGGTGCGGGCTAATGTTTGCAAGCGTTGATTGCTGTGCGTCAACTGCTGATTCAAGTAAACGGCGTCCATGGCGGTAATCGCCATGGCAATATGGTCGGCTAACTCCGTCATCGTGGCCATTTCCAATGGTGACCAGTAACCCATAGGATCAACATTGGCCGAGAAGTTCTCTGGCAGATGAGAGAGGGGAGTGTGACGAAAAAGAAAGAGCCAGCTTGGCGTGACGCATGAGATATCTAGCCTTGTTACTACGCCGCCTTGGCACATGCCGTCGAGCTCTACGGTCGCATCATTAGTATTCCCTCTTGTTAGAGTTTCAAGAGCATTGAGAATGTGTCGTTCGGAGGGACAGTCACCAAAACTGTGCATTTGATGTTTTCTTAGGAGGGCAATGCCTTGCGATTCGAACAGTTTGCATAGCCGCTCTCCGTGATGTCGGACAATGTCTTTGAAGTCAGAAAAACGCTTGATGTCACTAGAGAGTTGTTGGCGGTATCGTTTTAAGCCTGCTCGGCGCTCAGCCAGTTGCTCCATGGTTAATAGACCTAGTCGCTGCGCCGCAATCGTAATGACCAAGCGACTCCAACGGGATGAGACGAGGTGATAAGAGGGGGGGAGAGCTATGTAGCCCCATGTCTCTGCTTCACATTTTAATTCATAATATTGCAGCTCCGACGCCAACAATGTGCTGACCGAGCGGATAGAGATAAGACGTGGGTGCGCTTTTAGGGAGCATGCGGATGGAAAAACGTGTATCAAACGCAACTCCATAGTCTTGGTATGACGGTATATAGCAATGGGCATTTGGTGGGTCATTCGGTGAAGCGCGCATGTTAGCTGCTCAAAAAGCGCCGTCAGAGACGGCGCGTGGCTGATTTTCATCAGAGAGTCGTATAGGCCGCCGTGCTCATGGAGCAAGTGTTGACGCTGTTCGCTCATCCTGAATGACTCCTCAAAACACGAGATAGCACGTCCATGTTGGCCATAGGCCGAGCGCCACTTCACATCAAAATTGAATTAATGATTCAATCAAAAGGTAAATCATTATTCAACAACTATTGAATAATCGATTCACATTGGCGGCATGAATGAAAAAATCATGTTTGCCGAGCGCTTAAAATCCTCTA
Organism: Halomonas sp. CnH100-B; assembly: GCF_024124605.1. NCBI lineage: Bacteria > Pseudomonadati > Pseudomonadota > Gammaproteobacteria > Oceanospirillales > Halomonadaceae > Halomonas > Halomonas sp. CnH100-B. The sequence goes on along the minus strand of NZ_JAMXRX010000006.1, from coordinate 139,320 downwards.
TGCAAGCGGCGGGGTACGACACTCGGCCCTCCGTGCTAGAGCGTGAATTCAATTTGCGCTACTGGGGAAAACCGATCACCTTCCAGGCCGTTAGGCGCTGGTTGCGAGGAGACTCGATTCCAAGTCAGGAAAAACTGCAGGTGCTGGCGCGTTGGTTATCTGTCACGCCCCATTATCTGCGTTATGGCGGGGCAGAAGATAACGCCGTTAAGGAGCCGCAGGGGCAGTGGGAAACCTCGCTGACTAGAGAAGAGCATCATCTTCTCGCAATGTATAAGACGCTGCCGCAGCCTCAGCGTAAAATTGTCCATGAAGTGGTGGAAACCTTCTCCAAGGCGTACGGCGACTCGCTAGTACTTCCCGAGCGCGAGTGACTTGTAGGTAGCGCCACTCGCGCTCGTCAATCTCATCCCCGTCGCCAATCGAAATACCGCTTCAATAGTGCCAGCACTCGTTCTGGCTTGTGGGCGTTTTTCCAAACGCCTGCGGTGGCTTTGGCGGCTTCGCCTAGCGTGGGGTAGGGGTGAATGGTGCCGAGCAGTTTATTCAGCCCCAGGCCATGCTTCATGGCGATGGTGAACTCGCCCAGCCACTCCCCGGCGTTTTCCGCGACAATCGTCGCCCCCAGAATTTTGTCTTTGCCGGGCACGGTGAGCACCTTGATAAAGCCTTCGGGCGCCCCTTCGGCAATGGCGCGGTCGCTTTCGCTCATGGCGTAGCGGGTCACTTCAAAGGCGACACCTTTCGCGGTGGCCTCTTTTTCGTTGAGACCCACTCGCGCTACTTCCGGCTGAACATAGGTAACGGCGGGCATAAAGCGGTAGTCCACCGCGAAGCTTTTCAGCTCGCCAAACAGCGCATTCACGGCGGCGTGCCACGCCTGATGGGCTGCCGCGTGGGTAAGTTGGTAGGGGCCCGCTAAGTCGCCGCAGGCCCAGATGTTGGGCAGGCGCGTTTGCAGCCGCTCGTTGAGGGCCAGCGTGCCGCCTTCGGTGGTGGTAATCCCTAGCGCCTCCAGTCCTAACCCTTCCACGTTGGCCTGACGGCCCGCGCTCACCAGCAGGTAATCGAACGCTAAGGTGCTGCGCTCACCCAAGTGTTCAATAACAAGCTGATGCTCCCCGTCGACTTGGTTTACCTCCAGCGCTTTCGCGCCGGTCATCACCGTCACGCCCTCTTGAGTGAGCGTGCGCTCTACGTGCTCGCCAACTTCATTATCTTCCCGGCCCAGCAATTGCGGTGCGCCCTCTACCAAGACGACATGGCTACCTAAGCGGGCAAAGCTCTGGCTCAGTTCGCAGCCAATCGCACCGCCACCCAGCACCACCAACCGTTTGGGCAGCTCGGTGAGCGACCAGAGGTTTTCAGAGGTGAGCAGCGGCGCGTGCTCGATACCGGGCAGGGGCGGCACGCGAGGGCGCGCTCCGGTGGCCAGCACGATATGGCGAGCGGTGAGGGTTTGATCGCCCACGCGAATTTCCCACGGTGACACCAGGGTGGCGTGCTCTTGATACACCTCTACACCGAGCTTGGTGTAGCGCTCGACGCTGTCGTGGGGCTCGATATCGCGGATGGCCTGATGCACATGCCCCATCACCTTGGCGAAATCCACGCTGGGCTCGCTGGCGCTCACGCCAAAGCGCTCTGCTGTGTGAATTTCATGGGCCGCGCGGGCAGCCCGAATCAAGGCTTTGGAAGGCACGCAGCCAGTGTTAAGGCAGTCGCCGCCCATCTTGTGCTTTTCGATGAGAGCCACCTTGGCTTTCACGGCGCTGGCGATATAGCTGGTCACCAGTCCCGCCGAGCCGCCGCCAATCACCACGATGTCGTAGTCAAAACGGCTAGGGCGATTGAAGCCTTTATAGGCGTTGCGCTTTTGCACCATCAGCGCAATGCGCCGGGCCACCCAAGGAAACACCGCCAGCAGCGCAAACGAGGCGATGAGCCCAGGTGAGATAATGCCGCTCAGGCTTTCCAGCTCGCCGAGCTGGCCGCCCGCATTCACGTAAACCGCCGTGCCGGGCAGCATGCCGAGCTGGCTCACCCAGTAAAACGTGGTGGTTTTAATCCGCGTTAGGCCCATCACCAGGTTGATCATGAAAAACGGGAAAATGGGCACCAAACGCAGGGTGAACAGATAAAACGCGCCATCTTTCTCGACGCCCCGGTTCACCGTATGGAACTGGCGGGGAAAGCGTTTTTCGATGGGCTGACGAAACAGAAAGCGGGAGAGTAGAAAGGCGAGCGTCGCGCCGATGGCGCTGGCAAACGAGATGATCACTAGCCCCCAGCCCAACCCAAACAGCGCGCCGCCTAGCAGCGTTAACAGCGACGCGCCGGGCATCGAGAGTGCAGCCATCGCCACATACACCGTAAAGAAAATGCCCGCCACCTGCCAGGGCGACTGCTGGAACGCTGCCTGAAAATCGCTGCGGTAGGCCTGCAGGGTATCCAGAGTGAAGAACGTATGGGCGCCGCTAACGTAGAAGCCAATCACGGCCAGTAGCAGTAGGGCAATAATCAGCAGGCGCTGACGGTTCATGGCAGGCTCCTTGGAAAAGAGGTTCGTACTCAGTGCGAAAACGGAACGTTTCCTTACACGCTGGCGTGACGCAACTGTTGCCAGCGCTGCCAATCTTCGGGGCGGTCGATGTCCCACATGGTATCTGGGTAGGCGGCTTCCAGGCCCAACGCCGCCAGGCGCGCTTGCGTCACGCTCAATACCTGTTCGGTGCCCCAGGGAATGTCTTCAAACAGGCTTGGATGATCCTGGTGGCTGCCAATCAGCCCGTAGCCGCCATCCTCAGCCGGTAGAATCACCACGGCGAAGGTGCTCAAGGCCGCTCGGCAGCGTTTGAGCATGGCGCTGGTAATGCTGGGGCAGTCGGTGCCCATCACCATAGCGGGGCCATCGGTGCTGTTTAGCGCGTGACGAACACGCATGCCCACATCGCCCTGCTGCTGAGCGGCCAAGGTAATGCCGTGTTGGGCCTGAAGCTCTAAAAATAGCGGGTGATGGTGGTCTAACGAGGTCCACAGCGTGACATTCTCCGCCCCCAGCGCTTCGCAGCCGGTGGCAACACAGTGGCGCACCATGGCGGCGTGGGCTTCGGCGGCGCCCTCTGCGCCCAAGCAGGGGATCAAACGCGTCTTGGCCTGACCCGGCAGCGGCGCTTTGGCCAGCAGGTGCAGGTGGGGCGCGGCGGGCTTAACGTGCATCGCGGTACTCCTTAGCCAATTGTGTGGCGCTGACACCGCGCCAGTAGCGGTAGCGTAGCCGCCACATGAGGCGAATGGTGGGCCAAGCGCCGAACTCGTCCCAGCGCCTGCCCGAGCTTATCACCTTCTGGCGCAGGCAGGCGGGGGGCGAATGCGCCTTCAGGCGTTTGCTAAGTTCGATGTCTTCCATCAGCGGCTGATCGGGAAAGCCGCCCAGCGCGCAAAACGTATCGCGGCGCACAAAGATGCCTTGGTCGCCGGTCGCGATACCGCTAATCCGCGAGCGCAGGTTCATCAAGCTCGCGACCACCGGCAGCCAACGGCTTCGCCCCGCGAGCTGAATATCGAATCGCCCCCAAGCGTGTTGGGCCAGCGCCTTTTGTAGATCTACCACCGCACGCTGCTCTTCGCCGGGGGGCAGTTGGGTATCGGCATGCAAAAAAAGCAGCGCCGGGGCGTGGGCGTGCTGCGCACCCAGGTTCATTTGCCGTGCTCGTCCGGGGGCGCTGCTGAGTACCGCATCGGCCAGCGGTGCTGCGAGGGCCACGCTGGCATCGGTGCTGCCACCATCCACGACGAGGAGTTGAACGCCTGAGGCGCGCAGCGGTTGCAGCCGCGTGAGCGTTGCCTGAATACCCGCTGCCTCATTGAGCATGGGAATGATGATGCTCAGGGACGCAGGCGCGGGGTGTGGATCAGCCAAGGGCAATGATCGGCCCTCCTGCAGCGGTGGCATCGGCTTCGTCATGGGTAACGAGCAGGGCAGGCAGGCCCGCCTCCCGCAGTTGGCCGAAAACCAACGTGCGCATCTCTTGGCGCAGCGCCGTATCGAGTTTGGAGAAAGGTTCATCCAGCAGCACGGCGCGAGGCTGGGAGAGCAGCAAACGCATCAACGCTACCCTAGCCTGCTGCCCGCCAGAGAGCGTGGCCGGGTCGCGGGCTTCAAACCCCGTAAGCCCTACCTGATCGAGCGCTTTGGCAATCTGCGCGCTCTTTTGCGGGCTGTGATGGGGCAGGCCAAAGCGCAGGTTGCCGCCGACGCTCAAGTGGGGAAACAGCAGCGGGTCTTGAAACAGCAGGCCAACGCCGCGCTGCTCGGCGGGCAGGCTGAGTACGTCGGTGTCGCCAAGGCGAACCTGCCCTTGGGCGGTGAACGTGCTCTGTAAAAAGCCGGCGATAAAGGCCAGCAGTGTCGATTTGCCGGAACCCGAGGGGCCCATCACGGTGAGCACTTCGCCGGGGGCCACCGTGGCGTTCACATGCAGCAGCGGGCGGCCAGATAAGTGAATGCTTACTTGCTCTAGGGCCAGGGCATTGGCAGCGTTATTCACGGGGCTCCTTATCCACAGGGCGTCTTAACCTTGGCGTTGAACGTTGAGAGAGGCGCGGCGTGGAGCGCCTAGCCACCGGGGCAGGGCGACGGCGGCCATAAAGCCTACAAGCGGCAGGCCCGCTTGCACCAGCGCCCACACGCCGATTAAGCGGCGGTTTCCTCCAGAGGCCAGCGCCACGGCTTCAGTGGTCACTGTTGGTACTCTGCCTGCGCCTAATAGTTGGGTGGGTAAATATTGGCCAATACTGACCGCCAAACCCACCGCCACGGCGGTAAGCAGCGGGGCGAGTAGGAGCGGCAGCCGCACGCGCCAAAACGCCCGGCGGCGCGAGACGCCCAGCGACTGTGCAATGTAGAGCCAACGAGGATCTAAGCGGCGGTAGGCCTCGGCTAGCGAGAGATACACATACGGCAGCACGAACAGCAGGTGGCCCGCCACCACCAGCGCTAGCTGGGGGCGAATGCCCAGGCGCTCGGCGGCCACCACTAAGCCATATAAAAATGCGATTTGCGGCACCAGCAGTGGCAAATAGAGCAGCCAGAGCGAACGGGTAGGGTGAATCTGCTGGCGCTGCTCGTTTTCAAGAGTGGCGACGACCAACACGGCCGCCAAGCCGGTCGCGAGCAGCGCAACCAGCGCGGTATTCACCAGCGGCCCGGCCAGCATGTCGGCGCTGCGCTGCCAGTGGTCGACGGTAAACGACTGCGGCAGCAGCTCAGGAAAACGCCAAAACCCGGCCACCGAGAAAAGCCCTAACCCGATCAGCGCCGCCAGCGCGGCTAGGCTTGCCAGGGTTAGCCCCGCTCGGCCTGTTACGGTGAAGAGGGCTTCCCCCCGCTGCCGGTCGCCGTTGGTCAGCCAGCGCTGGCTCAGCCTGCGGGCTAGCTGCTCTAACAACCACCAGCTCAGCAGCGCGGCCAGCGTCACGCCCAGTTGCAGTACCGCGGCGGCTGATGCCATAAAACGGTGGGTCATGTCCGGATCGCTAAACCAGCCAAGAATCGAGACGCTCAAGGTGGGCGGCAAGCGTGGCCCCAGTATCAGCGCCATATCCACCACGGAGGTCGCGTAGGCGATGACCGCATACACCGGCAGGCGAATCAGCGGATAGAGCGAAGGAAGCACCACTTTGAGCCAGGCAAGCGTGGGCGCGTAACCCAGCGACCGCGCCAGCCGCAGGCGCTGTTCCGCCTGTAACTGGGGCAGCGCCGCCAGGCTCATTAATAAGAGAAACGGGGCTTCTTTGAGTACCAGGCCGAAGGTGAGCGCAAGCCCCCAGGGGTCGTTGACGATCAGCGCATCGGGAGGCGATTCCCAGCCGGAGAGCCAGGGGGAGATGAATCGCGCCATCAGCCCGGAAGGCGCGATCAAAAACGCAAAGCCGAACGCCACCGCCGCGTGGGGAATCGCCAGCAGGGGCGACACCAAGCGGCGCAGGCTGCGGTCCAGCCAAGTGCCTTGGCTGGCAGCTAAAAACAGCACGACGATCAGCAGCGCCAGCGCCGTACTGGCCAAGCCGCTGGCAAAGCTCACCGCCACCGAGCGGCCAAGCCCCGGCTGGGCGAACAGCATTTGCCAAGCGGATAGATTGGCCTGCTCGCTGCCCAGTACCGGCAGGTAGCCAAAAGCAGGCAGCAACACCATGCCAAGCCCTGCGGTGACGGGAATCACCAGCAGGGCAATGATCAGAAGAGGCGCTAGCCGCAGCATGGTTCAGTGAGTCGCATGCGGGTGTGAGTCGTGCGTTTAGTTGACACCGTAACGCTCAAGCCAAGCATCCTGTAGCGCGTTCATCCAACTGGGGTGAGGTTCGGCGAGGGTTTGCGAGAGCGCATCGGCGGGCAGCGCTGCTGGGTGGCTCTCGCCCTGCTCGAAGAGCGCTTGGTCGCTTGGCTCAAGCTGCTGGATCGCTAACACGCTGCGGTCGCCCCACATGCTCAGCGACTGCTTCTGGGCTTGCGCCTCCGGGGAGAGCAGGAAGTTGGCCAGCGCCATCGCGCCCGCTTTATGGGGCGAGTTGTAGGGAATCGCCACGAAGTGCACGTTGCCCAGGGTGCCGCCTTCCAACACATAGCTACGCACGCTTTCCGGCAGCTCATACTCCATCACTGCTACGGCGGCATCGGTGGGGTAGAACGAGAAAGCGAGGCTGAGTTCGCCGTCGCTCATAAGCGTGCGAAGGTTAGGGCCGGATTCGGGAAAGCTGCGCCCGCTGCGCCATAAATGTGGGTGAAGCTCGTCCAAGTAAGCCCACAGCGGTGCGGTGATCTCCTCGAAATCGGCGTCTTCGACCGGCGCGTAGAGCGCTTCATCTTGATCGGTCAGCTCGATCAGCGCCTGCTTGAGGAACGTGCTGCCGGTGAAATCGGGGATACGCGGATAGCTAAACTGCCCGGGATGCTCTTTGGCCCAGGCGAGTAGCGCCTCAATGCTTTGGGGCGGCGTGTCGGTTTGGGCGCTGTCGTAGTAGAAGGTGATTTGCGCTTTGCCCCAAGGGGACTCGTAGCCTTCGGTGGGCAGGGTGAAGTCGGTGACGACTTCGGGATTCTCGTCAGGATAGGTGAGGGCGAAGTTCGGCAGCGATTCAGCAAAAGGCCCAAACAGCAGGTCTTGCTCGTGCATGGCGGCGAAGTTTTCGCCGTTGATCCAAATCAAGTCGATGCTGCCCTCGCTGTCGTTACCCGCCTGCTGCTCACCCAGCACCCGCGCCACGGCGCTGCTGGTATCGTCGAGTTTCACGTGCTCCACGCGAACGCCATAGCTCTCCTGCATCTGTTCTGCGACCCAGGCAATGTAGCGATTGGTGCGCGCATCGCCGCCCCAGGCATTCCAGTACACGGTTTGGCCGTCGGCGGCGTCCAGTACGCTCTCCCACTCTTGCGGGTCGGGGGCGGCGACCGCAGGGGCGGTGAAGGTGACTAGAGCAAGCGCCACGGCGGTGGCCAGAGCAGAGCGTGGTTTCATCGCACACCTCATCAAATCAGTTGGTTATAGAGCGGTTTGTAGGCACTGAAGTTCACTGTGGACGTGTTCGATAATGGGCAGCGAGAGGTAGTGCTCGACACGGTCGCGCACGTGATCAATCACGACCGCATCGGTCAGTTCGGCCGACCAATCCTCCCCCCGGCGCTCGTCATCCTGGCGATGCAGGTGCTGAGCGCGCCACTTGGCACACCAGGTGAGCGACCACAGCCAGGTGGCGCGTCGGCAAGCAATCAGCGTATCGACACTGGGCAGCGTAACCTCAGGCGCTGTGGCCATCGCAGCCTGCCAGCGGCGATAGAACCCAACAACCTCCTCCAGGCTGAGCACCGCTTGGCTGTTGAGGTCCCAGGTGGTCGAGGTGTAGAGCGAGGTGTGGGCCAAATCGATGCCCGGTAGGCCATAGCGACACTTCTCGAGATCCACCAGCACTGCCCGGCCATCGTCGGTGATTAAAAAGTTGCCGGGGTGCGTATCGAAGCTGATCAGCGTAGGAGCGGCGTCGTCCAGCGTGCGGGGCAGTAAATCCAGCTCCTGCTGAATACGCAGGTGAATACCGCTGGGAAGCTGGGCATCGCTCAACCACTGGGCCTGCTGAGACACCTCCTCCACCATGGCCTGCCAAGGCGATTTGGGGGCCAGCAGCGGCGGGCGCTGGCGAGGCAGCGGCTGGCGGTGCAGGCTGGCGAGGGTGTCGGCGATGGCAGGCAGGTCCTGGGGGAGTTCGGCCAAGCGCCCACGAATCGCCTCGACCAGCAGCGCGCCGCGTGGCAGCGCTTCGCTGGGCGGCAGTACACCGTGTAGGCGTGGCGTGTGCCCGCCGTGACTAGCCCGTTCGTAGCAGGCGGCCTGATACGTCAAGTTTTCCGCTGGCGGCAGGTTCATCTGGCTCTGCTTGGGCAGTCGCGCCACCCAGTCATCTGCCTTGCGGTGAATCCACACGTGGTCATGGGCCAGGCCGGTATCGGCCATGGGCGACAGCGATTGGTAGTCGATCGCCGCTTGCTGCAGGGTCGTGTCTAATGCCTGCAGTTGAGCCTCAGAGAGTGTGGACATAGCGCATTCCGTAGTGTGAGAAACGGTAGCCGAATTAACGATGGCTGAACCTTCGGTGTTGCCACTCAGTGGCAGAATCATGACCAACCTTACACGGTTCATCATAAAAAACGATGACGCTGCGCGCAGCGGCTGGGATTGCGAGGCGCATTAACGACAACGGCACCCCAGGGGGTGCCGTTGAACTACTGCCGTTAGCGCTGACTTACATCGCAGCAATCTTCGCCTGCTGCTCTTCGAGCAGCTTTTTGGCGGACTGGAATTCCGCCAGTTTGCCGCGCTCTTTCTCGATCACGGCGTCGGGGGCTTTGGCGATAAAGCCTTCATTGCCAAGCTTCTTCTCAATGCCACCGATGAGCTTGTCCTGCTTCTCGATCTCTTTGGCGAGGCGGGCAAGCTCCGCGTCTTTATCGATCAGGTCCGCCATGGGCACCAGGACTTCCATATCGCCGACCAGCTGCGTGGCTGAAAGCGGGGCGTCTTCTGGGTTGGCTAGCCACGTCACGCTTTCCAGTTTCGCTAGCTTGGCCAGGAAGCGGCGGTTCTGCTCCAGGCGTTCGGCGTCTTCGGGCTGGCCTTTGGTCAACAGCACATCCAGCGGCTTACCGGGGGCGATGTTCATCTCGGCGCGGATGTTGCGCACCGCGATGATCACGCCTTTCAGCCACTCGATATCGCGGGTGGCCTGCTCGTCGATCTTGCTCTCGTCGGCTTCCGGCCACGCCTGATGCATGATGGAGGCACCGTCGCCCACATAGGTGCCCGCCAGCGGTGCCACGCGCTGCCAGATCTCTTCAGAGATATAGGGCATCATCGGGTGAGCCAAGCGCAGGATAGTTTCCAGTACCCGCACCAAGGTGCGGCGGGTGCCGCGTTTGGCGTCGGCACTGGCCGCTTCGTCCCACAGGACCGGCTTGGAAAGCTCCAGGTACCAGTCGCAGTACTCGTTCCAAACAAACTCGTACAGCGCTTGGGAGGCGTGGTCGAAGCGGTACTCGTCCATGGCTTTGGTGACCTGCGCCTCGGTTTTCTGTAGCTGAGAGATAATCCAGCGATCGGCTAGCGACAGCTCAACGTCTTCGCCACTGGTGCCGCAATCTTCGCCTTCGGCATTCATCAGCACGTAGCGCGAGGCGTTCCACAGCTTGTTGCAGAAGTTGCGGTAACCGTCCAGGCGGTTCATATCAAACTTGATATCGCGCCCGGTGGTGGCCTGGGAAAGGAACGTAAAGCGCAGCGCATCGGTGCCGTGGGCTTCGATACCGTCTTTAAATTCCTCTTTGGTGGCTTTGGCAATCGCTTTGGCCTTCTGGGGCTGCATCATGTTGCCGGTGCGTTTTTCCAGCAGGTCATCCAGCGTGATGCCATCGATCAGGTCGATAGGGTCCAGCACGTTGCCCTTGGATTTGGACATCTTCTGACCCTGACCGTCGCGCACTAGGCCGTGTACGTAAACGGTTTTGAAGGGCACTTCGCCAGTGAATTTCAGCGTCATCATGATCATCCGGGCGACCCAGAAGAAGATGATGTCAAACCCCGTCACCAGTACGCTGGAGGGGTGGAAGGTGTCCAGCTCCGGGGTTTTTTCCGGCCAGCCCAGGGTGCCAAATGTCCACAGGCCCGAGCTGAACCAGGTGTCCAGCACGTCTTCGTCCTGGGTTAGCACGACGTCAGCGCCCAGGCCATGCTTCTCGCGGGCTTCCTCTTCGCTCCTGGCCACGTAAACATTGCCGTCGGCGTCATACCAAGCCGGAATGCGGTGGCCCCACCACAGCTGGCGAGAAATACACCAGTCCTGCAGGTCACGCATCCAGGCGAAGTACATGTTCTCGTAGTTCTTTGGCACGAACTGAATGTCGCCGTTCTCCACCGCTTCGATGGCGGGCTTGGCGAGGCTCTCTACGGCCACGAACCACTGGTCGGTGAGCAGCGGCTCAATGACATCGCCGGAGCGGTCGCCGTAGGGCAGGGTGTTGTTGACGCTCTCTACCTGCACCAGCAGGCCGAGGGCATCCATATCGGCGACGATCTGTTTGCGCGCTTCGAAACGATCCAAGCCCGCGTATTTGGCCGGCAGGCTGGCATCTTCATCGGGCTGCGGCTGACCTTTTAGATCGAAAATTTCCGCCTGCTCAAGAATCGTCGCATCTTTGGTGAAGACGTTGATCAGCAGATGGTTCTGGCGCTTGCCAACTTCGTAGTCGTTAAAGTCGTGGGCCGGGGTGATCTTCACGCAGCCGGAGCCTTTCTCCATATCGGCGTGCTCGTCCGCCACGATAGGAATACGGCGACCCACCAGCGGCAGTTCGATGAATTTGCCCACCAAGGAGGCGTAGCGCGGGTCTTCCGGGTTAACCGCCACGCCGGTATCGCCCAGCAGGGTTTCCGGGCGGGTGGTGGCGACCACCACGTAATCCTTGCCGTCGTCGGTTTTGACGCCGTCGGCCAGCGGGTAGCGGAAGTGCCAGAAGCTGCCCTGCTGCTCTTTGTTTTCCACTTCCAGGTCGGAAATGGCGGTGTGCAGGGTAGGGTCCCAGTTCACCAAGCGCTTGCCGCGATAGATTAGCTTCTCTTCGTGCAGGCGCACGAAGACTTCCTGAACCGCTTTATAGAAGCCGTCGTCCATGGTGAAGCGTTCGCGGCTCCAGTCGACGCTTGCGCCCATGCGGCGCAACTGGCGGGTAATGTGGCCACCGGACTCTTCCTTCCACTCCCACACTTTATCGATGAACGCATCGCGGCCGAGGTCGTGGCGGGTTTTGCCTTCTTCGGCGGCAATTTTACGCTCTACCAGCATCTGCGTGGCGATACCGGCGTGGTCGGTGCCTACCTGCCACAGGGTGTTGTTGCCCTGCATCCGTTTCCAGCGCGTCAGGGTGTCCATGATGGTGTCCTGGAACGCGTGGCCCATGTGCAGGCTGCCGGTCACGTTGGGCGGCGGAATCATGATCGAGAAGGGCTTGCCGCGGCCAGACGGGGCGAAGCGGTTATCGGCTTCCCAGCGTTCGTACCAGCGGGTTTCGATCTGTTCGGGTTGGTAGGTCTTTTCCATGGGGAGTCGGCTCACGGCTTGCAAAAAATGGGAGCAAGTATAGCGCGAACGCCCCGCGCTCGTCAGGGGCGTTGCATCTTGCTTTCAGGGGCGCTCGGTGTAGCGTTTAGTCGCGCAGTGCGCGGTCGCGGACTTTCACCACGGGCTCCATTAGGTAGTCCAGCACGCTGCGTTTGCCGCTGAGAATGTCGATCTCTGCCACCATCCCCGGCATGATATCCAAAGGCTGGTTATCGGCGTCGTAAAGATAGCCGTCGGTACGCACTTCCACGGGATACATCAGCTCGCCGCTTTCCGGCATTTCTACCGCGTCGGCGGCGATGGTCACCAGCTCGCCGTCCAAGCCGCCGTAGCGGGCAAAATCGTAGGCGGTCAGTTTTACTTTGACCGGCTGGCCGGGGTATAGAAAGGCGATATCGGACGGGCGAATATGCGCTTCTACTACCAGGGCATCATCGGCAGGCACCACTTCCACCAGCGGCTCGCCAGAGCCTGCCACGCCGCCCACCGTACTGATGTGTACTTGATTGACCACGCCGTCTACCGGCGAGCGAATCGTGGTGCGGGCGACTTGGTCCGCACGCCCCGGCAGGGTTTTTTGCAGCTCAGCGACTTGGGAGGTCGCTTCGGCCAGCTGGGCTAACGCATCGGCCTCGAAGGCGTTGCGTGCCGCCACCTTGCGATCTTCGATTTCCGCAATCGACGCCTCGGCGCGCGCCACGGCGCTCTGCTGACGGGCCACTTCACCCCGCAGCTCATTGAGCGATTGGCGCACCCGCAGTAGCGAGGTTTCCGGTTCGATGCCGCGCTGGGCCAGCGGTTGGATGATCGCTAGCTCCTGTTCGGCCAGCTGAACGCCTGAGCGGGCCGTGCTAAGGGCGGCTTCCAGCTCCGCTGTCTCTTGGCGTCGCTGGTAGCCCTGCTGCTCTAGCACCTGTAGCTCCGCATTCAGTTCTAATTGGCGGCCATGAAAGAGCCGCGTTTCGCTGGCGGCCACGCTGGGGGCTGCTTGGCTTAGGGCCTCATCCAGCGCCAGCGGCGTTTGGCTGATTTCGGCCTCTAAACGCTGGATACGCAGTTGTAGTGAACGCAAGCGCTGGAGGCTCTCTTCGTAATCACCTCTAAGCGTGCCACCGCTGAGCACCATGAGCGTATCGCCTTGGGCCACCGTATCGCCCCGGCGCACGTTGATCTCCGTGACCACGCCGCCTTCCAAGCTTTCGACCACTTGCAGGCTGCGCGAAGGCACCACTTTGCCCTGGCCACGGGTGACTTCATCGACTTCCGTGAGATAGGCCCAAATAAAGCCAATCAGCAGAAACGCGATGATCGTGAGCAGTAACAGGCTACTGCCGATGGGGCGCTTGGCACGTCCGTGACGTACGAAGTGCTCAAAATCCAGTTGAGAAGTAGGACGGTTCACTGGGCAGTTCCTTCACGCGAGCGGTGGGGAGCGGCTTCCACAGGGCGCATGACCTGGGCTTTGGGGCCGTCGGCGACGATCTGGCCCTGGTCGAGAATCACCACGCGGTCCACCAGCTCCAGCAGGCTAGTGCGGTGGGTGACCACCACCAGCGTTTGCGTTGGACTCGCGGCTTTCAGGCGCGCAATCACCTCTTTTTCGGTTTGGATATCCATGGCACTGGTGGGCTCATCCATCAGCAGAATGGGTGGTGCGCCCAGCAGTGCGCGGGCCAGGCAGATCAACTGCCGTTGCCCGCCGGAGAGCCCCTCACCGCGCTCGCCAATCGGCATGTCGTAGCCTTTGGGGTGGCGGGCAATGAAGTCATGTGCTCCGGCCAGCTTGGCGGCGTTGAGAATCTGCTCATCGGTGGGGTGGTGGGCACCAATGGCAATGTTTTGCCGCACGGTGCCCGAGAAGAGCCAGGCTTCTTGCAGAACGCTGCCAATGTTGTGACGTAAATCCGCAGGGTCGATTTGGCGAAGGTCGGTATCATCGACCAGGACAGCGCCCTGTTCCGGTGGGTAAATGCCCAGCAGTAGGCGCGCCAGCGTACTCTTGCCGGAGCCGACGCGGCCAAGCAGGGCGACTTTCTCGCCGGGCTCGATGGTCAGGTTGATATTCGCCAGCGCTGCGGTGGTTTGCTCGGGGTAGCGAAAGCTCACGTCCTGCAGGCGCAGCTTGCCTTCCAGCGTGGGGCGGCTGAGGTAGTGGCGGCCTGCCGGGCGCTCGGAGGGCATGTTCATCAACTGGTCGAGCGCGCGGTAGGAGGTACGCGCTTGGTTGATGCGCGTCATGGTTTGCGCCAGCTGTGCCAGCGGCGCCAGTGCGCGCCCGGTGAGAATGACGCAGGCAATCATGGCCCCCATGGAGATCGTGCCATCGCCCACCAAAAAGACCCCGTACACCACGATGCTGACCTGGGCGGCCTGCTGGGCAAAGGCAGTGGCGTTGAGGGCGAACTGCTGAATCGCGCGCCCTTTACGCCCTACATTCGACTGCTGGTGAACGCTCTCTTCCCAGCGTTTACGAATCATCGGTGCCGCGCCGCTGGCCTTAATGGTCTCCAAGCCAGCAACGGCCTCGATCAACACGCCCTGCTTGGAACGGCTCTCTTCAAAGGCTTGACCAGAAAGGCGTTTGAGAAACGGCTGAACGGCGATGCCAATCAGCAATACAAGGGGAACGGCGATCATGGGGATGATGGCCAGCGGCCCGCCAATCAGATAAATCACGCCAATAAACAGCAGGATAAACGGCAGGTCGACAACGGCGACCAGTGACGCCGAGGCGAAAAAATCGCGCAGTGTCTCAAACTCTCGGAGGGTATTGGCAAAGCCGCCGGTGGAGCCACGCTTCGCGCTCATTTGCAGGTTGAGCACGTGATCAAAAATACGCCGTCCCATGCGCAAATCTGCTTCCTGGCCAGCGCGCTCGATAAACAGCTGGCGCAGGGTTTTTACCGCAAAATCGAACAGCAGGGCGATACTCACACCGATGGTGAGTGCCACCAACGACTCTACCGCTTCGTTAGGCAGTACGCGGTCGTACACCACCATGATGAACAGCGACGTGGCCAGACCTAAAAAGTTGGTGAGCGCGGCGGCAATGATCACTTGGGTATACACCCAGCGATTCGAGGAGAGCGCGCTCCAGAACCAGTGGCCGCCTTGAATCTCCGGTTCACTATTTAAGCTGACCGGGCGGTAGCGGGCGCGTACGGCAATGAGGTGGCCGATATACGCCTCTTCCAGGGCGCTTACGTTGGTCTCCACCGGCTGTTTCCCCAAGGCCGGATCAAACAGCGCAAAGCGCTCCTCATCGATACGCTCGATAAGGACCACCGCGCGGCCATTTTTCAGCAGCGCCACCGCAGGCAGCAGCGAGTTACCCAGGGTGGCGAGGGTATGCTCGCCCAGTGCGGCGACCATGCCGTGGCGTTCGGCGGCATCAATGAAGCCGTCCGGGGTCAGCGGTGATTCGTTGCCTACCCGGTGAGCACGCACGGCAGCTTCAGAAACGGGCAGCGTTAGGTGGGCGGCCACGAAGGTCAAGCACTGCTCTAGGTCGTCGTGATGGGGGTTAGCGGCGTTCAAGGTGAATCTCCATCACATCCAGCAGTTCACCAGTGACCGCGAGCTGCTGGAAAGCGGCCTGTTCCCAGCGCACCCGGCGGTTAATCAGCTCCAGCGCGGTTTGAAATAGGTCGCGCTGAGCGTCGAGCAAGTCGTTGATGCTACTGCGGCCAACGGCAAACTGGTCGCGGTAGGCCAGCAGGGCTTCCTCTTCGGCGGCGAGCGTGGCGGTTTGCGCTTCCAGCTCCGCGCGTCGGGTGCGGGTATCGGTGTAGGCAGAACGTACTTCGCGCTCTAGCTCGCGGCGCAGCGCCTGCTGCTCGTACTGGCTCTGCTGCTGGCGCTCGACCGCCTGGGCAACCCGCGAGGAGGTAGCACCGCCGCTGTAGGGGGTGTAGTCCACGTTAAAGAGCAGCGCGACGTCGTTGTCGGATTCGTTGAAATCGTTCACATCGAACTGGCGGCCCTCTACCGCCACGCTTAGGCTGGGAAGGCGGGCATTCCGGGTGGCCTGGGCCTCGGCGTCGCTGGCTTCACTGGTGAGCGTCTGGCTGCGCAGCGCGGCGTTTTGCGCCAGCGCTCTGTCTAGCAGGCGGTCTGCATTGGCATCGCTTAATAGCGTGGCACCCTGGGGCAGCGCCAGCACATCCGGCGTGGTGAAAAACGCTTCCTGATACACGTTAATCGCCCGGGCCAGCTCGCCTTCCAGTGTGACCAAGCGTGATTCGGCATCGCTCAAGCGGCTTTGCGCGCGCAGAACGTCGGCGCGTGAGCCTGCGCCTGCTTCACGGCGTAGGCTCACGTCTTCAAAAATACGCTGGTGCTGCTCAAGGTTATGCTCGGCCAGCTGGCGCTGTGCGGTCAGGCGAGCCACGTCTAAGTAAGCGTTCACCGCGTAGAGGACTTCCTCTTCAACGCTGGACTGGGACTGCCAAAACGCCGCTTCTGCGCTGAGGTCGGCAGCGCGTACGCGTTCGCTACTCGCGCCGAAATCCAGCAGTAGCTGGCTCAGCGTGACCACGGCATCGACGCGGGAGCCGCGGTCGGGAAGTGATTCAGTACGTTGGAGGTCGTTGCGGTACTCAAGGCCTGCGTTCACCTGTGGGCGACGCACGGCGCGCACTTCGTCAATGCGCAGCACGGATTCCCGCTCCCGAGAGCGCTGAGCCAGAATGCCGGGCTGCTGCTCAATGGCTCGCTGAATTTTTTCACGTAACGCAACCAGTGCCACAGAGCTGCCCGTCGCCTCACTGGCTTGCCAGCGAAAGCGATCAAGGAGTTCTTTAAGCTCAGGCGAAAAAGCCGGGCCATCCAGAGAGGAAGCAGGCAAGGGGGGCATCTCGGCCAGCGGCTCCTCCAGCACGGGTTGAGCAATCAGTGGAGGACTGACCAGCAGTAGGCCGAGTATGAGCGACCTGGTTACGTTCACATTCATTATCGTTCCTGAAGAGCATCGGTACTTAGCGCGTTTAGGTAGCGCTCGGCCAGTCATATTCGGCGTCGCTGCTCAGCGCTTCTTGCCATTGGGCAAGGGGATCTGAGGGCGGCACGGACGGTTCTGTCGTCGCCTTGCGTTGCTGATAGAGCTGCAAACGGCCAAGCTGCTGTTGCGATTGCAGCAGAGCGTACACCAAAGGGACGGCACCCAATTGCCAGAAAAGCCCTACTTGTTTGGCAGAAAGTGCCTGCCAAGCGCGCTCGTCGATTTCATACAGCGGTGTGCTGCCTTGATAACCGTGGGGCTGCCAGGGCGTCAGCAGTGCCGCCTTGGCCAACGCGGTAATACGCTTCGAGAGCCGCTGACAGCCTTGCTCACGCTGCTGTAGAAATGCCAGCACCTGGGCGGGAAAGCGGGCAAGCTCGCCGTGCTGGTTGAAAAAAGGTTCGGCATCTAAGCGTTCAACGACATAGGGCGAGTGCTGATCAATACACAGCCTGCCAGGATAGTCAGAATGTAGCCCAAACGGGTGGCTGCGCAGTGCGGCAGGCACATAGGCTGCCCGCCAGCGCCCCTGGTCGTCTACCAGAAGGTTCTGACCATCGTCCAGCCCCAGCAGCGCAACGGCCTGCCAACCTTCGGCGGTTTCCGTTAGCGCGATTGGAACATTCGCCGCCACATGGCGAAGCTCAGCGTCTGCCAGTGCGACCTGGGTAGTGGTTTGCGCGAAGTGGTAGGCAGTAAAACGCTGCCACATTAAACCGCCGTGGTGCTCTTGGCTGAGCGGCACCCACTGGGCAGCGTGGTTCATGGCGACAACCTTCTTTGATCGGGCGTGGAGAGGTAATGGTGAGGGCACCTTACCAAACGTAGCCCCTACCGTCAGCGGGTGATCAGCCTACGCATCGTGATGAGGCCAATGATGGGCCCAGGCAGCAGCCACCCAATCACCCAAGGCCCTTGGCTTGCCCATAGCGCCGTGACCAGCGCGATGGAGGGAATCGTGAGGCCAAAGCCAATCGCATTCATCATGGCCAGCGCCGCGCCCAGCCGCTCGGGCGGCGCGCTGGCGGAGGCCAAGGCAGAGAATTGGGCCGAGTCGGCAATCACGCTCACGCCCCATAGGGCAAGCAGCGCCAGCAGTAGCCAGGGGGAGAGGCCGCCTAGCAGCGGATAAATAAGACACAGGGTGCCAGATACCGCCAACGCGATAAATGCGACCCGCGCGCTACCGATACGTCGGCTCCACCAGCCTGCCCATACGCAGCCGGGAAGCCCCAAGGCAATGACCGCAAAGCTTAGCCACGGCTGCAGGCCCGGGGCCGCGCCTAAGCGTTCCAGCTCTCTGGCGACCAAAAAAGGCACCAGCGCCCAGAGGGCGTAAAGCTCCCAGCAGTGGCCGAAGTAACCCAGCGCGGCGGCGCGGAAGTTCTTCTCTTTGAATGCGGCAAGCCCCGCCCAAGGTCGCCCGCCGTTGGCCTTAGCAGGCAGATGTGGCCCCACGCCTAGTTGGAAAATCATCAGCGCTGCCAGAAGAGCAAGGGCAGAGGCCAACAGCAGTGGCCACTGCCAGGGAAGATGCAGGGTGAGCCCGCGCAGCAGGTGCGGCGAGGCAATGCCGAGGGTGAGCATGCCGACCAACCAGCCAAGCGCCGAGCCTGCGTGGGTAGGTGTCCAGCTCACCACCAGCTTCATGCCCAGCGGATAAATGCCCGCCAGACAAAGCCCGACTAAGAAACGTGCCATTGCCGCCAAGGTGACGCTATCTGCGACGTTAATAAAGGCCGCGTTAATCAGCGCGCCCAGTACAGCAGACATCGCAAACAGGTGGCTGGCGCGCACGCGGTCGGCCAAGCCAGTGGTCGCAATCAGCAGGGTGCCGGTAATAAACCCCGCCTGCACGGCGATGGTGAGCAGCCCGAGGTCGCTTTCGCTAAGGCCTACGGCTTCCTGCAGCGCTAAGCCGACACCGTTAACGCTAAACCAGAGCGAGGTGCCAAACAGCTGGGCAATCACGATAACCGCTAGCGGCGTGCGGGCTAACAAGGTATGGGAAAGCATCGGCAATCTCATCCATTGAGTTGTTGTTATGGGGCTTGGGACGTTTAACGTGCAGAGCGCTACCCCAGCTTATGCGGCACGACCTCATGCCCAAGCGCCTTGTAGCGCTGCCAGCAGGCGCGTTTAGCGACCAGCACGTGTTGGTGTTGGTTGATGATCTCGGCAATCCGGGCGAAGTGCTCAATACCATCGGGAATATCGGGGTGCAGGTTCAGCAGCGCCGTCTCTTCAGTGGGCACCGGTAGCTGCTGCCAGCCGAGTGTGATGGGCACAGTGTCGGCCAGCTCGCTATCTTCCAGTGCATGGGGAAGGTAGGCATCATCGCGGAACTGCCACAGCGCTTCGTCGGCCTGTTCGGCCAGCGCTTTGTCTTCGCAGTGGAGGTGCAGTCGATACCCTTTGCGGTGGATCGTCTCGGCGAGCTTGCAGGCGAACTGTAAACGCGCTTCTAGGGTGGTATCGGGCAGAATATAAAAATCGATGCGTGCCATCGGTGGCTCCAGCGGGGTCAACGCGCTTGGCAGCCTGGCCGCCACGGTGAGTGGCGGCCAGGTGTTGGGTAACGCTAGAGGGTCATACCAAGCGGGTCAGCCAGCCATATTTGTCTTCGCTGCGGCCATACTGAAGGTCGAGCAGGGTTTTGCGAATGCGCTTGGCCACTTCGTTATTGCCATCACCCTGAAGACGAATACGCTCGTTTTCCGTGACCAGTTCGCCCACCGGGGTAATCACGGCGGCCGTACCGCAGGCGAACACCTCGGTAATCTCGCCGGAGGCGGCACCTTCGCGCCACTCGTCGATGCTGATCGCGCGCTCTTCGGGGGTGAGGCCCGCGTCTTTGGCCAGAGTGAGGACAGAGTTGCGGGTCACGCCTTCCAAGATGGTGTCGGTCAGGCGCGGTGTGACGATGCGGCCATCTTTATAAACGAAGAACAGGTTCATGCCGCCCAGCTCTTCGATCCACTTGTTTTCAGCAGCGTCCAGGAAGGCGACCTGGCTGCAACCGTTGGCGGCGGCTTCTTTTTGGGCGGCCAGCGAGGCGGCGTAGTTGCCACCGCACTTGGCAAAACCGGTGCCGCCAGGGGCCGCGCGCTTGTAGTGTGAGGAGAGCCAGATAGAGACCGGCTCGATACCGCCTTTGAAGTAGGCCGCCGCCGGGGATGCAATCACGTAGTAGTCCACTTCGTGAGCCGGGCGCACGCCAAGGAAGGCTTCTGAGGCGATCATAAACGGGCGAAGGTAGAGGCTGCACTCGTCGGCGTCGCTGGCTGGGGTAGGTACCCAGGCGTGGTCTTGGGCCAGCAGTGCTTTCAGCGAGCCGATGAAGTCGTCATCGGAAAGCTCGGGCAGCGCTAGGCGGCGGGCGCTACGGCGGAAACGCTCGGCGTTTTTCTCTGGGCGGAAGGTCCAGATAGAGCCGTCGGCATGGCGGTACGCCTTGATGCCTTCGAAAATTTCCTGCCCGTAGTGCAGCACGGAGGCGGCAGGGTCGAGGGTGAGCGGGCCGTAGGGGCGTACTTGGTGGCCGTGCCAGTCGGCATCGACGGTCCAGCGCACGTGGGCCATATGGTCGGTGAAGTGTTTACCAAACCCTGGGTTTTGCAGGATGTTATCGCGGATCTCATCGGCCATCGGCTGATTGGATGGCAGGATCTCAAAACGTGTTGCTGACTGAGCATCTGAAGCTGTGGGCACGGCGTGTTCTCTCCGCTAGAGCCAAGCCCCGAAGGGCATCTATTAAGCGTATCGTATGGTTGGCGTGTGCCTGGACGCGCTGGCACACGCACATACGTTCAGGTTTAACGGTTGCGTTAACGAAAGGCAACCATTGGTGGCCGGTTTGTGAGGTTAGGCGTCGCCATTTTCGACTTGGGCGTCGGCTTCACGGTCGAGTAGGTACTGGGTCAACAGACCCACCGGGCGGCCGGTGGCGCCTTTTTGTTTGCCCGAATGCCAAGCGGTGCCGGCAATATCCAGGTGCGCCCAGGGGAAGTGGTCGGCAAAGCGTGATAGGAAACAGGCAGCGGTAATGGTGCCCGCCGGGCGACCGCCAATGTTGGCCAAATCGGCGAAGTTGGAGTCCAGCTGCTCCTGGTACTCATCCCATAGCGGCAGGTGCCACGCGCGGTCCCAGGCGGTTTCACCGGCATCCAGCAGATCAAGCGCTAGGTCATCGTCGTTGGAGAGCAGGCCGGTGGCGTGGTGACCAAGGGCAATAATGGCCGCGCCCGTCAACGTGGCGATATCGACCACGCTGGCAGGCGTGAAGCGCTCGGCGTAGGTGAGCGCGTCGCACAGTACTAAACGGCCTTCGGCATCGGTGTTGAGCACTTCCACCGTCAGGCCTTTGAGCGTTTTGATAATGTCGCCCGGCTTGGTGGCGGCACCATCAGGCATGTTCTCGGCGGCGGCAACGATAAACACGGCGTTGAGCTTGGGTTTGATGGCCAGCACGGCTTTGACGGTACCGAAGACGCTGGCCGCACCGCCCATATCGAACTTCATTTCATCCATGCCTTCGCCGGGCTTCAGCGAGATACCGCCCGTATCGAAGGTGATACCTTTGCCGACCAGGACATGGGGCGCCTCGTCGGGGTTGTCTGCACCCTGGTATTTCATCACGATGAGGCGTGTTGGCTCGACGCTGCCACGGCCCACTGACAGCAGTGAATGAGCGCCCAGAGCCTCTAGTGCCTCTTCGTCTAGAATCTCAACGTCGAGCGCGCCTTGGGAATCGCGCCCCAATGCTTCTGCCTGCTCGGCTAAATAGCGCGGCGTGCATACGTTGCCCGGCAGGTTGCCGAGCGTGCGCGTGAAATTAATGCCCTGACCAATGGCGGTGCCTAGGGCGGCGCCTTGCTTGGCGAGCGGCGCATCGCCGGCATCGCTGACGATCAGCGTCAGTTTGGCCAAGCTAGGCGCTTTGGCCGGCGATGACTTGAAGTGATCGAATCGGTAAATCGCGCGTTCGGCGGCTTCTAGGGTCTTGCGTGCTTTCCAGACGGCGTCGCGATCGTCGAGCGGTACGTCAGTAAAGGTGGCGCTGGCTTCGTCCACGGGCAGTTTGACCAGGGCGGCCATGGCGGCATCGAGTGCCTTGATAAAGGCCGCTTCCTGGCATTTGTCGCGCTCACCCAACCCCACCAGCAGAATGCGGTCGGCTCCCAAGCCCGGTGCGAAAGGCACTAGCTGCGTGTTGCCCAACGCCGCGTCGAAGTCGCCGCGCTCCAGCAGCTGGCCGATCAAGCGCTCGCTGGCGTCGTCTAATTTGGCCACGGCGGGCAGTAAGTCGCTACCTTTATAGACAGGGAGAACGAGGCAAGCCGTTTCGGCTTTGGCGGGGTTCGCGGTCTGAACGGAAAATTCCATGACGTCTCCAACAAGACAAGCAACGAGTGATTCGGGATAATGCCCCGTTATTTAGTGTTTGCTACCAGTTTGATTAGTGTACCCAAGCCATGGACGCATTGCATGGTCACCTGCACCACTAGTCGGAGAGTGCGTTGATTCTATTTCGGTACTTAACTCGCGAAGTGTTACTGACGATGTCTGCCGTGGCAGGCATTCTGCTGCTGGTCATCATGGGCAGCCGCTTCATCCGCTACTTCTCGGATGCTGCCGAGGGGGACTTCCCGGTCACGATTTTAGGCAGCCTGATGCTGTTTCATCTGCCGGGCTTCATGGAGCTGATTCTGCCGCTGTCGTTTTTCCTCGGCATTCTGCTGGCGTATGGGCAGCTCTATATGAACAGTGAAATCACCGTGATGGTGGCTTGTGGCATGAGCCCAACGCGGCTCTTTCGCGTCACGCTGCTGCCCGCCACAGTGGTCGCGGTGCTGGTGGGGGTATGTAGTGTATGGTTGACTCCGGCCGGGGCGCTGCAAACCGAGGCGACGCTGGAGGAGCAACGCAGCCGTTTGGACGTGTCGGTGCTCGCCCCTGGCCGTTTCCAAGACTTCGGCGGTGGGCGGACGGCCTACATCACCGACTTCAGCAGTGACGGCACGGAAATGCAGGAAGTCCTGGTGCACGAGCAGCCCATGGCCGGCGCTGAGAAGACCCATAGCTACATCACACGGGCGGGTACGGGTTATCAGGAAACGAACGTCGACACCGGCAGTCGCTTTCTCGTTCTTGAAGATGGCGAACGCTACGGTGTCACCCCCGGTCGCCAAGATGCCGAGCGTTTGACCTTCGAGCGCTACACGCTGCGGCTAGGGCTGAGTCGGGATCGTCAAGAGCTGGACTCCCTCGAATACGCCACCACCGCTGAGCTGTGGCAAAACCCCGACCCGCGCGCCCAGGCGCAGTTCCAGTGGCGGGCAGGATTGCCGCTCATGGTCTTCATCTTGGCACTATTGGCCCAGCCGCTTTCACGGGTAAACCCTCGCCAAGGACGCTTCGCCAAACTGCTGCCCGCCGTGTTTCTCTACGTTGCCTATTTGAGTTTGCTGCTGGCCGCCGTCGATGCCATCGGGAGTGGTTCGCTCGCGGTGGCGCTGGGCGTGTGGCCGGTGCATGCGCTGTTCTTGGGGCTTGGCTTACTGCTGTTATGGCACTCGCAACGTAAGGGAATGCGCTAATGCTGATCGCAATGGATCAAATGGATCGCTATATCGCCCGTAACGTGCTGGCCGCCATCGTGGTGGTGCAGTTCGTGCTGCTGGGGCTGGATATCACCATTGCCTATATCGGAGATTTAGGGGATACCCAGGGCGACTACAGCGCGCTAGACGTGCTGCTCTACTTGGGGATGCGACTCCCCTGGCGCTTTTATCAGTACGCGCCGGTCGCGGTGCTGATTGGCGCGCTGATTGGCCTGGGCAGCATGGCCTCTAGCAACGAATTGACGGTGATGCGTGCTGCTGGCCGATCGCTGGCGCGCATTGTCTGGGGCGTGATGAAGCCCGTGCTGCTGGTTGTCGTTGTGGTGCTACTGGTGGCAGAGTTCGTCAGCCCACGGACCGAGCAGTACGCCGAAGCCTGGCGCTTAGAGCAGCGCCAAGGCGAGGGGGCCATGCTTACCACCCGCAGCGGCTGGCAGTTCGAAGGCGATAGCGTCTACCGCTTCGGTGCCATTCGGGCGGATAACGTCGTGCTGGATTTAACCCGCTACCGCTTCGACGAACGCCGCTTAGTCGAAGCCACCCATGCCAATCGTGCCCGCTGGGAAGAGGGCGCATGGCTGCTCGAAGGGGTGACCACCACGCGCATTTTTGATAATCGCACCGAGTCGGCGTACCAGCCCAGTGCGGCTTGGGAAACGGCGCTCACACCGACCCAGCTGGAGCGTTTGCTGCGGGATATTGAAAGCCAAGCGCCTAGCGAGCTGTGGGCGTACGCCAACTTCCTCCAAAGCCAGAACCTGCAGGCAGACCAACCGCTCCTCTATTTTTGGCAGAAGGTGTTGATGCCGCTCACCATGGGGTCGCTGGTACTGATTGCCGCTTCGTTCGTGTTTGGTCCGCTGCGGTCAGTGGCGGCAGGCACGCGGGTCTTTTATGGCGTGGTCACCGGTCTGGTGTTCAAGTACGTACAGGATTTGCTCGCCCCGGCGTCCACCATCTTTGGCTTTTCCCCCGTGTGGGCGGTGCTGGTGCCGACCCTTGCCTGTGCCGCGGTAGGGATCTACTTCTTACGGCGAAATGGCTAAGCGCCGCGAAGACGCGAACCAGGAGACAAGAACAGTGACGACACGACGCTTTACTCAATTGGATGACGTGTGGCCCGCCGGGCTGGGCCGACGGTTGGGAGCTATGCTGTACGATGGCTTTTTGGTCACGGCCATCTGGATCGCCGTGACCGTGGCGCATTTGGCCTTTTTCCGCTTCGTGCTCGGCCAGCCCGCCGAGGAGATTGGCACTACGGCTTTCGATATCTGGAGCTTGCGGCTCATGCTGCTGTTTTTCGTCACGCTGTTTTTCGTGTACTCCTGGCGCCGGGGTGGCATGACGCTGGGTATGCAGGTGTGGCGGCTGCGGGTGCAAACCCTGGATGGCCACGCGATCACGCTGAAGCAGAGCCTGATTCGCTGCGCAACCGCGTGGCTCTCGCTGGCGGCGTTCGGTATTGGCTACTGGTGGGTACTGTTTGATGGGCAGCGCAGAAGCTGGCCTGACATCGCCTCCAAGACAGAGACCGTGGTGCTGCCGAAAAAATAATGGGAGAGCGGTGCCCACGGAAATAGCCTGCTAACCAACGGGTTATTGCATGTCTGAATTGCCTTAAGGCGAATCGATACTAAAGAACAACGTTTTCTACTTGAAAAGATGTATGCGAATCATTTACATTCACCTCATGATTTTTATGAGGTGTCGCCATGTACGTGTGTGTGTGCAAGGGAGTAACCGATCATCAGATTCGCCAGCAGGTTAGCGACGGAGCGCGCAGCTGGCGGGAAGTCCGCGAAGCCACTGGCTGCGGCACCCAGTGTGGCAAATGCGCCTGCTTCGCCAAATCCCTCACCCGCGAGGCCGTTCAGGCCGTACGCGCCGAGTCTGATATGAGTCTCGCTTACGCCGTATGACGCGAATCACTCTTGTTAGGCTTATCGTTAGCAAATAATTGATTTACTTGAATTTTTATCGCCATGGCTGATACTCTCAACACCGTTGGGAGTTAGCCTTTTATGGCCTATACTCCTTGATTAACGTAAGAGTACGGTGCAAAACAGTACTTTATAGGGCAATACGCTAAAAAAGGTGACGGCATGAAAGGCGATCCGAAAGTAATTCAGCATCTCAATATCGCGCTTGGCAACGAGCTCGTGGCGATCAACCAGTACTTTTTACATGCCAAGATGTATAAAGACTGGGGCCTCAAAGTGCTAGCCAAGTGGGAGTACGATGAGTCCATCGAAGAGATGCAGCACGCTGACAAGCTCATCGAACGCATTCTGTTCTTGGAGGGCATCCCGAACCTTCAAGATCTCGGTAAGCTGCACATCGGTGAAAACGTCAAAGAGATGCTCGAGTGCGATCTCAAGATCGAGCATGACGGCCGTAACGACTACATCGAAGCCATCACTTATTGTGAAAGCGTCAAAGATTACGTGACGCGTGATCTGCTTCGCGATCTGCTGGCCGACGAAGAAGGCCACATCGATCATATCGAAACGCAGCTCAAACTGATCGATCAGGTGGGTATTCAGAACTACCTGCAAAAGCACATGGCCCTGGCCACTGACGAAGAGTAAGTCAGCGATCCAGCCACGCGTCAACGCGCGAATAGAAACGGGCAGCCCCAAGGGGCTGCCCGTTTTGCGTTTCAGTGCAACGTCGTGGCCTGAACGCTACCGGCTACTCGTGGCCAGCGTGGTTTCTTGATCCAGCGCACCAGGCACCGGCTCATCCACGCTAAAGGTGGCGCGGCTGAGGCGGCGTACGCGCTTCATAAACAACGCAATGCAGATCAGCGTGCCGAGTGCGGCGACGATGTAGCTGGTTTGCAGCGGCAGGTTAAAGCCAATTGGCGCGTAGGCGAGGTAGGTGAAGGTTGCCATGGTCATAAACACCGCCGGAATCGAGGTGATCAGGTAGGGCTTGCGCGATAGCACCAGATACATCGTGCCGGTCCAGAGCGCAATCACGGCGGTGGTTTGGTTGGCCCAGGAGAAGTAGCGCCATAGCAGCGTGAAGTCCATATGGGTGAGCGCGTAGGACATCACGAACAGCGGCAGCGCAATCAAGATACGCTTGACGATGGGCTTTTGCTCTACTTTCAAATAGTCGGCAATGATCATCCGTGCACTGCGGAAAGCGGTATCACCCGAGGTGATGGGCAGCACAATGACGCCCAGCACGGCTAGCGTGCCGCCAACCGCGCCCAGCATCGTGGTGGACACTTCACTCACGACAGCGGCCGGGCCGCCCGCTGCCAATACATCGGAAAGCGACTGTTCACCCTGGAACAGGCTCATGGCCGCCGCTGCCCAAATCATGGCGATCACACCCTCGGCGATCATCATGCCGTAGAAAATCTTGCGGCCGTTGGTTTCGTTTTCCGTCGTGCGCGAGATGATCGGCGTTTGGGTGGCGTGGAAGCCAGAAAGCGCACCGCAGGAGATGGTCAGGAACAGCAGCGGGAAGATCGGCGCGTTATCCGGGTGCATGTTCTGGAACGACAGCTCGGGAATAGGCGCGCCCGTCACGACCAAGCCAATGCCGATGCCAGCGGCGCTAAACAGTAGCAGCGCGCCGAAGTAGGGGTAAATACGTCCAATGACTTTATCGATCGGTAGCAGCGTGGCAATCAGGTAATAGGCAAAAATAGCCAGGATGATCAACGTGAGCGACAGCGACGTCATGTTGGCCAACAGGGCCGCCGGAGAAGTCACGAATACGGTACCGACCAACAGCAGCAGCAAGATCGCGAAGCCATTCACTACGTGCTTCATCGTTTTGCCCAGAAATTTACCCGCTAACTGGGGCAGGTGGGCGCCGTGGTTACGGATGGAGATCATGCCGGTCAGGTAGTCGTGAACCGCGCCTGCGAAAATACAGCCAATCACGATCCATACAAACGCCACCGGGCCATAGAGAGCGCCCAGGATAGGGCCAAAAATCGGCCCCACGCCGGCAATGTTGAGCAGCTGAATAAGCGAGTTGCGCGTGGTATTCATCGGCACGTAGTCGATGTCGTCGCGCATGCTGAACGCCGGTGTTTGTCGCTTGCGGTCCGCGACAAACACGCGCTCGACAAACTTGCCGTAGGTAAAGTAACCCACGACTAATAGCACTATCGAGAGAATGAACGTAATCATAGAAAGCACTCAACTGGTCAGGGAGGGTGTCAAGCGGACAGCCATACAGCAAGCCGCGCTTATTTAGCCGGGGTGAATGTACAGAGACGTGCCGATAAGTGCTTTACGACTTTAGTGGCCCGCGACGTTAGTCGCTGATCCGTCAGCAAAAAAATGGGCAGCCATGAGGCTGCCCGGTTTGAAACGGTGGCAAAAACAGCATCAATAGAGCATTAAGACGAGACAACGCCGCAGGCCATGCGGGCACCGCCACCGCCCAGGTGGGGCTCATCCGCGTAAGTATCGCCCCCGGCGTGAATCATGAGGCTGCGGCCCGGCATGTCTTCCATGCTAAGGCGCGGAGCCAGTACCGGTAGGTTGGCTTCGCCATCGTCATTGACAGTGAGCACGGGCAGGTCACCCAAGTGGCCGTCACCGTAGGGGCCTTGGTGGGTGCCCGCCTCTTCTGGGTCGTAGTGGCCACCGGCCGACAGCGCAGCGGTCATCTCTCCGCTGTCGTTGTCGGCAGGTTCGCAGCTAGCATTTTGGTGGACGTGAAAGCCGTAAACACCCGGCTCTAAACCGGTGAGTGAGGGAGTGAGCAGCACGCCGTGCTCGGTATGCTCAACGGCCACCGTGCCAATGGACTCCTCCACACCGTCGGCGCTGACCTTATGCATCTCGACATCCAGCGACTCGTTAGCGTGAACCGCCGTGGCCAACAGCATGCTCGCGGCAATACCGGTAAGGGGTAGTGAATAGCGCATCTTGGTTGCTCCTTTCCTTATCCATGGAAGCCCTAAAAAGGGGCGCTATTACAGCGTAGCTGCCCGCTGCTCAACCCGCCAACGTGAGCGTCTGGTCGCACACTTTCTCGATCAATGCCGGGTCGTGGCTGACCAGCATCACCGCGCAGGCCTGCTCCCGGGCCAGCTCCACCAGCAGGCCGAGCGTCTGCTGCTGGGTGACAGGGTCGAGCCGCGAGGTAGGCTCATCGGCAAATAGAAAGCGCGGCTTGAGCAGCAGCACGCGAAGAATGGCAAAGCGCTGCAGCTCACCACCGGAGATCTCACCCGGTCGACGGCTCAACAGCTGCTCGTTGAGGCCCAAGCGCTGCATCAAAGGGGCAATCGCGCGCTGCTCGAAGCGGTGGCGGCGCTGCAAATCCTCCAGCAGTTGGGTCAGGCTCCAGTGGGGTGAAAAAGCGGCGGGCGGATCTTGGTAGAGCTTTTGGCGGCCAAGCCTCGGCATCTCGCGAGAGACATCCACGCGGCCAGAGATGGGGCGTGTCACGCCGAGTAGAATATCGCCCAACGTGCTCTTGCCACAGCCGGAGGGGCCGACGACACCGACGATTTCGCCGGGGCGCACGCTGACGGAAAGGTCGCGAAACAGCTCGCGCCCGCCTCGCGCCATGCGCAGCGCATCCGCACGGATCACCGGTGCCTTGGCGCTGCCCGTGAAAGAGGGCGAGTCCGGCCAGCGGCTGGGCTCCGCCCCTAATAAGCGCTGAGCATACGCCGTTTGTGGCTGATCGAGCAGCACGTCCGCCGGGCCACGCTCGACGACCTGGCCCTGACGCAGGATGATGACGTCGCCCCCTAGCCGCCTGGCGACCTCGATATCGTGGGTAATCGTCAGCAGTGCGCCGCCTTGGTTGGGCGTGTGGGCAAGCAGTTCGACCACTTCGTCCCGGCGCGGGGCATCCAGGCCCTTGGTAGGCTCATCGGCAATCACGATGGGCGCGCCCGCCGCACTGGCAGCGGCAAACGCCACCCGCTGGGCCATGCCGCCGGAAAGCTCCCCCGGCAGCTTGTTCAGCGCTTGGGCTAAGCCCAAGCGGCTCAACTCCACGCTGGCGGACTCGTTGGCGGCTGGTGTTGTTTTTCCCGCCACGAAGCGATGCGTTTCCGCGACTTGCGCCTGTGCGCGCATGGTGGGGTCGAGGGCATGCCAGGGTTCCTGGGGCAGTAGCGCCAGGGTTCGCCCCCATAGGACATGGCGTGTCTCAGACTCTGCCGCTGCAAAGCGCTGACCGGCGATGTCTAGCGTGCCTTGGGCGCTCAGCCCGGCAGGTAGCGTGCCCATGATGGCTTGAGCAATCAGGCTCTTACCGGAGCCGGTTTCGCCTAGTAGCGTTAGGCGCTGACCGGCTTCCAAGGTAAAGCTGATCGGGGCAATGGTGACGCCGTCCCCGCTGATCGCTAATTCGTTCACTTGTAGCAGCGTGGTGGTTAAGGTCATCGATGTCATCGCGGGCCCTTCCCAGCCAGGAGGTTTAAGCTCAGTACCACCACGAACAGAACGATGATCGGCTGTGCCATGGCCCAGGGGGCTTCGTGGTAGTAGGGCAGCAGTTCGATCATCATCAGGCCAAGCTCGGCGGTGGGTGGGCGCAATCCGACACTCACAAAGCCAAGCGCCGCCATAGCGAGAATGGCGCTGGCGGCGCCAAAGGCTGCTAAGGTGAATACCTGGGGGGCTAGCTCTGGCCACAAGTGGCGGCGGAACAGCATCACCGTGCCAAAGCCGAGAAGACGGCTCGCTTCGATTTGTGGCGAACTCACCAGCGCCTGGGTACGGGCACGCACCACGCGGAAGTACTCGATCCACAGCACCAGTGAAATACCCACATAGAGCGCCCAGAAATTGCCGGGCGCAATGGCCACCAGCAGAAGCACTAGCAGCAGGCCGGGCAGGGCGAGACAGGCATCCGCGATGCTGCCCAGCACGCGGTCACACCAGCCGCCTCGCCAACCGGCCATGACACCCAACAGAACGCCAGGAATGGCGGCGGTGGCCACGCTCAGTAGCGCCATGCCCAGCGATAGCTGAATGGCTGACGCCAGACGTGCCAGCATGCTGCGACCCAAATGGTCGGTGCCGAAAGGCTCGGCCAGCGAAGGTGCCTGCAAAATGCGCGTGAGCTGCTGGCGGGCAGGGTCGGCATCGCTCAACCAGGGCACCAGCCAGGCAAAGGCCAGTAGCAATAGAAGTAAGCCCGCGCCCCACCGCTGACGCGCGGTGAGGGATGGCCAGTAACGGCTTAAGGGTGATGACGCCTTACGCGACGCCGTGGAAGATGAGAAAGCAGGCATCATGCGCGGCGTCTCCGTGGGTCGAGTAGGTAGCAGGTCATATCCACCGCCGTATTGAGCAGCACGAACAGCAGCCCCATCACCAGCGCGGTGCCCTGAATCATCGGCACATCTCGGGCCACGATGGCGTGAACCAGGGCGTGGCCGATGCCCGGCCAGGCAAACAGGGTTTCTACCACCACGACGCCTTCAATCAGGTAAACGAACTGCACGCCCAGGTACGCCACCACGGGTACCGAGGCGTTGCGCAAGCCGTGGCGCCAAAAGCTTTGCCGTGCGCTGAGGCCTTTGGTGTGAGAAAAGGCGTAGTAGGCGGAATGCGAAACGTCCGCCATGGCGTTGCGCGCCACGCGGCTGGAAACGGCAGCCAAACCCAGCGCTAACGTTAGCGCAGGCAGCAGGGTGTGTGCGGCACCGTCATGGCCTGCGGCGGGTAGCCAGCCCAGCGTGACCGCAAACAGCATGATCAGTAACAGCCCCACGGCAAAAGCGGGCAGGGCGCGCAGCACGCTGGCGGCCACTTCACTCACGCGATCCAATACGCCACCGGGTTTGCGCCCTGCGGCTAGGCCTAGTGGTGGGCCAATCAGCAGCGAGAGCAGTACCGCGATCACGGCCAGGCTGAGCGAGTGGCCTAGCTGGTGGGAAAGCTCCTGGATCACCGGGCGGCCGCTCACCAGCGAGCGGCCTAAATCCAGCTGCAGCAAGTCCCACAGCCAGCCTGCATACGCGCTCAGCCCCGGCTGGTCGAGCGCCAGCTCCGCCCGCACGGCTTCCGCCGCCGCTCCGTCTACCATGTCGTGACCATAGCGCCCGGCCGCAATGCGGTAGGCCATATCCCCCGGTAGGGTGCGGGTGAGAACGAAGGTCAGCGTGCCAACTAGCCACGCCACTAACCCCGCCTGAAAAAGCCGCGACAGCAGCAGGTGGCCAAGCCCTTGGTTTGCGCGTGAGATCACTCTGCCCACTCCAGTTGGTCAATGCGGTAGCTGCGCTCTAGCGGGTCGATAGAGAAGCCCTCCAACTGCTGGTTCACCGCCGCCGTCTGCTGATACCAGGCGATGGGAATGAGCGGCATTTCTTGATGCAGGCGTTCGGCCACGAGCGGCGCGAGATCCGTAAGCGTTTGCTCATCGGTGGCTTGGCGAAGGGTGTCGAGCCACTGAGCAACGTCTTCATCGCGCCAGTTCATGGTGCCCCAGTCGCCGCCCATGGCGTCTGGGTCGCTGCCAATATCGTCTAGCAGCGAGCCCAGCGGGTTCGGTACCAAGCCATAGTTGCGGCCCGATAGACCCACTTCCAGGCTGTCGTCGTGGTGGCCAGAGGGAATCTCGCTGGCGTTGGTCACAGCGACTTCCAGCGCCACGCCAATCTCCTGCCACTGGCTTTGCAGGGCGGTGGCCACTAGCGGAAGCTCGGGGCGGTCGGCGTAGGTGCGCAGGGTTAGCGCGAAAGGCTCGCCATCGCGCTCCAGCATGCCGTTGCTGCCCGTCTGCCAGCCGAGTTCTGCTAGCAGCACCTTGGCGCCCTCTACATCTTGGGCAGTGCTGGCCTCTAGGCCCAGGTGCCACGGCCCTAGGCTGGCTGGAAAGAGTTCAGCCGCGGCAGCCTCTGGCGTGCGCAGCAGGCCGGCGGCAATGCCTTGCCGGTCAATCGCCATGCTCAGCGCTTGGCGGGCGCGGGCATCGTCCAGTAACGCGTGTCCGGCGTTGAGCTTCAGCATGATCGTTCGCGGCAGCGGTTCGCTATGCAGCGTTAAGCGGGCATTGCGGGAGAGCCGCGCTTGGCTGGCGGGGTCGAGGGTAAACACGATATCCGCATCGCCGCTCTCCGCCATTAACGCGCGGGTTTCGCCACGGCTCACGGCGAGATAGCTGGCGCTGGCAATGGCGGGCGCGCCGCCCCAGTAGTTATCAAACCGCGTCACGGTCAGGCGTTGGGGCGGGCTTAGCTCCTCGACTTGGTAAGGGCCGCTGCCGATCATCGCGACGACATCGCCCTGCGCATCGAACGCAGCTTCCGCGAGAATCAGCGCCGTCGAGTGGGCCAGCAGCGCAGGCAGCGCCGAGAAGGGGCTATCAAGCGCGATCACCACGTCACGACCATCCGCGCTCATGTGGCGAATGGGGGCGCTGTCGAGAATGCCGGGCTTGGCCAGCGCGGCTTCCAGGCTTGTCAGCACCGCGTCAGCCGTGACTGCACTGCCGTCATGGAACGTCGCGCCTTCGCGAAGGGTAAAGCGCCACAACAAACCGTCATCAGAAACCTGCCACTCAGTGGCAAGCCCCGGGGCAAGCTGGCCGTCGGCATCGGTATCCACTAAGGTTTCCGCTACGCGCATACGGCCAAACACGTAGCCGGAGGTGGCCGGGTCGGCGCTCTTGATTTCCCAAGGGGCGACGATATCCAGCCGTTGGTCAGCCGCCCAAAGCGAAGAGGCGGTCGGCAAAGCAAGCAGTAGGGTAACCCCCGCAGCGAAGGCGCGCTTCATAAGGAACTCCTGATGGGTTTAAAAAGTTATTTTATAACGTAACGATTAGCTTGGGTAGGTTTGTGAATGTCATTCTCATTTACCCAGTGGATGACATTAGCGCGCTAAGTCGCGACAATAGCCCGCGATTCCACATCTCTGTTTTATGCCCCTTTTTCACGTTTCTGTTTCATGTCCAAATGCTCTGCCTATGTATCAAGGAGTTCCATGCAGCCACTCAACATCCTTTATCAGGATGAGCATCTTGTAGCGGTGCATAAGCCGTCAGGCCTGTTAGTGCACCGCTCAGCGCTGGCGCGTGGGGAAACCGAGTTCCTGCTTCAGCGCCTGCGCGACCAGCTCGGCAAGCGGGTCTACCCGGTGCACCGGCTGGACCGGCCGACCTCCGGCGTGATGGTGTTTGGCCTCTCCTCCGAGGCCGCCGCTCTGCTGAGCGAAGGGTTTAGCGAACGCCAGGTAGAGAAGCGCTACCTAGCGGTGGTGCGCGGCAAAGCACCGGAGCAGGAGCGGTTGGATTACCCGTTACGGGAGGAGGACGGCACGCGCCCCAAGGCGGAAATGCCCGCCATGCCCGCGATGACCGATATTCGCCGCTTGGATAGCGTAGAGCTGCCGGTGCAGGTAGACCGCTACCCGGTGGCGCGCTACTCGCTGGTGGAAGCACGGCCGCTGACCGGGCGACGGCACCAAATTCGCCGCCACTTATCCCGCCGTGGCTACCCGATCATTGGCGACGCCAAGCACGGCAAAAGTGTCCATAACCGCTTTTTTGCCGAGCAGCTGGCCGCCCCGCGGCTGCTGCTCGCCGCAACCTATTTAGCGTTTGATCACCCGCTGCTGGATAAACGCATTCAGCTCAGCTGCGCCGTGGATGAGACGATGAAAAATCTGTTCGAGCAGTTTGGCTGGCAGGGGCATTTACCTCTAGATAGCGTGCGAACGCCGCCCATTGCCACGCCTTCTGCCCTGCAAGCACTGTGAGCCAGCCCATGTCATTGAATGAATCCACGATGTCTTCTAGCGATTATGACTTCCGCTTTGGCGGTATTCGGCGCCTTTACGGCCAGCGTGCGGCGCAGGCATTTCGCCGTGCCCATGTGGTGGTGGTTGGGGTTGGCGGCGTGGGTAGCTGGACGGTCGAGGCGCTCGCCCGCTCGGGCATCGGCAAACTCACGCTGATCGATCTGGACGACGTGTGTGTCTCTAACGTCAACCGCCAACTCCACGCACTGGATGGCACGATTGGCCAGCCCAAAGTAGACGTGCTGGCCGAGCGCTGCCGCCTGATTGCCCCTGAGATCGAGATCATCGCGGATGCCGCCTTCGTCACGCCCACCAACTTGGCCGAGCGCATTCCTGAGGATGCCGACCATGTGGTGGATGCCATTGATAGCGTGATTGCCAAGGCGGCGCTAATCGCCTGGTGCAAGCGACGCAAAATCCCCATTACCGTCACCGGCGCAGCGGGCGGGCAAACCGACCCTACGCGTATTCAAGTGGCGGACTTGACCCGCACCGAGCACGACCCGCTGCTCTCCAAAGTGCGCTCGCGGCTGCGCCGGGATTACGGCTTCTCCCGCAACCCCAAGCGGCGCTTCTCGGTGGAGTGCGTCTACTCCGACGAGCAGCTGGTCTACCCCAGTGCCGACGGCGAAGTGTGCCTGCAAAAGCCCGGCAGCAGCGAGGCTACACGGCTCGACTGCGCCTCCGGCTTTGGTGCGGCGACCTTTCTCACCGGCACCTTTGGCTTCGTGGCCGCCTCCAAAGTGCTGGAGCGCCTCGCTAAGAAAGCGAATCAGCCCGCCGCCACTCAAGCTACCCAAGAGGAAAACGAATGACCACTCCCGTTCCCGGTATTTACCGCCACTACAAAGGCAGCTTGTACGAAGTGGTGGGCACCGCCCAGCACAGCGAAAGCGAAGAGCCGCTAGTTGTCTACCGCGCGCTCTACGGCGACTACGGCCTCTGGGTGCGCCCGCTAGCGATGTTTACGGAGAGCGTGACGAAAGAGGGGAACACTCAACCGCGCTTTGCGTTGGAGAAGGCGTTTTAGCCCGTATCGATTGCGCCACTAGTACTCTTATGGATTGCCGCCCCCTGTTGTCAGGGAGGCGGCATTTTTGTGGTGGTGATTGCTTATATTCCATAATTAGCTATCTTTATAACAATAATTGGCGCGTAGGCGTCAAGCATACATACTCACGTATCTAGGAGATAAGCATGAAGACCTTCGCCCTATCTCAAAGCACCGGTGCGGGGTCACCCGACGTGGCGGGCTTTTTTGATCCGCGCACCTTCAGCGTTCAGTACATCGTCAGCGACCCCGCTACCAAACAGTGCGCGATTATTGACCCGGTGCTGGATTTCGACGAGAAATCCGGCGCCACGGCGACTTTCTGCGCTGATGCGTTGCTGAAATATATCGAGGAAGAGGGACTGACAGTGGCGTGGATTCTGGATACGCACCCCCACGCGGACCACTTTTCAGCAGCCCAGTACCTAAAAGAGAAAACTGGCGCACCGACGGCGATTGGCCAGTACGTCACCCAAGTGCAGGCACTATGGAAGGAGATTTATCACTGGCCAGAGATGCCCACCGATGGCCGCCAGTGGGACACGCTGTTTGTCGAGGGCGATACGTTTGCCATTGGTGAACTCAGCGCTCGCGTGCTGCACTCGCCAGGTCATACGCTGGCCTCCATTACCTACGTCATCGGTGATGCCGCCTTAGTGCATGACACTCTGTTTCAGCCTGATTTTGGGACGGCGCGCGCCGATTTTCCCGGTGGGGATGCCAAGTCTCTATGGGACTCCATTCAGCAGATTCTCACGCTGCCGGGCGATACGCGGCTGTTCACCGGCCACGACTATATGCCCGATGGCCGTGAGCCAACGTGGCAGAGCAGCGTCGATGAGCAGCGAGCCAACAACCCGCACTTGGTTGGCAAAAGCGAGGAGGCGTACATCGCCCTGCGCCACCAGCGGGATAGCGAGCTGCCCATGCCCAAGCTAATTTTGCACGCGCTGCAGGTGAATACTCGCGGTGGCCGTTTGCCGGAACCAGAAGCCAACGGCAAGCGCTATCTAAAAATTCCCCTGGATGCCCTGGAAGGTGCGGCCTGGGATTGATGTTATCCAAACCAAGAGGAGGTGTGGTCATGCA
Source organism: Halomonas sp. CnH100-B (assembly GCF_024124605.1). Taxonomy (NCBI): domain Bacteria; kingdom Pseudomonadati; phylum Pseudomonadota; class Gammaproteobacteria; order Oceanospirillales; family Halomonadaceae; genus Halomonas; species Halomonas sp. CnH100-B. The sequence goes on along the minus strand of NZ_JAMXRX010000006.1, from coordinate 103,149 downwards.
AACGAAGCCATTGGAGCCAGGCGTTGAGATCACCTCAGCGCTGGTGGTGGGTGAGTTGGAAGAGGTAAAAGCCCGTGGTTTCAACGCGGTGGTGTGTAACCGCATCGAGGGTGAGAGCGAGGACTTTCCCGACGAGGCGCGCTACCGCGAAAAGGCCGAGCAGCTTGGCCTTGCCTGGGTGCATATCCCCGTGAAGCCAGGCGAGTACAGCGAAGCTGACATCCGCGCCTTTGCTGAAGCGCTCCAACAGCTGCCGCGCCCTCTCTTGGCGTTTTGCCGCTCAGGTAAGCGGGCCACGCACCTGTGGGCCTACGCCAAGCGTCAGCACGAGCAGTGCGATTTGGCGGAACTGTTTACGGCGGCCCATGCGGCAGGGGTGGACTTGGAAGATCAGCGCCATGGCCTTGAACGGAGCGTTCAATAAAAAGCGAAGACGCGTGAAATCCTAATACGAAGGCCCGTATCAGCAGATACCTATTATGAGACTGCATCATGATCATTGAGCGCTGGGTGCCGCTAATCGGCTGGCTGCGAACGTATCATCGGGGCTTGCTCACGCGGGATGTGCTTGCCGCAGTCATCGTCACGCTGATGCTGGTGCCGCAAGCGCTGGCCTACGCCATGCTGGCAGGGTTGCCGCCGGAAATGGGGCTCTATGCCAGCATGCTGCCGCTGGTGCTGTACGCCGTCTTTGGCACCAGCGCGAGTTTGGCCGTAGGGCCGGTGGCGGTGGCAGCACTGATGACGGCCTCGGCGCTGAGCAGTTTTGCCGCGCCGGGCAGCCCGGAATATATCGGTGCGGCGCTGGTGCTGGCCGCGCTCTCTGGACTGATCCTTATCGCCATGGGCGTGCTTCGGCTGGGCTTTTTAGTCAACTTTCTCAGCCATCCGGTGATCTCCGGGTTTGTGACTGCCTCGGGGATTTTGATCGCGATCAGCCAGTTGAAGCACCTTTTTGGGGTCGAAGCATCCGGCCATAACGTGGTGGAACTGCTGCAAGCGCTATTGGGCCAGTGGCAGCAGGTGAATGTCATAACGCTGCTCATTGGCCTTGGCGTTTGGGCGTATCTATGGGTGTGTCGCAAGCACCTGAATGGCTGGCTGACCAAGCTGGGAATACCTGCTAGTTGGGCAGGGTTAATGGTGAAAGCCGCGCCTATTTCGGCCGTGGTAGTGACCACGCTGTTGGCATGGGGTTTCCAACTAGAGCAGCGCGGGGTCGATTTGGTGGGCTTTGTGCCTAGTGGCCTGCCTGCCATGACGCTGCCGAGCCTGGATCAATCGCTGTGGCTCGGTCTGCTCCCGGCGGCGCTGCTGATCAGTTTGGTAGGGTTTGTAGAGTCGGTGTCCGTGGCGCAGACCCTGGCCGCCAAGCGCCGTCAGCGTATTGACCCTAACCAAGAGCTGATTGCGCTCGGCATGGCGAATCTTGGCGCTGGCGTTAGCGGCGGCTCGCCGGTGTCGGGCGGTTTTTCGCGCTCGGTGGTCAATTTTGAAGCCGGGGCAGCAACGCCGCTGGCGGGGGCGTTTACCGCGCTTGGGATTGTGTTGACCACGCTGCTACTCACTGACTTACTGGCCTTTTTACCCACCGTCACGCTGGCCGCCACGATTATCGTGGCAGTGGGGACATTGATTGATTTGCCTGCGGTAAAGCGGACCTGGCAATACTCCCGCAGCGACGGGGTGGCGATGGTCGCTACTTTGCTGCTGACCCTTCTGCACAGCGTGGAAGTGGGCATTATCAGCGGGGTGGTGCTCTCGCTGGGGCTACACCTTTACCGCACCAGCCAGCCCCATAGTGCGGTGGTAGGGCGGGTACCGGGCACCGAGCATTTCCGTAACGTGAAGCGCCATCAGGTCGAAACCGACGATCATGTCGCCATGCTGCGCATCGATGAAAGCCTCTATTTTGCCAACGCCCGCTATCTTGAAGATACCGTCATGGCGCTGGCCGCCCGCTCGCCGTCGATCAAGCACATTGTGCTCACCTGTCAGGCAGTGAATGTCATCGATGCTTCGGCCCTGGAGAGCCTGGAGGCGATCAACGGTCGGCTGAAAGACGCCGGTGCCATGCTCCACTTGGCCGAAGTGAAAGGCCCGGTGATGGATCGCCTAACGCACACGGCGTTCTACCACGAGCTCACCGGCCAAGTGTTCTTTACCACCTATGACGCTTGGCAAGCGTTGGCGCATCCGAGGTTGGATAGTGCGGTATCGGTTTGACAAAATGTGCCGCACACCACCCGGGAAGCGAGTGGTGTGCCATTCATGCAGGTTAAGGCAGTGCGGCGGAACTGAGCTTTAAGTGCAGCAGCTCGGCGGCGCTTTTGCCGGCCACTGCGCCCAGCACCACCGCACTCAGCAGCCCGTTGCCGGAAAGATAGCCACTGTCGTTGGAGCCCGACACCCCACGCGCCGCGCCACCTGCGGCAAACAGGTTCGGCAGCGCCTGCCCCTGTGTATTGAGCACGCGGGCCTTGCGATTCACTTCTAAACCGCCCTGGGTATGGAATAGTGCCCCGGTGACGCGAATGGCGTAGTAGGGGGCTTTAAGCAGGTTGGCGGGATCAAAGCGGCGGCCAAACGCATCGGCCGTTTGCTGCTCAGCGTGCTGCTGCATTTGGGCAAAGGTGGCTTGCAGTGCGCCAAGGGGAAGTTTCAAGCCAGTGGCCATCTCTTCCAGGGTTGAGAAGCTGCGTACTGCGCCGCTCTCCTGGGCGTTGCGGTAATCTTCGAACGCCTGGGCAGACTCATGAATGCGGGCATCATAAAGATTCCAGGCCACTTGCTCTGGCTGCGCCAGCACCTTGGCGGCCTGTTCGGAGTAGCCGCCGTGCTCATTGGAGAAGCGCTCGCCCTTGATGTTGACCTGAATGCCCCCTTGCATCATCAGTGCCCAGCTAATCAGCGTTTGATGAGGGGTGGCGAGCGAGCCGTGGCCTTGGCAGGCACCTAAGTCTTTGGTGCTCGCGCCCATTTCCTGACCCCACAGTAAGGCGTCACCCTGGTTGCCCTCGTGGCCGTAATACAGCGCGTGTCTCAGCGTGGGCAGATAACGTGCCACCAGCTCTGGGTTACCGCCATAGCCGTTGCAGGCCAGAACCAGCGCATCGCAGCCAATGCTTTCGCGGCTGCCGTCTGGGCGCTCCAGGGTGACGCCGCGCACGCGTTGGGTGCTGTCCACGTGTAGATCCACTACCCGGGCCTGGGTCAGAATGTCGATCCCTGCCGCTTCGGCGGCGTTAAGTAGCGCGCCCATCAACTCTTCCCCGGTGCGCCGGGGCGTGGCGTGCATGCGCAGGTGGCGGTGGCCGGGGTAGAGAAAGCCTTCCACCAGCTCAAAGGGCACGCCATGCTGATCCGCTAGCCATTCGATGGTTGGGCCGGATTGGCTGGCCAGCAGTTCGACGATGCTCGGGTCGGCCTCAAAGCCATTCTTCTTTTGAATATCCTCTGCCATGGCCTCGGCAGAGTCCGTGACGCCCAACTCATGCTGAAAGCGCGTATTGGCGGCAGGAATAAACCCCGACGACATCGCCGTGCTGCCACGGGGCAGGGCGTCGCGCTCTAAAACAGCCAGCTCAACGCCCGCTTCCTGGGCGGCCAGGGCCGCTACCAGGCCGCAGGCCCCCGCGCCGATAATCAGCAGCGGAAGGTGGGCATCAAAGCCTTCGTGTGTGTAGGGAATGATCGCCATTACGCCTGCTCCGCAGCTGGGTGGAAGGCATCTAGAATTTCACCCGCCGGGGCCTGCCAGATGTCCGGGTGCCCGCTGATATGCGCCAGCACGTCTTCCAGGCAAGCAATCCGGTGAGGCTGGCCGACCAACCAGGGGTGCAGGTTCAAGGCAAACAGTCGCCCGCCCTGCTCGCGGGACTCTTCCAGCAGAAAATCAAACGCGTCTTTTACCTGAGTTACCCAGGAATCTTCCGAGTGCAGGTTCTGGCTCATTACGAACTGATCTTCAATCTCGGTGGCCAACGGCATCATGGTCAATCTGCCGGTGTTGGTGTCACAAGCATACGGCATGTCGTCGTTCACCCAGTCGGCGCAGTACGCAATGCCGTTGTCTGCCAGCAGGTCCAGTGTGTTGAAACTCTGGTGCTTGGCGGGGCTTAGCCAGCCGCGAATAGGTTGGCCGGTCACTCGCCGCAGCGTGTCCACGGAGCGTTTGACCAGCTCGGCTTCCTCTTCAATCGGTTGGCCGCCGTAGTGCAGGTGATCCATGTTCCAGCCGTGGGCGATAAATTCACCGCCGTGCTCTTTCAAGCGCTGCACCAAATAGAGCGTCTGCTCAGCTAGTTGCGCGTTAATCGCAAAGGTAGGCGTGATGTTGTGCGCGGCCAGCGCTTTCAGCACGCGATAGATACCCACCCGGTTGCCGTAATCCCGCAGCGAAAAGTGGCGCAGGTCCGGATAGGGCATGGTCATGCCGTTGGGTACTTTGAACGGCTCGCCGCGCTGGTTGAGCGGATAGAACTGCAGCGAAATATTGATCCACACCGCCAGGGTTTTACCCTCGGGCCAGGTGACCGGTGTACGTTCACTTAGCATCGACCATGCATAGCGGTCGTGGTCGTAGCCGTGGCGGCGCAAGGGGTAATCGAGGTAGTCGTCGTTGAGCGCCATGTCTTTGGATGCCATAGGATTAGCCCTCCCTGCGTGCGGTGGCGGCCTGGGCCTGGATGCTGTCGAGGGCGGCATCGTAATGGTGTTCGAGATAGTAATCGGCGATTTCTCTGCCCGTGGCGACCCATACATCCGGGTGCCCGGTGATGTACTCCAGTGCCTCTTCAAACGCCTTGATGCGATGGGGGCAGCTCACCTGATAGTTGTGAGTGGGAATGCACATCACCGTGCCGGACTCCGCGCCCTCTAAATACAGGCGATCAAAGTGGCGCTTGAGCATGGTGGCGTACTGACGCGGCTCCACTTTGTTCACCGCGTAGACGATGGTGTCGTTCATCTCCAGCGAGTAGGGCATGGAGATAAAGCGCTTGCTGGAGCGAACGCTCACCGGCGTTGGCTGATCGTCATGGAACAGGTCACAGGTATAAATCCCGCCTTTATCGCCGAATAGCTCTTCGCCCACTTCGGCAAATAGATCCAGAGTGCGCTCAGAGTGAGAGAGCGCAGGGGCCAGATAGCCCGCGCAGGCCTGGCCGGTATGGCGGTGAATGGTTTCCATACTGTCGCGAATCATTGCCCGCTCTTGGGCTTCGCTGAGCCCATAGGTGTAGCGGGTGTTGTAGATGCCGTGGCTAAAGAACTCCCAGTCGCGCTCTTTGCACATCTGGATAATCTCGGGATGGTGCTCGCAGAGCGCTACGGAAAGCGATACAGAGCCACGAACCCCGTATTTATCCAACAGGGCCATTTGGCGCTGGTGGCCCACCCGGTTGCCGTAATCGCGAATGCTGTAGCCGGGTACCGATGGGTGAGGGTGCGGCCACGGCTTTCGGCTCGGGTTCTGCGGCGGATCGAGTTCGTAATACTCGATATTAGGGGCGACCCAGAAGGCTACCTTTGCTCCGCCGGGCCAAGTAATTTTAGGGCGCTGGTCGTAGGCCCAGTAATCGTAAACGCCAAGTGACTCTTTCATCGCTAGCTCCTCGCCTTATGCATCGCCCTCAAGCCACGCCAGCACGTCAGCAACGGGCATGACGTCGGCGTATTTGAGGTGCAGGTCGGTCAGGTTGGCGTAGTGGTAGCTTTCGTGCTTATCGGCGACGCACTCCATCGGCACGATGGTGCGGTAGCCACGGGACAGGCTCTCCACGGCAGTGGCGCGAATGCAGCCTGAGGTAGAGCCACCGGTGATGATTACTGTGTCGACCTGGTGCCATACCAGCAGGGACTGCAGCGGCGTTTCAAAAAAGGCCGAAGGCATGCGCTTGGTGTAGATCACGTCGCGGCTGCGGTCGATTTCGCAGCGCTCGTCGAATTCGGCGCGCTCGGAGCCGTACTTGATGTTTTGCAGTGAATCGGGAGTGTCGGTGCGGGTGCCCCACACGCCCGCATCTTCGGCGGAGTCCAGAAAGGCGACATGAGTCCAGACCACCGGCCAGCCCTTCTCCCGGAAGCCGCGCGCCAACTGGTTCGTATACTCCAGCTGTTTGGGGTCGTTTTCGTAGGCGGTCTTGAAGAGATCGGTACGGGTGTAGGCCTTCTGGGGGTCTACATTGACCAGCACAGCTTTTTTGCCAAAGCCAAAGGGCACCCGCTGAGGGTTGGCCATCACGTCGTGAAAGATCTCTTTTGCCGTTTTATCGGTGGTCTGCATGGTTGTCTCCTGACTCATCATTGTTAGTGGCTAAGCGGTGAGCGCCTGGATGGTGCCTTGGTAGTGTTTGATTAGCGATTGTCGTACTGCTCGCCAAGCTCCAGCATCGCTTGGGTGCCTAGGTAGTCGTTGAGCTGTTTAAAGTCGAGCATCTGGTCACGGAAGGCGTCGGTGGTGCCGTCCTGTTTCAGCGTGGCAAAGAAGCGACTGGCCATGTGGGTAATCGCTCGCACCAACGCGCCAGGGAAAATCACCAGCGAGAAACCCAGCGCTTCCAGCGCCTGGGCGTTCTGCAGCGGTGTGTCTCCACCCTCGACCATATTGGCCATGATCGGCACTTTGCCTTTGAACTGGGCCATGATCTTGCTGATATCGTCGTCGGTGCGGATACCTTCGATAAACAGCATGTCCACGCCCGCTTCATAGTAAGCCTGGGCGCGCTCGATGGCGCTGTCGGTGCCTTCCACGCCTAACGCATCGGTGCGGCCAATAATAAGCGTGCTATCATTTTCTCGCGCATCCAGTGCTGCATGCAATTTACCGACCATTTCGCTCTTGGAAACCAGCGTTTTGCCACGCAGATGGCCGCAGCGTTTAGGGTAAGTCTGGTCTTCCAACTGAATGGCGTTGGCGCCTGCGCGCTCTAGCAGACGCACGCTGCGCATCACGTTCATGGCGTTGCCAAAGCCGGTGTCGCAATCCACCACCACGGAAAGATTGGTGCGTTCGCGGATATGCGACATGGCGGTGCAAATTTCGGTAATGCTCAAAAGGCCAATATCGGGCCGCCCCAGTTGGGTGTACGCCAAGCTGGCACCCGAAAGGTAGACGGTATCAAACCCAGCCTGTTCGGCCAGTGACGCGCCGAGTGCGTCAAACACGCCGGGAGCGACCACAATGGGGGGAGCCTGCAACAGCTGTTTAAGTTGAGCGGGCTGGTGTGAAGCCTGTGGAGAAGCAGCCTGTGGTGACGTAAGGTGTTGGCGTGTCATAGCGGTCTCATCATTGTTGGGTAAGCGTTTGCATCTGATGGGTATTAGCGGCGTACGAGCGCCAAGTCGTTCCACACTTCCTGGCGGGTAATCAGGCCATCGGTTAATTCAAAGCGGTCAATAAAGCGCACGCCGTTCGACGTGCTGCCATCCAGCCACTCCACTGATAATTCTCCGTGGCACACCACTACGCAGTGGTCTGCATTGGCACATCGTTGCTGGTCACTGCAAAGGTCTACTGCGTGAAATGTTTTGTGCACTTGGCGATAGCGTGCCTGTGCCCACTCCACAACTTCACTCAGTCGGCTCATGGTCGGCGAGCCGGGAAAACGGATGGTGACCGTTGCTGCCAGGTAGCGCTCGGCACGGGGCAAATCGCGGTCTTCCATGGCGCTTAAAAAAGCACGCACCTGTGCAATGCCATGGTGCTCTTTGGTTCCACTGTGCAGGTTAAGCATCGTCGACTCTCATGCTGCCGATTTCTGTAATAATGGCTTTCAAGCGGCAGTAATTGTGTTATTTATTGGCTGTTGATATGTATTATATGTAATACATTTTTATGTCTATTATTGTCCCTTCGTCAAGCCTGATACGAATTTTTTTGAACAACATCCTGAGGAGAGGCATGGATGAGTGAGGCACAACCCTCTGCGGTGGGCGGCACCAAATCACACCGGATTTATCTGCTGTTGAAAGATGCGATCTTGAGCGGACGGCTGCCTGCCGATAGCAAGCTGCCTGGGGAAAACAAATTGGCAGAACAGCACGGCGTTTCACGCGTGACTGTTCGAAGAGCGATGGAAGCGCTTCAAACCGCAGGTTTAGTGACCCGTAAGGCAGGGGTCGGCACGGTGGTGCTGGAGCAGCCGTTGGATGCCACGGTGATGACCGCCAGTGTGTCTAACCTGATGCCCAATATGGTCAAGATGAGTCAAGCCTCTCAGGTGCGGCTACTGGAGTTTGCTTATGTGCCGCCGCCGGAAATGATCCGTGAGCGGTTGGGCATGGCTCAGGGCGGAAAGGTGCAGCGTTCAGTGCGTGTGCGAATGGTCGACAATAAGCCGTTTTCTCATTTGGTAACCCACGTGCCGGAAACTATCGCCCTGCACTACAACGAGATGGATCTGGCGAATACACCACTGTTCGTGCTGTTGGAGCGCAGTGGCGTGAAGGTGGATCACGCTTCCCAATCCATTTCTGCGACGCTTGCGAGTCATGAGGTCGCTCAAGCGTTGGATGTGGCGGTTGGCTCGCCGCTGATCTCGCTCACTCGCGTGGTGTATGACGAGCAGGGGCGTGGGGTGGAGCATCTCGATGCGCTCTATCGCCCGGATCGTTACCGCTTCCAGATCGACCTTGAGCGAAACGGTGATGACAACTCTCGTTATTGGGAGCCGAAGGTTGGTGGAATGCCCACCGCCGGGAAAGACGAGTAGCGCATTAGGCTATATTTTTAATGTATTAAATTTAATACAGATTTAAAATTGTAAAAAATACATTTGACCTGTGTTGTCAGATTGCGCTAGTTGTATTGGGGTGGTGATGACAAGTCTAACGAAGGCCGAGGCAACGAGCGAAAACCATGAGTACCCCAACAACGCTGTTTGACAAAGTTTGGCGCGCCCACGAGGTCCACCGCAGTGAAAGCGGTCAAAGCCTGCTGTGGATTGACCGTCACTTTGTCCATGAAGGCTCCTTTCACGCCTTCAATAAACTCGCTGAGCGAGCTCTGCCCGTTGCCCGGCCCGATTTAACCTTTGGCATTGCTGACCATTATGTCCCGACGCTAGCCCGTGATTTGGCAGGCGTTGCTGATCCCAAAGTGCGCTCAATGATCGAGCAGCTCTCCCACAATACCCAGCAACATGGTGTGACGCTGTTTGGCCTGGATGACCCTCGCCAGGGCATCGTGCATGTGCTCGGGCCGGAGCAGGGGCTCACTCAGCCCGGGATGGTGATGGTGTGTGGCGATAGCCATACCGCTACCCACGGTGCCTTTGGCAGCATTGCCTTTGGCATTGGCGCATCAGAAGTCGCCCACGTGCTGGCTACTCAAACGTTGTGGCAAAGCAAGCCCAAGGTGATGCGCATCACGGTGGAAGGCCGTCTGGCCGAAGGCATTACCGCCAAGGATATCGCGCTCACCTGGATTGCTCGGTTGGGTGCCGATGGTGCACGGGGCTACGCCATCGAGTACGCCGGTGAAGCGATTCGCTCGCTCTCCATGGAAGCGCGCTTAACGCTGTGCAACCTCTCCATTGAGGGCGGTGGCCGTTGCGGCATGATCGCTCCCGATCAAACGACTTTCGACTATCTGCGCGAGCGCCCCTGGAGTCCGAAAGGCGATGCCTTCGAACAAGCCTGTGCGTACTGGTCCACGCTGCACAGCGACCCGGATGCTCGCTTTGACCTAGAGGTAACGCTGCATGCCGATGAGATTGCGCCGACAGTAACCTGGGGTGTTTCACCCGAAGAAGCGCTGCCGATCGACCGGGCGGTGCCTGATCCTGACCAGTTGAACGATCCGGCGAAAGCGCGCCAAGCCCGGGATAGCTTGTCCTATATGGGACTAACGGCGGGGCAAAAGCTCACTGATATCACCATTGATCGGGTATTTATTGGCTCCTGTACCAATGCACGTATTGAAGACTTGCGTGCTGCGGCGGCGGTGCTGGCGGGCCACAAAAGCCGCGTGCCCGGTATGGTCTCGCCCGGCTCCACGCTGGTGAAGGCTCAGGCAGAAGCAGAAGGGCTGGACCGCATTTTTATCGATGCCGGGCTTGAGTGGCGCCACTCTGGCTGCTCTATGTGTGTCGGGATGAACGGTGATCTGGTGGCGAGCGGCGAGCGCTGTGCTTCCACCACCAACCGCAACTTCAAGGGTCGCCAGGGGCCAGGGGCGCGTACGCATTTGATGTCGCCAGCCATGGTGGCCGCTGCCGCCATACACGGCCACTTAGCGGATGTGCGCCAACTAACAGTGCCCAAGCGGATGCAAACAGGAGCGCACTCATGAAGCCGATTACTGTATTAGACACTCTGGGCGTAGCATTGCCCACTGCGAATATCGATACCGACCAGCTTATTCCCGCGCGCTTTATGAAAGAGCCGCGCAGCGTAGGTTACGGCCAGTTCCTGCTGTACGACGTTCGCCATGATGAGCAGGGCACTGCCCATTCTGATTTTATTCTGCACCGCCCCGGTGGGGAGAGCGCAGAGGTGATGGTTAGCCGCCGTAATTTCGGTGCTGGCTCCTCCCGTGAAGCGGCGGTCTATGCGCTGGTGGACTACGGCTTTCGCTGCGTCGTGGCACCGAGTTTCGGCGATATCTTCGCCTCTAACGCCGTCAATAATGGCCTGCTGCCAGCGGTCGTGGAGGAGGAGGACGCTGAGCGTTTGCTGGCAGCCCTTGGCAATTCTCCTGCCACTATCTACGTCAATTTGGAGCAACAGATTATTCGGGTTGCTGAGGTGGAAGTGGGCTTTACGATTAGCCCGGTGTGGCGAACCAAGCTGCTGAATGGCTGGGATGATATCGATATGACTCGACAGCACGCTGACACGATCAGTCGGTTTGCAGCAGATTATGAGGAGCAGTTCTCCTGGGCAATTCCTAAGCCTCCAGAGAGTGACATCATCAGCAAGGGGTAAGCTCAGCACTCTAGGTATTTAAAAAAATAACAGCACGCTTGCATCAACAGGTTTCAAAAATAGATCAACACAACAACCGCTATAAAAGATCACCTTGTGCAGGAGACAAACGAATGAAAAAAGTAACACTCACCCTGGGCATGCTTACCGCCTTGGCTTCGACTCACGTATTGGCGGTTGATCAAATCAATGCCGTTCATGCTTTTCCGCCTTCCTTAATCTACACGCAAAGCTTTTTAGAGTTTGTTGATAAGGTAAACGAGCGCGGTGAAGGGGTGGTACAGATCAACGTGCGTGGCGGTCCTGAAGTGATCGGCCTTTCCGAGCAACCTGATGCGGTGCGTAATGGCGTGGTGGATATGGCGTATACCGCTGCCAGCTTTTACGCCGGTACCGTGCCGGAACGCGATGCCATGGTGGCGTCTAATACCAATGCCATCTATGCCCGTGAAAATGGTGGTATCGACCTGCTCAACCAGATCCACCAGGAAAAAATGGGCACCTATTATCTGGGTTGGTTCGATAGCGGTGTCAGCTACAACCTCTACACCATTGACGAGCCTAGTATGGACGAAGAAGGCAATCTGAGTATTTCAGGCCTGCGCCTGCGCAGTAACCCTGTTTATGATGCCTTCTTCCAGGACTATCTGGGAGCGCAGCCGATTAGCTTGCCGACCACTGATGTGTATGCCGCCCTGGAGCGTAGCGTGGTTAATGCCACCGGTTGGACTCAGATTGGCCTGAAAGACCTCAACTGGGACCGTTTCCTGAACTACCGGGTGGACCCTGCCTTCTTCTCCACGGACATGGGCGTTATCGTCAACCTGGATAAGTGGAACCAGCTGAGCGAAGAGTCCCAGCAGATCCTTCAGGAAGTGGCAATTGAGCATGAGCGTGAAAGCGCTGAAAAACTGGCTGAGCTAGCCGAGGAACAGCAGGCGCAACTTGAAGCCGATGGTATGCAAGTGGTGACACTGGAAGGCGAAGCGGCACAGCGTTTCTCCGATGCGGCCCGTGATGCCACCTGGGAACGCATGCGTCGCCAGATGGAGCGTCATCCCATGGGGCTTGAGCACTACGATACGCTGATCGAAAAATTCAACGATCTATAAAACGTAGGGGGCGCCGAGTAATCGAGCGCCCCGTTTGTGTGGCTATTTTCCAGGGTTTCTTATGCGCTACGCACAACGCGGCTACCTGCTGCTGCTAAACGGCATGGCCCTACTGGCCGCCATCATGCTGGTCTGGCTGATGGTGGCAGTGGTGCTCTCGGTGATTATTCGCAACTTAGGGCTTCAGCCATCGGCTTGGTTCTTTCTTTCCACCGAGTACGCCATGTTCTACCTCACGCTATTAGGAGCACCGTGGTTGGTGCGCCAAAAAGGCCACGTACATATTGAATTGCTAACATCGGTGCTGCCGCCGCCCGTACTGAATGTGCTCAGCCGAGGCGTGTCGCTACTGTGCGTAGTGGTCTGCGGCGTTCTGGCGTGGAAGGGGTTGGACTTAGTGTTAATGAATATAGAGCGTACCGATTATGACGTGCGTGCTTACTTTGTGCCTAAGTGGATCTTGACCATTGTATTTCCCATCAGTTTTACACTGATGGCGATTGAGTTTGGCCGCTTTGTGGTCGGTCATGACATTCTTCACAGCGGCGAAGCGGGGATTAAAGAATAATGGAATGGTACTTTGCGCTCGCCTTTTTACTCTCGCTCATCCTGATCTTTATGGCGATTGGTACGCCCATCGCCCTGGCATTTTTAGCCGCCAATGTGATTGGCGCGTGGCACTTTATGGGCGGACAAACGGGCATTCTACAGATGCTCAACAACGGTTTTGGCGCGCTCTCTAGCTTCAACTTAGTGCCGATCCCGCTTTTCTTGTTGATGGGTGAACTGTTCTTCCGCACCGGTTTGGGCATGAAAATGTTCAATGCCGTCGACCAATTGATGGGCAAAGTGCCGGGGCGTTTATCTTACGTAACGGTCGTGGGCGGCACGGCATTTTCCACTTTAAGTGGTTCTTCGATGGGGTCCACCGCCTTGATGGGGTCGCTACTGGTGCCTGAAATGGAGCGCCGAGGGTATAAAAAGAAAATGGCCATTGGGCCGATCCTGGGCACTGGCGGTCTTGCGATTATTATTCCGCCTTCTGCACTAGCGGTACTATTAGCAACGTTGGCAAAAGTAGATATCGGTGCGCTACTGATTGCGGGTATCTTACCGGGGCTGACGCTGGCAGGTTTCTATATCGCCACTATCTTTATTCAAACGAAGCTGGACCCCTTGGCGGCGCCAAACTATGAGCTTGAACCGGTACCACTGAAGGCTAAGTTAAAACTGATAGTGACCGATATTCTGCCGATGCTGAGTGTGATGGTCGTTATTGTGGCGTTGATGCTGATTGGTTTTGCCACGCCTTCTGAGGCAGCCGCGTTTGGAGCGTTGGGCGTCATTATTTTGGCGTTTATCTTCCGTTGCATGACATGGGAAGCGTTCAAACTATCGGTCACCGGGGCATTAAAAGTCACCTTGATGGCCTACTTGATTGTGTTCGGCTCGGCCACGTTCAGCCAGTTGCTCGGTTTCTCAGGAGCTTCGGGTGGGCTGATTAGCTGGGCTACCAGCTTCGACCTATCGCCTATCCTAATGCTGCTGGCGATGTTTGCGGTGCTGCTGGTGCTAGGCACTTTCATGGAGCAGATCTCTATTATGATGCTGACCGTACCGATCTTCTTCCCGCTGGCTCAAGCGTTAGGGTTCGATCTAGTGTGGTTTGGGGTAGTGGTCTTGCTAGCGTTAGAGATCAGCTTCTCGACGCCTCCCTTGGGGCTATTGCTCTTCGTTATGAAAGGCGTTGCGCCCGCTGGGACCACCATGCGTGAAATATACTCAGCAGCGATACCTTATATTCTCTGCTCGATGTTGCTGGTGGCGGTGCTGATCGTCTTTCCCGGCTTGGCCACCTGGCTGCCCAGTATGTTGCAGTAAGTTGCATGCGGTTTATAAAAAGAGAGGCCTAGGCCTCTCTTTTTTATGCGGTATCAAATAGTAGACAGTGAAGTCGATTCACTCCCAGGCTGGGAATGGATCGGGCAGTTGCTGCCATACCTTCATACCTTCCAAAAGCTCCGCCTCGCTGAGCAGGCAGCCGTCCAGCGCTTCACGCATTCTGGCCTCATCTAGGTTTTGGCCGATAAATACCAGCTCTTGGCGCATATCGCCAAACGGCTCTTGCCACTTCTCCATAATGAATTGGCGATACTCTGGGTCCTCTGGCCAGTCGGCTTCAGGAATGGCTTTCCAAAACACGCCTGCCGGGCCGTGATGGGCAATGCCACCTGCCTGGCTCCACTGGCCCGCATAGCGAGGGCGGGTGGCCAGCCAGAAGAAACCTTTGGAGCGCAGCAGGCCTTTGCCAAACCATTCGGCGTTTAACAGGTCGTGAAACTTTTGAGGGTGAAAAGGGCGGCGAGCGTGGTAGGCGAAGCTGCCAATGCCGTACTCTTCGGTTTCGGGGATGTGTTCGCCACGTAGCTCTTTCAGCCAGCCGGGCGCTTGCTGCGCGTGTTCAAAGTTGAACTTGCCTGTATTCAGCACTTTTTCTAGCGGCACGCCACCTTGGGTGATGGGCACGATGTCTGCGTCGGGATTGAGCGAGCGTAGAATCGCTTTCAGTGACTCAAGTTCGCTCTCGCTGATCAGGTCGGTCTTGCTGATCAGTAGCACATCGCAAAATTCGATTTGATCCACCAGCAGGTCAGCGACATTGCGCTCGTCATCTTCACCTAAGCTCTCTCCTGCTTCGGCAAGGCTTTGCGCCTCTTGGTACTGGGCCAAGAAGTTCGCACCATCGACCACCGTGACCAGGGTGTCTAGCCGGGCAACGTGGGAAAGGCTCTGTCCGCTCTCATCTTCAAAGGTGAACGTTTCGGCGACAGGCAGCGGTTCAGAAATCCCGGTCGACTCGATCACCAGGTAATCAAACTTGCCTTCACGGGCTAGCTGGCTGACCTCGACCAACAGGTCTTCACGAAGGGTGCAGCAGATGCAGCCATTGCTCATTTCTACCAAGCGCTCCTCAGAGCGGTTCAATGCCACATCGCTGTCCAGCGTTGGTTCACCGGGTCCGGCACGCACCAGCGCACCGTCAATATTCACCTCGCTCATGTCGTTCACAATCACTGCCACTCGGCGGCCTTCACGGTTGGCCAGAATATGATTGAGCACGGTGGTTTTACCGGCACCTAAAAAGCCGGAAAGCACGGTCACGGGTAAGGGGGAAAGCAACGACATTGCCAAGACCTTTCATAGTATATGTTATGTGATAATATAACATTATTGGGGCGCTGAAAATAGTCTTCGCCTCACTGTTCCTTCCTAGTGAGTAAGATATTAGAAGAGAGAGTGGGACAATAAGACAGTGGCGTTAACGTTTGTACTGGGTAGGGCAGTAGCCTCGCATCACATCGGGCGAGCGAAGCGACTGATGTTTGGTAGTGCGGCCCGTGACCCGCTTGCGCCATAGGCGGAATGAGCCTGGGGTCATCTGGTAGCGCATGACCTCGATCACATCGGGTTCCCCTAAACCAAATAGCCGTTCGATCGCTTCAAAAGGCGTGCGATCTTCCCAGGCCATTTCGATGACGCGAGACTGTTCGTCCTCTGGCAGGCGACGAAAGCGCTTTACGGCGGCTTTGGGCATGGCGCGTCCTCATCATTGACGTTTTCGAATAGAGAGCAGGCAAACCCCAGTGCCCCACGGGTTGTGCAACGTAAGCTATACGCATTAATTTTATTGTATAGGTTTTTGCAAGCGATGAGCAATTACACAGCGCTATTTGACGGCGAGCAGGGCACGAAACAGACCGTTCATGAGTACCGGCTCGTCTCGCTGAATACGAAAGCCAGCATGTTGGATCATGGGGCTGGCTTGACGCGTGATATCGGTCGCAATGATCGAAGTGAATACGTTCAACGTGCGGCGCCCCCACCCGGCAGGTTGGGTGTCGGGTTGGAATTTATCCATGACGCACAGTTGTCCGCCGGGTTTCAGTACGCGATAGGCCTCTGCCAAACCCTGCTCCGGGCGAGGCATGACCGCCAAAATCAGGTGCATGATGACGACATCGAAGTGTTCATCAGGATAGACGAGTTGGGTGGCGTCCATGACATGACAAGCCACATCACGCTGATAGCGCTCGGCCCTGGCGCTGGCGCGCCGGACCATCGCAGGGGTGAGATCGGTCAGGTGTATTTCTAACTCGTGGGGCAAAAAGGGGAGGTCCAGCCCCGTCCCTGCTCCCACCAAGAGAACGCGCATACCGGGTTCCCAGTCCACATGGCTGAGCGCGACACGTCTTGGTCTGCGCAACGCGGGCGCTACGATCGCATCGTAGAGAGGCGCGTAGGCGCTGTAGCGAAGACGATTCCAGGAAGTCGTGTTCAGCATAGGGCCTCGCAAGGTGGGAGTGAGCTGGGCACCAGGACGGCGTCGAGTGTTGGGGCTGCCATGCTGAATGCAGCGCTCACTACCTATAGCACGAACCGTAGAGAAGCACCAAAGGTGCTGGCAATCCCGCCAGTCGCGTTGGGGGGAGCGGATACGTTAGGCAGTGATAGCTCAAAAGAGTCGGGATAGTCGTGTTGGTTACTCTTCGGTGGAGGAATCTTGTCGAAAACGCGTGGCCAAGCTTTCTATGAGTTCTAGCATCAATTGTCGATCATGCGGCTTTAGGGGGGCTAATAACGTTTTAATGCGCTGTGTTTGATCATCGACATGAACACTTGCTTGACCTAAAAGCTCGGCGGCTTCGCAATTGAAAATCTCGGCTAATTCTAATAAGCGGACGATGTTGGGAATGACACGCCCCCGCTCGATTCGAGAAACGGCTTCATTGCCAACCCCAAGGCGTTCGGCCACCTCTTCCTGGGTCAACTGGCTGCGTATTCGCTGTTTGGCAATGGCTCTGCCGATGTTGCTAGCTAGCCGTTTCTGTTCGATTTTATTCACACGATCCTCCATATAGCCCTGAATGGTTGGGGAACGGCCTATTGACATGAAGGACTGTTTAGGTTGAATATCACCCTGATAGGTTGATAATGAGCGGCGTAAACTGTTTTTTTGGCCGCGCGCGGAAAAAGCATATAAATAGTGCAGTTAAATCTATTTAAATCGATCATCTAAAATAAATTTATGGTTAAGTTCATTAAAATTTAAAGGCCGTGTGTTATTGGCCTTAAGCGTTATTGCTTAAAGCATTTGCTTGAAAGATAGAGAGCGTGAGCTGTGCATCATGCGTTAAGCAATAAAAAAGACATGCCTTTTAAGCGCCGCTGCTCAAATGGCATCAATGGGCATAGGTAGCAAGGACGGGCGATGCTTTTTAAGATGGCTGCTCACATGCAGCAGATACAATCACTGTATGACTCAGGGATGATCACACAGCGGTCAATTCGGCTTTGATCAAAGCATTTGGCTTGCCAACGTGGCTGACCTATCAAACCCGAAGGCGCTTAATATCATGTCTCCTACGACGGCACCAGAAATTTTCCAACAGCTCGCCGAAGGATTGTCCCGCGTCAATAAAGGCGGGTTCTTTCACCATTTAGCCCACACCTTGGCGCATTTGCTCAGTGCCGACCATGCTTTGGTCGCCAGTATCGATCGTAGCGGTACTGCGACGCCGTTGGCCATGTGGTCGGAAGGTGAATTCGTCGACGCCGCGCCCTATACACTTTCTGGCACCCCGTGTGAGCGAGTTAAGGAGCGCACCTGCTTCCACATCACTTCTCAGGCACGTGCCTGCTTTCCTGACGATGCTCGTTTGGCCGCGCTGTCCGTGGAAAGCTATCTCGGGGTGCCCATGGCCGATGCCTCGGGACACTGTCACGGTATTCTCGTGCTCATGCATTCGCGTCCGCTGCAGCTGCCTAACTACGCCAATGAGGTCATGCGCATCATTGCCTCGCTGGCAGGCGTCGAGCTGTCCCGTCAGCTCGTCGGACAGCAGGCCGATCAGCAAATCGCCTGCAAACAGCGGGCGCTGCGGCTGTTGAGCAGAGGTAACGACGCGCGCTTTCATGCCAGTGATGAAACATCGCTGCTTCAATCCGCTTGTCGCGTGCTGGTGGACGTCGGAGGGTACACGGCCGCTTGGGTGCATCACATCGTGCCGGGGATGGAGAACCCTGAGGGGGTGTTACAAGCCTGTGCGGATAGAGAGGCCGACGTTCTCGGTTGGTTGAGCCCCAAGCAACTGCTCGTAGCGGGCTATAGCCGCGATATCATCCGCCAAGCAATATCGCGCCGTGCCCCTGTGGTGTATAGACCGCAATGCGATCCCAATGCCTCGGGCAGTGATACCACGCTAGTGGCCTTGGAGGTCGCCGTGTTGGTGGCGCTACCGCTGATTTACCGGGGGCAGTTACTCGGTGTCATCACCCTTTACCAGAGCGACGATGCGCCCATGACCGCTGCCGAGGTACGTTTATTGAGCGAGTTGGCCGATGACATTGCCTTTGGTATCGACAGTCTTCGTCATCGTAAGGCCGAACAGCGTATCCAGCATGCCGTCACGCAAGTAGCCACAGCCGTTTCCGCACAGCACGGCGAAGCGTTCTTGACGCAGCTGACAGACCATATGGCCAACGCGCTAGCCGCTGATGTTGGCTTTATCGCCACGCTAGACGAGCAAGATCCCAACATCGCCAATGTCTTGGCGCTTTATGTCAACGGCGTTCGCCAGTCCGCGTTTAGTTACCATCTAGCAGGAGTGCCTTGCCAGGACGTTTTGACCCAGCGTGAGTGTATCGTGCATGAAAACGCCGGCATTCGCCTTCCAGTAGAGTCCAACGGTGCTCTGGCATGGGTGAATGCCTACGTTGGCCGACGGCTAGACGACGCCAAAGGTCGCCCCATCGGAATTATTGGGGTGATGTTCAAGGCACCGCTCTTCGAGACCCAAATCGTGAGCACGGTACTGCAAATATTTGCGGCAAGAGCGGCATCCGAGCTGGGCCGCCAACGGGATGAAGCGCGTATTCGTCAACTGGCCTTTCGTGATGCTGGGACGCAGTTACCCAACCGTACGGACTTCATGCAGTGTCTTGAAGAGTGCGTCAATGATCATCCGCCAACCCCTTTTGCATTGCTGCTACTGGATCTCAACCACTTCAAAGAGATCAACGACACCGCGGGCCACGATGTAGGCGACTTGGTGCTCAAAGAGGTCGCGCAGCGTTTTCGCAGCGTGCTGCCTGCTGACGACTATTTAGCCCGTCTGGGCGGTGACGAGTTCGTGGTGATCTGCCGGGGAGTTCACGACGATGTTAGCGCCATGCAAACGGCCGACATCCTCTGTGCCAGCCTGCATCAACCGATGTTGATAGAGCAGCACTCGTCCGAACTGTCCGTCAGCGTGGGGATCTCGCTATATCCCGACCATGGCCAGTCGGCTCAGGCGCTACTGAAGCATGCTGATATTGCCATGTACCAAGCGAAGCGTCAGAAACTCACGATGCGCACCTTTGAACACTGGATGGGCCATGCCGTCGCTCAGCAGCTGCATATTGCCAAGCGCCTAGCGATGGCGATTGCTCATCAGTCGCTCTACCTCCATTTTCAGCCGCAAGTCGATATGCGCAGTGGCCAACTCATTGGGGCAGAGGCGTTGTGTCGTTGGTGGGATGAAGAGCTGGGAGAGGTCTCTCCTGTGCAGTTTATCGCCATTGCCGAAGAGCGAGGCATGATTGCGGCGTTAGGGAACTGTGTCATCGATCAAGCCTGCCGCCAGTTAGCCGATTGGCAGCGCCAGGGTGTCGAGCTTCGAGGGCAGCTAGCCATTAACATCGCCGCCGATCAGTTCGAAGATAGCGATTTGGTGACGACGCTCCTCGCGAGTTGCCAAGCGCATGGCATCTCTCCTCAGGCGTTGAGTATCGAGATTACCGAAAGCGGCATCATGACGCATCCCGACGATGCCATTGCCATCACGGAAGTGCTCAAAAGCCATGGGATGGGGTTGTCGATTGACGATTTCGGTACCGGTTATTCCTCCTTGGCGTATTTGAAACGCTTTGCTGCGGACAAGATCAAGATCGACATTTCATTCGTACGCGACATGCTCACCAGCGAAAATGATCGCGCTATCGTGAGAACGATCATTGCGATGGCCAACGCGCTAGGCTTACAGACGATCGCTGAAGGCATCGAGTCGAAGGAGCAGTGTGAGGCCCTCATCGCGATGGGCTGTACCCAAGCCCAAGGCTACTTTTATGACCGACCTTTAACCGCTGACCATTTTGCGAATAAGTGGCTCGTATAGAAGTTTGAAAATGATTCTTTTTGTGATGTTTTCTTTGACCAGTGATTAGCACTCGCCTGCCCCATTGTCGATCAATACGTTTAATATTTAACGTTTGTTCACATTCTTTTTAAGTTTACAAAATAAAACATGCACTTAGCCACCTAAGTATTAAAATGTAGTGGTAGGTTGCTGCATTATAATTAAAAATACTTAAATGGTGGTTCTATGCCTGCTTCCGCTCCTGTGCAAAACCCAACAGCTCATGTTGTACAATCGTTTCTTAAGCATCAGTATGAGATTTGTGTATATGCGAAAGACATGCCGTATGCTTTACAAGCGAATATCATCGATCTTAATGTCGAGACCGGCCTCTTAGTTATCGAGGTGGAGTGTCACGGAGAAAGTTTTAATAGTTATGTCCGAGATGGAAAAGTTAGTTTTGATATTGAAACGCTAAATCCGCTAGATGGCTCAGTAAAAAACTCAGCGCTAACGCGTGATATTCATAGTGTTAGTAACATTCCTACAAAGGCCGTCAAAGTAGACAGCTCGACATATCGATTAGAGTGTCAACTGCCTAGCTCAGTGTTTTTGCTAGAGCAACGAGGCGCCGTTCGTATTCCTTTCATACTGGGTATGCGGGCAAAAGTGAGCGTCGAGGTGTATCTGGATGGATTGATCGTGGCGGGAAGTCTACGCAATATATCCGTGGGGGGATGCTTGGTAGATGTCGCGATTGAAGACACCGTCCCCATTACCGTCGGTCAGCAGCTTCCTGGCGTCACCATTGAGTTTCCGAATGGTGCCAGTTTCTTTTCCGAAGGAGTCATCAGACATATGCGTCCTTTTGGTAACCACGGATATGCAGCACTCGGAATCGAATATGTCAATTTAGAGCCTCATCAGACAGAAGAGCTTTTTTATATCGTGAATGAGGCAGAGCGAGAAGCCGCTTACCGCTCGGGTAGCAACGATCGCGTAGTTGGCCACTCTCCCTTATTTATACCTGGCGCAGTCGAAAAAGCGGCAATACAGCGTGAAGAAAAGGAACAAAAAAAGCGCCTGAGGCAGTCACCAATGCAGAGAGGCGTCTTGGAGCTGGCTCACCAGCTTCAATACTCTTTGATGTATATAAAAAGCCGCGATCACTTTCCTGAAAAGGTGATCTACGATTGCGCCGACGCCATCCTCTATTTGTTGAGACAAGATAGGAAAGCGCTTTTGTATGCGCTTGCGTTTTTACACAACGAGCCTGACTGGGTTCGGCAGGCTGTCCGAGTCGCAGTACAAATGGCCGATATCCTGTTGATTAGGGACCCTCATTCCATACACGTCAGAGAGGCTGTGGTGGGCGCCCTGTTACATACCATGGGCAAACCGTTGCTGGTCAGTGAAGAGCTGCCCACGCTGAAAGCGAACATGTCGCCTCGACATAAAGAGATCCTAAAGCAGCATGTGGTGACCCTAAGGAGTAAGCTGCTGTCGCTCGGCTGGAAGCCAAGTGCCACCTGTGAAGATATTATGTTGCATGCCAACGAGTTATTGGATGGAACGGGATACCCTTTCAATCTTAAAGGGTCACAGATATCAGATAATGTGCTTGTAGTGTCTATCATTAAAGCGGTGAGCAAGTTGATGTATGGGAGAAATGGCGTTAGGCCGCTGACACCGTTAAATGCGTATCGCTTAATTAGTGAGGCACCACAATGTTATGATAAAGCGACCTTGGTCGAGTATATTCAGTGCTATGGGCTTTACCCTATTGGAAGCCTTGCAAAATTTTCCGGTGGTTTTTTGGCGTGGATCATTGATATCGACGGTAAAGGTATGCCGATCAAAGTCAATGTCGTTAAAAACTTGGCCTTTATGGATACCAATATCGATAGTGTTTTAGAGCAAGGCGACTTTTCGCAAATTGGTCGACTAGAGGGCGTCGTCGACCCGAATGACTATGGTGTTATATTTCACAAGGTATAACGGGCTTATGGGGCTGCTGTCTCAGCAGCCCTTTTTTAAGAAGGTAAACAGTGTCGTCAATGCATCCATTCTCATATATAAGATAAACGGCGATGCTAGGCTGGCCCCTGTAGTGTTTGCGAAGGGCACTCACCAAACTGCTGTTTATAGTCGTGGGCGAATTGTCCTAAATGCCAAAATCCCCAATACGTTGCAATCTCGGTCACTGTTTGTGGCGGTTCAGCGGCGCGCAGGGCGCGCCGCACTCGGTTAAGGCGCGTCAGCCTCAAAAACTGCAATGGGCTAATGCCTAAAATCGTCGTAAAGCTATTTTGTAGCGTGCGTCGGCTCACATGGGTCAGTTCACACAGCGCGTCCATGGTGATGGGGGCGTCTACATGCGCGTCGACGTACTGCTTGACCCGGTCGACCACGGCTTTGCGATGCGCGTAGCTGGGAGGCAGCTCGCCACTGGGCTGTTGGGCATCTAAAAGCTCTAGCAGGCCGGTTAAAAGAATATCCTGATGCAGCTTTTCAGCAATGGCTCCCTGCTGTTGGCCTAACAGCCGCTCCAATAGAAACAGTAGGGCGCGCAGCGTGGCAGGGTTCACATGTCGGCGGGGCGCGGTCATCCACTGCTCATCCAGCGTGATGCCCTGGCGTTCGGCGGCGGCATGTAGTACTGGCAGACGTATCACCAGCCCGTAAATATCGAAGGCTTCCGGGGTCACCAATTCGAAATCGCGCCCGCCGGGGCGGCACATCACTTGCTGCGCGTCGAGCGGCTGCCCATTGATACGCGAGCCCGCTGGTCGGGTTGGAATGCCCAACCACAAAGAGTCCTCCCACACCCGGCAATCCTGACGCAGCGCTTGGCCGGTGTGCTCTTTGAAGACCTGAATGGCAGGCAACGCAATTTCATCCAGCCGCCCATAAAACCGCCCTGGGGTCAGCTGATCATACTGCTGCTGCCAGCGGGTGAGGTTTTGCGCATGCTCATCGGCATCAAACGCTTCTTGAATGCACTTTTTTGGTGCGCTTTGGGTAGGCGTCAAGGTCATCACCAGCTCCTGACAGCGTGAATCAACCGCGTCCACGCCTTGTTGTCGTTATTAACCCGCTGTTTCTTATTGGTTTTTATAGCCTTGGTGTGTTTTGCCAAAACTCGATACTCCCCGTTAAGTGATAGCGCTATTGTGAGAACAAGCAAGTTTTGTTCCTCAACGCGCATACCGCGCCTTGAGTATCGAACAGGTAAGAGAAGGGAAGGCCCATGGCGCAGACCTATCACACCACGGTGGGGAGCCGCCGCTATCGCTTTAGCGGGCTCGCCGAACTGATGGCCAAAGCCACGCCGCCGCGCTCGGGCGACCGCCTTGCCGGGGTGATGGCAGAATCGGCAGAAGAGCGGGTCGTCGCCCAAATGGTGCTGGCGGAGCTGCCGCTTACCACCTTTTTGAACGAGGCGCTGATCCCCTACGAGCAGGACGAAATCACCCGTCTGATTATCGACGACCACGATGCAGAGGCGTTTGCGCCGTTGAAGCACCTGACCGTAGGCGATTTTCGCAACTGGCTGCTTTCGGACCACGCCACCAGTGAAGCGCTGGCCGCTGCCCGGCCCGGCATTACGCCGGAAATGGCCGCGGCGGTGAGTAAGCTGATGCGCAACCAGGACCTCATGCTGGTGGCCAAAAAGTGCCAAGTGACCACGGCATTTCGCAATACCATTGGGCTGCCGGGGCGGCTTTCGACCCGCTTACAGCCCAACCACCCCACCGATGACGTCACCGGCATCGCGGCCAGTATTCTCGATGGCCTGCTGTATGGCAGCGGCGATGCGGTGATCGGTATCAACCCGGCTACCGATAACGTCGCTCAGAGCATTAAGCTAATGCGCCTGATGGACGACGTGATCCAGAAATACGAGATCCCTACGCAATCCTGCGTGCTGACCCACGTGACCAATACGCTAGAAGCCATCGAACAGGGCGCACCGGTGGATCTGGTGTTTCAGTCCATTGGCGGCACCGAAGCCACCAACCGCAGCTTTGGGTTTGATTTGAGCACCCTGGCGGAAGCCGAAGCCGCTGCACAAACGTTGAACCGAGGCACCGTGGGTCGCAACGTGATGTATTTTGAAACCGGCCAAGGCAGCTCGCTCTCCGCCGACGCCCACCACGGGCTCGATCAGCAAACCTGCGAAGCCCGGGCCTACGCCGTGGCACGCAAGTTCAATCCGCTGCTGGTCAACACGGTGGTGGGGTTTATTGGCCCCGAGTACCTCTACGACGGTAAAGAGATCACCCGTGCCGGCCTTGAGGATCACTTCTGCGGCAAGCTTTTAGGTGTGCCGATGGGGTGCGACGTGTGCTACACCAACCACGCCAACGCCGATCAAAACGATATGGACAACCTGCTGACGCTGCTGAGTGTGGCGGGCTGCAACTTCGTGATGGGCATCCCCGGCTCTGACGACATCATGCTCAATTATCAAACCACGTCGTTTCACGATGCGCTCTATGCCCGTCGGGTGCTGGGGCTAAAAGCCGCGCCAGAGTTCGAGCAGTGGCTGGCCAAGATGCAGATCTTCCAAGATGTGAGCACCCATCGTCTTAACGACCAGCTGCCCGCCGCCTTTGCCAACAGCCTGCGCCATTTGCCGAAGGGGAGCGACTGAAATGCCTAAGCAACCCACTCAGGAAACCACTGCGCCGATCGTCATTGAAAACCCCTGGGAGCGCCTGCGCGCCTTTACCGACGCGCGCATTGGTCTGGGGCGCGCGGGAGTGAGCTTGCCCACCAAACAGCTGCTCGCGTTTCAACTCGCCCATGCCCAGGCCCAAGATGCGGTTCACTGCCCGCTGGAGTGTGAGGTGCTCGCCGATGAGCTGACCCAGGCGCTTGGCTTGAGCACCGCACCGCTTGCGGTACACAGCCGTGCAGACGACCGCGCGATGTACCTGCAGCGGCCCGACTACGGCAGACGCCTCAACGAGGCATCCCGGCAGACGCTGCAGCAGGCGGCAGAGAGCGGCCAACGGTTCGATCTGGCGGTAGTGATCGTCGATGGCCTCTCGGCGCTGGCGGTGCAGCAAAACAGCGTCCCGTTTCTTACCGCGCTGTATGACGCACTCGGGCGCGACAAGAACGAATGGCAGCTCGCACCGCTGACACTGGTGGAACAAGGGCGCGTGGCAATTGGAGACGAAGTAGGCGCGCTGCTCAACGCAGATGCAGTGCTCGTCATGGTTGGCGAGCGCCCTGGCCTTAGCTCCCCAGATAGTTTGGGGCTGTACATGACCTGGGGCCCCGAAGTGGGTTTAAAAGATGACCGACGTAACTGTATCTCCAACGTGCGGCCAGCCGGGCTTGCGTATGAAGAGGCGGCCCGGCGTTTGCTGCTGCTGTTAACCGAGGCGCGGGAGCGCAAGCTCTCCGGCGTGAAGCTAAAAGACCGCAGCGAAGACAGCGTCTTGGAGGGCGGCAGCGGTTCAACTCGGAATTTCCTTGTGGCTGATTGACGATCACCACGCGCAAAACGCGGACGACGCTTCCAACAACAACGCTAACGACATTTTCAATAACACCGCTGACGACTCTCCCAATAACAAGACGGAACCAGGATCACAGCACGCCGCTGACACCCATTGCGTTCCACACTGAAAAGGGCAAAACGATGACACAACCAACGGTTGATCAGGCGTATCTGGCCAAGCGCCAGCTGCGTAAAGGTACGGCAGGCTGGATGCTGCTCGCGGGCCTTGGGGTTTCCTACGTGATTTCCGGTGACTTTGCGGGCTGGAACTTTGGCATTGCCGAAGCGGGCTGGGGCGGCTTTGCGATTGCCGCCTGTTTGATGGCGCTGATGTACCTCGCGCTAGTGCTGGCGCTGGCAGAAATGTCCGCCGCCATTCCCGCGGCAGGGGGCGGCTACAGCTTTGCCCGCCAAGCCATGGGGCCTGCGGGCGGCTATTTGACCGGGCTTGCGGTATTGATCGAGTACGCGCTGGCCCCGGCGGCCATCGTGATTTTTATTGGCTCGGCGGTGGAAGCGTTATTAGGCGTTAACGGGCCGCTGGTGTATCTGCTGTTTTATGCGGTGTTTATCGGCATTCACCTAGCGGGTGTGGGGGAAGCGCTGAAAGTGATGATGGTGATTAGCGGTTTGGCGGTCTTTGCCATTTTGGCCACCGCTGTGGCGCTGATTGGCGATTTCGATTCGGCCAACCTGTTTGATATTGCCCCCACCGATGCGGCGGGGGCGAGCACCTTTATGCCATTCGGCTGGTACGGTATTTGGGCGGCGCTGCCTTTTGGTATGTGGCTGTTCCTGGCCGTTGAAGGTGTGCCGCTAGCAGCCGAAGAGGCGAAAGACCCCGCCCGGGATATGCCCAAAGGCATCATTGGTGCGATGCTGTTTTTGCTCTTCACCGCCCTGCTCGTAGTCGTGCTGCTGGCCGGTGCGGCGGGCGCTGAGATGATTGGCCAAAGCGGCGTGCCGCTGGTAGATGCGCTGAATGCGGCGGGTAATCCCACGCTGGCGACCCTGGTCAACGTGCTGGGCTTAGCGGGTTTGATCGCGTCGTTCTTCTCGATTATTTATGGCTATAGCCGCCTGGTATTCGCGCTCTCTCGGGCGGGTTATTTACCTAAACCGCTGTCGTTCACCAGCGAGCGTAAAGTGCCTTACTTAGCGCTGATTGTGCCCGGTATTTTGGGCTTTCTCGCATCGCTGAGCGGGGAAGGCGATCTGATGTTAGGCATGGCGGTCGTCGGTGCCACTATCTCTTATGCGCTGATGGCGCTTAGCCATATTCTGCTGCGCGTGAAACAGCCCGACCTGCCGCGCCCCTATAAAACGCCGGGAGGCGTGGTGACCTCCGGCATCGCGCTGGTGCTCTCGCTCGTCGCGTTGACCGGTGTCTACGCGTTTGACCCTCGCGCCTTCAACTACACCATCGTGCTGTTCATTGCCGGAGCGGCTTACTACTTCCTCTACAGTAAAAACCATTTAGTCGCGAAAACCGCAGAAGAGGAGTTCGCGCTGGTCACCGCAGCACCTGAGGATATCGACCCTGTCGCACCGAAGGCCGCCTCCGCGAAATTGTAATCACCGCGGCAGATCGCCTAGTCTGAACCACGGCAGTGCGCCTCTGGGCTTTCGCTCAGAGGCGTTGTTATTGGCAGGCAAGGAGGAGCTTGAAGGATGTTGAACTTTACCGAATCGAACATGGCCGAGGCAGAGCAGCGGCGCTGGTACGCCGTGGACGATGGCGTGATGGGCGGCGTGTCTCAAAGCGGCTTTTGCGTGGAAGCGGGCGCTGGCTGCTTTTGTGGCGAGGTATCGCTGGAAAACGGCGGTGGCTTTGCCTCGGTGCGCCGTGAGCCTGACGGCTTCGAGCCGACCCTGGCCCATGGCCAAGGAATTGTGCTTCGCGTGCGCGGCGATGGTCGCACCTATCAGCTACGGCTCAAAAGCAGCGCGCTGGACGAAGCAAGCGCCTATCGCGTCGCCTTCACGCCTACAGCTCACCAGTGGGAAACGCATCAATTCACCTGGGCACAGTTCGAGGCGGTGCGCCGGGGCACGCTGCTTTCCAGCGCGCCGCCTCTCGCCCCGGATTCTATTCACCAGCTCGGTTTCTTGATTGCCGACCGCACTGCCGGGCCGTTTCGCCTGGAGATAGCCTCCATTGCGCCTTATTCAAAGGGCTGACACTGACAGGGCTGACAGTTACAGGACTAAGGTCGTCTCGTATGTAGTGTGCCGTTCACAGAATCTGGGAAGCCCTCTTTCGACGTGAGCCAGCGTGATGAAACACTCTCCCGCGTATCGCCTAGCGGCCACTGTGCTGCACGGTTTCGATGAGTACCGTGCGCGTTTCAAGCAGATCACCTCAGATGCCAGCCGCCGTTTTCACGACGCCGCCTGGCGTGAAGCGCAGCAAGCCTCCGCCGCGCGGATCAACCTGTACGGTGAAAAGGTCGAGGAGACGCTCGACCGATTGCAGCGCACCTTTGCCCAGGAGGTGCTGGCCCACTGTGAGACGTGGCGGGAAGCACGAGGGCACTACGCTCAATTGATCAGCCAGCGGTTGGATTACGAGCTGGCGGAAACCTTCTTTAATTCGCTGTTCTGCTCGGTGTTTCAGCATCGCCATATCCGCAACGACTGGATGTTTGTGTACAGCTCCCGGGAGGATGCCGCGCACCGTTCGGGCATCGAGCTGTGCCGCAGGCATTACGTCAACAGCGACTGGGCGGGGGCACTCGCTTGGGCGCTGAGTGAAGCCCCGTTTGAGTCCTCCTTTGCCAGTTTGGAACGCGATAGCCAGCTCGGCGCTAGCCTGCTGGAAGCCCAGCTCCCTGCCGCGATTTGGCAGGCGGAGGATGCCCAGGTGGAGCTACTCAACAGCGTGTTTTACCGCAATAAAGGCGCGTATCTGGTCGGGCGTATGTTAGGCGGCGGCGAGCAGGTGCCGCTGGTGCTGCCTGTTCTGCATGGCGAGGGGTACGGCGAGCAGCAGGGCGGCGACCCCTGCCTGCATTTGGATACGGTCCTCACCGAAACCGATGAAGTGTCGATCATCTTCTCGTTCACCCGCGCCTATTTCCAGGTAGAGGTGCCGGTGCCGGGGGAGTTCGTCGGTTACCTAAAGCAGCTCATGCCCCACAAGCCCGAGGGTGAGCTGTACGCCGCCATTGGCTTTTTCAAACACGGCAAAACCGAATTTTTCCGCGCGCTGAACCAGCAGGTGGCTAAACGTGAAGAGCGGTTCATGATCGCGCCGGGGGTGCGGGGCATGGTGATGGCGGTGTTTGTGCTGCCGAGCTTCCGCACCGTGTTCAAGATCATCAAGGATAAGTTCGACCCCGCCAAAGAGGTCACCCACGCCATCGTGCGGGAGAAGTATCGGCTGGTAAAACGCCACGACCGGGTGGGGCGGATGGCCGATACCCAGGAGTTCTCCAACTTTATCGTCCGCCAGGACCACTTCGAGCCGGAGTGTTTGGCCCACCTGCTAGAGGTCGCGCCCTCCACGGTGTCGCTGAAAGAGGACAAAGTGATTATCAAGCACTGCTACACCGAGCGAATGATGACGCCGCTGAATATTTACCTGGAGCAGTGCAGCGCCGATGAACGAGTCATGGTGCTAAAAGATTACGGCAACGCCATCAAGCAGATGGCGGCGGCGAATATTTTCCCTGGCGATATGCTGCTGAAGAATTTTGGCGTCACTCGCCACGGGCGGGTGATTTTCTACGACTACGACGAGGTGAGCTATCTCACCGAGTGTCGCTTCCGCCATATTCCCAAATCCCAGGGGTACGACAGCTACATGGATGGCGGGGCCAGCCTTTCCATTGGCCCCAACGATATCTTCCCCGAAGAGTTTGGCCCGTTTATGTTTGCCAACCCGGAACTGCGCGCACTGTTCACAGAGCAGCACCCGGAGCTGTTCGACCCGGACTACTGGCTGGCACTACAGAGGGCGATTCTGGATGGGCGAGTGATTGACGTTTACCCGTATCGCAACAAGCAGCGGTTCGCGGGCACCGTGGGCCAACTGGTACATTAGGCATTTACTGGACGACGTAAGCCGAGGACAGCATGACTTCAGCCCCGCACTTGGTGGTTTTTACCGGCTCGGGAATCAGCGCGGAGAGCGGCATTCAAACCTTCCGCGCCAGCGATGGCCTCTGGGAGGATCACCCGGTGGAAGAGGTCGCCACGCCGCAAGGGTGGCGGCAAGACCCGGAGCGAGTGCTGGCGTTCTATAACCAGCGCCGTGAGCAGATTCGTCGTGCAAAGCCCAATGCCGCCCATAAAGCGCTGGCGGCGCTGGAGCAGGATGGCTTTAAGGTCAGCGTGATTACCCAGAATATTGATGACCTGCACGAACGTGCAGGCTCGCGCCACGTGCTGCACCTGCACGGTGAGATTTTAAAGGCGCGCTCATCGGTGGATGCGCGGCTGCGCTACCCGCTGTTAAAGGGGGGGATTGCCCTGGGTGATGTGTGCGATAAGGGCAGCCAGCTGCGCCCCGACGTGGTGTGGTTTGGCGAGGCGGTGCCGCTGTTCGAAGAGGCCTGCGAGCTAGTGAGCCAGGCGGATTTCCTGCTTGTGGTCGGCACCTCGCTGGCGGTGATGCCCGCCGCATCGCTGCTCACTTATATCGATTACGACACCCCTTGTGCGCTGGTGGACCCCGACGCCGATGAGCTTAGCCCCCCCGGCGTGCTGGCGATCAATACCACGGCGGGGGAAGGTGTGCCAGCGCTGGTTAACCAGTGGCGTAAGCAGGGGAATTTGATACTGCCTTAAGCGGCAGGATCGCTCTCTACGTCCTCACCTGACCTGTTCATAACGTTGGATGACGCTGCTCTAAAAACCACGCTTTCATCACCCCGGTAATCTGGGTGAGCTCGGCGTCCGTCGCGATATAGGCGGGCATGGTGTAAAGCCAGCGGCCAATGGGGCGCAGCCACACGCCCCGCGCTCGGGCAAACGCGGCAACGCCCTTCAGCGCCTCGCTGCTGTGGGTTTCGATCACCGCCGTTGCGCCTAATACGCGCACGTCCGCTACGGCCGGATGTGCGCGCAGCGCTACGTCTTCCAGTAGCTCTCGCTGTAACGTTTGACTGAGCGCGGCAATTTTCTCCAGGTAGTGCTCCTCTTCGAACACCTTCAGGCTCTCCAGCGCCACGCGGCAGGCCAGGGGGTTGCCCATAAAGGTGGGGCCGTGCATGAAAGCGTGGTGCTCGCTGTCTCCAATAAATGCCCCGTGAACCCGGTCAGTAGCCAGCGTGGCCGCATGGCCCAAGTAGCCGCCGGTCAGCCCTTTGGAGAGCACCATGATGTCTGGCGTGACGCCCGCGTGGTCGGCGGCAAACAGCTTGCCGGTGCGGCCAAAGCCGGTGGCGACTTCATCAAAAATCAGCAGCACGCCAAACTCATCGCACAGCGCTCGCGCGCCGCGCAGGTAGTCCGGCGAGGTCATGTTCAACCCGCCCGCCGCTTGCAGCAGCGGCTCCATTAGGAGCGCAGCAATCTCATGGTGGTGGCGCGCTAGCACCTCCCGCAGCGCGGCGAGGTCCCGCTCAACCTGCTCAGGCGTCGCGTCGAAGGGGGCCATGGGGGCTGGGGCAAAGTGGTGCTGAGGCAGCAGGCTGGCGAACAGGCTGTGCATGCCCTCTTCGGGGTCGCACACCGCCATGCAGCCGGTGGTGTCGCCGTGGTACGCCTTCATGAGCGAGAGCATTTTGCGCTTGCCGGGGTGGCCGCTCAGCACCTGGAATTGAAGTGCCATCTTCATGGCCACTTCCATACCCACCGAGCCGCTATCGGAGAAGAACACATGGTTCAGCCCCGGCGGGGTAATGCGCACCAGCGCCCTTGCCAGCTGATCGGCGGGGTCGTGGGTCAGGCCGCCCAGCATCACATGGCAAAGCTCCCCGGCCTGCTCGCGGATGGCGGCGACGAGGCGCGGATGGCCGTAGCCGTGAATCATGCACCACCAGGAGCAGGTGGCATCCAGCAGGCGCTCGCCGCTGTCTAGCGTAAAGTAGCTGCCGCTGCCGCCGACCACCTTGGGCGCAGGCGTTTGGGTTTTGAGATGGGCATAGGGGTGCCAAACGGGGGAGTTCATGGCGTCGCCTCCTGGGTGGCGAGGGGGAGCAGTGCATCAAGGGAGAGGTAGCGCTGCGCGTTGGGCGCATCTGCGGTGGCCAAGTGGGGAATGATCCCTAAGCAGGGAGCGGGAAGGGCGCGTTTTATCAGCGCCACATTGGCCCCGAAGCGTGGGCTATCGACGGCAAAGGCGGGGTCCACCACGCTGCCTACCCAGCCCGCCAGCGTTAAGCCATCGGCGGCGATGGCCTCAGCGGTGAGCCTTGCATGGTTCAGGCAGCCCAGTTTCAGCCCAACCACCATAATCACCGGCAGCCCGAGCGCGCGGGGCAGGTCGGAAAAGTCCTCCTCCTCGTTCAGCGGCACCCGCCAGCCGCCTGCGCCTTCGATTAGCGTCAGATCCCGTGGCGTGTCGGTTAACGTGTCGCTGAGCGCCTGAGTAACGCTTGCCACGTTAAGCATGGCACCTGCTTCCAGAGCGGCGAGATGCGGCGCAATAGCGGGAGCAAAGGCCCAGGGGTTGATCGTTGGGTACTCCACCGGCGGAAAGCTTTGCGCCTGTAGCGCCAGGGCGTCGTGGTTGCGCAGGCCGCTGGGCGTGGCTTCGCTGCCAGAGGCGATGGGCTTTAACCCTAGCGTGGTGAGCTGGCGCTGGCGGGCGGCGCAAAGCAGCGCGCTAGTGGCCAGGGTTTTGCCCGCGTCGGTGTCGGTACCGGTGACGAAATAGCTGTTATTCATATCGCACTTTCCAGTTGTAGCGTCAGGCAGTGGTAGCTCACCGGCAGCCCCTGCGGCGTGCGTAGCGATTCATAGCGGGCCTGGGCGGTGGTAAGCGCTTGGCGGGTCAGCCGAGCGTTGGGTCTGGCCACTTGGGCACCCACGCCTTTGATAGAGGCCATTACGGCGTTCAGGTCGGGGTAGAAAAAACGCCGCTGCGCGCAGGCGTGCTGAATGAGGCGCAGGCCGCTTTGCTGAATCGCCCGCTGTACGGCGCTGGCATCCGGCGTTTGCAGCAGCGCCTCGGGCCGCTGCCAAGCGGTGGCAACTTCGCTCAGCGTGCCGGGCAGCAGCGTGGTGATGCGCGCCTGCCCGCTGGGGGCGAGCACCCGCGCCAACTCCCGCAGCACCGCGCCGATATCCGGGCACCACTGAATCGCTAGGTTAGAGAACACGAGATCCACGCTTGCGTCGTCCAGCGGCAGCGCGGCGGCATCTCCCTGTTGCCAGCGTATGGCATCGCCATACTGCGCTTGGGCGTGGGCGAGCATACCCGGCGCCAGGTCGAGCCCGGTGGTGGTGGCGTTTGGGTAGTGGCTCGCCAGCCGCTGGGTCCAGTAGCCGGTGCCGCAGCCAAGGTCGAGCACATGCTGGGCGCTCTCCGGTAGCGTTTGCCAGAGCGTTTCGCCAATGTCGCGCTGGGCGCTGGCGAGAGCATCGTAGCGTGGTGCCGCCCGTGAAAAAGCCCGAGCAACACGCTCCTGCCAGCGGAGCAGTGGCAGCGAGGTGACCGGTGTGTTCATCGCGGCTCCTGTAGCGCCCGCGTGGCCTGCTCGGCCAGCCGTGCCGCCAGCTGGGCGGGCTGGGAGAGCATGGGGCAGTGCCCTGCGGCTTCCAGTCGAAGCGCTTGCTGGCGCGTGCTGCTTGGTAGCAGCGGGTCGTGGGCGCCTGCCAATCGGCGGATAGGGCAGGGAGGGGTGGCAAGCAGTGCCCGGTTATCCAGCGTCTCTAGCCACATGAGCCCTTGCGCGAGCGTGTCGGTATCGGCGTGGGGAGTCTCACCTAACTGTGCTCGTAGCTGGCGGTGGGCCTCGCGGGCATTAGGTTCACCTTGGGCCTGCCAGCGCAGAAAGTGCCGCCACGTGGCAACGGGGTCACGGCGGAAGGCTCGCTGAAAGCTGGTAAGCTCCTGGCTCGTCACACCGCCATTTTCCCCGTCACTGCAAAAACGGCTGCCTGCGCCCAGTAGCAACAGGGCCTTGGGCGGCGGCAGATGATTGAGCAGCGCCGTGGCCAGCAGCCCACCCAGCGACCAGCTCACCCAGACGGCATCGCTGGGTAGCTTGGGTGCCATACGCTCGGCGAGCGCGTCAATGCTCGTGGGGGTAGGTAGCGCTGGAGATTCGCCGTAGCCGGGCCACTCCACTGCGCTGGGTTCGACATTGCCGGGCCAGTACTCCGAAAGCGTCTGCCATATACGGCGGTCGACGCCCCAGCCCGAGAGTAGGATGAGCTTCATCGCTGCTCCTCGTTTAGGCAGGCGGCGGCGACTTCCAAGAGCCGGTCAATATCCCGTTGCGTATGGCGGGCGCTTAACGTGATGCGCAGCCGCGACTCGCCGTTGGGCACCGTGGGTGGTCGAATCGCCCCTACCTGGATAGCGTGCTCATCGAACGTGGCCGCCCAGGCCAGGGTGCGCTGCTCACTGCCCAGCAGCAGCGGTTGAATCGGCGTGTGGGAGTGTCCGAGGGGCAGCTCCAAGGCGATGGCTTGCTGGCGGAAGTAGTCAATATGGCGAGCGAGCCGTTGGCGGTGCTCCGGCTCCCGCTGGACAATGGTGAGTGCTTCTAGCGTGGCGGCGGCAATCGCGGGCGGTTGGGCGGTGGTGTACACATAGCTGCGGGAAAACTGGATCAGGTGCTCGATGAGCGCGGCGTCGCCCGCCACAAATGCGCCTGCGGTGCCCAGCGCTTTGCCCAAGGTGCCGACCAAGATCGGCACGGCTTGGCTATCAAATCCCTCCACGCAGCCCGCGCCGTTTTCTCCGAGCACACCGAGCCCGTGGGCATCGTCGATCATCAGCCAAGCGCCGTGCTGCTGGCTGATGTGGGCAAGTTCTCCGACGTCAGCGATATCGCCATCCATACTGAACACGCCGTCGCTCACCACCAGCTTGTGAGTGGCCGTGCTGCGCGCAAGTAAACGCTGTAAGTCGTGGCCATCGCGGTGGTGGTAGCGCCGCGAGCGGGCGCCGCTCAGCGCGCCACCGTCAAGTAGCGAGGCGTGATTAAGCCGGTCCTGAAATATCGCGGTGTGGGGATCCGCTAGCGCCTGCAGCACGCCTAGGTTCGCCATATAGCCCGTGGAAAATAGCAGCGCCCGCTCCCGTCCGGTCCACTCCGCCAGTGCCTCTTCCAAGGCATCGTGAATGCCCAGATGCCCGCTGACCAAATGCGACGCGCCGGCCCCGGCGCCAAAGCGTTTCGCGCCTTCCGCCTGAGCCGCCTGTACGCGTGGGTCTTGGGCAAGGCCCAGATAGTCGTTGCCTGCAAAGTCGAGTGCCCCGTGGGCAGAGACACGGCGGTTGCGCCAGCGCTGCTGGCGCTCGCGCTCATCGCGGGCTGCCGCTAAGCGCTGGTGCCACACCTCAGACACTGGCATCCACCGCCAGCGCCGCAGCGCGTTCGGCCTGGGCGTTACGCTGCGCCTGTTGGGCCAGCCGCTCGGCGCGCTGTGTATCGTCTTCGCAGGTATCGCGGCGCTCGGGGTGCAGGCCCAGCTTGGCAAACAGCGCACGGTCGCGCTCTGCCTGGGGGTTGCCGGTGGTCAGCAGCTTGTCGCCGTAGAAGATGGAGTTGGCTCCGGCCAGAAAGGCGAGCGCTTGGGTGGGTTCGCTCATCTGCTCGCGGCCTGCGGAGAGGCGCACATGGCTTTGGGGCATCATGATGCGCGCCACGGCAATGGCGCGGATGAATTCCAGCGGGTCTAAATCCTCGACGTTCTCCAGTGGCGTTCCCGGCACTTTGACCAGCATGTTGATAGGCACGGACTCGGGGTGTGGAGAGAGCTTAGCCAACTGCTGCAGCAGCGCGCTGCGATCCTGTGCGCCTTCGCCCATGCCCAAAATACCGCCAGAGCACACTTTCATACCGGCGTCACGCACGGTGGCTAGGGTCTCTAAGCGGTCGCTGTAGGTGCGGGTGGTGATGATTTCGCCGTAGTAATCTGGGGAGGTATCGAGGTTGTGGTTGTAGTAGTCCAGCCCGGCCGCCGCCAGCCGGGTGGCCTGCTCGCCGTCGACCATACCCAGCGTCATACAGGTCTCAAGCCCCAGCGCTTTCACCTGGCGCACCATCTCTTCCACCACCACTAAATCTTTATCCCGCGGGCTGCGCCACGCGGCCCCCATGCAGAAGCGGCTGGCACCGGCCTCTTTGGCCGCTTGGGCCTGGGCCACTACCTTCTCGATTTCTAGCAACTTCTCTTTTTCCAACTGGGTGTTGTAATGGCCCGATTGCGGGCAGTACTTGCAGTCTTCCGGGCAGGCCCCGGTTTTAATCGACAGTAGAGTAGAGACCTGCACCGCGTTGGCATCGAAATGCGCCCGATGCACCTGCTGGGCTTGAAACAGCAGGTCGTTAAAGGGCAGCGCAAACAGCGCGTTGATCTCGTCAAGCGTCCAGTCGTGGCGCGGCGCGGCATCCGCCGCGTGAGAAGTAGTCGAGGTAGCGGTCACGGGTAAACCTATATTCTTTTGAAAGTTGACAGGACTCTAGCGGGGCTGTGCTGAGGGTGTCAACTTTTTGAATAATGTTGGTTTACCATGGTGCTTGACTGTAGGGAGTATTCGTCAGGATGTATGGCCTGCTTTATACTCTGCGCCCTTTGACGACCCACTGGAGCGCAGATGCCTGACGCGACCTCGCTGCCCCCCGAGCACGATGCATTGACCGACCGCGACCCGGCCACCGGGCATCCGCGCCCGCCTCGGCGTGAATTCAAAGCGCGGGGCAGCTTCGTCAAACGCTGCGAAGGCTGCAACTTGCCTGAGCTGAACTGCCTCTGTCCGTATCAGGTCAAGGCGGAGAGCGACGCCCAGGTGTGGCTGCTGACCCACTCTATTGAACACTACAAACCGACTAACACCGGGCGCTTGATTGGCGACGTGCTGACTAACACCCGCGTGTTTACCTGGTATCGCACCGCGCCGGACGACACGCTGGCGGCGCTGCTGGCAGACCCGCGCTACGCGCCGTTCGTGATTTTCCCGGACGACCAGCCGGATTACGCCGACCGCGTGGTGGATATCGGCGCGGTGCATGCCGCCAAGCAGCAGGCGCGCATACCGGTATTCATCATTTTAGATGGCACTTGGCGTCAGGCGCGGCGCATGTTCCGCAAAAGCCCTTACCTGGATGTACTGCCGGTACTGCCGCTGCGCACCGAGCGTGAAACCCGCTACCGGCTGCGCAAGCCCGCCTCGAAAGCGCATCTGTGCACCGCCGAGGTGGCCATCGAGCTACTACGCCAAAGTGGCGATGAAACAGCGGCGAGCGTGCTGGATGACTACTTTGACGTGTTCAACGATAGCTATGCGGAAAGCCGCTACTATCGCAAGATCGAAGAGCCCACCGCTGCGATGCAGCGGCTGCTAGACAGACAACAGTAAGAGCGTTAAGGGGTTTGGCCCGGCAACCAGCGTAACAGGACTTTGCGCACCCAGTACCAGCGGTTGATCAGCAGCGCGGCGAAAATCAGGCTGCAGCCCAGAAGCTGCAGCGAGGTCATGGTTTCGCCAAACCACCAGGCGGCAAACAGCGCGGTCCAAACGGCTTCCAGCATGAGAATCACCGCCGCATGGCTGGGGGTCGTCATGCCCTGCGCCTTGATCTGCAGAAAGAAGCGCAGCGAGCTGGCCAGCAGCACGCTGGCCATTAACCAGCCGAGAATCGACGGACTCAGTGCCAGCGGCTGGTGTTCCACTACCAGTGATAGGCTGGTCAGCACCACGCCCACTGAGATGAGTTGTAGCGTGGTGAGAGGTAGTGCGGGAACGTTACGCACCACCCGGGTATTGACGTTGATCAGCAGTGCAAAACAGAGCGCGGCGCACACCATGAGTAGCTGGCTGGCTTCCACTCGAAACCCCGCATTGAGCGAGAGCAGGGCAAAGCCGAGCAATGCGATGGGCAGCGCGATCCAGGTGCTGCGCGGTGGGCGGTCGCCAAACAGTAGCCGGGCTACCACGGGCACCAGCAGAATGCCCAAGCTGTTGATGAAGGCGCTTTCTCCCAGGTGGTCGGAGTAGTGCAGCCCGAGCACCCAAAACGCGATGGCGGCGCTGAACAAAACGCCGACCAGCAGGCCGCGGCGTATTCGGCGTATCGGCATACGTCGCAGAGCAGGCCAAGAGAATCCCAGCAATATCAGCCCGGCGAGTAAGAAGCGCGTGCCGATAAACAGCAGCGGCGGCATGCCCGCAAGCGCCTCCTTGGAAAATATCCAGCCGCCAGCGGCCACAACCGTGACCAGCAGGAGCAGTGCATCGGCCTGCCAGGGGGCTTGTTTGATCGTACTCACGCAGCACCGCTGCCGAACAAGGCGCCGGCGATTCTAAAGCCCGCGACCCAGGTGCCCACCGCCGAGCCGAGCGTGGCGAGAATGAACACCAGCAGGGTGCGAGAGACGCGGTTTTTCCACCAGCCCTTGAGCTGCGTCACATCGTGGCGCAGGGTCGAAAAGTCGCGCACTTTGGGCTTGCGCATGTAGAGTTCGACTCCCGCTGCCACAAAGCCTGCGCCAATCGTCGGGTTGAGGGAAGTGAGCGGCGCGGCAAAGAAGGTCGCGATGACCGTCACCGGGTGGGCGAGAGCGGCAATGGTGGCCCCGCCGGATAGAATCCCGTTGATCAAAAACCACTCGATGACCAGCTGCCAGCCCAGATCGGTATTGCGTGAAAAGCCCACCACGAAACCGGTAATGACGAGCGCCGTAATCAGCCAGGGGGCGGCTTTCCACAGTTTGGAAGGGGGCGGTGTGGCTTCGAGAGACTCCCGCTCCACCGTGGGGTTTTCCGGCAGCGGTGTTTCCAAGTGCTCGCCCGTGCCTTTCAAGTGTCCGGCGCCCAATACCACCAGCACGTTCTGGTAGCGCCCAGGCGGCGCTTCCTCCGCCAAACGCAGCGCCATGTAGCGATCACGCTCACGGATCAGCGGAGAGTAGAGCGCTTCGGACTCGGCAGCAAACTCGCTGAAGGTGGCCTCTAGCATGTCACCCTCTTTGAGCTTTTCGATGTCCTCTTTGGAGACATCCTGACGGGAGAGCACGCTACCAATCAGCCCTGAAAACAGCGAGAAGCGCTGCCACCAGGGGACATTGCGGTAAATCCGTTTCAGGGTAATGCCCACATCCCTATCGACCAGCAGCAGCGGCAGGTTGCGGGTACGGCACTCTTCCACCGCCGCACGCATTTCGGCTCCCGGCTGAATGCCGGACTGCTCGGCAATTCGCTGCTGAAACGCGCCCAGCGCGAGGCTTGCCGCGACCATCCCCGCTTTGCCCTGTTTGAACACCTGAAACAGGTCCTGCTCACCCATGGCGTCGGGGTTGTCCATGCTGTGGTGGCGGGCATCGCAGAGTTCGATGGCCACCGCATCGAAGTGGCCGCTGTCGATCAGCCGACGAACGTCGTCTGCGCTCTCGGCAGAGACGTGGGCAGTGCCCAGGAGCGTGTAGCGGGTCGCGCCCACCTGAATGGTTCTCAGAGGGCCGCTGGTCGTCGGAAGCGTGCTGCTCTCTTGCGCCAGCGGTGTTGCGTCATCGTGAGTCATTAAAAAATCTCAAAAAAAGTCACCAGCAGTGCGTTTAACGCCGCCAAAACGCCGGGGTAAACAGCACCAGTACCGTAAAAATTTCCAAGCGGCCCAGCAGCATGGCCAGCACTAGGATCCATTTGGCGAGGCTTGGTAAATCGCCATAGTGGCTGCTGGCCTCACCGAGTGCCGGGCCCAGGTTGTTCAGCGCAGAGCCTACGGTAGACCACGCCGTTACCTGATCGACGCCCGTTGCCATCACGCCCACCAGCATTAAAAAGAACAGCATCACATAGGCGGAGAAAAATCCCCACACGGCCTGGGCGATGCTATCGGGCACGCTCACTTTGCCGACCTTGACGGCGATGACCGCGTTGGGGTGAATCAGACGCATGACCTCACGCATCCCCTGCTTCAGGATCAGGATGATTCGGATGACCTTCATCCCCCCGGCGGTAGAGCCCGAGCAGCCGCCCACGAACGCGGCTACGAACAGTAGGAACGGCAGTGCCCCTGGCCAGCCGGAAAAGTCTGCTACGGCAAAGCCGGCGGTCGTGGCCACCGAGACCACCTCGAAGAGCGCATGACGTAGCCCCACGATGTCGTCGTAGGTGTCGGTGAGCCATAGGGTGATCACGGTAATGGTGGTGAGCCCGGCTAAAAACAGCATCAGAAAGCGGGCTTCGGGGTCTTGGAAGTAGTGCAGCAGACGCTTTTCCCGCCAGGCAATGAAGTGCAGGCTAAAGCTGAAGGCCGAAATCAGCATGAAGCCGATGCAGATCAACTCGATGGCGGCGCTATTGAAGTAGCCGATACTGGCATCGTAGGTGGAGAACCCGCCGATGGCGACGGTGGAGAAACTGTGGCCTAGGGCATCGAACCAGTTCATCCCCGCCAGCATGTAGGCGACCATGCAGGCAAACGTGAGCGTCGCGTAAATGTACCAGAGCGCTTTGGCGGTTTCGGTAATCCGAGGCGTGAGCTTGGAGTCCTTGAGCGGCCCCGGAATTTCGGTGCGATACAGGGCCATGCCCCCGACGCCGAGGGTGGGCAGTATGGCCACGGCCAGTACGACGATCCCCATGCCACCTAGCCACTGGAGCTGCTGACGATAGTAGAGGATCGATTCGGGCAAAAAGTCGATACCGGTAATCACCGTGGCCCCGGTGGTCGTCAGGCCAGAAAACGACTCGAATACCGCATCGGTCATGCTCAGCGAGCCTTCGCCAAACAGCATCAACGGCAGCGAGCCGAACAGCGCGAGTACGGTCCAGAACATGGCCGCGATGATGAACCCGTCGCGGATGCGTAGCTCTTTGTGAGCACGGCGGTTGGGCAGGTAGAGAAACAGCCCCGTCATGACGGTAATCCCAATGCCGCTCATGAACGCGTGCCAGACGCCGTCTCGAAACCAGAGCGACATGAGCATGGGGGGCAGCATCGTCAGGCTGAAAAGCATCAGCAGCAGGCCCAAAATACGTAGAATGACCCGCAAACTCATAGCGCTGTTGATCTCGGTGGTGGCTGTGTCATCACGCTGGCGCGC
Organism: Halomonas sp. CnH100-B; assembly: GCF_024124605.1. Taxonomy (NCBI): domain Bacteria; kingdom Pseudomonadati; phylum Pseudomonadota; class Gammaproteobacteria; order Oceanospirillales; family Halomonadaceae; genus Halomonas; species Halomonas sp. CnH100-B. Next base: position 62,245 of record NZ_JAMXRX010000006.1, on the reverse strand, counting down.
TCCTTAGAAAAACGTTAGCCCGACCTGGAACAGGCGCTCCACGTCACGAATGCGCCGTTTGTCGATCACGAACAGAATCACGTGGTCGCCGCTCTCCACCCGCACGTCACCATGGGCGATGAGCACTTCTTTACCGCGTACGATGGCACCAATGGTGGTGCCATCGGGTAGGTCGATCTCGCGGATCGTACGGCCCACCACTTTCGACGACTGTTTATCGCCGTGGGCGATGGCCTCGATGGCCTCCGCCGCGCCCCGACGCAGGGAGTGTACGTTGACGATATCCCCCCGGCGCACGTGGGTCAGCAGGCTGCCGATGGTGGCCTGCTGAGGGGAAATGGCGATGTCGATATCGCCGCCCTGCACCAAATCCACGTAGGCGGCGTTGTTGATCAGCGTGAGCACCTTCTTAGCCCCCAGCCGCTTGGCGAGCAGCGACGACATGATGTTCACTTCGTCGTCGTTGGTCAGCGCGCAGAAGATATCGCAGTCTTCGATGTTCTCCTCTTCCAACAGCCGCTTGCTGGTGGCGCTGCCGTGGAGCACCACGGTGCGATCCAGCCGCTCGGAGAGCGTGGTGCAGCGCTCCAGGCTATGCTCAATGATCTTGACCTGATGGCTGTGCTCTAAGTGCTCTGCTAGCCGTTCGCCGATATTGCCGCCCCCGGCAATCACCACGCGGCGGAAGTCCCGCTCCACTTTGCGCAGCTCACTCATTACGGCGCGAATATCCCGGCGGGCGGCCAAAAAGAACACCTCGTCGTCGGCTTCAATCACCGTGTCGCCCCGGGGAATGATCGGCCGGTTGCGGCGATAAATGGCCGCCACGCGGGTTTCCACGTTGGGCATATGCTTGCCCAAAAACGCCAGATCCTGGCCCACCAGCGGGCCGCCGTAGAAGGCCTTCACCGCCACCAGCTGCACTAAGCCACCGGCAAACTCCAGCACCTGCAGCGCGCCCGGGTGTTCGATCAAGCGGCGCACGTGGTCGGTGACCACCTGCTCGGGGCTAATCAGCACGTCGATGGGGATCGCTTCATGGGCGAATAGCCCTTTACGAGTGAGGTAGGCGGTGGAGCGCACCCGGGCAATTTTGGTGGGCGTGCGAAACAGCGTGTGGGCCACCTGACAGGCGATCATGTTGATTTCGTCGGTGTTGGTCACCGCAATCAGCATGTCGGCGTCTTCGCAGCCCGCTTGGCGCAGCACGATGGGGTAGGAGCCCGCGCCGGTCACCGTGCGGATATCCAGCTTGGTGTGCAGTTCGCGCAGTTTTGCGCCGTCGGTATCGACGACGGTGATGTCGTTCTCCTCGCGGGCGAGGTGCTCCGCAAGGGTGCCGCCGACCTGGCCGGCGCCAAGAATGATGATTTTCATCGCTGAGCATCGGTTCCGTTATAAGCGCCAGCGCATGGCCGCTTGGCGGTGTGCGCTGCAATAAAGACGGCGGCCAGTGTAAACCAGCCGCCGTCGAAAAGCAGGTAGGGATTATTCCAGCGTGAAGCCCACCTTCACGGTGACCTGCCAGTGGGCCACGCGGCCATCTTCGATGTGGCCGCGGGTGTCGGTGACTTCGAGCCAGCGCATGTTGTGAACGCTCTCGGAGGCTTTCGCCAGAGCGTTCTGCACGGCGTCCTCGATCCCTTTTTCGGATGAACCGGTGAGCTCGATATGCTTATAAGTGTGATGACTCATGCTATCTCCTTGCGTGTCATGAACAGGTGGCACAGGGCGAAACGCCTAGGCCGGTCGCTTCTCTAGTCTGGCATAAAAAAAGCCATCGTGACTGTTCTGAGCGGGAAACAGCTGGCGCCCCTGGCCACTCTGTTCGCCCCAGGCCACGTCATGGGGTGTGGTGGCGTGGGCATCCGGGGTACGGGCCAAAAACGCATCGATCTGTGCCGCGTTCTCTTCGGGAAGCACCGAACACGTGGCGTAGAGCAGCGTACCGCCGGGCCGTAGCAGCGGCCAGAGATTATCCAGCAGCTGTTGCTGCAGCTTGGCGAGCTGGCGAATGTCCTCTTTACGGCGTAGCGCTTTGATGTCCGGGTGGCGACGAATCACGCCGGTGCCGGAGCAGGGGGCATCCAGCAAGATGGCGTCAAACGGCGTGCCGCTCCACCAGTCGCGGGTGGTGGCATCGGCATGTTTCAGCTCGGCACTGAGCCCTAAGCGACTGAGCGTGTCGTCGACGCGGGCCAGCCGCTGGTTATCGCTATCCAGCGCGGTCAGCGCAATATCGAACTGCTCCAATAAGTGGGCGGTTTTGCCGCCGGGCGCGCAGCAGGCATCCAAGACGTGGGCACCCGGCCGTGGGGCGAGCGCTGGGCCAAGCAGCGCGGCGCAGAGCTGTGCGGCTTCGTCCTGCACGCTGACATGGCCCTGGTCGAAGCCAGGCAGCACCGAGACATCGCAGGGATGAGTCAGCGTAATGCCATCGGGGGCGTGCAAGCAGAGCTGGCCGTTCAAGCCCTGTTCAGTGAGCTGCTGCAGGTACGCTTCACGATCATTGTGACGCTGGTTGACACGCAGCGTCATCGGTCCCGGCTCATTGTTGGCCCGGGCAATGGCGCGCCACTGATCTGGCCAAGCGTTACGCAGCTTGCCTAGCAGCCACTGTGGGTGCTCCAGGACTACGCTTTCATCCCGGTCGACTTCGGCCTGCAGAGCGTCGGCTTCGCGCTGTAGGCGGCGCAGGCAGCCGTTGAGCACGCGGGTGGCCCACTCTTTCTCCAGCAGACGCGCAGCGCCAGCGGTTTCCCCCACGGCGGCGTGGGCAGGCGTACGCATGTAGAGCAGCTGATAGATACCGATCAGCAGCAGCGCCTGGACATCTGCATCGCGCTTTTTGAAGGGTTGCTTCAACAGACGGCTGGCCAGCGCTTGAAGACGCGGCAAGCGTCGGCAGGTGCCGTAGCAAAGCTCTTTGAGCAGTGCGCGGTCTCTGGCGATGACGCTGTGCTCATCGAGCCCGGCCAGGGAGCCTTTATCGGTGAGAACCGGCACCAGACTTCTGGCCGCCGCCGCGCGGACGTCCAAGCCGCTGCCGCTTTTGGCGGGTCGCTCGCTCATGGGCGCGCTCCTTGCGAGGATGGCTGTGAGGGCTGTCCAAGGCGAACACCTTCGCTCAAGGGCGTTTGGCGGGCATTCAAAAGATCACGCACTGCCATGGCTTTGCCGCCGGGTAGCTGGGCACGGCTGACGCACAGCACTTCCTGGCCCTGGGCACCGCAAGCAATGCGCAGGTGTTCGTCGCCATGTGCCAACAGCGTGCCAGGCGCGGCTGGCGGCTGCTCGCCAGGTTCGACGCTGGCCATCAACAGCCGCAGACGATCGTTCCCCAGGGGGCACCAAGCCACCGGCCACGGGTTGAAGGCACGAATTTTACGCGCTAACTGCTCAGCGGGCTGGCTAAAGTCGAGCTCGGCCTCGGCTTTGCTGAGCTTGGCGGCGTAGGTCACGCCCTCATCAGGCTGCGGCGTGGCGTCGAGGCTGCCGCTGTCCAGTTGGTCGAGCACGGTCACCAGCGCATTAGCGCCTTGAATAGCTAGCCGGTCGTGGAGGTCGCCGCCCGTGGTGCGGGAGGTGATCGGGGTGCGTACTTCGTACAGCATGGCGCCGGTATCCAGCCCCGCATCCATTTGCATGATGGTGACGCCGGAGGTGCTATCACCGGCTTCGATGGCGCGCTGAATCGGCGCCGCGCCGCGCCAGCGGGGCAGCAGCGAGGCGTGCACGTTAATGCAGCCTAGACGTGGCGTATCCAGCACCGCTTGGGGCAGCAGCAGCCCATAGGCGACCACCACCATCACATCGGCATTCAGCGCCGCCAGTTCGGCTTGCGCATCGGCGTCTTTCAAGCTGACGGGTTGATACACCGGCAGGCCGTGCGCTTGTGCCAGCTGTTTGACCGGGCTGGGCGTGAGCTTGCGGCCTCGACCAGCAGGGCGGTCGGGCTGGGTGTAAACCGCCACCACTTCGTGTTCGCTGTCGAGAACGGCGGCAAGGCTGGAGGCGGCGAAGTCTGGCGTGCCAGCAAAAACAACGCGTAACGGTGACATGGTGGAGAACCCCTAAGAGAAGAGAGAAAGTGCCATCTATGAAACGCACAAAGGCCGAGAGGCAGCGCTATCGTGCAGGCAGAAGCCTGCGGGGCAGCGTGTCAGCTCGGCCAGTGGCCAGGTGATGAGGTGCCGGTTAGGCGTCGTTCATCAGCTTGTGGCGCTTCTGCATTTTTTTCATCACCCGATCGCGCTTGAGCGGCGAGAGGTAATCCACAAACAGCACACCTTCCAGATGGTCGTACTCATGTTGAATGCAGTGGGCCAGTAGGCCATCTGCTTCCAGCTCGTAAGGCTCCCCGTGACGGTCCAGCGCATTGAGCTTCACTTTCAGGTAGCGTGGCACTTCGGCGTAGTACTCAGGGATCGACAAACAGCCCTCAGAGAGCGGCTCTTTGGCATCGCCAATGGGCTCGTAGCGCGGGTTGATCAGCACCAGCGGTTGGGAGTTATCGTCGCTGACATCCATCACCACCACGCGGCGATGGACATCGATTTGCGTGGCGGCAAGGCCGATGCCGCGCGCGTCGTACATGGTCTCCAACATATCGTCGACGAGCTGGCGGACCTCGTCGTCAACGGTTTCCACCGGTACCGCCTTGGTGCGCAGGCGCTCGTCGGGGAATTCGAGAATAGGAAGTTTGGCCATGGCGTTACAATCACCGTTATGCTGAGTCTTTAAGATGAGTTAGCGGCGAACCTGTGTCAGCGCGCCTAACTGCTTTACTATGGGCCACTATAACATGCTGATAGCGTGACAGGGCACGCGCGACACCGTGTGGCCCTCTTCCACTGCTTCACCAACGACTGCCTGGAGAGAACCGGATGGTGGCCCGAAAGCCTCTTTATTATAGCGTCTTTGGCGTGCTCTTAACGTGGGGGCTGCTGACCAGCCAACTTGTCTGGGCCCTGGAAGGCTTACGCCGCGATGCTCCGCAGCGCTACGAAGTGGTTCCTGGCGACACCCTATGGGACATCTCGGCCCGATACCTTCACTCTCCTTGGCAGTGGCCGTCGCTGTGGCGGGCAAACCCTCAGGTGCGCAATCCTCACCTCATTTATCCTGGGGACGTGCTGCTACTGGGCACCTGCGAAGGCCAGCCCTGCGTCACGTTGGAGCGTGGCCAGGGCGTCGTCAAACTCTCGCCGCAAATGCGCACCGTGCCGGAGCGCGAAGCCATTACGCCGATTCCGATGGACCTGGTGCGCGCCTTTTTGCGTGAGCATCGCGTGGTCGAGCCAGATGAGAACCTACAGGCGCTGGCCTACGTGGTGGGTGGCGACAACCAGCGCCTGATTAGCGGGGCAGGCGATACGCTGTACGTGCGTGGAGAGCTGCCGGAGCGCACGCGCTTGGGGATCTATCGTCCGGGCGAGCCCTATGTCGCGGCCGATGGCACGCGATTGGGCGATGAGTTGATCAATATTGGCGAAGCGCGCTACGTCAGCAGCGAGGGCGATATCGCCCGGGTCGAGGTGCTCAGCGCCTATCAGGAAGTGCGTAACGACGACATTCTGCTGCCGCTTGAGGATCGTGAGCTGAGCGACGCGTTCGTTCCCCGCGCACCGTTGAATGACGTGTCGGGCCAGATCGTTGCGGTACCGGGTGGGGTACGTTTTATTGGACGCCTACAGATCGTTGCGCTGGACCTAGGCACCCAGGATGGCTTGCAGCCTGGGCACGTACTGCGTGTCGATCAGCAGGGCGAGCTCGTCACCGATCCTCGCACCCAAGAGCTGCTGCGCCTACCCGATACCGAAGCGGGGCTGGTGATGGTTTTCCGGCTTTACAATCAGATGAGTTATGCCCTCGTCATGCAGGCGTCACGGGTATTGGCCGTCGGGGACAGCGTGCGCTCGCCCGCGCGCTAACGAACGAATCATCCGTTACAAGAGGGAACAGCGATGGATGCCAAGGAGTGGCTGGCAGTGCATGCACTGCCTGGAATGGGGGCAACGCGCATTGCACAACTGGTGGCGCGTCAGCCGTCGTGGCCGCAAGGCTGGTTAGCGGCATTGCCCAGCAGTGCCGCCAATGCGTTACGCCTGTGGCTCGCTCACCCGACGCGCAGCCCTCTGCAACACGCGGTGGACGACACCTTGACCTGGCTGCAAGGCGCGCCCGATCGTCATCTGCTGCACCGCGATCACCCCGATTGGCCTGAGTTACTCAATCAGCTTCCTGACCCACCGGTGGTGCTGTGGGCGCAGGGGGATTTACGCGCCCTGAGCGCTCCGGGCATCGCTATGGTCGGTACGCGGCGGCCCACGTCGGAGGGTAGCCGTAACGCTCAAGCGTTTGCCCGTGAATTGGCTGGGCGCGGCTGGTGTGTGGTGAGCGGTATGGCCTTGGGTGTCGACGGGGTTGCCCAGCGTGCAGCGCTGGAGGCGGGTGGCACCTCCATTGCCGTGCTGGGAAGCGGCATCGATGTCATTTATCCCGCGCGCCATCGCGATCTCTACGAACAGCTCAGTACCCAGCCCGGCGGTTTGGTGCTGTCCGAGCACCCGCCGGGCACGACTGCCCGTCCCGCCTTTTTTCCTCGCCGTAACCGTATCGTCACCGGGCTATCACTCGGCACGCTGGTGGTCGAAGCCACCGAGAAAAGCGGCTCACTAGTGAGCGCTCGCCTAGCGGTAGAGCAAGGGCGTGAGCTATTCGCGCTGCCAGGCTCGCTGCACAATGTACAAGCCCGTGGCTGCCTACAGCTCCTGCGTAGCGGGGCCACGCTGGTGCGCCATGTGGACGATATGCTCGAAGAGTTGCAGCAATGGGCGCCCCACTACCTGCCCGTAGAGACGACGACGCACGGTGAGACGACGTCTCACGGACCCGACAGCCCTTCGACGGCCAGCGGTGATCCGTTGCTCGATGCGCTGGGAGACTCGCCAACGCCGATCGATCTGCTGGTGCAGACCACCGGTCTCTCGGTGAGCGCCTGCCAACAGCGGCTGTTAATGCTGGAGCTGGAAGGGCAGGCGACGCAGCAGGCGGGCGGCTGGGTGAGAATGACGGCCCCGTGGTAAGATGCAGCCTCCTTTGTTGGATTGGCTGAGAGCTTATCAGGAGCGTCTATGAAACCGGCGGTTGACGTGAAAGCGGCGGTAGATGCGCTGCGCGCAGGTGGTGTGATCGCATGCCCTACCGAGGCGGTATGGGGGCTGAGCTGTGATCCCGATAACGACGAAGCGCTGGCGCATTTGATGCGCATGAAAGAGCGCGACCCGGCCAAGGGCGTGATCTTGGTGGCGGCGAGCATTCAGCAATTTCAGCCCTGGCTGACCCATCTACCCCTTGCGCTGCATGCCCCGCTGGCCGCCAGTTGGCCTGGCCCTAACACTTGGCTAGTGCCCGATAACGGCAGAAGCCACGGCTTAGTGCGTGGTGCTCACCAAAGTGTCGCGTTACGCGTGACCGACCACCCGCTGATGAAAGCGCTGTGCGAAGCGTTTGGTGGCCCACTCGTCTCTACCTCCGCCAACCGAGCCGGCGACCCTCCTGCCATGAGCGCAGGCGAGGTCTCTACCATTTTTGGGGAGGAGGTCGCCGCCATCGTGGCTGGCGAACTGGGCGGCAATGCCAAACCCAGCACCATCCGCGATTTGGTGACCGGCAAAGTGATGCGTGACTAGCCGTCCGACTTCGTCACACTGCCATCGATTCACGATTCACGATTCACGATTCACGATTCACCTCACCAGGAGTTACCGTGGCCCACGAGCACCTAGACGACGTTAAAGCGTACCTTCTCGATCTTCAGGAGCGCCTCTGTGAAGGGCTTGCCGCCGCCGATGGGCGGGCCGCGTTCAAAGAGGATAGCTGGCAGCGCGAAGAGGGCGGCGGAGGCCGCTCGCGGGTGATGGAGTCGGGCGCTATTTTTGAAAAAGGCGGCGTCAATTTTTCCCATGTCCACGGTGCGCAGCTGCCGCCGTCTGCGACCGCAGCCCGGCCCGAGCTGGCCGGGCGCAGCTTTCATGCGGTGGGCGTCTCTTGGGTCATGCACCCAGAAAATCCCAACGTACCCACCAGCCACGGCAACGTGCGCTTTTTCATTGCCGAAAAAGAGGGCGAGCCGCCGGTGTGGTGGTTTGGCGGCGGCTTCGACCTAACCCCTTACTATCCGGTGTTCGAGGACGTGGTGCACTGGCATCAGGTCGCGCGTGACGCCTGCGCGCCCTTTGGTGAGGGCGTTTACGAGCGCTACAAAGCGTGGTGCGACGACTACTTCTATCTGAAGCACCGCGAGGAGACCCGCGGCGTCGGCGGACTCTTTTTTGATGACTTGAACGAAGGCAGCTTTGAAGAGTGTTTTGCGTTTCAGCGCGCGGTAGGCGATAGCTTTCTGGACGCTTACCTGCCCATCGTCGAGCGCCGTAAGCAGGACGCCTGGGGCGAGCGCGAGCGCGACTTCCAGCTCTACCGCCGCGGTCGCTATGTCGAGTTCAACCTGGTATGGGACCGTGGCACGCTGTTTGGCCTGCAGAGCGGCGGGCGTACGGAATCAATTTTGATGTCCATGCCGCCGCTGGCCCGCTGGGAGTACGCCTTTACCCCTGACGCAGGCAGTCGTGAGGCCGCGCTGCACGACTACTTGGTGCCCCGCGATTGGCTGGCCGAAGCCGCCCAGCAGAGCAACGCCTAAGGAGCGTCGATGACTGATCGTTACTGCGTGTTTGGCAACCCTATTAAGCACTCGAAATCCCCGCTGATCCATGGGGAATTTGCCAGTCAAACCCAGCAAGCCATGCGTTATACCGCTGAGCTCGCCCCTGTGGAGGGATTTGCTGATGCTTGGCGAGCATTCGTCGCCGACGGCGGCCGTGGTGCGAACGTCACCGTGCCCTTCAAAGGCGATGCCTTTGCACTCTGCGATACGCTGAGTCACCGCGCCAAGCGCGCCCAGGCGGTGAATACGCTGATTGTGGGCGGTAACGGGCGTACCTATGGCGATACCACCGACGGTATCGGGTTAGTGCGGGATTTGGCCTATCACCGCGTCCCTCTGGCGGGTAAGCGTGTGCTGGTCATCGGCGCAGGAGGCGCGGTGCGCGGCGTATTGGAACCGCTGCTGGCGGAGAAGCCCAGTGAGGTCGTCATCGTCAACCGCACGGCGGAGAAAGCCGAGCAGCTGGCCCACGCGTTTGCCGACCTGGGCACTCTCCAGGGCGGCGGTTTTGCATCCATCGACGGGCAATTCGACTTGGTGATCAACGGCACCAGTGCCAGCCTTTCAGGCGAGCTGCCGCCGCTGCCGGAGACGCTGTTTGCCGAAGGCGCCTGGGCCTATGACATGATGTACGGCGCTGAGCCGACGGTGTTTCTTCAGTGGGCGGAACCGCGCGGGGCGAAACGGCTGGATGGCTTGGGCATGCTGGTCGAGCAGGCGGCCGAATCGTTCTTTCTATGGCGCAACGTTCGACCGGAAACGGCCAGCGTGCGCTCGCTGCTCCGCCAGTCTCTCAATGAGTGAGCAGGACGATGGGGGCGAGTGCCCCCATCCTGTCGTCGTGAGCTCACGAGAGCGAGAGAAAGGGTCGGTCTAACGCGGTTTGGTATAAAAGCCCACCATGCACATCACCAACCCCACCACGGATAGCAGCATGCCGCCGTTCACCAGCAGCGGTGAACGCTCGAGCCACGACACGAAGGGCTGTGGCGTGTCGTAGCAAGCCCCCTCCAGGTAGTTCCAGTAGCCGCCATCGAGCTGGCAGGCGCGAACGTCCCCCAACTCCCAAAAGTAAACGCCTAGCAGCACCAGAATCGGCAGCACTAACAGCAGTAAACCCAATCGGATCATGAAAGCCTCGAATGGCCGCTACGGTCGCGGACAGTTAGGAGTACGGCCGCTGTTGCGAGCCTGCTCGTAGGTGGCCAGCGCTTGCTCCATATTGGCTTGCAGGCCTTGAATCCGCTGGCCTTGGCTGGGGTGCGTCGACATCCAGGCAGGAGGCGCACCGCCGCCCGACGCGGCCTGCATGTTTTCCCATAGCGTGACGCTTTCACGCGGGTCGAAGCCCGCTTGCGCCATGAGCTGTAGGCCTATCACATCGGCCTCGCTTTCATGACGGCGGGAGAAAGGTAGCGCAATGCCGTACTCGGCCCCCAAGCCGAGCACACCCATCAACTGCTGGCCTGCCGGTGTCTGCATGCCCGACGTGCTGGAGATGACCGAAAGGCCCAGCGACGTGGCGCTTTGTGTCGAAGCACGCTCGTTGGCGTGGCGCGCCAGCACGTGGCCGATTTCATGGCCGACCACCGAGGCGAGCTGGTCCTGGCTGGTGGCGATGTCCAGCATACCGGTGTTCACACCCATGTAGCCGCCAGGCAGAGCAAAAGCGTTCGGCTGCTCGGACTCAAACACACGAATTTGCCAATCCAGGTCGCGCTGCTCGTTGGGAAGCACGTCGACAATGGCATTGGTGATGCACTGCACGTAACGGTGGCTCGCCTGACCCGCAGTCGGAATGTTTTGCTGATATTCGGCGAAGGCCTGTTGGCCCATTTGATTGAGCTGATCATCGGAGAGCAGCAGCAGCTGTGAACGACCGGTGGGTGACGTCGAGCAAGCGGCGATCGAGGCGCAGAGCGCCGTAACCGCTAATGGGCGAAGCCAACGCATAGACAGTTTCCTTATAGACGAGTAGGGATCCTTGCACACAAGATAACCACTGGCAGTGGTAAATCAACCCTATCATAACGCACTCTGAGGATGACGATGGATGCCGAATTAAGCCAGCGCCTAGCGCGGTTACTCGATCATGTCGACCACTGGCTGCCGCCAGCGCCCACGCCGGTTGCGTGGGAGCATCACGTGGCCGCCATCTGGCAACGCCACCCACTGGGCGGGCGGCTAGTGCCGGTGCCCCCAAGAGACACCATGACGCTGGAGGATCTGCTGGGCATCGAGCGTCAGAAGCAGGCGCTGGTCGATAACACCCGCGCCTTTTTGCAGGGTCTGCCCGCCAACCACGCGCTGCTATGGGGCTCCCGGGGGAGCGGTAAGTCGTCGGTGATACGGGCGTTGCTCAATTCACTCGCCGATGAAGGCTTGAGACTGATCCAGGTCGACCGTCACGACCTGGCAAGCCTGCCGCTGTTGGTAGAACAGTTGCGTCATCAGCCGCACCGCTTCGTGGTGTATTGCGACGATCTGTCGTTTGAAGGCAACGACGATGCCTACAAAGCGCTCAAGAGCGTGCTGGATGGTGCGCTGACCGGGCCGCCGGATAACGTGTTGCTCTATGCCACTTCGAACCGTCGCCATCTGCTGCCGGAGTCGATGGAGGACAACAGCGGCTCACGGCTGGTGGGTGACGAATTACATCACGGCGATGCGGTGGAAGAGAAAATCTCCCTCTCGGATCGTTTCGGCCTGTGGTTAGGCTTTCATCCGTTTAGCCAAGCGGCGTACCTGGAGGTATGCGAACACTGGGTAGGGCGTATCGGCGGAAAACAGGACTGGAATGAGGCTGCGCGGGCGGAAGCGATTCGCTTTGCCACACTGCGCGGCGGGCGAAGCGGCCGGACGGCGTGGCAGTTTGCGGCCCAGTACGTGGGCCGCAAACGGCTGCATGAGCGGGGTGAGTGACGCGCTGGGCAAGCCTTAGCGTTGGGGGATGAGCTGCCCGTCGGCGCCCACGTTCAAGCGAATGGTTGGGGTGAGCAGACCAGCGGGCAGTGTCATGCCCAGGCCGCGCAAATCCCCTGGGGTGATGGCCAGCTCACTGCCCGCAGGCAGCTCCCCTTGGCTGGCAAGTTGGCTCGCCAGCTCTAGCATCGGCGTCATGTGCTGCTGGTCGGCAGCCAGCACATCGAAAGCCACCGGCAGGCGGAGATTGGAATCTTCCCCTGAGGTGAGCGTCACGTTCTGGGCATAGTTGCCCTGTACGGGGTCGACGCCGGGCATGTCCAGCGTCCAGCGAAAGCCCGACATCTCCACCGGAGGCATGCCAGCGGGCAGGCCAAGCCCCATCGCCAGGGTCGCTTGCACCGGCAAGCTTCCAGCACCCAGGCTAGAGGCCAGCAAACTCGATAGATCGCTGGTGTCCAATCCGGCATTGACGCTATAAGGGCCAATGCGTACGTCCTCGATGCCGAGTGAGGTGACCGCTAAGCGAAAAGCAAACAGTCCCGTTTGGGGCAGTGCCAAGCAGCCGGTCAAGAGAGTCGCCAGCAGCAGTAAAACCAAGCCGCGTCCGCGACGAACAGCGTCGTGCATGTCAGTCCCTCCTAAGAAGGGCAAGAGTGATAGAGCAGGTATCTACAGGGCAGGTGTCGAAAAGCGCCGCTATTTGAGAGCGGGCAGTGGTGTCTGTCAAGCAGATTTGCGGGAGGAAGAGCATTAAAAACGCCCACTGAATCGTCAGTGGGCGTTGAGGTGAGAGATAACGCTTAACGGCGGCTCTTGCGCGCCTCTTTGGTGCGGTTGAGCTCGCGTTTTTTGGCTTTCTCTTTATCGCTGGCGCCCGCCATGTGATCGAACGGGTTATCGCCCGAGCGGAACTCGAAGCGCATCGGCGTGCCGCGCACCTTCAACACTTTGCGGAACGTGTTGGTCAGGTAGCGGCGGTATGCCTCGGGCAGCGAGGCCGTCTGGTTGCCGTGTACCACGATAATCGGCGGATTGCTGCCACCCTGGTGAGCCATACGCAGCTTGATGCGGCGTCCATTCACCATGGGAGGTGGATGCTGGCTGACCGCATCCTGCAGCAGCGTGGTGAGACGGTTGGTCGACCAGTGCGCGTTGGCGGCGTTGAACGCCCGCTCGATGGAGGGGTACAGATCGCCCACCGCCGTACCGTGCAGGGCGGAAATGAAGTGCAGCTCGGCGTAGTCGGCAAAGCCCAGACGTCGCTTGATATCGGCGCGCATCTTCTCTTTGGCTTCGCTCTCCAGCCCGTCCCACTTGTTCACGGCCAGCACCAGCGCACGGCCGGTGGTGAGCACATAATCCAGCAGGTGCAGATCCTGCTCGACCAAGCCGCTGCGGGCATCCAGTACCATGACCGCCACGTGGCTCTCTTTGATCGCATCCAGCGTCTTGATGATCGAGAATTTTTCGGCGATTTCGCGCACGTTCTTGCGCCGCCGAATGCCGGCGGTGTCGATCAGTACGTACGGCTTGCCGTTGCGCTCGAAGGGAATTTCGATGGCATCACGGGTAGTGCCCGCTTCATCGAACACGACCACGCGCTCTTCACCGAGCAGGCGGTTGACCAGCGTGGACTTACCTACGTTGGGGCGGCCGATGACGCCAATGCGAATGCCTTTGGTGCCCGTGTCGGCGGGGATGCTGGCATCCCGCTCAGGGAAAGGTTCGAGGACCGTATCGATCAACAGCGATACGTTGCGGCCATGAGCGGCCGCAATCGGCCAGGGGTCGCCCAAGCCTAGCTTCCAGAAGTCGGCCATGGCCGAGTGCTCTTCCAAGCCGTCGGTCTTGTTGACCACCAGCCAGGTTTTCTTCTGATTGACGCGCAGGTGATTGGCGATCGCTTCATCGGCAACGTTCAGCCCGGCGCGGGCATCGACCAAGAACAGCACGATATCGGCTTCGTCGATGGCCGCGAGGGACTGTTCGGCCATCGCGGCATCGATGCCTTCTTCGTCACCGCTGATACCGCCGGTATCGATGACGGTGTACGCCTTTCCACCCAGCATGCCGTTACCGTATTTACGGTCACGGGTCAGGCCAGGAAAGTCTGCCACCAGCGCATCGCGCGAGCGGGTCAGACGGTTAAACAGCGTCGATTTGCCCACATTGGGGCGACCGACTAATGCAATGACGGGTGTCATGGAGTGACTTCCAGGGTTTCCAGGCGACCATTGTTGGCCTGGACATGAATGGTGCTGCCTTCCGTGACCGGGCGCACGCTAATACCTGAATCATCGATTCGGGTGCGGCCGACCAGGTTGCCATCGCGGGCGTCGATCAGATGGACATAGCCTTCGAAATCGCCCACGACGATACGGCCATCGGCAAAGGCGGGAGCGGTGAGCCAGCGATCTTCGAGATCGTCGTTACGCCAAACTTCCTGACCGCTGTTGGCATCGAGGGCCACGACGTGGCTGTCGTCGCTGACCACGAACAAGAAGTTGCCCACCAGAATTGGCGTGTGGCGGCTAGAAAGGTTGGTTTCCCACAAGACACCGCCACGGGTGGCTTCCAGGGCGACCACACGTCCATTGTAGCTAGTCACGAATAGGCGTCCATCGGGGCTGAGAACCGGCTGACCGGACAGGTCCACCAGCCGCTCGACGTCGCTGCGTCCGCGTGGGGTAGCAATCTGCATATCCCACAGAGCTTGGCCGCTGCGGTTATCCAGCGTGGCCAAGCGTCCGTTAGCCAAGCCCACGAAGGTGACAGGATCGATGACCATCGGCGTTCCGGTGCCGCGTAGCGTCAAGGCAGGCTGCGAGCTGGTGTAGACCCAGCGCTCTTCACCGCTGGCGCGATCCAGGGCCGTGATTTGGCCATCCACGCTCTGAACCAACAACAATTGCTGGTTGGCCTGCGGGGCCGCCAACACTTCGCTGGAGACCCGCGAGCGCCAAGCAACGCTACCGTCTCGCTGGTCGAGGGCAATCACTTCACCGTTGCGGGTGCCGAGATACACTTGACCGGCAATGGCATTCAGCGCGCTGGAAACCGGGCTATCCAGCTCGATTTCCCACTCACGCTCGCCGCTATTGGCATCGAACGCGGCGACCAGGCCGTTGGCGTCGGCGGCGAAGACCGTATCGCCCTCACGCGATGGGGCGATGGGGTAGCGGGCGCGGCCGAAGCCATCGCCAACGTGACGATCCCAAACGCTGTCCAGCGATGACGTTTCATCGAAGTTGCGCAGCTCTTTGGGCGTGAAGGCAGGCTCACCTTTGCTGGCACAGCCAGCCAACAGTGCCAACGCCACGGCACCCAGGGTGGTGCGCATTAGATGTTTGGAAAAGAGCGGTTTTGACAGGCTAGTCGTCATCACTGTGTCGCCTCCTCGGCGCCGAGATCGTCAAGCTTGAACTGCACGCCGTAAAGCGGCTGGTTCTTCGTTTGGGCGAGTGACTGGGCGGTTTGCCATGCCTCGCGCGCCTGCTCGGGCTGATTTTGCGCGAGGAAGGCATCGCCGCGTACGTTGGCTTGTTGGGCCGCCAGCGCGTCAGAGATGGGCTGATCGAGCAGCGCCAGCGCAGCATCGGGGTTGCCCTGTGCCACTTCGATGCGTGCCAAACGCAGCCAAGCTACGCTTTGTACATAGCGGCGCGAGGAGTTGCTGGCGACGTCCTGCAGCGCCTGCTTGGCGGTGGACAGGTCGTCTTGCTCAACGGCAAGACGAGCCTCCAAGAGCTGTGCCAGTTCGGCATACAGCGTGTTGCCGTAGTCGTCGGTGAGCTCATCGATCAGCGTCTGTGCTGCGCTTAGCTGATCGCCTTCCAAGGTCGTGCCAGCCGTCATATTGATGAGCTGTTGGTAACGGGCAGAGGCGGCTTCCGCCTTGCCTTCTTGATAGTTCTGCCACGCATTCCAACCAAAGACGCCCGCCGCAGCGAGAACGGCACCGGCAATCAGCGAGGTTCCGTTCTCTTTCCACCAGCGTTTGACGACTTCTAGCTGCTCTTCTTCGCTTCTCAGCTCCGCCACGGGCGGCCTCCTGTTCCATAGGTCAGCCGCCAATGCGGCTAACGAGTGTTCATCTGCCCAGTCGGTGCTGGGCAGCGATGTTAGTGAGACGGTACGTTCGACAGTAACTCGCGAAGCGCGTCGGCCAGCTCGGTCTGGGACACTTGCTGCTGCTCGCGATCATCACGCAAAAACTTCAACGTGGCGGTTTGGTGGGCTAGCTCGTCCTCGCCTAGCAAAATCGCCACCGGCGCGGCGCTTTTATCGGCTTTCTTCATCCGGCTTTTGAAGCTGCCGCCGCCGCAGTGCAGCTGCAGGCGTAACGAAGGCAGCGCACTGCGCAGCTGTTCGGCGAGCGTCAGCGCGGCCACGGTGGCGCTGTCATCCATCGGCATCAAGTAAACGTCGCAGCCGCCCAGCGCTTCGTTGGGCACTAGGTCGAGGGTGTCCAGCAGCAGGATCAGGCGTTCGATGCCCATGGCAAAACCCACTGCAGGCGTGGGTTTGCCGCCCAGCTGCTCGACCAGACCGTCGTAGCGGCCGCCAGCGCACACGGTGCCTTGGCTGCCCAGTGCAGTGGTGGTCCACTCGAACACCGTGCGGCAGTAGTAGTCCAGGCCGCGCACCAAACGTGGGTTGACCACGTACGGAATCCCGGCGGCATCCAGCATCGCTTTGAGCTGCTCGAAATGCGCGCGGGACTCGTCGTCCAGGTGGTCCATCAGCTGCGGAGCCGCGTCGAGCATCTCGGCCATCTCTGGGTTTTTCGAGTCCAGAATGCGCAGCGGGTTGCTGGTCAGGCGCCGCTTGGAATCGTCATCGAGAATATCGTGGTGCTGCTCGAAGTAAGCCACTAGCTTATCGCGGTAGGCCGCACGGGCGTCAGCCGAGCCTAGCGAGTTCAACTCCAGGGTGACGTGCTCCATCAAGCCCAGCTCTTGCCACAGACGTGCCGAAAGCAAAATGACTTCGGCGTCGATATCCGGGCCTTCGAAGCCGTACGTCTCGACACCCACTTGGTGGAACTGGCGATAGCGTCCTTTCTGGGGGCGCTCGTGACGGAACATCGGCCCCTGGTACCAAAGCCGCTGGGTTTGGTTATGCAGCAAACCGTGTTCCATGGCCGCCCGCACGCAGCTGGCGGTGCCTTCGGGGCGCAGCGTCAGGCTGTCACCGTTGCGGTCGTCGAAGGTGTACATCTCTTTTTCGACGATGTCGGTGACTTCACCAATCGAACGGGCAAACAGCGCCGTCTGCTCCACAATCGGCGTACGAATTTCATCGAAGCCGTAACGGTGCATGAGTTGGCGTACTTTGCCCTCAAAAAATTGCCAGCGAGGGCTGTCGCTGGGCAATAGGTCGTTCATACCACGGATGGCTTGAATCTTTTTAGCGGCGGACTTGCTCAATGAAAACTCCTTTTGGGGCGGCAGCACACGAGGCGGGACGCTCACACCGCCTCTTTCAGCCACTGGGACGTTAAACGCTGCGCGCAATCATGTTCTCTTGCTGCTGCTCTTTTTGACGCACTTTGTCGCGAATCAGCTTTTCCAGATCGTCGACGAGGTGGTCATTGCGCAGCTTGCTCGCCGGTTTGCCATCGATATAGACCAGGTTGGCAGGCGAGCCGCCGGTGAGGCCGATATCGGTCTCTTTGGCTTCGCCGGGGCCGTTGACCACACAGCCAATCACCGAAACGTCCAGCGGTGTCATCACGTCTTCCAGGCGCTCTTCGAGCTGGTTCATGGTGCTGATGACGTCAAAGTTCTGCCGCGAGCAGCTGGGGCAGGCGATAAAGTTAATGCCCTTGGCGCGCAGCTTCAGGCTCTTGAGCATATCGAACCCGACCTTGACCTCTTCAACCGGGTCGGCGGCCAACGAGACGCGAATGGTATCGCCGATACCGTCCATCAGCAGCATGCCAAGGCCAATAGAGGACTTCACCGTACCCGAACGCAGGCCGCCTGCTTCGGTGATACCCAGGTGCAGCGGCTGCTCGATGCGGGTAGCCAAGTCGCGGTATGCGGCGACGGCCATGAAGACATCGGAGGCCTTGACGCTGACTTTAAACTCCTGGAAATCGAGGCGGTCCAGGTGGTCAATATGGCGCATGGCGGACTCGACCAGTGCCGCAGGCGTGGGCTCGCCGTACTTCTTCTGCAGATCTTTTTCCAGCGATCCGGCGTTCACCCCGATACGGATTGGAATGCCGTGGTCGCGGGCGGCGCTTACCACAGCGCGTACGCGATCTTCCCGGCCAATATTGCCGGGATTGATGCGCAGACAGTCAACGCCTAGCTCAGCGACGCGCAGGGCGATTTTGTAATCGAAATGAATGTCGGCAACGAGTGGGACGGCTACGCGCTGTTTGATTTTGCCGAAGGCTTCAGCGGCGTCCATATCCGGCACGGAGACGCGGACGATATCCGCGCCCGCTTTTTCCAACTGTTGGATCTGGCCGACGGTGGCGTCCACATCCAGCGTGTTGGTGTTGGTCATGCTCTGTACGGAAATCGGCGCATCGCCGCCCACGGCCACATTGCCAACATGAATTTGGCGTGACAGACGGCGTTTAATCGGAGAAGGGGCGTGCATAAGACGGGTCACTCTCCCAGGGTAAAGCGGGCAACGTTATTGGCACCGGCGCGCTCGGCAAGGTTGACGAGCTCACCTTGGTAGCGCAGTTCTACACCGGTGGCGTTGCCGACGGTTAAACGAAAAGGCGGCTCGCCCTCAACGCTCGCGGTGGTGCCGGGGGTTTGCAGACCGACAAACACGCGTTGGTTGTTGGCATCGAAAATTTCGGTCCAGGACTGCTCGTTGAACGTCAGCTCGAGCAGGTTGGGATTGGTCGCCGGGGCGGCCTCGGCGACGGTGTCTTCGGGCGCGTCTGCGTCGGCGGTCGGAGCGTCGGTTTCGGCTTCTGTCACCTGGGCGTCAGGCGTTTCTTCGGTGGCCTGTACGCGCTCGTCAGTGTCAGCCACGGGCGCGGTGCTGTCGTCGCTGGAGGCGCTGTCGGTAGACGCGTCGCTGGCTGCATCGCTCGTCAGCTCTTCGGTGACGGCAGGTTCAGGCGTGACCACCGGGGTAGGCTCGGGCGCTGGCTCAGGGGACGGTTCGCTCATGGGGGCGTCGTTCTCTTCCATGGCGGGGGAGGCGCCGATGCTCGGCGGCTCGCTGCCGCCGCGGCTCTGCCACCAAGCCACCGTCACGGCAATCAACCCGACGATCACCAGCAGCGTGACCAGTTTGAACAGCCACGCGCCGACCTTGGAGGGGGGCTTGGTGACGGCGACCGGCGTGACTTTGCGTTCCGCGTCGCTGGTGCCGTGGCGGGCTTGATAAGCGTCGAGCACCACGCGGTCATCCATGCCCAGGTATTTGGCATAGGCACGCAAATAGCCGCGACGATACGCGGCAACGGGAATCTCTTCGTAATTATCACGCTCCAGGCCATCCACCACGGCCGGGCGCAGATTGAGGGCGCGGGCGGCATCCGCCAGCGGGACGCCGAGCGATTCGCGTTGACGAGAGAGCAACTCACCAGGGGTTGCCGTGCTGTGGGCCGTAGTAACGCTATCGTGTAACTGTGTGTCGCTCATAGCTGAGCATCCTTCAATAATGTGGTGATCAGGGCGGCAATCAGTTGTTTAGCAAGCGCTGGTAGTCGGCAGCCGCGGCGTCGTCACCGCGGGCGAGGGCGACATCGATCGCCATTTCCAGTGCCGCTGGGTCTGGGCCCGCTAGCTGCAAATAGTTCTGCAGCGGTGCCCAGGCCTGATCATAATTGCCCTGCGAAACTTCCAGTTCGGCTAACATTAAATACCCGCGTGGGTTGCGCGGGTCGATGCTTTGCGCGCGTTGCAAACGTTCGCGCGCTTTTTCCAATTCGTCGATGGCCAAATAACACTGGCCCAGGTTGGTAAAGAGCTGGGCGCGATTGGCATATTGGGCATCTTGGGATGCCATTTCTAACTGTTCGCAGGCTTTGGAAAACTCGGCCTGCTGATACAAAAACGCCGCGTAGTTGTTACGCGCGCGGGTGAACGATGGCTCGGCATCCAGCGCCTGCTGGAAGTAACGGTTGGCCAGCTCGCTCTCCCCTTGCTGTTGGTAGACCAGCGCAAGCGCTTGAAGTGCCTCCGCATGACGCGGGTTCAACTCCAGGGCGCGGTCGAGGGCGTTCAGTGCGCGTGGCAGGTTATCACGCTCTAGGTAGGCGACGCCAAGCTGGGTATAGGCATCTACCGCATCGGGATTGGCATCAGTACGGACCCCCTGGCCAGAGGTGGCACAGCCCGCCAGCAGCAGGCTGCCAGCAAGCACGGACAGCATGGGCATCCTGATGGAGGTAATGCGCCTGCGGTGACCGATCATCTACGCCCTCTTGAGTCGAAACGGTTGAGCCAGTGCCGTACTGCGGACGCTTGGCGAGCGCCCGGCAAAAAACGTGTCCATCAAAGCGCTGTGTCGGTTGGAAGTCAAGACAGCAGCGGTTAGTCAGCGTCGAGCTGCACGGACTGAATGTAGCGTGCGCTGCGCTTGGTACGGTCTTTCACACGGCCTACCAGCTGACCACAGGCGGCATCGATGTCGTCACCGCGGGTGGTCCGCACGGTGGCGTTGTACTCTAGATCGTACAGCCACTGTTGAAAGCGCATCACTTGGTTACGTGAAGGCTTCTCATAACCTGAATTCGGGAACGGGTTAAACGGAATCAGGTTGATTTTGCACGGCAGTTCTTTAAGCAGCGCGGCGAGCTGCTCAGCGTGCTCCTGCTGATCGTTGACGTCTTTGATCAGCGTGTATTCGATGGTGACCTGACGGTTATCGGGACACTTGGCCAGATAGCGGTGGCAGGCATCCAGCAGCGCACGGATGTTGTACTTACGGTTGATCGGCACCAGTTCGTTGCGCAGCTCATCGGTGGAGGCGTGCAGCGAAATGGCAAGGCTCACATCCAGTTCGTCGCCTAGTTTGTCCATCATCGGCACGACGCCAGAGGTGGAGAGCGTGACGCGACGTTTGGAGAGCCCGTAGCCGTTATCGTCGAGCATCAGCTTCATGGCAGGCACGACGTTATCGAAATTGAGCAGCGGTTCGCCCATCCCCATCATGACCACGTTGGTCACCGGGCGGTTGGCGGTATCACGGCGCGGGCCCACGCTGCGTTGGGCGACCCACACCTGGCCGATGATCTCGGCGGCGGTCAAGTTACGCTGGAACCCCTGCTTGCCAGTCGAACAGAAGCTGCAGTCCAGCGAGCAGCCCACCTGGGAAGAGACGCATAGCGTGCGCCGCTTTCCGTTCTCGGCCGGAATCAGGACCGTCTCGACGTAGCTGCCATCTTCCACCTCTAACACCCATTTACGGGTACCGTCGCTGGACGTGCCTTCGTAGACAACCCCTGGGCCGCGAATTTCAGCGACTTGGGCGAGCTTGTCGCGCAGCGGCTTCGACAGGTTGGTCATCGCCGTAAAGTCGTCGATACCCTCCTGGTGAATCCACTTCATGACCTGCGTGGCGCGAAACTTCTTTTCGCCGATCGACAAAAAGAACGCTTCCATCTGCTCGCGGGAGAGACCCAGCAGGTTCTGTCGAGCGGGAGACGCGTGTTCGGTCGTCGCGCTATCGGGCGTTGTGTGAGTGGCAGGCGTATGTTGAGCTACGGTGGTGGTCATGGCGGTCAGCGTTCAGAAAGAGGCGGGGGCAGAGCCCCCGCGAAAATGGCCGGCAACGAAGGTTGAAACGGCGGCGCTTGGTTTAGCGCGGGCAGATTTCGTCGTTACCGAAGAAGTAGCTAATTTCGCGCTCGGCGCTTTCCGGAGAATCAGAGCCATGGACAGCGTTGGCGTCGATTGTTTCCGCAAAGTCGGCGCGGATGGTGCCCGGAGCGGCTTCTTTCGGGTTGGTGGCACCCATCAGCTCACGGTTTTTCGCGATGGCGCCTTCGCCTTCCAGTACCTGTACGACGACCGGACCAGAGGTCATGAAGCCAACCAGGTCTTTGAAGAAGGGACGCTCTTTGTGCTCGGCGTAGAAACCGCCTGCCTTCTCTTCAGAGAGGTGCAGCATTTTGGCGGCTACGACTTGCAGGCCGGCTTTTTCAAAGCGAGCGATGATGTCGCCAATGGCATTTTTTGCAACGGCATCGGGCTTGATGATGGAAAGAGTACGTTCAGTCGCCATGCAGAAATCTCCTTAAAAGGGATAAAGCAGAAATTGCCGCCCCGGAAAGCCGGGGCGGCGCAGGAAAAAAGTGGTCGGCTAGGGCCGTCGGTGGCAGCGGCTGCCGAGTGGCCGCGATTATAGCGCCTCCCGGTGGGGATGAATACCGGTGATGTGCGCAACCGTCCTGGCGGGTGGTTCAGACCGTGAAGCTTTCACCGCAGCCGCACTGATCTTTGACATTGGGGTTGTTGAAGCGGAAAAAGCGGTTCAAGCCTTCGTTGACGTAATCCACTTCGCTGCCGTCCAGCATCTCTACCGCGTCTGGCGCGACGTACACGCTGGCACCGTGGGCTTCGAAGCGCACGTCGTCCGCTTGGGCTTCGTCGGCGAAGTCCAGTACGTAGCTGTAACCCGAGCAGCCGCTGGGTTTGACCGATACCCGAAGGCCCAGGCCTTGGCCGCGCTCGTCGAGTACGCGATGGATCTGTTCAGCCGCAGCGGGGGTAATGTTCAGTGTTGCCATGGAGCGTTCTCCTTTGAGAAGTCGTTAGCCGTGCGTCAGGAGAGCGTCAGCCGCCTAACGTGCGTTGGCACGTAAGCCGCTCACCGCGTGGCGCAGTAAGGTTAGTGCGTGGTCGATCTCGGCCGCTTGGGTAAAGCGCCCAACGCTGATACGTAGCGATGAGAGCGCCAGCCGACGGGGCGTGCCAATGCCCAATAGAACATAAGAGGGGTCGACGCTGGCCGAGTTGCAGGCCGAGCCGGTGGATACCGCGACGTCCCGCAGTGCCATCAACAGCGCCTCGCCATCGACACCTTCGAAGGCCAGATTGACGATGTTGGGAACGACGTTCTCGGATGGCGAGTTGGGAACGACGCCCTCCAGATCGGCCAAGCCACTTAACAAGCGCTCGCGTAGCGCGGTGATGCGCGCTTGGTCATCGTCCTGCTGCTGCTGCATGACGGCAAAGGCTTCCCCCATCCCGGCGATCTGATGGGTGGGCAGCGTGCCGGAACGCATGCCGCGCTCATGCCCGCCGCCATGAATCAGCGCTTCGATGCGAATGTCTGGGTGGCGCTTCACGTACAGCGCGCCAACACCCTTGGGGCCGTAGGCTTTATGGCCCGAGAGCGACATCAAATCGATATGCTGGGCGATGACGTCGAGCGGCACTCGTCCTACCGCTTGCGCGGCATCGGTATGAAAGGCCGCGCCAAAGTCATGGGCGACGTCTGCCAAAGCGGCAATGTCATTGATGCTGCCCAGTTCGTTATTCACCGTCATGAGCGATACCAGCGCCGTATCGTCGCGCATGGCGGCGCGCAGCTGTTCGGGCGTCACGCGCCCGTCGCGGCCGGGGGGCAGCCAAGTGACCTCGAAGCCTTCACTCTCCAGTGCCTTAGCGGTATCCACCACGGCTTTATGCTCGATGGTGGAGGTAACAAGGTGCATGCCACGTTCGCGGTTGGCGCGCATGAAGCCAATCAGCGCGAGGTTGTTGGCTTCGGTGGCACCGCTGGTCCACACGATTTCACGCGGGTCGGCGCCAATCATGTCGGCCACTTGGCGGCGCGCCTGCTCGACCACCTGTTCGGCTTGCCAGCCCAGCATATGGCTACGGGAGGCGGGATTGGCGAAGAGTTGGTCGACCGTGAGGTAACGCTGCATGACCTCGGCCACGCGATCATCGACCGGCGTCGTGGCGGCATAATCGAGATAAATGGGCAGCGAGGGAGTAGCAGTCATCGTCATGGGTTCCAGCGTGCAGTAAAGGCCGTCAAGGAGATGAGGCGAGGATGCCCGCCTCGACCCGCTGTTTTTGACGGGTAGCGATGCGGATGACATCCGGGCGCTGTATCAGTTGCGCCAGCGTAATATCGTCGAGAAAACTGCGGATTTGCCCGGATAGCTCGCACCATAAATGGTGAGTCAAACAGGTATCGCCCTGCTGGCAATCGGATAGCCCCTGGCAGCGAGTCGCGTCGACGGTTTCATTGACCGCATCGATCACTTGGGACACGCTGATCGCCTCGGGCGCTTTGGCCAACAGGTAGCCGCCACCTGGCCCGCGCACGCTGCTGACCAATCCCGCCCGGCGCAGTCTGGCAAACAGTTGCTCCAGGTAGGAGAGTGAAATCTCCTGGCGCTGGGAGATGTCCCCCAGACTGGTGGGGCCGCTGGGGGCGTTGATCGCCAAATCCAGCATGGCGGTAACGGCGTAACGGCCTTTTGTGGTCAAGCGCATGACAGGTACCTCGTCGCTGAGCGTTCAGCGCACTGGCAGCAAATGTTGCGCCATTATGGAAATCCTGAGTGCTTTGGTCAACTATTGCGGGAAGCGCTGTCCTCCGCCGCTGTATCGCTACGCTCCTGGGCGGCGCGACCAAGCCCGGGGCAACCGGTGTCGTTTTCCTCCAGAATATCGGCAAAGTCTTCATCCCGCAGGGCGGGGAGCTGGCCGTCGCGGTAGTTGGCGTCCAGTTTGCGCAGCGTCGAGCACATGCGTTCGATACGCTCGTCCACGGCGTGCATGTGATCGAGCATGGCCTGCATCGAGCGCGCCACGGGGTCGGGCATGTCTTGGCTAACGCCATAAGCATCGAAGCCAAATTTCTGGCAAATGGCTTCACGGCGGGCCGGGTCGACGTCCAGCGCTTCTTCCACATCCGGGTCGGCGCGTTTGACGATTTTGCCGGGAATGCCCACAACGGTGGCGCCCGTTGGCACTTCTTTGGTAACCACTGCGTTAGAACCGATCTTGGCCCCGGCGCCCACGGTAAATGGCCCCAATATTTTGGCCCCAGCACCGACGATGACGCCATCTTCCAGCGTAGGGTGGCGCTTGCCTTTGTTCCAGCTAGTGCCGCCTAGCGTCACGCCTTGATAGAGCGTGACGTTATCGCCCACTCGGGCGGTTTCGCCAATCACCACGCCCATGCCGTGGTCGATGAAAAAGCGTCGCCCGATGGTCGCGCCCGGGTGAATTTCGATGCCGGTCAGCCAGCGGGAGAAGGTCGATAGCGTCCGTGCCAACCATTTGAAGTTCTTGTTCCATAGCCAATGGCTGCAACGGTGCAGCAGTAAGGCGTGCAGGCCAGGATAGTTGGTTAGTACCTCAAGAAAGTTACGTGCCGCAGGGTCGCGGTCAAAAACGCTATTGATGTCTTCACGCAGGCGTTGAAACATGGGTGATCCTTGGGCGATAGGGGAGGCGGCAGCAATACGGTATTGGAATTGGTTGAGTGCAAAGCGGCAATCGATAAGGCGATGTTGGGGCGCGTCGATGTAACTTCAAGTTTAGGCCATGGCCGCTTTGCTGGCGCCTTTTGCGACGAGGGCGCCGTGACGGGTTAGTCGAGTTTGTCGCGACTCTCTTTATTCATACGCTGCGTCTCGCTCTGTTGGGCGGCCTTTTCAGTCGCCGAAAGAATGCCGCGTAGAATGTTCATTTCCATCTTTTCGGGCCGTGACCGCAGGTAGAGGCGGCGCAAGCGTGCCATGAGCTGGCGCGGCTGGGCAGGATCGTGAAACTCGATGGCGATAAGCGTGCGCTCTAGGTGCTCGAAGTAGCGCTCGAGCTCTTCGTGGGTCGCCCGCTCGTCGTTGTCATCCGCCACCTGGGGGGCATCGGCCTGGCTAAGCCATGCCATACGGCACTCATACGCCACCACTTGCACCGCGGCGGCAAGGTTCAGCGAGCTAAATTCCGCGTTGGTGGGAATATGCACGTGGGCGTGGCAGCGCTGCAGTTCGGCGTTGGTCAGTCCACTATCTTCACGGCCAAATACCAGCGCCACGCAGGCGTTGTCGGCTTGGCACTCGCCCGGCAGGCGCTCGGCCAGCTCCCGAGGCGAGATCATCGGCCAGGGCAGCGTGCGCGAGCGAGCGCTGGCGCCCACTGCCAGGGTGCAGTCGGCCACGGCATCTTCCAGTGTGGCGTGCACCGTGGCTTGGTGCAGTAGGTGGTCGGCACCGGAGGCGCGGGAAATGCTGTCTTGGGTGATCACGTCGCAGCGAGGCGCGACCAAGGCGAGATCCGCCAAGCCCATGTTGTGCATGGCGCGTGCCACGCCGCCAATGTTGCCAGGGTGGCTGGTGCCAATTAGAACGATTCGGATGCGCTCAAGCATAGTAAGCCCGCTTCAAATGCGTAAAACGCGCAGTTTAGCATGAGTCGATGGCATGCCCGAGGGGGCTCTGTTAGAATTGCCCGCCAAAAGGCGTATGGCGTCTGACCCGTTCTTTAACATCACTGTGACAAGGCCCGATCATGAATCCGATGGTCCAATTTACGCTGCGCGCTGCGCGCGGCGCCGTTGAGCACTTTTTACGCGTTCGCGAACGCATCGAAAACGCCCATGAAGAATTCAACCTCGACCGCTTGCTAGAAGACACGGCACGCAAAGCCGAGGCGACCATCGTTCAGCAGCTGCAGCGCGGCTATCCGCAGCACGGCTTCACCGGCCGCTACACGCCCCATAAAGCGGGCGAAGGCGAAGGGGAAGAGATCGTGTGGAAAATCGAACCGCTGCACGGCTACTCCAACCTGGCGGTAGCCGGTAAGGGCTTTGCACTCTCAGTGGTGTGTCTCGTTAAAGGTCGCCCCGAGCATGCGGTGGTGATCTCTCCCTTTGGTGATGACGAATATATCGCCAGCCGTGGCCGCGGTGCTCAGCACAACGACAAGCGCATGCGCGTGAGCAAGCCCACCGCGATTCCTGCGACCCGCATGGCGATGAGCCTGCCGGAAACCTGGCTGCGTCCGAGCCATCTCCCCGCGTACCTGACCATTACCCAACAGCTCGCCCCGCAGGTAGAGTCGCTGCTGGCGACGGGCAGTGGTTTGCTGGATATGTGCGAACTGGCCGCTGGCCGTGTCGACAGCGTCTTCGTCCTGGGGCTCGAAGAGCAGGACATGCAGGTCGGGACGCTACTGTTGAAAGAAGCCGGCGCGCTGATGGGTACCCCGGACGGCAAGCCGAGCGTGAATGCCGAAGGCCAATTGATGGCCGCTGGCCCGCGTCTCTACAAAGCATTGATCAAGCAGCTGGCGCCGCACTTTTAATCACTGGCGGCGCGGTCGCGCTGCGTGGTGAGTAGTGAGTAGTCAATAAAACGGTAGTAAAAAGGCCCTGCCGGGTAATCCCGGCAGGGCCTTTTCGTTGGCTGCTTTTGAGTGCTTACGGCAGCTCTTCTTCCTCTTCATCCACCTCTTTCTTAGCGGGAATGAGATCTTCCCGAGAGAGCTTCAGCGGAATCAGCAGGGCACCGGAGATATAGATAGACGAGAACGTGCCCACCACGATGCCTACCAGCAGAGCGATGGCGAAGTTTTCGATCATGTCACCGCCCAGCAGCAGCAGCGCCAGCAGCACCAGCACGGTGGTGCCTGACGTAGCCAGCGTACGCGACAGCGTGGCGTTGATCGCTTCGTTGAAGATTTGCGACATATCGTCGATACGCGACGTGCGAATCGTCTCGCGGATGCGGTCATACACGACGATGGTGTCGTTCAGCGAGTAGCCGATGACTGCCAGGATCGCGGCCAGTACCGTGAGGTCGAAGTCGAGCTGGAACACGGCGAAGACGCCTACCACGATGATGACATCGTGCAGCAGAGCCAGCAGGGCGCCGAGGGCGAACTTGTACTGAAAGCGGAAGGCCACGTAGAGCATGACCACGCCCAGTGCCACGAGCAGCCCCAGGCCGCTCTGATCGCGTAGCTGGTCGCCTACCTGGGCGCCCACGAACTCGGCGCGAACCAGATTGACGCTATCGCCGTTGCCCCGCAGCAGATTGACGACTTCGTTACCCACATCGCCGTCGAAGGCTTGCTGTAGGCGAATCAAGACTTCGGTCGACGCGCCAAAGGTTTGCACCGACACATCTTGGAAGCCGCTGTCTTCCAACAGTTGACGAATGGCGTCCAGAGACGGTGCGGCGCCGTAGCGGACTTCCACTAGGGTGCCGCCGGTAAAGTCCAAGCCCAGGTTGAGCTGCTGGAACACGATGGCACCAATCGAGACGATCAACATCACGGCGGAGACGATGAACGCTAGGTTGCGCCGCCCCATGAAGTCGATGCGCAGTTGGGATAGGGGTTTCATGACCACCTCTTAAATTCTGTGCTGAGCGCGTGTTGTGATCTCATCGATATCAGATCCACAGCTTTTTGACGGGCTTGCCACCATAGGCCAAATTGACCATGGCACGCGTCACCATCAGCGCAGTGAACATCGACGTCAGGATGCCGATCGATAGCGTGACGGCAAAGCCTTTCACGGGCCCGGTGCCAATCGAGAATAGAATCACCGCCACCAGCAGGGTGGTGATGTTGGCATCCACGATCGATGTGAACGCCCGCTCGTAGCCCGCGTAAATGGCCTGCTGAATCGACATGCCGTTGCGCAGCTCTTCACGTATCCGCTCGAAGATCAGTACGTTGGCGTCCACCGCCATGCCTAGCGTCAGGACGATACCGGCAATGCCGGGCAGGGTGAGCGTCGCCCCCAGCATCGACATCACGGCCACCAGCAGTGTCAAGTTGAGCGCCAGCGCGATGTTGGCAAACACGCCGAACACCTTGTAACGCACCAGCATGAACAGCACGACCAGCAGCAAGCCGATCTGAACCGATAGCAGGCCGCGTTCGATGTTTTCAGCGCCCAGGCTGGGCCCGATGGTACGCTCCTGAACGAAGTAGATCGGCGCAGCGAGCGAGCCTGAACGCAGCAGCAGCGCCAGCTCGGCGGCTTCGGTAGGGGAGTCGAGGCCAGTAATCCGGAAGCTGTTACCCAGTGCGCTCTGAATGGTCGCTAGGCTAATCAAGCCGCGTTCGGTGTAGGGATCCCGAACGATGGTCTCTTCGCCGGTTTCAGGGTCGACCTCGATGCGATCTTCGCTCTTGTGCTCGATGAACAGCACCGCCATGTTGCGGCCAATGTTGGTGCGCGTAGCGCGGTTCATCAGCGTACCGCCGGTGCCATCCAGGTTGATGTTGACCTGGGGGCGACCGTTTTCGTCGAAGCTGTTGCTGGCGCTGGAGACGCTGTCACCAGTAATGATCACATCCCGCATCAGCTCCGCTGAGCGGGCCGGGTCGTTACGAAACTCGAAGCGTTCGGTTTCGGCATCCGGCGTATCGTTGCGCGCTTCTAGACGAAACTCGAGGTTGGCCGTCGCGCCCACGATCCGCTTGGCGGCCACGGTGTCCTGTACGCCGGGTAGCTCGACCACGATTTGGCTCGGCCCTTGGCGCTGTACCATGGGCTCGGCCACGCCCAGCTCGTTCACGCGGTTGCGCAGCGTGGTCAAGTTCTGGTTGATGGCGTAGTCCTGGATTTCGTTGACCGTGACATCGCTCAGCGTCATGACAAGGCTTGAAGCACGGCCATCCCCTTCGCTGGTGTACTCGAAGTTCGGGAAGTCGCGGCTGATCAAGCGGCGGGCGGTATCGCGGTCTTCAGTACTGGCGAAGTCGATAGAGAGCGAGCGCTCTTCAATGGTGGTGTTGCGGTAGCGAATACGCTCACTACGCAGCAGTTCGCGCATGGCGCTGGCGTTCACTTCGAGGCGCTGGGTCAGCGCGGCGTCCATATCCACTTCCAGCAGGAAGTGAACGCCGCCGCGTAAATCGAGGCCCAGCGTCATCGGGGAAGCAGAAAAAGCTTGTAGCCAGCCAGGGGTGGCATCGGCAAGGTTGAGTGCAACGGTCGCGTTGGGACCCAGCACGTCTGCGGCGATATCCCGCGCGTCGAGCTGATCATCGTCGCTTTGCAAGCGAATCAGCCACTGGCCGTTGGTCTCTTCGACGGCCTTGACGGCGATGTCGCGCTCGCTGAGCGCTTCTTCAACGCGGGTGATTTGCCGTTCATCCAGCGCGTCGCCTTGGGCATCGCTCACCTGAATGGCGGGATCTGCGGGGAATAGATTGGGAAGCGAGTAGATAAGGCCAACCACCAGGACGACCAGTATCAGCAGATACTTCCACAGGGGGTAACGGTTGAGCATGCAAGCCCTGCCTTCAATTACAAACGGAATCGCTGTGCACAGACAGGCTGGGCACAGCAACGTTCACCATCGACGCTACCATGTCACCCCTGCCGGGGTGGCTGGCACTGGGTCGGCAGGGGGGAGTGCAAGCGTTAGATGGACTTAATGGTGCCTTTAGGCAGTACGGCGGCAACGGCGTTTTTCTGCACGTTGACTTCGGTACCTTCAGAGACTTCCAGGGTCAGGAACTCGTCGCTGACTTTGGTCACGCGGCCAACCAGACCGCCGCCGATGACGACTTCATCGCCCTTGGCAAGGCTAGAGACCAGCTGCTTGTGCTGCTTGGCGCGTTTGGCTTGCGGACGCCACAGCAGGAAGTAGAAGATCAGCACGAAGCCGACCAGCATGACGATTTGCGCGATGCCACCGCCAGCAGCGGCTTCTTGGGCATGGGCTGGTGAGATGAAGAAATCCAGCATTGCAGGGAACTCCTGGGTTAGAACACTCAATGGGTGAGCGAGTTACGCCACCCGCAGCGGCGGGCGGCCATAAAGGGATTAGGTAGTAGCGCCCGCAAGGGGTGGCACCGGGAGGCCGCGCCTTGCATAGAAGCTTTCCACAAAGGTCGTCAATGTACCCGCTTCGATTGCCGCGCGCAAATCAGCCATCACCCGCTGGTAGTAGCGTAAGTTATGGATCGTATTGAGCATGGAGCCCAGCATTTCGTTGCAACGATCCAAGTGATGCAAGTAGCCACGGGAGAAGTTCTGGCAGGTATGGCAATCGCACTCTTCATCCAGCGGGCGGGTGTCGAAGCGGTGCTTGGCGTTGCGAATCTTGACGGTGCCTTCGGAGGTGAACAGGTGGCCGTTACGCGCGTTACGCGTGGGCATCACGCAGTCGAACATATCCACACCGCGACGCACGCCTTCGACGAGATCTTCCGGCTTGCCCACGCCCATGAGATAGCGCGGGGTGTCGTCCGGCATCCAGGTGGGCAGGTAATCGAGTACCTTGATCATCTCTTCTTTGGGTTCGCCCACGGAGAGGCCCCCGATGGCCAAGCCATCGAAGCCGATCTCCAAAAGCCCCTTGAGCGAGCGCTCACGCAGCTCAGGGTGCATGCCCCCTTGAATGATACCGAACAGCGCCGAGGGCGAATCGCCATGGGCGTCGCGGGAGCGCTTGGCCCAGCGCAGCGACAGCTCCATGGATTTTTCGGCCTCTTCGAACGTGGCCGGGTAGGGCGTGCATTCGTCAAAGATCATCACCACGTCAGAGCCCAGCGAGCGCTGCACCGCCATGGACTCTTCCGGCCCCATGAACACTTTGCTGCCATCCACCGGCGAGCGGAAATGCACGCCCTGCTCGGTGATCTTGCGCATCTCTCCAAGCGAGAACACCTGGAAGCCGCCGGAGTCGGTGAGGATTGGCTTATCCCACTGGGCAAAGTCGTGCAGGTCGCCGTGGGCTTCGATCACATCGGTGCCGGGGCGCAGCCAAAGGTGGAAGGTATTGCCCAAAATGATCTCTGCGCCGATCTCTTTGACCGACTCGGGCGTCATGCCCTTGACCGTACCGTAGGTGCCGACCGGCATGAACGCGGGGGTTTCCACCGTGCCGCGTGGGAAGTGCAGGCGGCCACGGCGCGCGCGGCCATCTTCGGCGAGGCGCTCGAAGCGCATAAAACATTCGTTTCGCATGACAGTCACTCGTTGATCGATCGGTAGGCGCGGCGGTTAGCGGGTCAGCAGCATAGCGTCGCCATAGCTAAAAAAGGCGTACCGCTCTTCGACCGCCGTACGGTAAGCCTGCATGATGTGCTCATAGCCCGCGAACGCCGACACCAGCATCAATAGGGTGGATTCGGGCAAGTGGAAGTTGGTGATCAGTGCATCCACGCAGCGCCACTCGTAACCGGGATAAATGAAGATATCGGTGTCGCCGCTGAAGGGCGCAATCTGGCCATCGCTGCTCTTCATACAGGCGCTCTCCAGGCAGCGAACGCTCGTCGTCCCCACGGCAATCACGCGCTTGCCAGCGGCTTGCGTCTCGCGAATTTGCTGGCAGGTGGCCTCGGTGACCTCGATCCACTCGCTGTGCATGTGGTGTTCGAGGATGTTATCCACCCGCACCGGCTGGAAGGTGCCTGCGCCGACGTGCAGTGTCACGAAAGCACTGTTGATGCCTTTCTCGGCCAAAGCATCCAGCAGCGGCTGATCGAAGTGCAGCCCCGCGGTCGGTGCTGCGACGGCCCCGTCCCGGCGAGCGTAGACGGTTTGGTAGCGCTCGCGGTCACTTAGCTCGTCTTCCCGAGTGATATAAGGGGGCAGCGGCATGTGGCCGTGCTTTTCCAGCAGCGCAATCATCGGCGTCTCGCCTAAAAAGCGCAGTTCGAACAGTGCATCGCGGCGGCCTTCCACCACGGCATGAATGCCGCCTTCGAAAATCAGCTCGGTGCCCGGCTTGGGCGACTTGCTAGAACGAATGTGCGCCAGCCCTCGGTGGCTATCCAGCGGACGCTCCAGCAGCATTTCCACCTTGCCGCCGCTGGCCTTGTGGCCGTGCAGGCGAGCGGGAATCACTCGCGTGTCGTTGAACACCAACAGGTCGCCCGGTTCTAGCAGGTCTAACAGGTCGGGAAAGCGGCGATGGTCCAGCGCACCGCTTTGTCCATCCACACACAGTAAACGGCAATCGCTGCGCTGTTCGGACGGATAGCGGGCAATTAGCTCATCGGGTAGCTCGAAATGGAAATCCGCACGCTGCATGTGAAGAAGCTCTTTTCAGTGGTCAAACAAGCCGCCTAGGATAGCGCTTTAGGTGGATAAAGTCAGTCGATGTGATTGACCTAGTGGGTTATCTACGTATAATGCGCATCCATTGCCGGTGTGGCGGAATTGGTAGACGCAGCGGATTCAAAATCCGCCGCCTTTACGGGTGTGCCAGTTCGAGTCTGGCCACCGGCACCAAATTCAAGGGCCTAGCGTTTATCGCTAGGCCCTTTTTTTGTGCCTAACATTGACGTCAGTGGACGTTTTTGCCCGTGATGATGCCTTTAATCCTGTGAAGCCTTGCATTACCCCGCCTTTTTACGGGTTTATTTCCTGCCTCTTTGTGAAATACTTGAGCCTATTTATCTAATCGCCTCTTGTCATCCACGATTGATGAGGGCGCTAAGGCGGCCAACGCCTGTCTTTCATAAAAACGTTTGGCGCAACGCGCTTGCGAACCTTCAGTGGAGATGTGCTCAATGGCGAAGTCATCAGCCGATATGCTTAAGTCAACGCAACCCGGCGTTATGAGTGGCCACCTGCTCAACGGTGTCAGGGTCAGCGCCCAAGAGTCTCACCGTGATTGGGACTTCTTGGCCAACACGCGCGACGACGTAGTGCGTATCGACGTACCGGCTGATCCCCAAGAGCGCATGGCGTTCGTCCGCCGCTGGATGGCGAAACATCAAAAAGCCCTGAAACAGGGCGGTATGGCCGCCACCCTCGTGCTGCCACTGATGGCGCAACAGGCCCTGGCGGATCAAATGGTCGCCGTCAATGATCTGCAAGGCGTGGCAGAAGTGATTCGCCAGCCCAACGGCAGCCTGACCCTCATCATGAACAGCGGCCAGCGCATTGATATTGCAGCCGCCGATGTGGCCTTGGAAAACGGCCGTGTCGTCGTCGATGTCGACTCCCTCATGGAGCTATTGGGCAACGACAGTGGCCTGTTGGTACCGCTGAGCCAGCTTCCCGACGTGCAAACCTGGGAGCGACTGCCCGACGGCAACGTGATGGTCACCCGTGCCGACGGCACGCAAATGGTCATCGAGCGCGGCGCGCTGGTGCAGCAAGGCGATTTATTCCTGATCAGCCCGAGCAATGCTCTGCAGCAAGGCATCGCCAGTGGCGAGGATTTCGGCAGTTTGTTGTTTGTGCCCAGCGCCTCTTTCGCCACCGATACCTCAAGCACCAGCAGCTTCCCTAGCACCGCAAGCAGTAGTAGCAGCGAGCCGGTCAGCTCGTTTGGTGACATTCCGCCTTGGCTCTATATAGGGGGTGGTGCTATTGCCGTGGGGGCTGCCGCTGCAGGCGGTGGGGGCGGCGGTGGCGGTGGCGATGCTGGTCCGGCCACTCTTAGCGGCTATGTGGTCGATGGCTATATCTCTGGCGCGACCGTCACCCGGGCCGTAAATTCGAACCAAGTCACCACCAATGACGATGGCTTCTTTAGCGGTCTGCAGGGCAGCGGTATCTTGACCGCGACTGGCGGTGTCGATATTGCTACGGGTCTACCATTTACCGGCGTACTACGGGCCCCTGAAGACGCGACGGTCATCACACCGCTGACCACGCTGATGGTGCAGCTCTCCGAGCAATTTGGCCTGAACGACGCTGACGCCCAAACGGCCATCAAAACGTCGTTAGGGCTCGACCAGCGGATCGATCTAACGACGACCGATCCGCTGGCAGAGTCCTCGCCGAATGTCGATCTGCTGGTGGCGGGCGTAAAAGTGGCGAGCGTGTTAGCGATGGCGGCCACGGCAGGCATCAGCAGCGCCGATGCCTTATCGCGCCTGGCGAGCGCCTTTAATCAAGCCAGCGACGCCGACCGCGAGCTGACCAACCAAGAGATGGCCGATGCGCTGGCGCTTCCGTCCATTGCAGGACAGGTCAAGCAGGCCCTGGACGCCATCGATAATGCCAGTGACGGCCTCAATGTCGACGCCTACCGCGACGGTAACAACAACCCACTGCGTGATGCGCAGCAGGATGCCCAAGACCCTAACAGCGAACTGTCCGAAACGATCGACTCCCGCGCCGAAGTGCCCTATTTCACGCTACAGCAGGCGGTAGCGTTGGCGGCCAACGATGAACTGCCCGCTCAGTACTTGATCAACCCCGACCAGCCCTTTGCCGCTGGCACGCTGGGGCTCACGGCGGCAGGCAACCAATTAGCGCTGGTCGAAACGGTGCTAGCGGGAGATTTTGATGTCGCCACTGCGCCTATTGCGCTAGCTGACCTCTACACATGGTCGGTGCGTGCGGATGCCGAGGACGTGTTGGTGAGCGGTGGTTTAGGTCGCCCGGAGGTGGTGGGTGCGCAGAGCGTGACGCTGACCAATGCCACCATCCGTCCGGATCAGTTCGCTGACCTTAATACCCTCGACAATTTTGATCTGGGCAATACGGTCGTGCCTTATACGTTGGAAGAAGCGTTAGCGACCGACGTGATGCCTGCCAACTACACCCTGAACCCGAGCACCCCCTTCTCCTCCGGTAACCTGACCGTGAGGGAAGCCGCCGAGCTGATCGACAGCACCCGCATACTGCTGGATCTTGCCCAAAACACCGACAGCGACAACCTCACCCGTGACCTGTTGTTAGAGTGGAACATCGTCGATAGCCTCGACACGATTTTAGGAACGCCCGCCGCGCGCCCGCAAATCGCCGAAGCCAACAGTATCAGCGTGACGGAAGCGATCATTACGCCTGCTCAATTCGTACAGCTCAATGGCTTGGCGAATTTCGTGCTTGGTGAGACCGAGGTGGATTACACCCTGGCCGAAGCGCTGGATGCCGATCCGCTCGCTAGCAATTACATCATCGACCTTCAGACAGTGCTGAACGCAGGCACGGTCACCGTGGCCGAGGCAGAAGCCGCATTCGCCGACGTTAGCCGGGTATTGGAAGGCGCTAACAACCAGCCGCCGCTCACGCTATTTGAGTGGGTCATTCGCGATGACGTTGATGCGATTATTGCCGACCTGGAACAAGGGCATGTGATCGAGGCGAATCAAGTGTCGGCGAGCAATCGCGTGATCACGTCTGCTCAGTTTGACCAGATCAACACGTTGGACAACTTCGAGCTGGGCACGACCATCGTTCGCTACACGCTGGAAAATGCCGTCAATGCCGATGAATTGGCCGCCAATTATGACATCGATACCACCGTGCCCTTTGAAGCCGGTGAGGTCAGCGTCGACGCTGCTGCCACAACGCTGGCAGCGGTTGAGCGTATTCTCGATGGGGCGCTCAACACTCAAACGCCCGATGCCGATGAGTTGTTCAACTGGACGGTCGTCGATAGCGCTTCCACGATTTTAGAAGCGGGTAACGTTCCCCACCTTGTCCGTGCGGATGCAGTGAACGTAAATGACGACATCATTACGATTGCGCAGTTCGAAGCGCTGAGTGCCGCTGAATTTAACTACGTTCGGCTTGGTGAGCTGGTGGAGTACACGCTGGCTAACGCCATCTCCGTCATCGATGCTGGCGATGGCCCACTCGTCGACAGCTACGTGATCGATCTGGATACAGCATTCGACGCCGTATGGACAGTCGACCAGGGTGAGAGCTATTTCGCCATCATTGCGGGCGCAGAGAACCAGGCGGCCTTGCTGGCAAGCGATGCAGTGGTGTGGCAAATCGAAGACTCCATTAGCAACTTGCTCAACGGTATCAGTAACGTCAACGCCGGTGATGATGCGTTTGGCGACGATGCCATTGTGAATGCTGAAACGGTGCGTGTGACAGGTACCACCATCACGCAAGCTCAGTACGAAGAGCTGCTGGCTGCTGTGGGTGACGCGCTGAGCTTGGAAGCGGGAGAAAATGCCGCGCGCACCACTGTCACTTATGCCGACTTAGCAGCAGCGGTCTCAGCTCAAGCCAACGGTGTGCTGGCACCCAGTGATTTTTACTCCATTACTGCCAATACTACTTACACAAATACCAACGGGGCGTTGAGTGTTGCGAATGCTTTAACGGAAATTGAAACCGTCAAAGGTATTCTTGAAGGCTCACGTAATACGTTAAATTTCGAGACCGTTTACGAGTGGAGCATCACCGACTCTGCCAGCAATATTCTTGATGTCATTGAGAGCAGTACAAGCGGTATTCCGGAAGTACTTGAAGGCGCAGGCAGCATCCTTGCGGCCAATGGCGGTGCAGATGGCAACATTCTAGCCGCTGAGTACGACGCCTTGGTGGTAGAGCTAGGTGCCAATGGCTTTGATTATAACGAGGTCGAATACACGCTGGCCTACGTGTTTGACGAAACTGACAACACCTTTGCCGCTCCAGACGATCTAGCCGACCGCTTCTTCTTTACTCGCGACGTGTTCGACATTGACGAAGCCGTTGGCGAAGGCAATATCAATGTGGCCGAGGCAGCAGGGTATTACAGCGCTGTACAGGAGCTCGTGAATAGCAGCAGTGACGACTTGGCCGTGACGGATATCTACGAGTGGAGCGTGTTAGATAGCGCGTCTAATATTGTGGCGGCTTACGCTAATAACGGTGATCAACATCCTCCGCACATAGAGGATGCGACGCTGGTCGAAATAAACGACACGACGGTTATTACGTTTGATCAATACGGCATTCTAGAGCAGATTCCTGGGTTTGAAATTCAGACATATACGCTTGAAGAAGCGGTGGGTATTTATCTAGAAGCTAATAGTGAGTTGGCGGCGAATTATATTATTGACGATGCAGCAGCATACTTGGCTGAAGCACTATCCGTTGAGGAGGCTTTAGAGTACAGAAATGCTGTTAGTTTAATCGTGGATGAAAGCGGGCAGTCTGCAAGGAATGCGCGATTAGATAGCGCAGCTTTAGATGAGCTTTATAGCTGGACCGTCCTCGACAGTGCAGTTGCAATACTAGGTGCTGCAGACACAAATGGGCGCCTTTCAGAAGCCGCTGAAGTGTCGGTCAATGATGATGTGATAACGTCATCAACTGCTCAGGAACTTAGAGACAATTTTAATAATTTTGTCTTAGGTGAAACGCCGGTCAGTTTCACGTTTACTGAAACTCGTAAGCTTGCTCAGATCGAAGGGATTACTGAAAACTATCAGATTCTTCCTAATGAGGGAGATATTCCAAATTTTGACTTATCAGGCGTTTCAGGAGCCGAGGCACGCTATACAGAAACACAAGAAATCGTGGATGGCGCGCTTAACAGAAATGACGTGTCGGTTGAGCAGCTTCAAACGTGGACGGTTGCTGATGCTGGCCCTGTAGAGCTATTCAATGCACGGGCAGAGGCATGGGTGACTGGTGCTGATAGCATTACCCTCGACTTACCGGCGGGTGCAACGCTCACTCCTGAGCAGTACGAAGCATTCTTAGTATTGGAGAATGTGAACCTTGATACGGCAAGTGTCGAGTATACGCTGCAGCAAGCGATTGAATTCGTAGATGGTGGCGGCGTGCTACCTGGGCAAGCAGTAGAACGTCCAGGTAGTTACCAAGTTGAATCTTCGACAGTATTTAGCCCAGCCAACGCTCAAACAGTTAGCCAAGTCATTGCCTTGTTAGAAGCGGTTGATGCTGTGTTGGCGGATGCTGACAATACTGCTGATTTGGATCGCAGTGCGCTCTTTAGCTGGTCAGTACAAGATAGTGCCGAGAATCTTATTGCTTCTATCGTCGAAACTGCAGTGACAGATGCTGATAGTGTACGTGTCGATGTGCCAGAAATTGGTTATGAGGACTTTGAA
Organism: Halomonas sp. CnH100-B; assembly: GCF_024124605.1. Taxonomy (NCBI): domain Bacteria; kingdom Pseudomonadati; phylum Pseudomonadota; class Gammaproteobacteria; order Oceanospirillales; family Halomonadaceae; genus Halomonas; species Halomonas sp. CnH100-B. Next base: position 23,905 of record NZ_JAMXRX010000006.1, on the reverse strand, counting down.
GCACTAAGTGTTTTAGATAACTTCAACCAAGATGGCCTGACGGTCTCTTATCCGTTGGGTGAGCTGGTTGAGCGCTTTCTCAGCGGTGAAGATATCCCTGCTGCCTATGCAATTGATACTGAGGCGCCGCTCTTTGAGGCAGGCGCATTAGATGTTCATGCCGCAGAGCGCCTCTACGATACGGCGACAACGCTGATTGATGGTGCGGTCAATAGTGACGTGTCGCTACCTTCTCTAACCTCTTGGATTGTTCAAGATACGTTCGAGAACATCTATACGCAGAATATTGTTGGTAATGGTGGTGAGCCAGCCGAATTTTTGGTGAGTGATGCAGCGACTATTTATGTTGTTGACGATGCTCTCACCCCTGGTGATATCGAAGATCTAGAGCTGTCATTAGGTCTAGGTGGTTTTGAAGAACGTCCAGAACTTGCGCCAGGCGGTAGTATTTCTCAACTCTCCAAAACGTTTGCCATTAATGGACAGCCGGACGGTGAGGTTGATCTCATTACTGATTTCCGGGTGGGGGATGCTCCTGGCTTTGATCAGGTATTTATTGACCTGACAGCAGATGAATTCGCATCACTTCGTGGAACCTCTCCAGGGTTTGTAAAAGACCCCATAAGCGGAGCTCTTGGCGCGGAGGAAGCCTTCGCCGTTTTCACAACCGAGAGCTTTGCGGATCTTACGTGGCTTGATCAACTTGGCTTAGAGGATGACGAGGTCGTTTATCTCTTGGCTAATGAAGACGCGAGCGGAGAAAATGCCCAGTTATTCCGCGTTGAGGACATAGGCACTGAGTTCGATACGCAGGCGCTAGCCAACTTCGAAAACCTAGATCTCAATAACTTCCTCGATGACAACTGGAACACCAACTACTCCATTACCTAATGCATGACTAAACAAACCCCCAGCAGCCGCAAGGCTGCTGGGGGTTTTTGCTGTTCCCTCCACGTTAACAACAGCCAGCCGTACCATGTCTATTGTTGAATCCCGCCAAGCATCGTATAAATGCGGTGCTTAAGTGCACATCAACTCAATAACATACACATCTTCGCTGGAGATACCCCCATGGGCGTGACCTATCACGAAAGCAATGCACGTATGAGCCAAGTGGCTGTTCATAACGGAACGGTTTACCTTGCGGGCCAAGTACCTGCGGACGCCACGGTGGGCATGCGTGGCCAAACCGAGCAGGTGTTGGCGCGCATTGATGAGCTGCTGGCGCAGGCGGGCACCTCTAAAGAGCACCTGATCTCTGCTCAAGTGTGGGTGACCGATATGGCGGAGTTTGCGGAAATGAACGACGTGTGGGAAGCCTGGGTGGTGCCGGGGCGTCCGCCGGTACGCGCGGCGCTGGAAGCCAAGCTGGCCAAGCCCGAGTGGAAAGTAGAAATTATGGTGATCGCAGCACTGCCTGACGCTTGAGCCAGGCGTTACCGCCGCGTTCGCTAGATGATCACGCCCGCAGCGACTAATGCGTCGCTGCGGGCGGTTGTATCAACGCTAGCCTTGATTAACGCTCTCCCCGAATCAGCACACTCCCTCTGCCACTGCCTTCTCCAGAGCGGCCAACCTACCGGGTTCCAGCGCTCCTTCCACCGCCGTAATACGAATCACGTTGGCCAGTTCAGGGTGGGCGAGGCGGGCCACCAATACACCTTCGGCTAGCAGTTCCTGGTGAACCGCCGCTGCCAATTCCGCGCTGGAGAGCCGAATGCCGATGAAGTTCGTCGCGCTGGGCAGCACGTCGGCACCCAGGCTGATAAAGTGCAGCGCCAACTGTTCGCGGCGGGCTTTCACCGCTTCAATGTGCTGCTGTGCTTCCTCGGGGTGATCGAGCACGACTTCGGCCGCTGCCTGGGCGAACGAGGACACCGCGTAGTGAATACGCACCTTCATCATCATCGCCAACACGTCAGGCTCGGCAATCGCGTAGCCAATCCGCATCCCGGCAAGGCCGTGGGCCTTGGAGAGCGTGCGTAGGCGAATCACGCCCGGAAGCGCCTGGCCGAGGAACTCGCTGCCCGCGTCGTCACGAAAATCGCCATAGGCCTCATCCAGCAGCAGCCAGCACGCCTCCGGCAGCGCCTCGCGTAGCTTGAGAATCGCGCTATCGCTGTGCAGGTGGCCGCTGGGGTTATCGGGGTTCGCCAAATACACCAGCCGCGCATCTTCTTGATGAGCCGCCGCCGCCAGCGCTTCTAAATCCGGGGCGAGTACGCCGGGCGCTTCATGGTAACTTGGCTCGATCAAGCGGCAGCCCTGGCCTTTGGCGAAGTAAGCGAAGGTAGGGTAGGTGCCCGCCGTACTCACGACCGCATCGCCCGCCGTGCAGGTGGTGCGCAGCGCCAGAGCGATCAAGCTATCGGCACCGGCATCCACCAGCAGGTGCTCCAGGGGAATGTTCTGCTGTGCGCTCAAGCGTTGGCGCACTCCGAACGCCTCGGCATCGCCATAACAGTAAACGTGCTGCACCACCGCATCGCCAAAGTGCTCCCGCAAGGCGCGATGGGGCATGTCTAGCCCCTCGTTAGAGCCCAGCCGGTGCGGGATCTCTCGGCCAAGCCGACGCTCCAATACTTTAATGCCGGGGAACGGGTTGGCCGGGCCTTCGCCAGTGAGATGCTCGGGGTAGCGGGGCATAACGTCTCCAAATCAGATAGCGTAAACTGTCGGCTAGCACAGTAATGAAAGCATGAACGGCAATGACAATACCCGTCCAAGGATACGGCATGGCTCACTTATTGCGAATCGTGATGATTCACGGTCACTTAAATGGCGTGGTCGAACTCAGTGTGGACGGCCACACCAATATTTGCGGCACCAACGCCTCCGGTAAAACCACGCTACAGCGGCTGGTGCCGGTGTTTTACGGCGAGCTACCCAATAAGGTAGTGCCCAAAACGCGTATGAAGTTCGACGCGTTCTACTTGCCCAACCGCAACAGCTATCTGGTGTACGAATACCGCCGCGAAGCGGGCAATATCTGCCAGGCGGTGCTGACCCGCAAGGCCGAGGGCGGAGTGGAGTACCGATTCGTTGGCGCGCCCTACCAGCCGGAAGACTATCTGGTAGAGAGCGAGGCGGGCGTAGCGGCGCTGGACTACACCCAGTGGGCTAGCGGCCTGCGGCGCAGCGGCACGCCCGTTTCTCCTAAGCTGGGCGCGACCTCTGAATTCCGCTCGGTGATCCAAAACGACTTTACCCAGTTGCACGGCAACAGCCGCGACGGCCTCAAGCTGCGTCAGATCGCGTCGCAGTTCAGTCTGGTCAAACCCGAGCGGCGCATCCGTCATATCGAAAAGCTAGTTTCTGCGGTGCATGCCAAAGAGGGCAAGATGGACACCCTCAAAACCATGCTGGCGGCGATTTTTGAAGAGGATGGCGTTGAGCTGCCGGTGACCCGGATTCGCAACACCAAGGCGCGGGAGTGGATTGCCCAGATGCGCCAATCCATGCGCCTGGAACCGCTGCAGGCCTCCCTCGCCCGGCTCGCCGGTATCGACCGCGAGCTGGCCGAACTCGACACCACCCTGTGGCAACTCAAACCCCAATTGGCCGACGACCGCGAACAGGCCCAGCGGCGGGTGGCCGATGTAGACAGCGAACTCAATCGCCACCAGCAGGCATTCCAGACCGAAGAGCAGGCCTACACCGAACGGCGGGATGCACTCAACGACCAGCACAGCGAAGTGGCAAGCCAACTGCAGCACACCCAGCGCCGCCTCAACGACCTGCAAACCCAGTTCGAGCGCTATGCTGATGCCGATATGCCCGGCCTGGAGCGGGATATCAACGCGCTGCCCCAGTGGCGCGAACAGCGCGACCAGCTGCAGCAACACCTGCAAGTGATGCAGGACGCAGTGAAGGAAAGCCAGGCGCGCCTAGATGGCCGACTGCGCGAACTCTCCGACACCCTCGCCCGTCAGACCCAAGAGAGCCAGGCGCTGATCGACGCGCTGGTCGAAGAGAAGGCCGAGCGCCGCGAACAGCAGTGGCAAACCGAACAGCAGCATAACGAGCGCTACCAGCAGGCCCGCCAGCGGCTAGAGAGCGAGTACCAAGCCCAGCTAGAATTAGGCGTCGAGCAGTTGGCCGAGCTAAAGGCCCAGCTCGCCATGCCCACACAAACCCGCGAAGAAGCTCAGGAAGCCGAACTGGCCCAGGCGCGGCTGGACGACGCCCAGCAAGCCCGCAGCGCGGCGGGGGCGACTCTGGAAGCGCTGCGCCGCGAGCTGGATGCCCACAAGCGCGAGCGCGACACCGCCGAACAGCATCTCGTGCAGTGCCGCCAACAGCGCGAGCGCGCCGAGCAGCACTGTTACACGCTCTACCAGCAGCAAACCCCCGAGCAGGGCAGCCTGCGCTACTTCTTGCGCTACCACCGCCCCGGCTGGGAGCAGCAGCTCGGCAAGGTGATTGCCCCCGAGCTGCTGGAGCGCCGCGACCTCGCCCCGCAGCTAGCGGAAAACGCCAGCGACGACCTGTTCGGCCTGGCGCTGGACCTTTCCGCTATTGCGCTGCCGGAGTATGCCCAGGACGAAGCCAGCCTGCTGGCCGCTATCGAAGAAGCAGAAGGTGCCAAAGCCCGCGCCCAAAGCGCCTGCGTCGCCGCTGAAAAAGCGCTCAAGCAGCACAACGAGCGGGTGCAGCAGGCGGATGATGCCCAGGATACCGCCCGGCTGGCCCACCAGCGCGCCGAGCAAGAAGTGGCGTATGCCCTGGAAGCGCGCCGCCAGCAGCAGGCCCGCCACGCGGAGAGCCAGAAAGCTCGCCGCGCTCATATCGAAGCCGCCTTGGCCCGCCAGGAGCAAGCGCAAGCCGAGCTGCGCGAAGAAAAGCGCGAAGCCCTGGCCGAGCTGGCCGAGACTCACCAAGGCCAGCTACTGGAACTCAAGGCCGACGCCCAGAGCCAGCTCGACAGCCTGGAGGCCCAGCTACGCACCTATAAACAGCAGCTTAGCGATGCCAACGCCGAACACCAGCGCCAGCGCGAAGAGCTGGAAGCCGCCTTCAGCCAGGAACTGGCCGACCAAGGCGTCGACCCCGCCCAGCTCAAGGCCACCAAAATCCGCCTAGAAGCGCAGAACGAGCGCATTCGCAACACCGCCGCTCGCCAGGAGGAGCTGGCCGAGTACCAGCGCTTCATGCGCATCGAATGGGGCCAGCACAAACCACAGCTAGTGGCGGAAGAGGCCGAGCTGGCCCAGCGCGACCAGCAGCTCAAGCGCGATAAAGCGCATCTGAAGAACGCCTTCCATGCCGCCCGCGACGCCCACCAGCAGGCGGTGAACGACCTCAAAGCCCAGCGCGACAGCGCCCGAGGTACCCTGGACACTCTCACGCCGCTGCTCAACCAGCTGGACAGCCTGGAGCTGGTGGCCGAAGGCGCGCCAGCGGAAGCCAGCGTCGGGGATGTGGACGAGCGCATCGAGCGAACCCGCCAAGCGTTGACCAGCCGCCACCAGCAGCTAGAACAGTTACGCCGAGGCTGTCTGGAGGTCGAAAGCCAACTGATCAAAGACGCCAGCAGCGGCTTTGCCGATGCCTTGCAAAGCGAGCGCGACAAGCTGCCCAGCGACAGCCCACGGCTACTGCTGCCGCTGCTGCGCGGTATGCTCAAATTGCTGGAGGACCAACAGCAGCAGCTGATTCAGGAAGGGCGTAACCTCAGCGACGATCTGGACAAGTTCTTTATCGTTTTCCGTGACCTGAACCGGCGCATCAGCGCTCAAAGCCGCCGGCTTTCGGAAGAGGTCGCCGACGACCTGCGCTTGGAAGGCATCACCAAGGCGGAAGTGCGCATTCAATCCACCATCGACGAGTTGGGCTTCTGGGAGCCGCTCAAACTGTTCGCCCAGCGCTACAAGGCGTGGCGGGAGTCTGGCCAGACGCTGCCTAGCGACGACTACCTCAACGCCCTGGCGGATGTGGTCGATCTGCTGCGCAGCGACCAGCAGTACAGCTTCGAAAGCCTGCTGCGCCTGGAGTTGCACCTGAACGAAGGCGGCACCGATCTAGTCATCAAAAACGACCGCCAACTGCTCGAGTCCTCCAGCCACGGCATGGCGTATTTGATTCTATGTAAGTTCCTGCTTGCCTTTACCCGCCTGCTGCGCGGCGAGGCGCAAATCGCCATTCACTGGCCCATCGATGAGATCGGCACTTTGGCCTACCACAACGTCGAAAAACTGTTCGACGCCTGCGACAGCAACCGCATTCATATCGTCGGTGCGTTTCCCAACCCAGAATCCGACGTGCTGCTGCTGTTCGCCAACCGCTACCTGATCGACCGCGATGAGGCCAACCCCAACAAGCGAGTGTTAAAACGCATCGAACCACGGCTAAGCCGCCTGGCCGAACGGCTCCATGAACGTCAGCAGGAGGTGACGGTATGATCGAACATGGCCCACTGCTAGAGCGCCTGCTGGCCGGGGAGTTTGTCTGCCCGATCAGCGATGAGAGCGGCTATCGTCATCTCACCAATGAAGAGACCCGGGAAGAGATCGATACCTACCTGCGGCCGCTTAACCGCCGCCTGGCTAGCAATGAGGATGGCAGCGTCTACTTTCTGGCCTGGCGTCAGCTCAATGACAACGCCCGCGATCAGCTCTCCCGCCAGCTCGGCGATACGCTCAATAGCCTGTTGCCGCTGTTGGAGTGGTTGCAGCTCGTTCAAGAGGCGCTGGGCCGGGACACCCTGGCCGCCCCCGGCGATGTGCTCAAGCCCGCCGAATTCAGCGCCAAGTGTGAAGACAACCAGAGCCTGCGCGAACGCTTGGAGCGCCTAGCCACCGACAGCTTCTTTGGTTCACAAAGTGACCAGCTCGACGCCCAGGTAAAGCAGGTCTTCAAGCGCCTGAAAGAGCACGGCTACCTGCTCCAGCCCCATTCAGAGCGGCAGGTATTCGTGGTCACCGGCAAGATCGACTACCTAGTGGATCTGGTGCGCTTTATTCGCGATGAAGAGAACCTTCCCATTGAAGAGGGTAGCGAGGAGGGCTCCGGTTCCCAGGAGGCCCTGTTGTGAGTTCTAGCGGAGAACATGCCCTGGAAAGCCGCCTGCTCAAAACCGGCAGCGAACGGCTGGCGCTGCTCGGCAAACACGCCGATGTACTGATGCAGGCCTACACCCGCGATGAAGTGCCGCTGGAATCGCTCAGCGATAGCGCGTTACGCAAGCTGCTGGCGGCGCGCATTCTATGGCGGCCGGACGAGCAGAGCGGCGTGAAGCTGGCGCCCAAGGTGCGCGAACTGATCGCCGAGATGCTCGCCGACGAGACCCGCCGCCATGTGAATGCCGACGTAGCGGAAACCCTGGAGCTGATTCGTGCGCTGGTACATAGCTATCGGGAGGCGCGTAGCCGTGGCGAACACTGGCGGCTGGAGCAGCAGTTGATGCGCTTGCGCCAGGAAGTCGACGACCTGAACGGGCGCTTCGCCGATGCCATCGATAGCTTATGGCAGCGGCTGAATAGCGATTTTGGTTTTGTCAGCCAGCTCAACGACAAGATCCGCGAAAACGACCGCGCCCAGAAGCAGATCGCCAGGCTGCTGGATGGCCTGGCGCTGATCGACTTCGACGAGCTGATCGAACTGGTGGGCAGCGACGGCGGCCTGCGCAAACTATTGATCAGCCAGCTACAGCAGCAGCTAAGCCACCACTACACCAGCCTGCGCGAAGTGCAGCGGCGCTTGATCGAACTGATGGCGCGCTTTCGCAAGCAGCAGGCGCGCAGCCGCCTGATTAGCGGCATGGCCGCCTTTATGCGCGAACACCCCGGCTTTGTGCCAGGCAACTACGCAAGGCGCAGCGAGGTGCCTGGGCTAGTCAATCAGGCCGCACCGCTCAGCGCGGCGGCCGCCCCGGCGCTTGATCGCAACCTGGAGTGCCGGTTGCTTGCCGAGCTGTTGCACCAGCTACCCCAGCCGCGCCACACCACGCAAACGGTTGAAGCCGCAGCCCCGGCCCAAGCGCAAGAGAGCAGCCTAGCCGCCGCCCGTCAGCAAGCGCTCAAGCAGGATGTGGAGCACTTCTATTTAAGCGTGATCGACCAGCCCCAGGCGGAGCCGGTCAGCGCCCTTGAGTACCTGCACGAGAGCCCGCTGGAATGGCCGGATGAGATCTGGCTTTTCCAGGTGATTTCCGAATACCAGGGCCTGCCGCGTAGCGATCAGAAGGCGTTTCGGCTCAAACAGCAGGAGAGCCAAGCCAGCCAATTCAATCACCTGCGCCTGATCCACGATGTAGAACTGCAGCTGGCCGTATGAACCTACCCAGCCGCGCACGCAATGGCCTTAACGGTGTGGCCCGTGAACTTCTTCGCCAGCCCACGGTGGAAAAGCCCCGCCGCCAGTGGGTAGACGACGTAGTGGCCTGGTGCCACCAGCACGACATTGACCTGGCCACGCGAATCAACAGCAAAACGCTGCGCTTTGACGCCGCCTTGCTGGCCCAGATCAATGACGTACTAGAAAGCGCCCGCCTGGCACCGCTAGGCCGCTCGCTCAGCGGCCTGAGCAGCAGCGCCCAGGCACAGGAGGGTGTAGAGGAAGACAAATCCACCCGCGAAAGCCCTCGTGCGCGGCGGGTACTCGTCAGCTTTCCGCCGCAGCCAACAACCGGGCTTGTCAACGAGCCACGCACTATTCGCGATGTGGATGTACTGGGATTAAAGCTGAGCGCGTTTAGCGCCTTGATTCAGGTTGAAAACCTGGACAGCTTCTATGAGTTTTCGCCGGAACTCCCAGCGCTAAGCGGCTACGCAAACCCGCTAGTCGTCTACCGCGGCGACAGCCACTACGGCGGCGGCTTTGTCTTACTGGCGGATGCTTGGCACAAAACCCGCCGAACACACATCTACGCCGGTGACTTCGATGTAAAAGGCGTCACGCTAGCGCTAGATAGCAACGCCACCCACTTACTCCTGCCCAATATCGAATGGCTCACCCAAAACGCCACACCGTTGCATGTACCTGCTGAACAGTTTCCTTACCAGCGTAGGCTTCGTAAGCATCTTGCTGCGCTGCCATCTGCTCATCCATTGCGTGAGTATCTGACGTTAATGTTGGAAAAGCAGCGGGGGCTCAGGCAGCAGTGGTTTGGTGGGGATGTGGTTTGTGTGGGACTTGGCTAAGAACCGGATCGAAAGGCTGCCCCTCAAGCCCGCTTTTCACACTTTATCTTGGTAGGATACATCAGCGTCGTAGACTTGATTCCCAAAGCGTAGTAGTGCTTTTCTAGGCTGTATGACTAGGCAGAGCAAAACCAGCCAGCACGCGACCTTGGGATATGCCGCCTATTTTTTCTTTGCCTTCAGGCGAATCAGTGGGATAGAGTCAAATAAGATTGCTACATAACCTCAATGAATGAGCAGACACGTTTATTGAGGTTATGCAGCCGACCGTATAATCATTGTTAGGTCAGCAGGGGAGCAAGTATGAGTTTTAATGACGAACCAAAGAATCCGCGGCTCTCAGTACACAATAAGTACAAAAGAAGGCTTAAGTCTCTTTCACGCCATGTTGATGATTTTCTCTACCATGCGGACATGAAACTAGATGAGTCAATTGCGGGGAATATCTATAAAAGAGAGGAAATTGAGCAGGTTGTGGCGAAGGTAAGAGAGCTCGCAGCATTACTTCCTGATACTGATGAAGCGTTTGACGGCCCCTCAATTAGAGAAGACTTTCTTGAGGTTCTTGAGCAGTCAGCTGGAGAAACCGAAAAGATCATGGCAGAGGCGGACAATTTTTTTAAAAGCCTCTCAGCGGAAGAATGGGATGAGATGGTTAAATCTTATCATCAGAAGACCTAACCAAGCATTGCAGCGGACGAGCCGCTGAATGCGGCGTTAAGCCGTAAAGGAGAAGGTGCATGCCGAAGAAGGCTTCAGATATCTTTAACGAAACAAACTACGTTTTCGGCTCAAAAGGTGATTTCAAAGACGCTTTTCCTGAAATTCAGGAAATGTCCATTCATGTTACAGAGTTGGAAAGCCTAATCTGGATGAAAGAGCAGACAACACATTACCTCACCGCAGAGTACCCTGGCGCTGAATACATTGATTGCACCAATCCATCGTGTGACGGTGGTGGTTTTTCAATGGGTAATGTTTTACGTGAAGCGGTAAACAGCAAAGAAGAAGAAATAGAAAAAAGCATTACTTGCCAGGGGAGCGAAACCACCGGAAGGCGGTGTATGCATGCGTTCAAAGTCAGTGGTTCTGTCAAGTACAGGGCTTAACAAGCGCATGTTGGCGGTCTGGTTTTACGCTGCGCTCCAAACCAGACGCAAATGCGGGCGTTAGGCGCAGTCAGAAATCGAGTGGAGTGTACATGTGACGTTTTCAGAGCATATTTCTAATCTAATTTCTAGTACTCAGTATGGTTCTAGAGAAGATGCATATAACTCAGTTAGAGCTTGGCACAGTCAGGCGCAAGTGCTGTATGTATCAGATGCTGAAATGTATAACGAATGCCTAGAGAAAATATATGAATACGACAAGAAAATCTCGTCTAGATTTAGCAGAAAAACAATTTTTGAATATGTAAACAAGAAGATTCCAAGGCTTAAGTTGTCCGGGGATTTCGAGGTTGAGCCGCACAAATTTTTTGAAACGTTCTTTTCAACAAACCCTAAAGATTTCATTATTACGGCCCCTATATCGGGGGTTCGTTTAGATGGTGGCATCAGAGACTTTTCTCTGCCGCCTTATAAGTTTGGATATTTAAGTGATCTGAAGTTCCCAATCGCAAATGAAAATGGGATGTTCATAAGTGTTGTCATAAGGAATGTCTATGACAAAAACATCGCCATTTCGAAAGCCGAGGGCGCATTCTTGGATTTTGCACGCTTAGTAGTGTTTATATCAGGAAAACTTGATCGCAGCATCTTGATTTCAACTGGGTTGCCGTTAATGCCTAGTTATACTCATGAATTCATGTATGTAAGAACCAGTTCATACCAAATAACAGATGATCAAGGAAATTTGGAATCAGCCTCTATCTCAAACAATAACCTAGAAAAAATACCTATCAATAATAATTTTTTCAGTAGCAATGAGACCCTCAATAAGCTATGGGAATTGAATGACAAAAGAATTAATGGCCCGAAATTGAATGACATTGATTCTAGGGTGATAAATTCAGCTTTAGCGTTGGGGGAGTCGGCCCTTACAGCTGACAAGAAAAACTCCATTATTTATACTTGTATGTCTCTAGAAATATTGTTTTCTTATGATCAAGGTGGGTTATTCCAGAGAAGCATCGGGGAAAAACTATCGGATCTATTTACGTTTATTGTGGCAAGGGATAAGGAAACAAGGCTAAAAACAGGCAAGGTAGTGAAAAAAGTTTACGGCATGAGATCAGCCATTGTTCACGGGGGCGACAAAGAGTTAACTGATGAGAATCTACTGGTAAATTTCCTAATGCGTGCGGCCATATCTGAAATCTTGAATGCTGAAAAGTTTAAGGGTGTTAGCAATATTGCCAGGCTGTATGAAATGCTCAAAGAAGCTCAAAATTCATATTAGCCTAACGAGGGCTTCAACCAGACCAACTTTTCCGCGCCCTTCGGGCGCTCCAAAGCTGTCGGGTTAAGCCAGTGTTAGGCGAAGAAAGAATCCAGGAGGGACATTGTTAGAAATTTTGGCTAGCAAGCAGGTGGATATCTACATTTCGCTTGTAATAAGTTTGATCGGTGCGGTCTTTGGGATCGTTCTGGACAGATCTACCAAGGGCAAGGGAAGAGCAGCGCCGGAAGGCGGCGGGACTCATGCAGTTAGCGTCTCTATGCAGCAGGTAGTGCGGGTTTCCGTTGGCTCAAAAAGCAGCGCTGATGATCAGCTTATGCTTTTCTTTGTTGGCGTATTCCTTCTTATAGTCGGGGTTGCCTACCTCTTTTTCCGCCAAGAAGTTCTTGTCGTTGGCCTGCTCTTAGTCCTCTTTATCTTTGGCGCTTGGGCTGGCTCTGTCGCAAACTCCCTCTACAGTGGGTTCTACGACGGTTGGAGATGGGTTGTCTACTTGCTAGTTATGCTCCTCTTCGCTCTGGCCGCGGTTCGCGTCGTAGGTCTTGCGAAGACCCCGATGTTCGCCCCTAGTAACTTCATTTACGTCCAGGACATTGTTAACCAATGGGGGATCTTGTCTCTCCCACGATATTTTACGGTGCTCGACTTCCGGTGGCTTGGATTCCACCTGCTGGGAATTATCTTATTTTTCGCAGCTAGCTGGCGCGCGTGCCTGTCAATGCTGAACTATGCAGTGCTAGGAACCCGGCTGAGCAAAGGGGCAGCGCATACGGAACTCGGAGGTCAGATAGCCTCGGCCTATGGGAGGCCGTGGCGGAACAGCCTATTCTTGCTCGGGTTCATGGTAGCAGCGAATTACTTGGTCAGCGGTCAATTCTTCATGTGGTTCGAGTATGAGATGCCGAACCAGCTAGAATATTTCATTCAAGTTGTACTGCATGGTCGACAAGCTGGATGAGAAGAGGTGACGGTGCGGATAAAGGCAAGCCTAACAAAGGTGTGGAGCGCGACGGCTGCTTCGCAGCCGCGGCTCACCCCTCGCGTCAAGGGTTAGTTGCTTGGTGCTTTCGAAAGTTCCGTCAGCCATGCTCGACGAACTTAGGTAGGCCTTACCTGTATTAAGGAGCGCCGAACCATGATCGTAGAAGCACTGTTGGTTAAGCTTAGCTAGCTGTAAATCCATTGCCTTTGTCTTAATTAAGTGAGAGCACGGACGCGATATGAACCTACTCTTCCTTGGCACCTCCGCCGGTGTACCCACCAAAAGCAGAAACGTCTCCGGCATCGCTTTGCGAGAGAGCAAAGGTAAGGGCTGGTACCTAATCGATTGTGGTGAGGGCACCCAGCATCAGGTGTTGCACACGAAGCTGTCGTTCCATTCATTGAAAGCCATCTTGGTTACCCACGTGCACGGCGACCACTGCTATGGGCTGCCGGGCATACTGGCGAGTGCGGGAATGGGTGGCCGGTCAGCGCCGCTGACCATTGTGGCGCCCACCGGTATCAAAGCTTGGTTGGAGGCCACCTGTGAGACCACGCAGCTATGTTTACCCTTCGCCCTAGAGTTTATCGACTCGGATGAGTTGGCAAGCGTTGAGTTTGAAAGCATGACGATTACTATTCACAGGCTTTCACACCGGGCGCCGTCCTACGCTTATGGGTTTACGGAGACAAAAATCGACGCTGCCTTGGACGTTGATAAGCTGGCGCAGAAGGGCATTCCGAGAGGGCCGTTGTGGGGGCAGTTGAAGCAAGGGTTTGATGTTGAGTTTGAGGGCGAGCGGTTAAAAAGCCATGACTACCTGATCTTCAAGCACAAGCCGAGGAAAGTCGTGATCGCTGGGGACAATGACCAGCCTGACTTGTTGATGGATGCCTGCGCGGGCGCACAGGTACTGGTGCATGAAGCCACCTACAACGAAGAAATGGCCCAAAAGGCCGGTGATGTAGGGCATAGCTACGCCAAGCTTGTCGCCGCGTTTGCCGAATCGATACAGCTGCCAAATTTGGTGCTGACGCACTTCAGCCCCCGTTACCAGCTTAACCCTCATGCGTCGCCTTCCATTGAAGACATCCGAAAGGAGGCCCAGCGCGTCTATTCGGGCTCGCTTTACCTGGCGCGGGATTTTGACGAATACACCCTGGATAAATCGGGTCACTTTTCTGAGGTGGCGTGCGAATAGGTGGGCTGTTTTTCGACCATCCTTGCGAAAATAAGGCTACTGAAAAAGGGGTGACGTCGCACCGGCCAGAAAGACAAATACGGCAAGCGCCACCAGACCCTGCCGGATAAAAGGCTAGCGAGAGACGACGCCAGCCAGCACGTTTCATTTTGATCCAGTATAACTAATTTGTACCTGCCCAACGGTCGAAAAGTTGAGCTATCGAAGCTCGAGAACGTATGTGATGATCCAAACCCAGATAGATGAACATAGCTGCTTCCAGCCTGCTCAGAACTATTCACATTGCGTGTTCCATTCCTGACCCTTATGATACGTTAGGTAAAATATTCTTAGGGGGTGGCAATGAGGCAAATGATGGGCATAGCCACGGCTTTGCTACTGTCTGGATGTATTGATCCAGGGCCGCCTCAGCCTGATATGTCGCTGGAAATAGGCGATGAAGGAGTGGTGTCCAACGCTGGGCGCATGTGTAACACCGTTGGGCTTTATGAGACTCAAATAAAGAGACTCATGGATGCAACTCAGGAAGAGTTGGACGCCTTCAATATTGCTTTAGAGGATGGAGGTTGCACGTCTGCATATGAGAAAGACTTACATTACAAGGTGCTGGATATTGGCCCCGTAGTGGAGCACCGCTCTGGCTGTAATCGTTACTACATGGTGACAATTGAGCTTGAGGGCCATGGCACGCGGTACGTTCAAAATAGACGCATTAAACGCCAAACAGAAGAACAACTGGAATACATTATTAATTGCAATTAATGTCTTTTTTATATAGCAAGGTAAGCCATAAAGGCCGGTGAGGTGGGGCATAGCTACGCTAAGCTTGTCGCCGCGTTTGCCGAATCGGTACAGCTGCCCAACTTGGTGCTGACGCACTTTAGCCCCCGTTACCAGCTCAACCCCCATGCGTCGCCGTCTATTGAGGACATCCGACAAGAAGCCCGGAGCGTCTATTCGGGGTCGCTTTATTTGGCGCGGGTTTTTGGCGAATACACCCTGGATAAAGCGGGCCACTTTTCTGAACTGGCGGGCGAATAACTGCTTTCATCCCGCCGCCCATTGAGTGCTTGCCGCGCAGGTCAGTCGCGGCAATAGCCTTCACCTGTTGCGACTACTAGGCAGTCTTCCTTTTCCAATAGCCACTTCATGCCGGTGGCTTCGCCGTCGCCCGCACGAAGCAACTGCGGCCCGCCCTCGCGATTAAAGCGAATGCCCTCGGCGGTGGCCTGCCCTTCGAAGGTGCCGATTTGGTCGTCATCCAGGCCGTAGCGCATGTGAAGGAGATAGTGGCCCGGGCCTTCAGGCTCGTCCTTGCTGATTTCCAGGAATAACCCTTCTACTCCAATCCATCGGCCGACCCATTGGTCGGTCATCTGGTGGTGGGGCTGGTTTTGCTCGGTTGATGTACCTGAGTCCGGTGCGCCTGATGTGGCGGTATTGCTGTTTTGAGCACACCCGCTGATAAGTAATAGGGTGCTTAGAGCTAACGCGGTTTTGATCATGAGTAGTGATACCTGCTGGGGGTGAATGGCCGTCTAAATCCAATTCCTACTCTAAGCTCTGATCACCTTTAATGGTAAACATGCAAATATTTATTATAAGCATGTACTTAAGCATCAAAATGCCTCACGTTCCTGTTCGTTTGGCTGCTCGCGTTCACTCATAAAGCCTGCACTGACACTTTCGCCATGAAACCAGCTGTCCCACGCTTCACCTACGGGGGCGATCAAGCGCGCGCGACCCAAGGCAATAACTTCAACGCGTTTAACGTTTTCAGGCAGCGCAAGGGATTTCGGCATGCGCACCGTTTGACTGCGGTTGCTTTTAAATACCGTTGCCTTTTCCATGGAGGTCCCCATATCTGTACTGCCGTTACTCACAATATACACGTACTATGCTTTCTTTAGTTTGATCGAATTTTGAGATATGTCGAAGGGATATATAAATGCAAAAGGTAAGAATCGACCTGGTATCCGACGTGGCCTGCCCGTGGTGCGCCATTGGCTACCGGCGCTTGGAGCAAGCTCTAGAGACACTCAAGGGCGAGATCGACGTTGAGCTGGTCTGGCAGCCTTTTGAGCTGAACCGCGATATGCCGCCAGAAGGCGAGCCGATTCTGGAGCACTTGTGCCGCAAGTACGGCAAAGACGTGGCTACCATGGAGCAGTCTCAGCGCGAGATCATGGCCGCCGCCGAAGAGCTTGGCCTGAATTTCCGGGGTGCCCTGGAGCGCCGGGCGAACAATACCTTCGCCGCCCACCGCGTGCTGGCGTGGGCAGGAACACAGCACCAAGAAACGGCACTTCAGTTAGCGCTGTTCGAGGCCTATTTCGGTGAAGCGAAAAACCCCGCCGACCCAGCGGTGCTGCGTGAAAAGGCCATTGAGGTTGGGCTTGACGGCGACACCGCCGAAGCCATTGCCCGTTCTGACCAATACACGGATGAAGTACGTGAGGCAGAACAGCGCTTTATGGACGCAGGGGTGAGCGCGGTGCCGGGCTTTATCCTCGATGGCCGCTACCTGATCTCGGGTGCCCAGCCCGCCGACGTGTTGGTTGATGCGCTGCGTCAGGTGGCCGAAGAGAACGCTAACAGCTAATGTGTGAGAAGCCCTGCCTGAAGGCGGGGTAGCACTCTCAGCATATCCTTTTCCAAGCACCAACTTGTGAACGCGACTCTATGAAAACCATCGGCTTAATCGGCGGTATGAGCTGGGAATCCACGCAGACCTACTATCGCCTCATCAACCAGCATGTGCGCACGGCGCTGGGCGGGCTGCATTCGGCTAAGGTGGTGCTGTACAGCGTCGATTTTGCCGAGATAGAGGCGCTACAGCATCAAGGCAACTGGCAGGCCACCGCTGAGATACTGGCAGCAGCGGGCAAAGCGGTCGAGGCGGCAGGGGCCGATTTTCTGGTGCTGTGTACCAACACCATGCACAAGGTGGCCGAGCCGCTGGAAGCGGCGGTCTCCATTCCGCTGCTGCATATCGCCGACGCCACGGCCCAGGTGCTACAACAGCAGGGCATTACCTGCGTGGGGCTGCTCGGCACGCGGTTCACCATGGAGCAGGCGTTTTATATCGAGCGCCTGCAGCGTCAAGGCATCGAGGTGGTGGTACCCACCGAGCCACAGCGCGAGCGCGTGCACTCGGTGTTTACCAGGAACTGTGCCTGGGCGTGGTAAAAGCAGATGCCAAAGCTGACTATTTAGAGATCGTCGCTTCGCTGGCTGTGCGCGGCGCGCAGGGCGTGATTTTAGGCTGTACCGAGATCGGCCTGCTGATTCAGCAAGCCGATACGAGCGTGCCGCTGTTCGATACCACTGAGATCCACGCGGAGCAGACGGTTCAGCGGGCTTTGGAGCGAGGTTAATCAGATTAGTCTGTAATGCAATTTCTCAGCGCTGGCTCCCAAAGCAGCCAGCGCTTTCTCCCTTACTGCAAAAACTCCCGCAACGTTTCGCTGGCTTGCTCAATGGAAACGACGCCATCCAGGTGGCCCCGGTTGCCTTCCAGCGTTTCCAAGGTTACCTCGGTGCCGTCTGCTTCAATCAGCTCGGCGGTGCGGCGCACGCCTTCGGGGGCGAAGACCAGATCGTTCTCGCTATACAGCATCAGCGTGGGCGCTTCGATGGCGGCTAGGCCTGCTTCTAAGGAGTCGCCGTGGCCTGCCATAAAGGTTTGGTTGGCGCGCACTAGGTAGAGCAGGTGGTTGGCATCGGAGAGCTTCGCCCGTGCGCCGGCGATATCATCTAGGGTTTGCTCGATGGCGTAGCGGGCGTTGAGATCCTGAGCGGGGTCGCGAGCGTCATCCGCCCAATCACGGTTGAACGCTTCGTTGGCCCACTGCCAGTGATTGGCATTGAGCGTGACCAGCTTCAGCGCCTCTTTTAGCCCCTCGGTGGGCGGCTCGCCGTCGTAGTAGTCGCCTTCGTTCCAGTTGGCATCCAGGCGAATCGGCGCGGCCCAGGCGCTTAGCGTGGCCAGCAGCCATGGGTCGGCCACGCCGCCACCAATCACAGGGATCAACCGCTCAACGCGCTCAGGGTAGGCACTGGCCCACTCAATGGCCTGCAGGGCACCCATGGAAGCACCCATCACCGCATGCAGCGATTCAATGCCCTGGCTTTCCAGCAGGGCGCGCTGCACCTCGACAAAGTCACGAATGGTCACGACGGGGAAATCCATGCCCCAGGGCTCACTGGTATCAGGGTTGATGGTAGCGGGGCCGGTAGTAGTGACGTTAGGGTCATTCGCCCCCAGGTTGACCAGCGTATCGGAGGAAATGATGTAGTACTCATCGGTATCCAGCGGTTTGCCGGGGCCGATGATGGCATTCCAGTAGCCGGTGCGCTCGCCATCGGCGCTGTAGCGGCCTGCCGCATGGCTGGTGCCGGAGAAGAAGTGGGTAATCAGAATCGCGTTGTCGCGGGCTTCGTTAAGCTCGCCGTAGGCTTCCCAGCCCACCGTCACGTTGGGAATCGTCTCGCCGCCCTGAGTGGTGAAGCTCTCCATCTCGAACGTCTGCTTCTCGACCACGCCATCCCAAGCCCATAAGGGCGTGGCCAACAGCAGGCCAAGGCTGGTGAACGAGGCGACCGTCACTAGCGCGAATGGTTGCTTGCGTCGCATGCGCTTTCCTTTTTTGAGGGATTATTGTGATTGTTTTAGGGCTGCTGATGGCAGCCACCCCTTTAGCATAGTCAGCTTAGGGAGATTTATTGCTTTGGAGCAAGCAGCGGAGCGCTCTTTCTTCGCAGGTATCACCACATGCATCGAGTAGCGATGAGCACTGCGAATAATAAGCCTGGCATCGGCGATGATCTCTGTAGCACGGTGTTGATGGATATAGAGGGCAAATTGCTGGGTAGATTATTTGTCAGTAATGGCGTTATTTTTCTGAAAGACAAACAGTTCTAATTGGTTGTCCATCTTTGTAAGAGAAGTATTCTTTACAACCACGTTCTGATTTCCTCAATCCTATATCCTTCGCTCGCATAATCTCATGTAGCCCTACTGTTCCATTCTCATTCCAGTCCATATCATTCCATGAATATCCTTTCATAACTCCCAATCCTAAATTTACTAAAATATACAAGCCAAAGAAAAAACATAATCCACAGATAATCCATTTCATATTACCATCCCGCCCATGGTGCGCTTTGGTAAGTACCTGGGGCTGGCAGATTAGGATCTCTGCCATAAGATATCTCATTGGTTATTAAGCCACTTGCTGAGATAGAGTCATGCAACGAACCGGGCGTTATGTTTATTCCTAAATCATAGCCTAGGTCTTCCAACCCTCTCTCAAGAGGATCAGTGCAGTTGAATCCTAGGGCGCCATAGCTTCCTCTTCCTTTCTGCCACATTAGTTTTTGTTCAAGCTGAGCTTGCTCTCCAGGGGATAGGTTGAGTGTATATCCTTTAGCGTTTCTGAATGTGTTACGTTCCATATAGTCTTGGTAAGGCATAATAGACATGCCGTTTGGCCCCCATGAATAGATGGTATCGTCAATATTGGTAGCAACATGGCCAAATGATGAACTACCCCAACCCACTCCTTCAAATATTATAACCTCTGTTTTTAATCCTTTGGGATCAATGAAATTAATAGGGTCATTCCCTGCGTAATTATAATGATTCATACCGCCTCTCAATCCAATTGGATCCTGACTAATATACCTACCTTGCTGCGGGTCGTAGTAGCGGTGGCGGTTGTAGTAGAGGCCGCTCTCTTCGTCGTGCCACTGGCCCTGGAACCGGATGGGTTGGGTGGTGTTGCCGCGCTCGTGTTGGGTGGCGGCCCAGTCGTCGGGCTGGGCTTGCCAGGCGGTGTTGCCGTCGGCGTTGACCAACTGCATGGGGGTGCCCAAGGCATCGGTGACATAGGCGCTGAGGATTTGGCCTTGCTGGGTATCATCAATACGCAACATAGGCACAAAACTGCCCGGCTCATACACCACGGTCATGCGCTGGTTTTCGGTCTCTTCCCGGACGATGCGGTCGCCGTCCCAGCCGTAGTGGGTGGTGGCGGTGGTGCCGTCGGGGTGGCGCACGGTCTTGCTGATGCGTCGGCCCAGACCGTCGTAGCGGTAGGTGGCGTCGCGGGTATCACCCGACGCGCTGGCGTGGGTGAGATGCACCAGTCGGTTGGCGCCGTCATAGCCCATCGTCAAGCGCTCGCCGTCGGGCTGCTGGCATTCGATCAGGTTGCCAGCGCCGTCGTAGCGGTAGCGAGCATCGTCAAGCTGGGTGAGGCGGTTGTCAGGCAGCGCCTGCTGCGCTTGAGACGCCAACCGGTTACCGGCGGCATCCACCGAGTAGCGGTGGGCTTGTTCGCCGTGCTGGCTGCCGATCAGGCGGCCAGCCGCGTCGTAGGTGTAGGCGACGATGTCGGTGGCACGGCCTTGCTGTTGCGTGCGGAAGTTCATGCGCCCTAAGGCATCGTACTGGTACTGCTGCGAAACGCTCGCACTGCCAGCCCCGCTCAGGGAGAGGTGGTCTAGTTGCCCCAGGGCCGAGTAGCCCCGTTCCAACACCAGCGGCGCGCTGGAGGTAGCGCTTCCCAGGTGCAGACGACGCTGTGTCTCACGGTGCAGGGCATCGGGCTCCAAGGCGATCTCCAGCCCTAGCCCGGGGGCGCTGAGGCCGTGCAGGTGGCCACTGCCGTAGGTGTGCCAGTTAAACGCGGGAAGGTCGCCAAACTGGCTAACCTGAGGCGCGCCGTTGGCGGTCAGTTGGTGCTGGTGTTGCCATGCCCAACCCTCACCGTCGGCATGGGCGCGGTGCTGTTGCTGCTCCCCGATAAGGCGCTGCGCGTGGTCGTAGTGGAAGCTCACCTCGCCATGCTCGCTGGTGACGCTGAGGAGCTGACCGTTCTGGCCCCACTGATACTGTTCCGTGCTGGCCGGGGCGTGTTCGGTGGCGGGCAGGTGCCGGGCGGTGAGGCGGCCTAAGGCATCGTAGTCGTAACGGGTCACCAGCGGCTGGCCGTCCGGGCCGTTACGATGGGCTTCCACCCGCTCGATGAGCTGGCCCGCTTCATCGTAACGGTAGTGCTGTTCACGGCCATCGGGGCCGGTCTCGCTGGCTAGGCGGTCCATCGCGTCATAGGCAAAACGGTAGACCGCGCCATTGCCCAGGGTGAGTTCGCTCAAGCGGCCCACGTCATCGTAAGCGGTGAACTGTTGGCTGCCATCGGTCTCGATGCGCTGCACCGGGCGGCCGTGGTCATCGAAGTAGAACTGCTGACGGTAGCCCAGCGGGCCCTCGACCTCTACCAGCCGCCCCAGCGGGTCGTGATGGTGGTGCCAATGGGTGCCGTCCGGCAGCTGCGTAGCAAGGCGGCGGCCCATGTCGTCGTGCTGGGTGTGAGTGGTCTCGCCCAGGGCATTGGTGACGCTGGCCAGGTGTCCGTGGTGGTCGTAGGTGTACTCGGTGCGTTGTTGAGCACAATCCACTTGAGCGGTGACCTGCCCGAGAGCATTCCACTCCTGATGATGGGTGGCACCCACGGCATCGGTGAGAGTGGTGGGGCGGTCGGGCAGGTCGGTATTCTCATAGGCGAAGGCGGTAGTGCCTTCTGGCCCTGTGATGGTCAGGGGGTTACCGCGGGCATCGCGTTTGATCTGCCAGTGTTGGTCGTCAGGCCCTGCAATGCGCACCGGAAGGCCCAGGGCATCCCGTTCGATGGCCCAGTGGGTGCCGTCTGGCAAGGTTTGGCCGATCACTTGGCCGTGGTCGTCACGCTCAATCAGCGTCTCGCGGCCCAACGGGTCGATGGTGGCGATCTTACGGCCAGCACGGTCATAGCGGAACTCGATACGCGAGCCGTCGGCCCGTACGTGGCCAACCCAACGCAAGCCAGGCCCGGTGCCCGTAAAGTAGTAGCGCTCCTCCCTGCCCAGGCTGTCGGTGACCTTCGTGTGGTCTTCTTGATAGTGGTAGATACGCGTCAAGCTGCCCGTTTCCTGCTGCTCAATGACGCGCCCCGTGGGCGCGTGATGATCCCAGGTGTAGCGTGTCTCCTGGCTACCAGGCACGCGGTGGGCAATCAGGATGTGTGCCTGCCACTCGAACTCACGGGCAACATGCCCATCCTGCTGGTGAACGGCTTGCAGGTCGCCTTCCGAGGTATAGGCATACTGCACCAACGGTTGGTCGCTGCGTTGGCCTTCGGCATCCCGAGCCAGCCGTATGCCTACCAAGCGTAAACCGCTGTCTTCCACCGTTGCCGCCGTGACCTGCTCGTACTCCCACTGGTAATGGCGGCCTGCACTGTCCTCGACGCGAACCAGCAGGTCACCTTCCCAGTGGTAGATGGTCGCATAGCCGTTGCGGTCCTGCTCTTGCGTAAACTGCCAAGTGCCTTTGTCGTCTGGGGTAAACAGTAGATAGTTGGTACCGTCGTAGAGCGTGATGATGTTGTCATCGAAACGTATGGCGTCGTCCAGCGTCTGCCACACGTGGGATGTGTCTTCGTCCGCTATGCCGCCACGTCGAAGCCATAGCTGTTCGGTGGGTGAGAAGCGTTCCTGGCCTGGGGCCAGAGCTCCAAACCTAATGGTACGCCCTTGGGCATCCTTCAAAGCACAGTACTGGTCGTTGACGCTGAGCGTTAGTGAAGCGCCCGGTACGGACCACCCCTGGCCCAATACACCAACCTGGGCGTTACGGGAGAGATAACCACGTGTGAACACGAAGGGTTTAGGCGCAGGCAGGGCAAAATCCGTTTCTGCCGGTAATAGCTTGGCACCTAGTACAGGGTTGACCGGGTTACCGACGGTAGGCTGGCAAGCACTGCAAAAATCTGCCAGACCATCAAGCAGGGAGGTGTCAGCCATATCCAGCAGCTGTTCGCCGAGTGACGCAAAGAGCGAAGAAGTGGCCATGTCCAGCAACGTATCGCCTAGACCGCTCTTTTCACCCGGTAGTAGCGCTGTGGTGGCGGCCTGACCACTGCCTACTCCAGGGCTGCCACCGGAATTGATTTTCACCTGTGCGCCAACAATGGTAATGCCACTTGGGTCAAGCTTAACGAAACTGCCACCCGCTTTGAGCGTGATCTCGGCTCCCGCATCAATGACCGTTTTTCCACCCGACACTTGGTGAATTTCCCGTCCAGCTTCCATCAGCTGCGACTGGCCCACCTTCTCGTGGCGGGTGCCATCAATGAGTAAATGATCGTCGCCATCAATTTGGATGTGGCGGTTATTGTGCACCGTGTGGTGATCGTCGTTGTCGATCTCGCTGATACGGTCGTTATGCACCTTGAGGTGGCTGTCGTTGCGAATCTCTTCGGTGCGGTCGTTCAGCGTTAATAGTTCGAGGTCTTTCTGGGCGTGGAGCCAGATTTGCTCTTCACCCGCTTCGTCTTCAAAGCGCAGTTCGTTGAAGCCTTCGGCTTTGTGGCTTTGGGTACGCAGCACCGTGCGGGTCTTGTGCTCTGGCAGCGGGTACGGGGCGGTGTTCACCGCGTGGTAGGTGCGACCGGTGACCAGCGGTTGGTCCGGGTCGCCTTCTAAAAACGAGACGATCACCTCGTGGCCAATGCGGGGAATGGCGATACTGCCGTAGCCGCCGCCTGCCCACCCTTGGGCGACCCTCACCCAGCAACTGGCCGTATCGTTGGGTTCAGCGTAGCGGTCCCAGGGGAACTGGACTTTGACCCGGCCGTGCTCGTCGCAGTGGATCTCTTCGCCTTCCGGGCCCACCACAAAGGCGACTTGCGGCCCATCGACGCGGGGCTTGGGATTGGGCGTGGCGCGCCAGGGGGTATCGCCAGGGATCAGCGTGACGTGGTTGTGATAGCGGGTCATTCCACTTGCGTCACCCTGAGCCTCTTTACCGATCAGCATCCCATCCTCTTCCAGGGCCTGAGGTTGCTCGCCGACGTGGCTCACTTCAATGGCCTGCCAGTCGCGGTTAAGGCTGTCGGTGTCGTGGTCGGTGAGGGTGAAGCGGACGCCGGGGGCGAGTTCAGGCAGGTCGCTTTCAGCGCTGGCCGTGATGGCTTCCCGGCGGAGCTGTTCCAGGCGGATGCGGGTAAAGGGCTTGCCGGAGGCGTCCTGCTTGTAGCGGCCGGGGTAGTCGTAGTGTTCGTAATCGTCGCGCTGGCCGTGGCTTTCTACCTCGCGGCCCAGGTGTTCATGCAGTTGGGCGTAGGCGGGGTTTTTGAA